>NZ_BAAGYY010000010.1:0-92941 GCF_054779015.1 Flindersiella endophytica
CGGCTGGACCAAGGACACCAGGATCGGCTCGCTGCGTGCCGAAGGCGTGCCGGACCAGCTGGTGCCGGCGCTGGTGGGCTCGCCGCCGCGGCTGGTCACGCCGTACTGGACCGACAAGCACAACAACCTCTCGCTCGACATCGGCCAGCGGATCCGCCGGCTCGACACCGCTCTACTGCCGGGAGCCGACGCGGCGACCGCCTCCGCGAACGAGGACGGCGTCGAGGTCACGGTTCCGCTGACGCTGGCGCGCGCGACCACCGCCGACACCGCGGCCACTCTGCGGGCCAGCCGTAGCGTCTCGGGCCAGCAGGCCGAGACCGCCGCGACGGTGACGGAGACCGGCGACCTGACCGCCGAGGTGACCGGGCGGTTCGCGTCCGGTGAGCTGACGCCCGGCAGCTGGGAGCTCGAGGTGCGTCTCACCGAGCACGGACCCTACGTCAAGCTGCCGCTGAAGCTGTCGGTGCCGGCGAAGGGGACGCCCGTGCTGCAGCGCGGCACCGCCGGCCGGGCACCGCGCTCGGCGCTCGGCACGTCGGAAGCGGCGGTGTCCAAGCCGCCGCTGGTCGCCCGCCTGCGCCGCCTGGCCCGTCGCATCCTGGCCCGCCGCTAAGCTGACTCTCACCCGAATGACCACGTTAACCACGCAATTGGCGGGTTAACCACGCGCCGGCACGTGGCCAACCACCCACTGGCGTGGCGAACCACCGGCTGCGTGGCGAAGCGCGAATGACCACGTTAACCAGCCAAAGCCGTGGTTAACGTGGTCATTCGCAGACCGAGCAAAGGAAGGACCTGTCCTCGTGAAACCGCTCGACATCGAAGGCGCCTGGGTCGTTGAGCCACCTGTCCACCCGGATCCGCGGGGCAGTTTCCAGGCCTGGTTCAGCGACTCGGAGTTCCAGCAGGCGGTCGGGCATCCGTTCGGTCTGAAGCAGGCCAACTGCTCGATCTCCAAGCGCGGCGTGCTGCGCGGCATCCACTTCGCCGACGTACCACCGAGCCAGGCCAAGTACGTCACGTGCGTACGCGGTGCCGTGCTCGACGTCATCGTCGACATCCGGGTGGGCTCGCCGACGTTCGGACGCTGGGAATCCGTCCGGCTCGACGAGGACAGCCGGCGCGCGGTCTACCTCGCAGAGGGCCTCGGCCACGGCTTCCTGGCGCTGAGCGACGACGCGACGTTCGTCTACCTCTGCTCCGAGGGCTACGCACCGACACGGGAGCACGGCGTGCACCCGCTCGACCCGGAGCTCGGCATCGACTGGGGTGGCGAGGTCGAGCCGCTGCTGTCCGACAAGGACGCCGCCGCACCGTCGCTGGCCGAGGCCGAGCGCGCGGGCCTGCTGCCGACGTACGAAGCGTGCCTGGCGTTCCGCAAGCAGCTCACCGGCGAGCAGAGCTAGCCGATGTCCGGGGCCCGGGTCAGAGCCTGCTGGGTGCCGCTGCTGGCGACCGTCGTGACGTTGGCAGGACTGGCGTCCTGTGGAACCGAGACGTCCACCCGGCCCACGCCCTCGACGTCAGCGACCTGCGCCGGGCCGACGACACCGCAGATGCTGCCGACCGAAGGCCTCGAGGACACCCACTCCGAGGCCAAGGACTACCCCCGGATCACCGGTGCCAGCGAGATCCGGTGGACCAAGACCACCGGCCGGTTCCAGCTGACCCTGCACAACGGCACGTGCGCTTCCTGGCAGGACACCGATCTGAGCCTCGACCTGGGAGGCGACCTCGGCTACCAGCCGGACAACACCAAGCTGGCCTACCGCGCCGGGTCGGCCTGGAAGCCGGTCGCGATGCACTGGTCGGATCCGGAAGAGCCCGAGACGCTCGAGAGCTCGGCCGTACCCGTCGACTTCGCTCCGGGGCAGACCAGGACCTACGACTTCCGGATCACGGTGCCGAAGCGGCCGGACGTCCGGACGATCGGGATCGGTGCCCAGCTCGCCGCGGCCGGCGACCACGCGTACGAGTGGTCGTCGTCGTACCACGTCCGCTCCTACACCGGCGTCCGGATCAAGGTGACCGCGCCGCCGTCGATCACGCCGTCCGGCGGTTGGCGTGAGTTCCAGGCCGAGGTCTGGACGGAGAAGAAGCTGCCCCGGGACGCCCGCCTCGACCTCTCGACGTCGACCTACGGTGGACCACTTATCCACGACACGGCCAGGTTCGAGGAGTACCGGTCGGATGCCTGGCATCCGCTGGACCCCAAGGTCCCCGCCACCGAGGACTTTCCGTTGCCTCCCGGCGAGCACAAACGGTTCAGGTTCCGGCTCGAGGTGCGCGAGGTCGCCGCCCAGGACAAGGACATGTTCGGTGTGTCCGCGCGGCTCCTGCTCTCCGGTGAGGCTCCGGGGGTGGCCCCGCTTGCCAGCGACGGCCGGCCGATCAAGCCGATCCTGCCGGTGATGAAGGTCGTGCAGCCCGCGCATCGGCCGAAGCAGACCGGCGACACGGCGGAGTTCCGCGTCACCGTCGACAACGACGCGAAGGTCGACTATCCCGCGCAGCGGATCGAGTTCACGATCCTGCCGTCGCCGTACCTCAGCAGGATCGACTACCGCTGCGAGCCGGACACGGGCTGGACCCGGTTGCCGACGGCGGTGGGCGACACCCGCGGCACGTTCCCGCTGCCCGGCGCCGCCGTCCCTGACGGCTACCACGCCGAGTGCCGGATCCGGATCACCGCGGGGAAGCAGGTCGACGAAGGCCTGAACTGGTACGCCGTGATGCACGGCGCGGACAACCCGAGGCCGGTGCAGTCCGTCCAAGGGCACCTCTGACCTGTCCGGACAGCGGGACGCGGGCAACCAAACGGCGGCTCAGCGGCTCTCCTGTTGCGAGACGTCTCAAGAGCAAGGATGCCCAGCCGAGCCACCGGCCGGGGACGTCGAGCTCGTTCGCGTCATCGCCGACAACCATCCGGGGATCGCCGGCGCCACCGACATCGTCTGGACGAACGGGACCGGCCGGTTCACCGTGACGATGCGGAACGACACCGATGGCTCGTTCGACGACGCTGTTCTCTTCTTCACCCTGCTCAGCCGCGGTTACGAGCGGCAGGCGCTGACGCACCTGGAGTACCGCCGGGCCGGTCGCCCGGAGCGGGCCTGGCAGCGCGTGCCGATGGGATGGGACGACCCCGAGGAGCCGGAAGAGCGGATCAGATGAGCGGACCGGTTCCGTCCACTGACGACTTCGAGCTGCCGCCGGGCGAGCACCGGATGTTCCTGTTCCGGTATCGCATCGGCGCGTTCGACAGCGCCGACCGGCCGGCGTTCGGGATTGCCGCGCACCTCCGCGAGGCGGGCGAGACAATCGGCCCGTCCTCGCTCGCCAGTGCCGGAAAGCCGGTCCGGCTGATCCGGCCGGCCATGACGGTGCTCGCTCCGGCGACCTGGCCGAAGCGAGTCGGAGAGACGGTCGACTTCCGGCTCACCATCGCGAACCGTACGAACGTGGCGATCCCGCGCACAGGATCGCCTTCACGATCTGGCCGAGGACACCCGCCGGCCGGATCGACCACCGTCTGGAGCCTGACCGGGCGTGGAAGCCGCTGCCGCTGCTGCCGCACGGGGACTTCACCGAGATCGAAGCGGGCCCCCTGGCTGCCGGCGTCCGTCGCACGTACACGATCCGGGTCACCATGGACGATCCACCGGACAAGGCCTCGGCGTGGGGGGTCGGGATGCGGCTCCAGCCGGACGGCATCGCGCTGCAGGGCGTCGGCGGATCCCTCCCGCTGAACGAGAAGTGAACGGGATCTGGCTCCCGGGCAACCTGGTCAGCGGTTAACGAGTCAGTAGATGCGACTGTGAACCGATGCCAAGGAGTCTTGATGCCAAACCGCACCACCGTCCTGCTGTCCGCGGTGCTTCTCGCCACCGTTGGAATGGCTGTGTCGGCGTCGGTCGCGCCGACAGCGGCGTACGCCGCTTCCTGTTCCACGAACGCCGAGAGCAAGCCGGACTTCGACGGTGGGCAGGAGAAGAGCCCCGACATCGCGGTCGGCATACCCGACGAGGATCTCGGCACGCAGGCGAACGCGGGTGCTGTCGAGGTGCGCTACGCCGGCGGCACCCACAAGATCCTCTATCCGAGCGACTACCACGCGGGCGACCGGTTCGGCGCCGCGTCCGTCGCGGGCGACTTCAACCAGGACCACTGCGCCGACCTGCTGGTCGGCGCGCCAGGCCGTGACGTGTCGGGCAAGAACGACGCTGGGGCGATCTTCGTCTACCTCGGCTCGACCAGCGGGCTGCACTACTCCCGGACGTTGGTCCAGGGCAGCGACGGTGTGCCGGGCGCGCCCCAGGCCGGCGCGCGGTTCGGGTCGACGCTCGCGTACGCGGGGCCGGTCGAGTACCAAAGTCCGGTGACGCGGACCTACGCCGGCGTGCCCGGCTGGAACGTCGGCGCCGCGACGGCAGCGGGCGCTGTCGTTCAGCTGGACGTCGACGGCTCGGTCGCGACGCCCACGATCGCCGGCAAGCTCTACACCCAGGGCTCGGACGGCGTGCCCGACACCGCCGAGGCCGGTGACCGTTGGGGCACCTCGCTGGTCGCGATCGGCGAGCAGGGCTTCGCCGCGGGCGCACCCGCCGAGAGCGTGGGCTCCGTGGCCGGCGCCGGAGCGGTCGTGGAGTACCGCACGATCGACGACCCCGCCTGGACCTGGCTGACGCAGGACACGCCGAACATGCCTGGCACCGCCGAGGCGAACGACCACTTCGGTTCCGCGCTCGCGTACGAGACCGGGCTGATCATCGGCGTGCCGGGCGAGGACGTCGGAACGGTCGTCGACGCCGGGATGATCAACGCCTGGTACACCACCGTCGACGACTTCGGCGCGCTCGTTCCGACCGGGCTCGAGCTCACCCAGAACAGCCAGGACGTCCTCGGCGCCGCCGAGCGCGGCGACCAGTTCGGTGCGGCTCTGGCGATCTGGCGGCCGTTCTGGGAGGACGAGGACTGGCAGTACAACACCGTCCAGGTCGGCGTGCCGGGCGAGGACATCGGCACCGCCGTCGATGCGGGGATGGTCAACACCGTCCTGTACCACCCGGGATTCGACCCGGCGTCCCGGCCGCTGCGCGGCAACGGCGGACTGTCGGCCGACCAGACCGCCGGCACCGTCGAGGCCGGCGACCGCTTCGGCGCGACGCTGGCGAGCTTCCGGCGCTACATCGGTCCGGACACCTGGAACGAGGCGGCGCTGTGGGCGATCGGCTCGCCGGGTGAGGACTCCGGCGCGGGCGCGGTCGTCATCGCCGACACCGGCAGCAACGGCATCCAGCTGGCGAGCTCGAGCCTCTGGAAGCAGGTGACCGGATCCCCCGAAGCCGGCGACGGCTACGGCTTGTCGATCGCCGGTACGCGCCGCTGATCGCGCGCTGTTCAGGCAGGACCCGAAGCGTCCCGGTGCCTTGCCAGGCACCGGGACGCTTCGGCTTGGTCAGCGGTAAAGAGCTGCTCAGCGCAGCTTGGACACCACGGCCTTCGCACCCGGGATCTTCGCCAGGAACGGCGCCTTACGTGCCATCCGGCTGAAGAAGTCGTCCGACCGCGCGGCCTTGCCCGCACCGTTCGAGCCGTTGCCCGCGGCACCACCGGACGCGCTCGCCGCCGGCTTCTTGCTCCCAGCATCCTTGCTCGCCGAGGTCTTCGCGGCCCGCTCGGCCTTGCGCGCCTTGGCCGCCATCTGCTCGCCGAGGGTGTCGGACGACGGCGCTTCGTCGTCGCGGCCGACGGACGGGTCGGGCGCCCATTCGCCGAGGTTCGGCGTGGGCAGGTCGGCGAACGCCTGGTCGATCTCAGCGATCAGCTGCTCGCGCCCGTAGTCGCTGCCGTCCTCGCGCGCGGCGAGCAGCGACTTCCAGAACGAGGAACCGAACAACTGGTCGGGTGTCATGGCCGCGGAGCGGGTGAGCAGCTCGTCCGGCACCTGCTGCGGGTCCTTCAGCAGGTAGGTCTCCATGATCTCGTCGTATTTGTCCGACAGGACCGTGTTCGACGGATCCATCCCGAAGATCACGGTCACGCCGGTCGGCGTCGTGTCCATCACCGCGACCCGGAGGTCGGGGCGGTAGCGCTGCAGCACCGGGATGATCTTGTAGACGTCGCCGGTCCAGGCGGTCGTGTGCCGGTCGCGGGCCGCCTCGTCGATGTTGCGCGGCAGCTGGTCGTCGAACACGACGACGCTGGTCCAGTCGGCGTACTTCTCGGCGTTGATGAAGTCGCGCAGCACGAACTCGAACAGGTGCATGCCGTCGATGAACGCCAGATCGATTCTGGGCTCGTCGCCGAGGTGAGCCATCGGCTGGTCCCGCTTGAAGAAGTCGTCGCTGGTCGCCTTCACCAGGCGCAGGTCGCAGGCGAGCTCAGTGGTGATCTTGTGCGCGGGGTCGACCGCCACCGTGGGCACGCGCGACAGGGTCAGGCTGCGGCCGTCGTTGACGCCGATCTCGAAGTACGTACGTGGCTGGAAGACCTCGTGCATACGGCCCAGGAACTCGTAGCGGTTCACGCATTACTCCTCGTGCGGTCCGGTCGTGATCGGGCGACTGTAACCAAGTGGCTGCCATAGGGCAACGTGGACGCTCCCTGACGTTCACCATACGGAACGCGCCGGCGCGTCACCGCAGCGCACGCACCAGCGCCCGGGCGCCGGGCAGCCGGCGCAGGAACGGTGCCCGCCTGGCGAGCTTGCGGAAGATGTCGTTGGGTGGCCGGTTGGTGGCCATCGACTTCGCCGGCGCCGGCGCGGAAGCCGCCTTGCGGTTCTGGACGACCCTGCCGACATCGGCCGCCTCCCCCGCCGTGATCGACGGGTCGAACTCCGCGTCGCGACCGGCGGACGGGTCGGGCAGCCATTCGGCGAGCTCCGGCTTGGGCAGGTCGGCCAGCGCCTTGTCGACGTCGGCCAGGAACTCCTCCCGGCCGTACGACGAGCTCTCGTCCTTGCGGCTCGCCGCCAGCGACGCCCAGAACGGAGCCTCGAAGAACACCGCCGGGTCCATCGCGCAGCTGCGCGTCAGCAGCTCCTCCGGCACCTGCTGCGGGTCCTTCAGCAGGTAGGTGTCCATGATCTCGTCGTACTTGTCGGAAAGCACGGTGTTGCCCGGGTCTGCGCCGAACACCGCCATCACGCCGGTCGGCGTCGTGTCGAACACAGCGACCCGGAGGTCGGGGCGGTAGCGCTGCAGCACCGGAATCATCTTGTAGACGTCGCCGGTCCAGGCGGTCGTGTGCCGCTTGCGGGCCGCCTCGTCGACGTTGCGCGGCAGCTGGTCGTCGAACACGATCACGGTCGACCAGTCGGCGTACTTCTCGGCGTTGATGAAGTCGCGCAGCACGAACTCGAACAGGTGCATGCCGTCGATGAACGCCAGATCGACCCGGGGGTCGTCGCCGAGATGCTCGAACGGCTTGTCCCGCTTGAAGAAGTCGTCGCTGGTGGCCTTGACCATATGGAGGTCGCAACGCAGCTCGGTGTTGACCTTGAACGCCGGGTCGACCGCCACACTCGGCACCCGGGAAAGGGTGAGGCTGCGGCCGTCGTTGATGCCGATCTCGAAGTAGGTACGTGGAGCCGACATTTTGTGCAGCCGACCGAGAAACTGGTGGCGGTTCACCGGAACTCTCCCTTGGGTTCGCCTCGCCGTGTCGCACTGTTTACCAGTGTAAAAGCACGACCGTAACCAAGTCGCGGCGCCGGCCGCAACGTGGGCGGGCCGGGCACGGACGACAGGGAGAGAACAGGACGACCCGTACGAGCGGGTGAGCGGCAGATCCGGGTCTACGTGCGCTTACGCTTGAGGTAGCCGCGCGGGTTCTGGGTCATCATGAACTTGTGCTTCGACTCGTCGATTTCGAAGTCGTGGTTCTCCTTCATGAAGTCGTCGATCGCCTCCCACGGGCCCGGACCCGCCTGGGTGCGTACCGGATGTCCGTGGATGTCGGAGTCTTCGACGATCATGTAGGAGCCGTCAGTTACGACGTCGTGCCAGAGCCGCATCTCGTCCAGGACGTGCTTGCGCGAGTGGTCCGAGTCGAGGATCACCAACGTCTTGCCGCCCTCCGGCAGCATGTCCATGACCTGTTTCCTGATCTCGGGATCCGTCGACGAGCCGATCATGAACGTAACCCGAGGATGCTTGAGGCCGTCGGTGCGGTCCTGGATGTCGATCGAGACGATGTGCCCCTTGCCGTAGCTGTCCAGCAGGTCGCCCATGTAATACGCGCTACCGCCGAACGCCGTGCCCGTCTCGATGATCAGATCGGGGCGTACCTCTTCGATGATCTCCTGGTAGAGCCACACGTCCAGCGGGCACTTCCAGATCGTCACACCCCGGTAGAACGTGTTCTGCCAGGTCTGCTTCGGCGAATGGTAGTAGATCCGGTGAAACTGGTCGATCGTGGCTTGGCGGAGTCGTTTCGACGGCAGGATCGTTCCGCGCGTGGGATCCCAGAGTCCTTCGTACGCAAGGGCGATCTGTTCGACGTACTCCGCCGAAGGTACGGAGGCGGACCGGTAGGACGACAGAGCATCGAGCGCCCGTTCCCCTTTTGCGCCCCCCTTGCCCTGCGCTGCTCGCGCCGCAAGAGTCCGCATCCGCCCGATCACGAACGAGTCCACGCGGTTCACCACTGCACGCCGCAGACCAGACGTGCGTCCACTGCCGTTGACCTGACCCACAAAACCTCCTTCTTGGAACCGAAGTGGTCCACAGAATCAGGCGATCATGCCACGACGCAAGTCGAGGTTTCACCGGATCACCCGGACGCAAGGAGAAGAGGTCGCAGTTTTCCCGAACCGGGTCACCAGTTTGTGAGCAGCACATGCTGGATCAGCAGTGCCGTCCCGGCCTGCGCTGCCAGCCAGGTGCGATACGACTCCCGCGGCAGCCAGGCGCAGGCGACCAGCAGCCAGAACGCGAACGGCAGCCAGATCCGCTCGACCTCCGCCTTGCTGAAGCCGGACAACGTAGCCAGCACGATCGCGGCGACGGCACCGAGCACCAGCAGCCCGCCGCCGCGTGGCCGGGTCCGCCGCAGGCCTGCGAGGACGACCGGCCCGATGCAGACGAGCAGCGCCGCCAGGTTGGCCCACACCCAGTACGAATAAGGCCGCTCGCCTCCAGCGCCCTGGTGATAGCGGATCGACAGCAACTGGTAGCCCTCCAGCCACCAGAACCCGCCGAGTGCCACCAGTCCGACCACGCCGGCCGCCACCGCGGCCGCGACGATGCCGGGCCGCACACGGCGCCGCGCGACGAGCACCGCGAGCGCGACGAGACCGATCAGCACCAGGCCGTACGACAGGAACAGGCTCGCGCCGAACAGCAGCCCGGCCGCGGCCGCCACGAGGTCGCTCCGCCAGGCCGTACGTTCGCAGGCGAGCGCCAGCAGCGCGATCCCCCAGGCGCTCACCGCGAGGAACACAGCGTCGGCTGAGACACCCATCCAGATGGCGGGCGGCGCCAGCACGAGGAACGGCGCCGCTCGCCGGGCAGTTTCCTCGCCTCCGTCGACCGCGCGCAGCGCCACCAGCACGGCCGCGATCGCCGTCGAGCCGATCAGCACGCACCCGGCCGCCGCCCACGCGCCGCCGGTCAGCCCGATCCGGTCGAGCAGGACGAAGAACGCGAACGCGCCCGGCGGATGCCCCGCGACGTGGGTGTGCCAGGTGTCCGGCTGGCCGCCGACGATCCGGTCGGCGAATCCGGGGAGCAGGTCGGACCAGGCGGGCGCCGTCGGCACCTCCGAGAGGTACTCCGCCGGCGAGGTAAGCCTCCAGGCGAAGCGGTCCCAGCCGTCGACCAGCGCGAGCGACCCGATCCAGGTCAGCGAGGCGAGCCACGCCGTGGCCAGCAGGGTCCGCCACGGGAGACGCAGCGCGAGCGTCGGCCCGTACGCGACGGCGCCGACGGCCAGCGCCGCCACGATCGGCGTGGTCAGGCCGACGTGCGGCCGCCACCAGATCGACAGCGGCGGCGTCGGCGCGAGGATCGGCCGGCCCGCGTGCTCGAGGACAGCGCCGACGACCAGCGCGACCGCGACGAGGGCCACGCCGGCGAGCACGGCGATCAGGTCCGCCCGATGGCCGGCAGGCCGCGTGGCTCGCCCGTCAGCCGCGGGTGCCGTCGTGAGCTGCATGATTGTGAGGCTATTGAGTTGGTCCGGGCGAAACGCCGTACGTCAGAACCCTGTAAGAAGTTTCGACTGGACACCTGCGGTTCACCTGGCTGTGGGTCGGCTGTGACCCACACGTCCGGTCGCGTTCTGTAGTGTCGTCGGATGCTATTCGAGAAGGTGGCCGAGCTGGTCGCAGGCGTTCCGCACATGACGCGCGACCAGGGCAAGACGCTGTACGACTTCGTGCTGAGCCAACGTCCGGGACGGATCCTCGAGCTGGGCTTCGCGAGCGGGGTCTCCACCTGCTACCTCTCGGCCGCCCTCGACGAGCTCGGCGACGACGGCCACATCCTCACCATCGACCGCCTCAACGCCCGCGACCGCAAGCCTCCGATCGACGAGCTGCTCACGCGCTGTGGCCTCGCCCACCGGGCCACGCCGGTCTTCGCAGACACGTCGTACACCTGGGAGCTGCTGCACCTGCTCGACCAGGATCCCAGGCCACAGTTCGACTTCGTCTTCATCGACGGCGCTCACACCTGGGACGTCGACGGCTTCGCGTTCCTGCTCGCCGACAAGCTGCTCGTCCCCGGCGGCTGGGTGCTGTTCGACGACCTCGACTGGACGCTCGACACCTCGCCGACGCTGAAGAACATGACGTGGGTGCGCCAGCTCCCGCCCGAGCAGCGTGAGACACCGCAGATCCGCAAGGTGTACGAGCTGCTGGTCAAGCCCAACCCGGACTACGGCAACTGCCGGGAGGACAAGACCTGGGCCTGGGCGCAGAAGCTCCCGGCTGTCTAGACGATCTATACCTCGGGGTCGATCTCGGCACCCCAGGTGTGCAGGCCGGAGCTCGACAACCGCCACCAGGCCTTCCAGACAACGGTCGGCTGTTCGGCGAACTCCGGGATCAGCGTGGTGACGTGGAGGTAGCGGCCGCCGGTGTCCGGCACCAGCGTGTTCCGCCACTCGTAGAAGCCTTCGCCACAACGGCGTGACGCCACGAGTAGGTCGCGCACGTCGTCCATGAACTGCCACAGGTTGTACGAGCCGTCGGCCAGCCAGATCCGGCGCTTCTTCTCGTACGGCGGATGCACGAACGGATCAGGCGTGGCGGTCAGGTACGTCCGGTAGATCTCACACAGCGGATGATGCGTGCGCGCCGAGAGCGTCGGCACCACCGCGGTCACCTCCCTGGCCGGCTGGTCGTCCGCAGCCCTGCCCGGACGTCGCGCGCCGGTGCCGGGCCGCGCGTCCGGCTCCCTGTCCTTCTGGCGTAGCACGGACAGCATCCCCGGCTCGTCCCGGACGATCGAGGTGTACAACCGCCGGAGCTCGGCCGGTGGGTCGAGCCCGAGCTCGTCGGCCAGCCGCCGCGCGGACTGGTGATAGGTCTCCAGAGCCTCCGCGGTACGGGCGGATCGATGCAGCGCAACCATGAGCTGACCGGTCGCGTGGCCTCGTAGCGGATGCCGCGCGGCGTGCTCCCGTAGCTCTGGCAGGAGCTTGGTGTCGTTGCCGAGGGCGAGCTCGGTGTCGAACAGCTCTTCCAGAACGAGCAACCGGAGCTCCTGCAGCCGCGCGGTCTCCCGGTCCAGCGCGGGAGTGCCGGGAACGTCGGCGAACGGCTCACCCCGCCACTCGGCCTGTGCCTGCCGGTACCACTCGACGCAGCGTCCGAGCCAACCCGCTTGCCTTGCGCGCCGGGCCTTGGCGATCAGTTGCTCGAACCGACGCTGGTCCAGTTCCTCGGCCTCGACCCGCAGGACGTAACCCGGCCGGTGACTCACCAACCGGGCGGACGGATCTTCCGTACCGGCGCGTGCGTCCAGGCTTTTGCGAAGCCGGGAGATGTATCCCTGCGCCAGCAGCCGCGCGTCGTCCGGGCGACTTTCCGTCCACAGTTCGTCCACGAACTGGTCCACGGTGACAAGCGATCCGGCCCGCACCAGCAGCAGCGCGAGAACGGCCCGCATCATTGGCGTGCCGACCTGCAGCGACTGGCCTTCCGTGCGGACTTCGAGCGACCCCAGGATCCGAAACTCCATGCCACCTCCGCCCCAGCACCGAAGCGACCTCCACATTATTTCCAAGTCGGTCACGCACGATGCGGCCATGACATCGTCGAAACCACGCCGCTTCGAGCTCAGCCGCCGGCAGCTCCTCGGAGGAGCCGCCGCCGTCACCGCCGGGGCCGCGATTCCCGCACTCACCGCAACCCCCGCATTGGCGTCGCTGCCCGACTCCCCGGAGTTCGACCTGAGCGGCAACGGTGGCTACTACTTCCTGCAGAAGGAGCTCCACCAGCCGTACTGGGCGATGCAGTCCTTCGCCTTCGACAACGTGAACCAACGGATCTACTTCGCGCAGAAGAAGCCCAAGGAGCAGATGGTTCCAGGCACATTCGGAGACATCTGGCTCACCAAGACCGACCTGTCGGGAAACATCCTCGGTACGATGGCCCTGCGCGGCTTCGGACATGGTTCGTCGATGGGCGTCGAGCCGGTCGGTGCCGGATCCGAGCCGTTCATCTGGATCGAGGCCGATTCTTGGCGCGTGCACGACGACACCAAGGAGCCGTACGACATCGACGACGGGGAGAAGGTCGCTCGTTTCCGGTTCGTCGACGGGCACACTCTCGACTACCGGGTTCCGGACATCCCGATGGACGACCTCACGCCGAAGGTCACCAGCTTCTCCTTCTCGCCGCGTCCGGCGATCGATCCGTACGCCAGCCGAGTTCTGTACCGCTATCACTCCGACGACAGCGACCATCCATGGCGTGTCGTGGTCTTCAGCCTGGCCGACGCCAGGGCCGGACGGCTCAGCGACGGCTACCGGCTCGCCGAGCGTGCGATCCCCACCAACAACGAGTTGGGCCTCTTGGACAGCGACCAGTTCCAGGGAATCACGCTCTGCGGCCGGTACGCATACCTGAGCTTCGGAGCCACCAATGCCAACCCCTGGCTGGTGAAGCTCGACATGAACGGCGGCCTCGGGCTCGGCTGGTCCAAGTTCCGGACGTCGGCAGGCGAGAACACGTTGTCCGGGAGGGAAGCTGAGGGCATGGCGATCCGGATGACCGGAGGCTCACCGCAGCTCGCGTTCGGCTTCTCGTCCAGGAACCCGAACGTCTACGAGAACTTCTGGACGAGCGTCTTCTACAAGAGCGACTTCGTGTAGGACTCAGACGAGTGCGGGGAACGCCTTCTCCAGCGCGTCCTTCCAGTCCTGGATCGGCTCGATGCCGGCTTCCGCCCACCGGCCGTGGCCCAGCACACTGTAGGCGGGCCGCGGCGCGGGGCGGGGGAACTTGTCGGTCGTTGTCGGCTGGACGCGTTCCGGGTCCGCGCCGAGCAGCCGGAAGATCTCCCGGGTCAGCCCGAACCACGTCGTCTCGCCCGAGCTGGTCGCGTGGAAGACACCGTGCGCGGACGGGTGGTTCCCCAACGCCACCAGGCGCTCGGCCACGTCGACCGTCCAGGTCGGCTGGCCGCGCTGGTCGCCGACCACGGAGAGCGTGTCCTTCTCGCCCTCCAGGCGGATCATCGTGCGTACGAAGTTTCCGCCGTGCGCGCCGTACAACCACGCCGTCCGCACCACGACGCCCTGCTCCGGAAGCAGCTCCAGCACGGCCTGCTCCCCCACCAGCTTCGTCCGGCCGTACGCCGACCGCGGCCCGGTGGGCGCGTCCTCGGTGTACGGCGCCGAAGCGTCACCGGCGAAGACGTAGTCGGTCGACACGTGGATCAGCCGCGCGCCGAGCGATGCGCACTCCGCCGCCAGGTTGCGTACGCCGTCGCCGTTGAGCCGCAGGGCCGTGGCCTCGTCGGCCTCGGCGTCGTCGACCCGGGTGTAGGCAGCGCAGTTGACCACGACCGAAGGCGCGTGCGAGTGGAGTACGGACTTCACCGCGGCGGCGTCGGTGATGTCGAGATCCGCGTGCCGCAGCCCCACCACGTCGGAAGAGCCCAGCGCCGTAAGGAGATCCTGGCCCAGCATGCCGCCGGCGCCGGTCACCAGCCAGCGCGTCACTGGAGCTTCGCCCTCTCTTTCAGCGGCTCCCACCACGCGCGGTTGTCGCGATACCACGCCACCGTCTCGGCGAGCCCGTCGTCGAACGAGTGCTTCGGCTCGTAGCCCAGCTCGTCGTGGATCTTCTTCCAGTCGACGGAGTAGCGCCGGTCGTGACCCTTGCGGTCCTCGACGTACTCCACGCTGTCGTCCCACGAAGCCCCACACGCCGCGAGCAGCCGCGCGGTGAGCTCCTTGTTGGTGATCTCGGTGCCGCCGCCGATGTTGTAGACCTCGCCGGCGCGGCCCTTCTCCAGGACGCGAGCCAGACCCTGGCAGTGGTCGTCGACGTGCAGCCAGTCCCGGATGTTGAGCCCGTCGCCGTAGAGCGGCACCTTCTTGCCGTCCAGCAGATTCGTGATGAACAGCGGGATGACCTTCTCCGGGAAGTGATAGGGCCCGTAGTTGTTGGAGCACCGCGTCACCCGGACGTCGAGCCCGTGCGTGCGGTGGAACGACAGCGCCAGCAGGTCGCTGCCCGCCTTCGCCGCGGAGTAGGGCGAGTTGGGCTGCACCGGATCGGTCTCCGGCCAGGAGCCCTCCGGGATCGAGCCGTAGACCTCGTCGGTCGACACGTGGACGAACGGCCCGACGCCGTTACGCAGTGCAGCGTCGAGCAGCACCTGGGTGCCGACGACGTTGGTCACCACGAAGTCGGCGGCGCCGCGGATCGAGCGGTCGACGTGCGACTCGGCCGCGAAGTGCACCACCGCGTCCTGCCCGGCCATCACGTCGTCGACGGCGGAGGCGTCGCAGATGTCGCCCTGCACGAAACTGAAACCAGGCGCACCGCGCACCGGGTCGAGGTTGGCGGGGTTGCCGGCGTAAGTCAGCTTGTCGAAGACCGTGACCTCGACGCCGTCCGAGAAGGGATAACCACCAGAGAGCGTCGTACGGACGAAGTGCGAGCCGATGAAACCGGCACCGCCGGTGACGAGGATCTTCATGAGCTGATCTGCACCCTGCTGTGGTCTCCGAGGACGAGCCGGTGCGCCTTGGGCACCCGCGGCGCCGGCGTGACCTCGACGTTGTGGCCGATGAGCGACGCCTCGATCCGGCGTACGCCCTCGATGGACGTGTCGTGCTCGACGATGGAGTACTCGATCTCCGCGTCGACGATGCGGCAGTCGTGCTCGACGGAGGTGAACGGCCCGACGTAGGAGTCGACCACCCTGCTGCCCCTGCCGATGATCGCGGGTCCGACGATCCGCGACCCCTCGACCGAGGCGCCGGCTTCGATCACGACCCGCCCGATGATCTCGCTGGCGGCGTCGACGCTGCCCTGGGTCTCCGGCTCGAGCGTCTCCAGGATGGTCCGGTTGACCTCGAGCATGTCGGCGACGTTGCCCGTGTCCTTCCAGTACCCGGAGATCACGGTCGAACGCAGGTCCATGCTCTGGTCGATCAGCCACTGGATCGCGTGGGTGATCTCCAGCTCGTTGCGCCAGGACGGCTTGATCGAGCGAACCGCCTCGTGCACGGCCGGGGTGAAGATGTAGACGCCGACCAGGATCAGGTCGCTCTTCGGCTGCTTCGGCTTCTCCTCGAAGCCGACGACCTTGCCGTTGGTGTCGAGCTCGGCGACGCCGAACGCGGTCGGGTTGGGCACCTTGGTGAGCATGACCTGGGCCGCCGGGCGTTCCTGCCGGAACTCGTCGACCAGCGGCTTGATCCCGCCGACGATGAAGTTGTCGCCGAGGTACATCACGAAGTCCTCGTCGCCGAGGAAGTCACTCGCGATCAGCACGGCATGGGCCAGCCCGCGCGGCGCGTCCTGCGGAATGAAGGTGACGTCCAGCCCGAACTGGCTGCCGTCACCCACCGCCTCCTTGATCTCCTCGGCCGCGGCGTCGACGCCGACGACGATGCCGACCTCGGTGATCCCCGCTTCGGCGATCGCCTCCAGGCCGTAGAACAGGACAGGTTTGTTGGCCACCGGCACCAACTGTTTGGCCGACGTGTGAGTCAA
Source organism: Flindersiella endophytica (assembly GCF_054779015.1). Taxonomy (NCBI): domain Bacteria; kingdom Bacillati; phylum Actinomycetota; class Actinomycetes; order Propionibacteriales; family Nocardioidaceae; genus Flindersiella; species Flindersiella endophytica. Next base: position 16,190 of record NZ_BAAGYY010000010.1, read on the forward strand.
CGGCCGCAGTCTGGTGCCGGACCCTCCGGACAACACGAGCGCTCGCATAGCGGCCCACCCTAACGGCAGCGGCTACGCAGTGCGTCACCCACTGTTCACTTTCGCGTTGATCGGGAACGAGTCCATGGAACGCTGGACGGCGGTCACGTCGTGATCACTCTGTGGCTGCCCGGAAACAAACGCGACGTGATCAACTTGTCACCAAATGGGCGAAACCAGGGCCTCGAACGAGAGGTCAGGTAGATGAGGCAACCTGTAGGCAAGGCTTGTGCGTCCTGGGGCACGACCGCCCCAAAAAGGCGGGAAGGAGTCGCGTGCAAAGCGACGACAAGGAGGTTTTTGATGCGTTCGTCCGTGCCCGGATGCCAGAGCTTCTGCGCTTCGGTCACATGCTGACGGGTAACCCCGATGCAGCGGCCGATCTTGTCCAGGACGCCCTGGAACGCACCCTGAACGCTTGGTCACGGGTGCAGAACCGGGACGACCCGGAGGGTTACGTCCGCCGCACGATGGTCAACCGCAACGTCAGCATCTGGCGCAAGCGCCGGCGCGAGTATCTGGTCGACGACGTGCCAGACCATCCGCATCATGACGACGCGGAGCCGTTCGACAGCGACCTGAAGCAGGTGCTCTCGACCTTGCCGCCCAAGCAGCGGACCGTGCTGGTCCTTCGGTTCGCCGAAGACATGTCGGAGCAGCAGGTGGCCCATCAGCTTGGCTGCTCCCTGGGAACGGTCAAGAGCCAGACTCACAAAGCGCTGCAGAAGGTACGCGACCGGCTCCAGCTTCAGCAGGAGGATGCCCGATGAGTGAGCCACACAGCGATCCGCTCGAGGATCGGATGCGCCGGGGGCTCCAGACAGACGGCTGGAAGCTGCCCGCGGACGAGGCCATGCTCGACCGTGTCCACACCGGGGCGCGGCGCCGCCGCAGGCGGCAGCAGGCCGGCATGGCGCTGGCAGCGATCGCCGTCGTCGCAGGCGGCGTCGGTGGCGCCGGCTACGCCACGACCTATCTCAAGGACGACCAGTCCACGACCGCCAGCCAGCAGGACACCGCGACCACCAACACCACCACGCCCACACCGTCGACGATGCTGGCCAGCCCCGGGTCGTCGGAGAAGTCCACCGAGGGACGCAACACCCCGGAGTCGACCGTTCCGCCGGCCGACGAGACCTCCGAGCCGAGGAACGAAGACAAGACCACGGTCAGGCTGAAGCCGGTGCCCGCCGGCTTCCACGCGGCCTCGCTGACGGCGACGTCGGCCGAGAGGTTCTGGGTGCTGGGTGCTAACGGTGACAACGCCTCGGTCGCGCTGACCGACGACGGCGGCAAGAACTTCGGCCAGGTCGGCGCGTTCGACGCCCGGGTCGCCAACGACCAGACCACCGACGCCACCACCGTCCACGACGTACGCTTCGCCGACGACGACAACGGCTGGGCCTACGGCAACGCCCTGTGGGCCACCAACGACGGTGGGCAGAAGTGGGAGCGCACCAAGGGCGTTCCCGGCGAGGTCGAACGCCTGGAGGCCGAGAACGGCCGCGCCTACGCCCTCGCCAGGGCCGGCGACTCCTGGAGTGTCTGGTCCACCAAGGCCGGCAGCCCCACCTGGCAGCAGCTGAAGGTGGCGTTGTCCAAGCCGTCCGACCTCGCGGCCACCAACAACACCGTCGCGATCGCCGACCGTACGGACGACGAGACCTACACCATGATCTCCGAGGACGCGGGCCAGACGTTCGACAAGCGGCCGACGCCGTGCGCGCCCGATCTGTCCGGCGGCGACCTGTCGGCCAGCGACGGCTCGCTGTGGCTGCAGTGCCCGACCGGCACCGGCTCCGAGCTCCTGCGTTCCGACGACGCCGGACGCCAGTGGGACCCGGTCGACACCGGCGGCGACGCCGTGTCCACCAACGCCAGCGCGGTCGGCGCGCAGGGCAAGGACGGCGCCGTGCTCGCGGTGCCGGGTGAGGTCCGCAAGGTCGACGGCGACCAGTCCGCCACCGTGCCGGTCGAGGGTCTCGACACGCCGACCTACTCCGGCTTCACCACGCCGGAGGTCGGCTACATCATCGACCTGCAGGGCAACCTGTTCCGTACCACCAACGCCGGGTCGGACTGGAACCCCGTCTCGGTCAAGTAATAGTCGAACAGCCACCGGCCGATCGGCCGAATGCGGACCGCGCCTGGTAGCGGGCGCGGTCCGCTGGTATTGGTCGGTAGTGATCAACCGTCGTAGGTTCGTTCAGACCGCCGGAGCCGCCGGAATCGCGGCTTTCGCCCTTGGCGACGGCCTGGCTTTCTCGACGCTGCCGGCCGCGTACGCCGCTGATGCCGCCATCGTCGAACCGCCGTTGGGAATCCCGTTCCTGCACGGCTATGACGCCCCCGCGATCAAGTCGTGGACGTCCGCGTCCGATCCGTACGCGAAATACCTGCGGTCCCGGGTGCCCGTGGCCACCCGGATCCCGGCCTTCCAGGCCACCCAGGCACGTCCCGGGCTGGCCGGCGGGCCGCGCATGATGAGCCTCGCCAACGACTACATGGAGGCCGACAACTTCGTCCTCGCGCACAAGTACGGCACGAGCTTCCAGGCCTACGCGCTGCGCTTCTGGCAGTACCTCGACCTGATGGGCTCCTGGCACGGGCTGCCGGTCGACGGCGACCACGACGCCGAGGAGCCGCGGTTCGGCATGATCAACCTGCCGAACCCCGCCTGGTCGGACACCGCGCACCGCAACGGTGCGCTGAGCCTCGGCTGCTGGTACTGGCCACGGCCGGAGGACTTCGCGCAGGTGCTGGAGCAGCGAGCGGACGGCTCGTTCCCGATGGCGGACCAGCTGGTGTCCATCGCCCGGTACTTCGGCTTCGACGGCTACTTCATCAACCAGGAAGCGCAGATCACGCCCGAGCAGGCGGCACTGCTGCACGACTTCTTCTCGTACCTGGCCAAGTCCACGCCGGATTCCACGGAGCGGAGCGACAAGTCAGCACTGCACGTGCAGTGGTACGACTCGCTGACGACGGCCGGGACGGTGCGCTACCAGAACGAGTTCAACACCGTGAACTCTCCGTGGGTGCTGAGCGACGGCGAGCGGGTCTGCGACAGCATCTTCCTCAACTACTGGTGGAACGACGCCAGGATGCAGCGCTCGCACGACTACGCCGTCTCGCTCGGGCTCGATCCCTACGAGGTGGTCTACTCCGGCACCGAGGGCGGGCTGAACAACTTCTCCCAGCCGTACGACCCGAGGTTCGTCTTCCCCGAGGGCGCTCCGGCCCGTACCAGCTGGGCGATCCTCGGCTCGGAGTTCGTGTGGCGGATCGCACCCGGTGAGAAGGCGACGGTCGAGGAGCAGGCGGTCGCCTACACGTACGAGCGGCAGTGGTGGTCGGGTCCCGCGCAGGATCCGAGCCGGACCGGGCGTTCGCTGCCGCCGACGGGCTCCGACAAGCTGAACCCCGAGCGCTGGGACGGCGTGGCGCACTACATCGTGGAGAAGTCGGTCGTCGGCAGGTACCCGTTCGTGACGCGGTTCAACACCGGCACGGGACTCGAATGCTTCGTGAACGGCCGGACGGTGAGTGAGCGGCCGTGGTTCAACATCGGCGTGCAGGACCTGCTGCCGACCTGGCAGTGGTGGACGAGCGCGGGTCTGTCGGCCGACTACGACTACGCGAGCGCGTGGAACGGACCCACGTCGCTCCGGCTGAGCGGCGCGCTGGAGGCGGGCGTACCGCTCGAAGCCAAGCTGTACAAGACGAGACTGGCGGTCTCCAGCGACGTCACGCTGGCGGTGCGGTACCGGACGGGTGCGGATGCGGCGCAGGCTCCGAGCCACCTGCGGATCGGGCTGGTCTTCGAGGACGCACCCGGCGAGACGGTGTGGCTGGCGGCCGGGCGGACCCGCGGCAGCGGCTGGTCCGAGCAGCACTGGGCGCTCGGGCGATACGCGGGCCGGACCATCGCCGCGATCAGCGCCGGGCTGCTTTCGCCCGAGGCGGTCGAGGCGCACACGGTCTGGCTCGGCGAGCTGGCACTGCGGCGGGAGGCCGACTGCCGGCCGCCGCGGCGGCCGAAGGGGTTCCGGGTCGAGCAGGCGCACTTCGGTGACGGCACCGCGACCGCCTACCTGGCTTGGGAGCTCGAGGCCCGGGACGTCTGGTACTACGACGTGTTCCGGGTCTGGGACGACGGCCGGGAGTGGCTGGGCCGGACGTACGACGAGGTCTTCGTGGTGACCGGCCTCACGCGGCAGGGGTCGGAGCCCGCGACCAGGCTCGAGCTGGTCGCGGTGTCGACCGCGGGGCTGCCGAGCCCGGGTGCCGGGGCGGCCGTGCGCTGGTCCTGACGGCGCTGCCCCGGACCTATCCGCGCGGCTGGCTCGAGGTGTAGGCCCGCCGCAGCAGCGCCCTGACCTCGGCGTCGACCTCGTCTGGCGAGGCCAGGGCGACGCGCACGTTGATCGTGTCGTTGCCGAGGCTCTTCGCGGCCTGCAGCCGGCCGGCCGGCTCGGCGTTCGGCAGCCGCAGGCCGACGTCGACGCGCTTCTTCGTCGTCGGCTGCACGATCGCGAACGTACGCCGTGGACCGACCAGCGACACATAGGTCTTGCGGGCCTGGATGGTGAGGTCGTCGAACCGGGACACGACCGTGAGCACCGCGTCGAGGATCGGGCGCAGCGCGGGCCGGTCGGCGTACTGCTCGTCGACCAGCTGGTCGGGGCCCTTGAGCAGGAAGTCGGGATACCCGAACGTCTCGTGCACCAGCAGCATCTGCGCGTACCCGGTGACGCCCTGCTCCTTCAGCCAGGACCGCAGCGCCTCCTCGTCCGAGGCGGCGAGACCGCTCTTGGCGATCCGCTTCCGCCAAGTCTCCAATCCTTCGCCGGTCGAGCGGGTCAGCAGATCGATCTGCCAGTCCCGCATCTCCTCCCACGACTTCACCTGAACCATGCGGGCCAGCCTATTGGAGGTCGCAACGCGGGTCGCGGGCCCACGGGAGCGGGCGCAGATCCGGCCAGCGACGCAGCATGCTCGTGCGTACGGCGACCGCGAGCCGGCCGAACGCGGGCAGGCCGGAGTCGTCGCCTGCCAGGTGCGCGACGACACCGAGCCGGTGCACCAGCCGCTCGCGGGCCGTGGGCGGTCCCCAGTCCCAGTCCTCGTGGAGTACGCGGGCGAGCTGGTCGGCCTTCTTGCGTTGCGAGGCCTGCACCAGCATGTCGCCCCTGATCAGCCAGCCCGCGCACGCGTCGGCCAGGTCGCCTGGGACGTCGGTGCCTGTCTCGCGGTTCCAGGCCGAACGGTAGGCCTCCTCGCCCTCGGCCAGCGCGGCTACCGGCAGCTCCATCGACGTCCAGCAGGTCGGGAACCCGATGCGTAGGTAGGCGAGCTCCTGCAGGCCGTTGCCCAGCGCGGCACCCTCGTAGTCGACGAACCGCACGCCGTCGTCGACGTGCAGATCGTTGCCCGGACAGGGATCGCCGTGCAGCAACGCGAAGTGCCCGGCGGGAGCCAGCCGGTCGAGCAGTGCGTCGAGCTCCTCCTTGACGGCCGGGTCCTCCTTCGCGTCGAGCGCGCCGGCGAACCGCAGGAACGCCTCGACGTCGGCGGGCTGTGGCGCCTCCCATTCCGGCAGGGATCCGGCGTCGGCCGGGCCGGTGGTGGCGTGCAGGCGGGCCAGGGTCTCGGCGTACCCAGTGACCCACTCCGGGCCGGGCCGGTGGCGTGCCAGATGTTCCAGCACCAGCACGCGTTGCGACTCGTCGGCCGCGAGCAGGCGGGGAGCGACCGGAGGGTCCGCGCGGGCCGCCGGCCGCAGGGCGGTCGCCTCGCGGGCGTACTGCGCGTCCGGGTCGGCGCCGTCGACGATCTGCTTGACGATCGCCGGCGTTCCGTCGAGCTCGATCCGCCACACCCGGGAGCGTGGGCTGCTGTGGAGCTTGCGGACGCGTTTCGGCTTGCCGAGCTCTGCCCGCAACGCGTCGCCGAACGGCACCCGCCTAAGCATCGATCAGCACCGACAGGCAGGTCACGCAACCCTCGAGCTTCTCGAACTCGCTGATGCCGACGGCGACGACGTTCAAGCCCTTGCCGGTAAGGAGTCTCGCGGTCTCGGGCGCCGAGTCGGCCAGCAGCACGGTGTCGCCGCCGAGCAGCACGACGTGCGCACCGGTCTCCTCTGGTGACGCCAGCAAGCCGGGCAGGTCGACGTGGTCCGGATTGCCGATCAGCGTGCCGTCCGGCAGCGCGGTGACCGCCGACTTCAGATGCAGAGCGCCGGTCAACTCGACGGGGACGACCGTACGGCCCCGCGCCGCCAGCGCCCTGGACAGCTGCGCGATTCCCTCGTCGTTGGTGCGTCCCGACCGGCCGACGTAGACCGTCGAGCCGACCTGCAGGACGTCTCCCCCGTCCAGCGTTCCGGGCGAGTCGATGCCGACTGTCTGGAGGCCGAGCTCCTGGCTCACCTCCCGAATGGCCGAAGCGGCGCCGGCCAGCTCGCCGCGCCGCTCGGGTGCGCCGGGCCGGGTCAGCACGGCAAGGCCGGCGAAGGAGACCACCATGTCCTCGATGAACGGAGCGTCCGGATGCTCTTCGGCGGCCGGCACCTCCACGGGCCGCCAGCCGTGCTCGCGTAACGCGGAGACGTAGGCCGCGTGCTGCCGCTCGGCCAGCTCGGCGTCGACGGGCTCCCGTCGCTGGTAGGTGACGATCCCCTCGGCGAGCCTGGGGCCAGGCCGGCGGACGAGTGCGACTCCGTTCATGGCCCCAGGCTTACCAGTTCGGCCTCAGCCGGACTGGCGGGCGTTGCCGATCCCGCCGAGGTTCTCGGGCTGCCGGGCCTCGGACAGGCATATGTCGGTGGTCCGAGAGACGATGGGCCCATGCAGGTTCTGGAGCGGTTCTCAGCGGCGACCAAGGAGTGGTTCGCCGCTTCCTTCGACGCGCCGACGCCCGCCCAGGCCGGCGCCTGGGATTCCATCAGCCAGGGTGAAAACACGCTGGTCGTGGCGCCCACCGGGTCCGGCAAGACGCTGGCGGCGTTCCTCTGGGCGATCGACCGGCTGGCCAGCACGCCCAAGCCGGCCGACAAGCAGCGGCGCTGCCGGGTGCTCTACGTCTCACCGCTCAAGGCACTGGCCGTCGACGTCGAGCGCAACCTTCGCAGCCCGCTCACCGGCATCGGTCACACCGCGCAACGACTCGGGCTGGAGCGGCCCGACATCGAGGTCGCGGTGCGGTCCGGCGACACTCCGGCCGACGACCGGCGACGGTTCGCGCGCACCCCGGCTGACGTTCTGATCACCACGCCGGAGTCGCTGTTCCTGCTGCTCACCTCGCAGGCGCGCGACGCGCTGCGTGGCGTGGAGACCGTGATCGTCGACGAGGTACACGCCGTGTCCGGCACCAAGCGTGGCGCTCATCTCGCGCTGTGTCTCGAGCGGCTCGACGCGCTGCTGGAGCGGCCGGCGCAGCGGATCGGGCTGTCGGCCACCGTTCGCCCGGTCGAGACCGTGGCGCGCTTCTTGGGGGGCAGCCGGCCGGTTCAGGTGGTCAACCCGCCCTACGCCAAGCAGTTCGACCTGCAGGTGGTCGTTCCGATCGAAGACATGAGCGCGCTCGGCGAGGTGCTGTCCGACGACCAGCAGTTCGGCGCGGCGGCCGGGCCCGAGCGACGGTCGTCGATCTGGCCGCACGTCGAGGAACGCGTGGCCGACCTCGTCGAGGAGCACCGCTCGACGCTGGTGTTCTCCAACTCCCGGCGGCTGGCCGAGCGGCTGACCGCGCGATTGAACGAGATCTCCTACGAACGCACTCATGGCGAAGCCATGCCCGAGGGCGAACCGCCGGCGCAGATCATGGCGCAGTCCGGCGCGGCCAAGGGTGCCGAGGGCGTGCTGGCGCGGGCTCACCACGGCTCGGTCAGCAAGGAGCAGCGGGCGCTGATCGAAGACGACCTGAAGTCCGGACGGCTGCCGTGCGTGGTGGCCACCAGCAGCCTGGAGCTCGGCATCGACATGGGCGCGGTCGACCTCGTGGTGCAGGTCGAGGCGCCGCCGTCGGTGGCCAGCGGCCTGCAGCGGGTCGGGCGGGCCGGGCACCAGGTCGGTGCCGTCTCGCGCGGCGTGATCTTCCCGAAGTTCCGTGGCGACCTGGTGGCGACCGCGGTGGTCACCGACCGGATGCGCACCGGGCAGATCGAAGAGACCCGGATGCCGGCCAACCCGCTCGACGTGCTGGCCCAGCAGGTGGTCGCGGCGGTCTGCATGGACGGGTGGGACGTCGACGACCTCTACGACCTGGTGCGAGGCGCGGCACCGTTCGCGACGCTGCCGCGGTCGGCGTACGAAGCGGTGCTCGACATGCTGGCCGGGCGCTATCCGTCAGACGAGTTCGCGGAGTTGCGGCCGCGGGTGGTGTGGGACCGGGTGGCCGGGTCGTTGAGCGCGCGGCCCGGTGCGCAGCGGCTGGCGGTGACCAGCGGCGGCACGATCCCCGACCGCGGGTTGTTCGGTGTGTTCCTCGTCGGTGAGAAGGCGTCCCGGGTCGGCGAGCTCGACGAGGAGATGGTCTACGAGTCGCGCGTGGGCGACGTGTTCACGCTCGGTGCCTCGTCCTGGCGGATCGAGGACATCACCCACGACCGGGTGCTGGTCTCGCCCGCGCCCGGCCAGCCCGGCCGGCTGCCGTTCTGGAAGGGCGACACGCTCGGGCGGCCGGCGGAGCTGGGGCGCGCGATCGGCGGTTTCGTTCGCGAGCTGGTCAAGCTCGGGCCGGAGGCCGGGACCGCGCGCGTGCGCGAGGTCGGGCTCGACGAGTGGGCGGCGGCCAACCTGGTTTCCTACGTGCAGGAGCAGAAGCAGGCCACCAAGCACGTCCCCACCGACAAGACGATCGTGGTCGAGCGGTTCCGCGACGAGCTGGGCGACTGGCGGCTGTGCGTGCACTCGCCCTATGGCGCGGCGGTGCACGCGCCGTGGGCGCTGGCGATCGCCGGGCGGCTGCGTGAGCGCTACGGCGTCGACGTCCAGGCCATTCACGCCGACGACGGCATCGTGCTGCGGATCCCCGACACCGAAGCCGATCCGCCGTCGGCCGAGCTGGTGGCATTCGACCACGACGAGATCGAGCAGCTGGTCACCGAGGAGATCGGTGGGTCGGCGCTGTTCGCGTCGCGGTTCCGCGAGTGCGCGGCGCGGGCGTTGCTCCTGCCCAGGCGTGACCCCAAGCGGCGGTCGCCGTTGTGGCAGCAGCGGCAGCGGTCGGCACAGCTGCTGGCGGTGGCCAGCAAGTACGGCTCGTTCCCGATCGTGCTGGAGACCGTGCGCGAGTGCCTGCAGGACGTCTACGACCTGCCCGGGCTGGTCGGCCTGCTGCGCGACATCTCGGCCCGCCGGGTGCGGGTCGTCGAGGTCGAGACCCAGGAGCCGTCGCCGTTCGCGAAGTCGCTGACGTTCGGCTACATCGCGGCGTTCATGTACGAAGGCGACGCACCGCTGGCCGAACGCAAGGCGGCGGCGCTGGCGCTCGACCAGTCGCTGCTGTCCGAGCTGCTCGGCCACACCGAGCTGCGCGACCTGCTCGATCCGGGTGTGGTGGTGCAGACCGAGGTGGAGCTGCAGCGGCTGGCCGACGATCGGAAGGCCCGCAACGCCGAAGAGGTGGCCGACCTGCTTCGGCTGCTCGGGCCGTTGTCGACCGCCGAGGCCGTCGAACGTTCGGCCGAGTCGTCGTCCGTCGTCGGTGGCTGGCTGGCGGAGCTGGAGAGTGCACGGCGGCTGATCCGGGTGAAGATCGCCGGGGTTGAGCGCTGGGCCGGCGTCGAGGATGCCGGGCGGCTGCGCGACGCGCTGGGGATTCCGTTGCCGGTTGGCGTTCCGGAGGCGTTCCTCGCGCCGATGGCCGATCCGCTGGGTGACCTGGTGGCGCGCTATGCCCGCACGCACGGGCCGTTCCACGCTCTGCAGGTGGCCGAGCGGTTCGGGCTGGGTGTGGCGGTCGTGCTCGACACGTTGCGGCGGCTGGCCGGCGAGGGCCGGGTGTCGGAGGGTGAGTTCCGGGCCGGCGAGCTCGGCACCGAGTGGTGCGACAGCGGAGTGCTGCGCACGATCCGGCGGCGTTCGCTGGCGGCGTTGCGGCGCGAGGTCGAGCCGGTGGAGCCGGTCGAGCTGGCGCGGTTCCTGCCGGCGTGGCAGCACGTCGGTGGGCGGTTGCGTGGCGTCGAAGGCGTGCTGCGGGTGGTCGAGCAGCTGGCCGGGTGCGCGGTGCCGGCGTCGGCGCTGGAGCCGCTGGTGCTGTCCGCGCGAGTCGTCGACTACTCCCCTGCGATGCTCGACGAGCTGACCGCTTCGGGCGAGGTGGTGTGGGCCGGGCATGGTGCACTGCCGGGTGCCGACGGGTGGGTCTCGCTGCACCTGGCCGACACGGCCGACCTCACGTTGCCGGATCCCGATCCGGAGTTCGAGCCGGGGACCTTGCACCAGGCGGTCGTCGACCTGCTGTCGCCGGGTGGTGGGTTCTTCTTCCACCAGCTGTCCGATGCCGTGGGCGCGACCAACGACACCGAGCTGGCCACCGTGTTGTGGGACCTCGTGTGGGCCGGCCAGCTGACTGGCGACACGCTGGCGCCGCTGCGCGCACTGCTCGGCGGCGGGCGCACGGCACACCGGTCGCAACGTTCCTCGCCCCGAGCCCGGGTGGCCGGCCGGCCTCGGCTGGCCCGGCCGTCGATGCCGAGCCGCACCGGCCCGCCCACCGTGGCCGGCCGCTGGTCGGCGCTCCCCCTGCGCGAGCCCGACCCGACCCGGCGCGCCCACGCCGCCGCCGAAGCCCTGCTCGACCGGCACGGCATCGTGACCCGCGGCGCCGTCATGTCCGAAGGCCTGCCCGGCGGCTTCGCCGCGACCTACAAGGTCCTGACGGCATTCGAGGAGTCCGGCCGCTGCCGACGTGGCTACTTCGTCGCCGGCCTGGGCGCCGCCCAGTTCGGCGCACCAGGAGCGGTCGACCGCCTGCGCGCGGGAAGTGGCGGCAGCGGTGACAGCAGGTCGGACGAGAAGCCCAACCGCACGGTCGTGCTGGCCGCGACCGACCCCGCCAACCCCTACGGCGCGGCCCTGCCCTGGCCCGACCAACCGTCCGACCACGGCCACCGTCCCGGCCGCAAAGCCGGCGCCCTCGTCGTCCTCGTCGACGGCGCCCTGATCCTCTACGTCGAACGCGGCGGGCGCAGCCTCCTCACCTGGACCGAAGACTCGCTCCTCCTCCAACCCGCCGCCGACGCCCTCGCCCTCTCCGTCCGCGACGGCATGCTCGGCAAACTCACCGTCGAACGCGCCAACAGCGAAGGCGTCCTCCAGCCAGGCCCACCCGGCCCACTGGCAACCGCCCTCTCCGCCGCCGGCTTCCACACCACCCCGCGCGGCCTCCGCCTGCGCAGCTAGGTCGTATCTCCAAAGGAGCCGGTCGGAACCAGCAACAACAAAACCCGCATGACGGATACGTCGCATCGATGCCGGTCCTCCAAGCTATGGTCCCGCCCGGAGAGCCGAAAGCCTCACGTCGTCAGGTGTCGGCGACTGTGCTCCTACTCGCGATCCAGCGCGGCTGGGACGGCGCACCGTTGCCGGATCCCTCGACTTGGACGGCACAAGGCGGTAGCTACGTCTCTGGCCACGTGTTCTTGGTTGTCATCGGCCTTACCGCAGAGGTGGCACTCGCCTGCCTGTTCTCGGCCGGTACAGCCTTGCTGGTGACCCGGACGATGCCGGCAACTCTGTCCCCGAACGGTGCGTGGGCAACACGCTGCGCTGGCGCCGGAGCGCCACCGCGGACGTCGAACTGATCGGATGAGAAAGGCCGGCTCAGAGGGCACCGAACCCGCGACAACCCGGATGGCCCGACCCGCCCGGACAAAAGTGATCCTGCTGCGACCGGCAGGGACACCGACGATCGAGTTCCAGCCCCGAAGTCTGAGCCGCCCAAACCGACGGCAGGATGAGGTTGCAGCCTGGCGCCCTTACCCGCCGGCGAGCTGGTCGAGGATGGCGGCCGCTCGGTTGAGGGCAGCCAGGTCGGCCCGGCTCAACTGCTCCAGGTCGGCCGCCAGGGTGGCGATCCGGCGGGCGCGGGCCGCCTCCATCAGGCGGCGGCCGGATGCCGTCGCGCGTACGGTCACCACCCGGCGGTCGGCCGCGGACCGGACCCGCTGGACCAGCCCTTGCTCCTCCAGCAGCGACACCGTGCGCGTGATCGCCGGCGCGGTCACGCGTTCGGCGTCGGCGAGTTGGCCGATGGTGCGCTCGCCGGCGTAGACCAGGACGGACAGCAGGGACATCCGCTCGGCGGTCAGGCCCGACTGCTCGTCCGTCCGGGCGATCCGGCGCAGCAGGTGGATCGCCACGCTGTTGAGCCGATTGGCCACGGCGATCCGATCGTCGTCGGCAGGCAGGCCCTTGGGCAGCGGCGGGATTGACACGGATACTTCAGCTCCTTAGTATTTCACTACCTGAAGTACTTTACAGGAGGCTCAGATGGCCTTGGAGATCAGCGCTGTCGGCCAGATCCACATCAGCGTCACCGACCTGGACCGCTCGATCACGTTCTATCGTGACGTGCTCGGCCTGCCGTTCCTCTTCCGCGTGCCCGGCCAGCCGATGGCGTTCTTCGACTGTGGCGGTGTGCGCCTCTACCTCGGCATTCCCGAGGACGAACGGTTCCGTTCACAGCCGATGCTCTATTTCACCGTCCCCGACATCGACGCGGCCTACGCCGAGTTGGAGACGGCCGGCGCCGAGTTGTTCGACCGGCCCCACATCGTCAACCGTACGGACGATTCGGAGCTGTGGCTCGCCGTCTTCACCGATCCCGACGGGTGCAAGCTGGCCCTGATGGAGGAACGCACCCAGCCCGCACCCAGCGGCTTTACAGCCGATTGACAGGCACCTACGCCACGATCGGCGCATGCTGCGAAAACTGGAGCGTCGACTGCACCGAACGGCAACCCGTTTCCACCGCTACCGCCGCGAGATCGCCATCCCGGCAGCCGACCGCCTGGTGGCCGCGCCCGTCTTCATCATCTGCTCTGTGCGCTCGGGGTCGACGCTCCTGCGCTGCGTCCTCAACAGCCATTCGCGGATCCACGCGCCGCACGAGCTGCACCTGCGCTGGCTGCAGCTGGACGTCAAGCAGCCGTACGCCGAGACGTCCGTCGAGCTGCTCGGCCTGGACAAGGAGCAACTGGAGCACCTGCTCTGGGATCGGCTGCTACATCGCGAGCTGGTGCTGAGCGGCAAGTCCATCGTGGTCGACAAGACGCCGTCGAACTCGACGTTCTGGCCACGGCTGGCCGAGTGCTGGCCGAACGCCCGCTACATCTTCCTGACCCGGCACCCCGGCTCGATCTTCGAGTCGCTCCGCGCCACCCACCCCGACCGCGCCGACGACGTCCACGCCCGCGCGGTGCTCGGCCACCTCACCGGCGTCGACGAGGCGAAGAACAAGCTGCCGGGCCACGTCGTGCGGTACGAGGACCTCACCACCGAGCCGGAACGTGTCACGCGGGACCTCTGCACCTTCCTCGGCGTCGACTGGGAGCGGCGGATGCTCGACTACGGCAGCAGGGAGCACGGCCCGTTCCGCCCAGGCGTCGGCGACTGGAGCGCCAACATCCGCTCCGGCGAGATCCGGGCACCGCGCCCGGCCCCGGAGCCGGACAGCATCCCGGAACTCCTCCATCCGATCGCCCGCACGTGGGGCTACCTCTGAAACCGCGGCCCTGCCGCCGGGCTCGCGGGAGGTGCCGGAAACGCTAGGCGATCTGTTCCAAGGGGTCGCCGGTCAAGCGCGCGGCGCATGGCGCCGTTCGTGGGGGTGGGCACAGCCGGAGGAGGAGCCAGGAAGGGCCTCCGGCGATCGACGACAACGCAGCCAGCGTGGATGCCAGGCGCCGCGCGTCAGGCGACCCCTTGGAACAGATCGCCTAGGGCCGTCGGCGCAGCACCAGCAGGTCGACGCCCGCGATCACGACGGTGACCAGACAGATGCCCGCCGCGATCCAGTTGGCTTCCGGCCGGCCCACCGCCCGCAGGGCCAGCACGGCGAACGCCACCGCGCCGATCAGCCCGCCGGCGAGTGCCATGCCGGCCAGCACCCGCCGCAGGCCGTACGGGCTGCGCGCGGCCAGTGGCTCGGTCCCGGTTCGGCGAAGTCTCATCGTTGGTCAGGGCTCCCGGCCCATCCGTTCAGAGGTTCGGCGGGGCGAGGCTGATGTCGGCGAGTACGGACGTCGGCTGACGCGCCGCCGCCAGGTCACCGATCGAGAGGGCGCCGACGGGGTGGCCGTTGTCGTCGACCACGGGGAGGCGGCGTACGGCGCGCTCGCGCATGACGCCGATCGCCGCTTCGATCGGGGTGCTCGGCGTGACCGCGACCAGGTCCTCGCTGCAGATCTGGCCCGCCCGGGTCATCACCGGGTCGAGGCCGGCGGCGATCACCCTGACCACGAGGTCGCGGTCGGTAAGGATGCCGATCAGGCGGTCGCCTTCCATGACGAAGACGTCGCCGACGTGGTTGTCGCGCATCTGTTCCGCGGTCTCGGTCACCGTGGCGACCGCGGCCACGCTGATGACCTCCGGAGTCATCACGTCGGCGGCCGTGCCGGTGGTGCGGGGTTCGCTTCGCGTTGCCATGAGGTCCTCCTCTCGTTGCCCGTTCGACGCGCATACCCCGCCCCTCATATGCAAACTAATACAATGTGCATATTCGTTTTTACGCTTCGTATTCGCGCATTCTCATTCCGGACACACATTGCGTTTTCCGGACACATCTTCCGAATGCTGAACGGGAAATCTCGGCATGCGAGCGCAATCGCGAGGAAGCGGTTTAGCCATCTCCCGCTTCGGGGAGCCCTCAAAGTACGAGGGAACAAACCAAGGAGGGGTTTGCCCATGTCGACGACCGTCCAAAACACCCCGGTTCTGGACAGCACGTCGCAACACAATTCCGAAGCGTTAGTGCAGGATCACCTGGAGCTCGCTCGCAAGCTCGCATACCGGTACGCGGGGCGTGGAGAACCGGTCGAGGAGCTGGTCCAGGTCGCGATGCTCGGACTGGTCCAGGCCGCCAAACGTTACGATCCCGAACGCGGCAACGGTTTCGTGCCGTTCGCCGTACCCACGATCCTCGGTGAGATCCGACGCTACTTCCGCGACCAGTGCTGGGCGGTCCGCATCCCCCGCCCTCTGCACGACTTGTACCGCCAGCTGCAACCTGCTCGCGAAGAGCTGTCCGCAAAGCTCAACCGCGCACCGACGCCGCGGGAGCTCGCCGAGCACCTCAAGGTCGACGAACACGACATCCTCGAGGCACTCGAGTGCGGAACGGCCTACAGCGCGGTCTCTCTCGACGCACCCGAGGCCGACTCCGACGACGGCAGCCGTACGGTCGGCGAGACCGTCGGTGCCGACGACGACCGGATGGACCTCGTCGAGAAGCGCGAAGCCGTACGCGGTGCGCTGGCCCAACTTCCCAGCCGGGAAAGGCGAATCCTCGTCCTGCGTTACTACGGCGAGCGCACCCAGGCCGAGATCGCCGAAGAGCTCGGCATCTCGCAGATGCACGTGTCAAGACTCCTGACATCCACCCTCAAGCTGATCCGATCCGCCGTACTGGAGGACGAGGCCGAGCCGATCCGCTGGCCGGCTCCCCGTCGCCACTCCCGCGCTGCCTGACTCCAACTCCTGACCGAGAACGTTCCGCCCACCACGACAACGACGGCACCAAGCCGGCCGAATGGCCGCCCGCCACCGCGGTGGAGGGGTTTGACCGCTGTCGTGGCGGGCGGGGTCTGGAACGTGGAAAAAGCGCTACCAGTCGGTGCCCCGCATAACGCGACCAAAACAACTCGACACGACCTGCGGTCAATTACCGCGAAGGAGAGCGAACATGCAAGTCGCCCTCGTTTCAGTACACGTTGGGACGCATACAAAAGCGCTGGCAAAAGCCCTGGCCACAGCGCACGACGTCACGATTTACACGCGTAACGAAGGTTCCAGATATCCCGCCCGTGAGAATATTTCCGATCAGCTGGAATTGGTACGACTTCCCGTCGGTCCGGGCAGGCAACTCGCCGAGCCCGACCTGCTGAAACTTGTGCCGGATTTCGGCGCCGCGCTCGCCGAGGCGTGGGCCGTCCGCCCGCCCGACGTCGCGCACTCGCAGTCGTGGCTGGCCGGCCTCGCCGCGCTGGTCGGTCGCGAGAACCGGGCGATCCCCCTCGTGCACACCTGCCACGGCCTGGTGGCCTCCTGGCTGCGGCACACCCGCTCCGGCGACGACCATGCCTCCGGACCGATCGAGTCCGCCGTCGACCCCGCCGTGGCCGAACGGATCCGGCTCGAGAGCGCGATCGCGCATGACGTCGACCAGCTGATCGTGACGAACCGGGCAGAAGTCGAAGAGCTGCGAACGATGGGTGTCCGGAGCTCGAAGGTGACGGTGATCCCGAACGGCGTCGACCTGGAGCACTTCCGGCTGAGCGGCGAGCCCACGTCCGGCTCGGGCGGCGGGCCGCGGCTGTTGATGCTCGACGGAATCGGCGCCCACCACGGCGTCGAGACCATGGTCACAGCGCTGCGCGGAATCCCCGACGCCGAGCTCGTGGTCGCGGGCGGGCCGGCGCGGAGCCGGCTGAAGCAGGACGACTCGGCCAAGCGGGTACGCACGCTCGCCGACCAGTGCGGCGTGAGCAAGCGGGTCCAGCTGCTGGGCGCGGTGGCCTACGAGGGTCTGCCCGCGCTGATCAGCTCCGCCGACGCCGTGGTGAGCGTCTCGTCGTACGAGCCGGTGGGTGCGGCCGCGCTGCAGGCGATGGCGTCGGGCCGGGCCGTGATCGCGTCGGCGGTGGGCGCGCTGAGCGACGTGGTGATCGCCGGAACGACCGGCGTCGTCGTGCCTCCGGGCAAGCCACGCGCGCTGGCCGAGGGCACCCGGCAGCTGCTCCGCGATCCGCTACGGCTGGAGGGTTACGGGCTGGCCGGCCGGGAGCGCGCGGAGTTCCGGCACAGCTGGTCGCGAATCGCGACCGAGACCGCGCAGGTCTACGAGCGGGTGTACGAGCAGTCGTGCGCCGACCGGCTCATCGACATCATCTGAAAACCAGCCCGCAGAACGCGATTGGGGCGGCCAACGGCAAGCCGTTGGACGCCCCAATCGCGAGATTTTGGGTAGCTTTACTACAGCACGCGAACCTGTTCGGCCTGCGGACCCTTCTGCCCCTGGGTGGTCTCGAACTCCACCCGCTGACCCTCTTCAAGCTGCTTGAAGCCGGTGCCTTCGATGTTGCGGAAGTGAACGAACAGGTCCTTACCGCCTTCATCAGGGGTGATGAAGCCGTAGCCCTTGTCACCGTTGAACCACTTCACGGTGCCTTGCGACATTTAACTAACTCCTAGACCACGCGGTGTAACCCCGCGCGAATAGCACGATCCAGACTCGCCTGCGACGCGTCTGGCGGTTGCTGACGCCAACAACTCCTCGCACACACTAGCATGCGAATTGTCAACACGGAGGGCTCTCGAAGATCAGCGCGGCGTGACCGGGCAAGCACGGCGCCCAGTCGATGCGGATCTGTCCAGATCTGTCCGGGTCCGTCCACGCCAGTGCAGACGATCAGTGCGGATGATCAGTGCAGAGCGCGGCCCACGGCGAGCTTCCGGGTGTCGGGCGCCAGCATGCGCTCGGCCTCGGCCGTCTGGTCGTCGGGCTGCTCCTGCGACTCGCGTTCGGCCGCCACCCGAGCCTGGTAGATCTCGACCTCGTTCTTCGCCCGCTGCTCGTCCCACCCCAGCACGTCGGCCACGAGGGTGGCCACCGCCTCGGCGCTCTCCGTGCCGCGGTGTGGCGTCTCGATCGAGATGCGGGTGCGGCGGGCCAGCAGGTCGTCCAGGTGCACCGCGGCCTCGTGGGTGGCGGCGTAGCGGGCCTCGACCTTGAGGTATTCGCCCGCGCCGGGCAACGGCTCCAGCAGCGACGGGTCGTCGGCCGCCAGCTCGAACAGCTCGTCGATCAGCGAGCCGTAGCGGTCGAGCAGCCGGTTGATCCGCCACACCGGCAGCCCGTGCTCGGCGGCCAGGTCGTCGACCTGGTTGCTCAGCACGTGGTAGCCATCCGCGCCCAGCAGCGGGACGTACTCGGTCACCGACGGCTGCAGCTGCTGGCCGAGGTCTTCGGCGGCGGCGTTGACCGCATCGGCCGCCATCACGCGGTAGGTGGTGTATTTGCCGCCCGCGATCGACACCAGCCCGGCCAGCGGCCGGGCCACCGCGTGCTCCCGCGACAGCTGGCTGGTCTGCTCCGACTCCCCTGCCAGCAGCGGCCGGAGCCCGGCGTAGACACCTTCGATGTCGTCGTGCGTGAGCGGCACGGCCAGCACGTTGTTGACGTGCTGGATGAGGTAGTCGATGTCGGCCTTGCTCGCCGCCGGGTGTGCCTTCTCCAGCGACCAGTCGGTGTCGGTGGTGCCGATGATCCAGTGGTTGCCCCACGGGATCACGAACAGCACGGACTTCTCCGTGCGCAGGATCAGCCCGACCTCCGACGCGATCCGGTCGCGCGGCACGAGGATGTGGACGCCTTTGGACGCCCGCACCTTGAACCGGCCACGCCCGCCGGTGAGCCGCTGGATGTCGTCGGTCCAGACGCCGGTGCAGTTGATCACGACCTTGGCGCGTACGACCGTCGTGGCGCCGGTGTCGACGTCGCGCACCTCGGCCCCAACGATCCGGTTGCCCTCCCGCAGGAAGCCGATGACCTCCGCGGAGTTGCGTACGACCGCGCCGTAGCGAGCCGCGGTGCGGATCACGGTGAGGTTGAACCGAGCGTCGTCGGACTGGGCGTCGAAGTAACGCACCGCACCCACCAGCGCGTCGCCGCGCAGCCCCGGGCACAGCTTGAGCGCGCCCGTTCGCGAGAGGTGCCGATGGACGGGCACCGAGCGGCCCCGGCCCATCGTGTCGTAGAGGACCAGGCCGCTGCCGACGTACGGCCGCTCCCACCACCGGCGCTTCAGGGGGTAGAGGAACGGCACGGGCTTCACCAGGTGGGGCGCGAGCCGGGTGAGCATCAGCTCCCGCTCCTTCAGCGCCTCGGCCACCAGCCCGAAGTTCAGCTGCTCGAGGTAGCGCAGCCCGCCGTGGAACAGCTTGCTCGACCGGCTCGACGTGCCGCTGGCGAAATCACGGCTTTCCACCAGTGCGGTGGACAGCCCTCGGGTGACCGCGTCGAGGGCGGTGCCCGCTCCGGTGATCCCGCCGCCGACGACCAGGACGTCGAACTCACGCTCGCCAAGCTGCTTCCAGGCATCGGAGCGCTCCTGTGGCCCCAACCGCGCCGAGCCTTTCACGGCCACCTCCTGCTGCGAAGTTGTTCCCGGTGTCCCTCGAACCTACTCGTTGTTTTCTTCGAAGGTTATTGACACGACCCGGGGGGATCAATCTACTGGGGAGCACCCGACGTCCCTGTTTCCGGGCTGGCGGACCGGGTGCGGTCGGGCGACTCCAGTAACCGGCGGCTAGGCCTGTCCCGGCGTGTCTCGGACGAGGGGCAGTTCCTAACGGCCAGACGTTAGGAGGTCGTTGTGGGAACCATCATTCTCTCCGAGACGCTGGGCACGATGCTGCTCACGCTGCTCGGGTGCGGGGTTGTCGCCAACCACGTACTCAACAACACCAAGGGGCACGCCGGCGGCTTCCTCATGGTGAACTTCGGCTGGGGACTCGCGGTGTTCGCCGGTGTGTACGCGGCGTACAAGAGCGGTGCTCACCTCAATCCTGCCGTCACTCTCGGCTTGCTGGCCAACGGCGCCGACGAATACGCCAAGGGCGTGGACGTCAACCTGGTCAACACGATCGCCTACTTCATCGGCGAGTTCCTCGGCGGCTTCCTCGGCGGTGTCCTGTGCTGGTTGGCGTACCGGCAGCACTTCGACGTGCACGAGGTGCCGGAGGAGAAACTCGCGGTGTTCTCGACGGGGCCGCAGATCCGCAGCGTCACCTGGAACCTCGTGACCGAAATCATCGCGACCTTCGTCCTCGTGTTCATCATCATCATGTTCGGCAACACACCGAGCGGTCTCGGGCCGCTGGCGGTCGCCCTGCTCGTGGTCGGTATCGGCGCCTCGCTCGGTGGTCCCACCGGATACGCCATCAACCCCGCGCGTGACCTCGGACCACGGATCGCGCACGCGGTCGTGCCCATCAAGAACAAGGGATCCAACGACTGGAGCTACTCCTGGGTGCCTGTCGTCGGTCCCATCATCGGCGGCGTGCTCGCCGGTCTTCTAGCGCTCGCAATCAGCTAACGTCGGCTCTACGTCAGAAGGAGCACACGATGACCGACTATGTCGCCGCAATCGACCAAGGCACGACGAGCACGCGCTTCATGATCTTCGACCATGCGGGCCGTGTGGTGAACTCGCACCAGATCGAGCACGAGCAGATCTTCCCGCGTGCCGGCTGGGTCGAGCACGACGCCGAAGAGATCTGGCGCAACACTCGCGAAGTCGTCGGCGCGGCTCTCGCCAAGGCCGATCTCACGGCGTCCAGCATCGCAGCCGTCGGCGTGACCAACCAGCGCGAGACCGCGTTGGTCTGGGAACGTTCCACCGGCAAGCCTGTCTACAACGCGATCGTCTGGCAGGACACCAGGACCGACCGGATCTGCGAGGAGCTTGGCGCGCTCGGTGGCGGAGCCGAACGCTACAAGGACAAAGTGGGCCTGCCGCTCGCGACCTACTTCTCCGGGCCGAAGATCCGCTGGATCCTCGACAACGTCGACGGAGCCCGTGCGAAGGCCGAACGCGGTGAGCTGCTGTTCGGCAACATGGACACCTGGTTGCTGTGGAACATGACCGGCGGTCCCGAGGGCGGTATCCACATCACCGACGTCACCAACGCGTCCCGCACGATGCTGATGGACCTGTCCACCCTGCAATGGGATGCCGATATCGCCGGCGAGATGGGCGTGCCGATGTCGATGCTGCCGGAGATCCGGCCGTCGTCGGAGCGTTACGCCGAGGGACGTCAGGGCGGCTCGCTGCCCGGCGTTCCGATCGCGGGCGACCTCGGCGACCAGCAGGCGGCCACTTTCGGCCAAGTCTGCTTCGATGTCGGCAACGCCAAGAACACCTACGGCACCGGCAACTTCCTCTTGCTCAACACCGGCACCGAGCAGGTGAAGAGCGAGAACGGTCTGTTGACCACGGCCTGCTACAAGATCGGCGACGGCGACTGCGTCTACGCGCTCGAGGGCTCGATCGCCATCACCGGCGCGCTCGTGCAGTGGCTGCGCGACAACCTCGGGCTGATCGGGTCCGCGCCCGAGATCGAGCAGCTCGCCGCTTCGGTCGACGACAACGGCGGTGCCTACTTCGTGCCGGCGTTCTCCGGGCTGTTCGCGCCCTACTGGCGTTCCGACGCCCGCGGCGCGATCGTCGGGCTCACGCGCTACGTCAACAAGGGTCACCTGGCCCGGGCGGTGCTGGAGGCGACCGCGTTCCAGTCCCGCGAGGTGATGGACGCGATGAACGCCGACTCCGGCGTCCCGCTGACCGAGCTCAAGGTCGACGGCGGCATGGTCGCCAACGAGCTGCTGATGCAGTTCCAGGCCGACCTGCTCGGCGTCGACGTCGTACGCCCGAAGGTCGCCGAGACCACCGCGCTCGGCGCCGCGTACGCCGCCGGTCTGGCGGTGGGCTACTGGTCGACCCAGGACGACCTGCGGCAGAACTGGCAGGAGGACAAGCGCTGGACTCCGCAGGCCGACGCCAAGACGATCGACAAGGAGTACGCCAGCTGGAAGAAGGCGGTCACGAGAACCTTCGACTGGGTTGAACCAGACGCCTGACCCCATGCGTACCCGTCTGTGAACCGGGCACTCCGCCGCACGCGCCGCGATGGGGTGCCCGGGCTCCAAACGGCGGGACCGGTCCTTCGGACCCGCCCTAGGATTGAAGCGCACTGACGGTCCTGTGGAGGGGCGGGCACGTTGGACCAACTGCGGGCGAACGATCCGCGACAGCTGGGCGGCTACACCCTGGTGGGCAGGCTCGGCGAAGGTGGGCAGGGCACCGTCTACGCAGCGCGTACGCCTGCCGGCGTCCCGGTCGCCATCAAGTTGCTGCGCGCCGACCTGGCCGACGATCCGGCTGCCCGGGCGCGGTTCGTCAAGGAGCTCGCGGCCAGCGCACGGGTCGGTCCGGCCTGCACCGCGCGGGTGCTGGAGGCCGACGTCGAGGGCGCCCGGCCGTACGTCGTCAGCGAGTACGTCGACGGCCCGTCGTTGCAGGCGCTGGTCGCGCAGCGCGGCCCGCTCGCCGGCGCGGAGCTCGCGCGGCTCGCGGCCGGCATGCTGATCGCGCTCGAGGCGGTGCACGCGGCCGGGATCGTCCACCGTGACTTCAAGCCGGCCAACGTCCTGGTCGACGCGAACGGGCCGCGGGTCATCGACTTCGGCATCGCGCGTGCTCTGGACGCCACGGCGACGCTGACCAGCAAGGTGATCGGCACGCCGGCCTACATGGCGCCGGAGCAGTTCACGGCCGACAGCGCGCCGGCCGGCCCGGCGGCGGACGTGTTCGCGTGGGCGGCGACGGTGGCGTTCGCCGCGACCGGGCGGGCACCCTTCGGGTCGGACTCCGTGCCGCAGGTGATGCACCGGATCCTTTACTCCGGGCCCGACCTCACGGGGATTCCGAACACGCCGCTGCTGCGCGTCCTCACCCGCTGCCTGCAGAAGGATCCGCGGCAGCGGCCGACCGTACGAGAAGCGCGCGCGGAGCTCGCGGCCGGCGGCACGTCCGATGCTGTTCCGGATGACGTAACCGCTCCCGTGTGGCCGCCTGCCGGCGTACCCGGCGATGGACCGAGGCGGCCGCGGCGGCGGGCGCTGGTCGCCGTGTCCAGCGCGCTGAGCGTCGTCCTCGTCGGCGTCCTGGTCTGGGCCGGCGTGCACTACCTCGATCGCGAGCGCGACCTGAACGCCGGCAACGATCCCACCGGCAGCCGGTCGTCCTCGGCGGTGCCAGCGGCTGCGGCGGACAAGTGGCCGCGGGCCGGCCTGCGGCTGGAGGACACCGGAGCCACCGTCGCGTCCGACCTGGACGAGGAGGTCACGCTCACGTCGTTCAACGCCTCCCGCTCGTTCGGACCTCAGCCGTACCTCTGGAACCCGAAGTCCGGGGTCTTCGAGGCGGTCGCCAACGCGAAGCCGTACCAGACGGTGCGCGCGTCCCCGGACGGGCGGTGGGCGG
Source organism: Flindersiella endophytica (assembly GCF_054779015.1). Classification (NCBI taxonomy): domain Bacteria; kingdom Bacillati; phylum Actinomycetota; class Actinomycetes; order Propionibacteriales; family Nocardioidaceae; genus Flindersiella; species Flindersiella endophytica. The sequence continues at coordinate 39,504 of NZ_BAAGYY010000010.1, forward strand.
TCGGTACGTTCAGCTTCCGGGCCGGCAAGGACTCCAACTACGTCACGCTGATCGACCGGAACAACCCGGCGCCGGAGGACCGCCAGATCATCCGCCCACCGGACGGCTCGATGCGGCTGCACGAGGCGTTCTGGTCACCGAACGGCAAGCACCTGCTGATCCTGGTGCTGGACAACACGTTCAAGACCGGCCAGGTGCCGAGCATCAAGGGCCTCCTGCTGGTCACGCCGGGCAAGCGCCTCGACGGGACGCTCCTGGACCTCGCCGACCGCAGCACGTTCGCCTGGCAGCCCGACAGCGTTGGCTTCGCCGTCAACGTCGACCCGCCGAACCCCGGCGACCTACCCGACATCCTGTTCTACAACCTGCAGGGAAAGCAGCAGGACGAAGGCGGAAAGTTCCCCAAGGCCGGCTGGCTCGGCAGCATGGGGTACGGCAGCTTCTCGCCCAGTGGCAAGAAGCTGGTCACGTCCTGCGGCAAGCCCGGCGAGCCGGCGATGGCCTGCGTGTACGACATGGAACGGACCGTCCCGATCACCGCGTTCCTCGACACGACGCAGACCGATCCGTCGCTCGTGCCGATCGGGTTCTACGACGAGAACCACCTGCTCACGGTCCAGGAGATCGGCAAGGACGCGAGCCAGGGCAGCAAGGTGGTCGTGCTGGACCTGGACGGAAATCCGGTCAAGACGTTGGTAAACAACCCGAGGAATGTCACTCTAGAGTTTTCAGTGAGGCCGTAGTACGCGACAGGGGTGGACGGGAGGGAACCATGCACGCCCTGCAGCCGGACGATCCCCGGCAGATCGGCGCCTACGCGCTGCTCGGCCGGCTCGGCCGCGGCGCGATGGGGATCGTCTACCTCGCCAAGTCGCCTGGTGGACGCCCGGTCGCGGTCAAGGTCTCGCGGTCAGAGCTCGCCGACGACACGGAGTTCCGTGAACGGTTCCGCCGCGAGGTCGAGATGGCCCGTTCGGTAGGTGGCTTCTGGACCGCGCAGGTCATCGACGCCGACCCGCTCGCGGCCCGGCCGTGGCTCGCGACGGAGTACGTCCCGGGGCCGTCGCTGCAGCACGCGGTGTCGACGCACGGCCCGTTGCCGGAGGCGGCCGTCCGCCGGCTGGCCGCCGGGCTGGCCGAGGCGCTGGCGATGATTCACAAGGCCGGGCTGGTCCACCGCGACCTGAAGCCGTCCAACGTCCTGCTCGGCTCGGACGGGCCGCGGGTCATCGACTTCGGCATCTCGCGCGCGCTCGAGGGCGCGAAGCTCACCGCGACCGGCGCGTTCTTCGGAACCCCGGGCTTCCTGTCCCCGGAGCAGATCACCGGTGAGCCGATCGGGCCGGCGAGCGACGTCTTCGCGTTGGGCGCCGTGCTGGTCTTCGCCGCGACGGGCGAGGGACCGTTCGGCGACGGTGACACCTCGGCGCTGGTCTACCGCGCCGTGCACACCGAGCCCAAGCTGACCAGGCTGACCGACCGGATGCGACCGATCGTTTCGGCCTGCCTGCAAACCGATCCGGCCCTGCGTCCGGCACCGGGCCAGTTGCTCGACTGGATCGGCAACGTCGGAGTCAACACGCCGGCGGCCGGGTCCGACCAGTGGCTGCCCGCGGCCGTACAGACGCTGGTGAAGCAGTACCACAACGAGCTCGACGAGTCGGTCTCGGCGACCGCGGTGATCGCGCAGCCGCCGGATGTGCGGGCGCGAGCCCGGGCGCAGGCACGGGCGCAGGCCGAGGCTCAGCGGCCGACGCCGCACGCCGGCCAGTGGCCGCCACCGAACGGGCCCGCGGCCGGACCGTCACCTCAGGGCACTCGGCGGCAGCCCGCGCCGGGCTGGAACGGCCAGTCCTCGCCGGTCGCCGCGGCGACCGGGCCGGGGAGCGCGCAGCAGCAGGGCTCGCTGAGCCGGTCGGCGGAGTTCCACACCTCCCGGGCCACCGCGCTGGCCTGGTCCGCGCTCACCGGTTTCGCCGGATTGTTCTTTGCCACGGTCGCCAACGAGAACTCCGGCCAGGCCCCAGCCATCCGGCTGCTCGCGCTGCTGGCGTTCATCTTCTTCGTCGTGGTCACCATCCGCATGCTGGTCACCGCGTTCCGCTCGCAGTACAGCGTCGAGGTCAACCAGATCGGGCTCAACGTCACCAAGGACGGGCAGCACTGGCAGCTGCCCTGGCACACCATCGCACGGGTCCGCATCGTCAACACCGACTCCAAGCCCTGGCTCGTGGTGTGGTTCAACGACCTCTACCAAGGCCCGCACCTGAACGCCTTCGAAAGCCGTCACGGCGGCGTCCGCGTCTTCCCCGTCGGCCACGAACACCTCCGTAGGCGCCGCTGGACCGAAGTCCGGGAGCTCCGCGCCGCCCTCGCCTGGCACGCACCGCAGGCGCTGGACCGGAGCCCCTGACGACGCTACGGCAGCCGGGCCACCAGGCGCTCGACCGCGCCACCCTTGGATCGTTCCTGCTCCTCCACCACGAAGCCGGCCGCCTCGACCAGCGGCAACGGCCGCCGCAGGAACTGCTCCCCGCTGGTCGGCCGGAACCGGTTCACAAACCACTGCACCACCTGCAGCAGCCACAGCAAAGGCGGCGCGGTCGGGCGCACGTGGTCGAGCAGCACGAGCCGCCCGCCGGGCCGCAGCACCCGCCGCATCTCGGCGATCGTCGCCGCTAGATCGGGCACGGAGCACATCGACAGCGTGGACACCACCGTGTCGAACCTCCCGTCCTCGAACGGCATCCGCTGCGCGTCGGCCTCCCTGAGGTCGACCTTCGAACCGAGCGACCGCGCCCGCCGGCGCGCGAGATCGAGCATGCGAGGGCTGAAGTCGATACCAGTGAGCTCCACGGTGTCGGGATAGAGCGGGAGGTTCCGGCCGGTGCCGATCGCGACCTCGAGCGTTCGACCGTCGGCCTTCGAGCATGCCCACGCCCGGCCGTCGCCGATCAGAAACCGATCGAACGAGTCCATCGAGCGGTCGTAGCGGGGTGCCATCTCGTCCCAGTGCGAACGGATGGCCTCGGTCAGGTCGGCAGGGTCCGGTCGTCGTGCCATACGCCAACGCTACGCGCACACCACCCGGGCGTCCGCCCAGTCGCCGTGGTCGCTGTTGACACCGTCACCGCCGTCCAGCACGCGCAGCTCCACGACGTCGACGCCCGTCAGATCCGCACGCAGTGGCACGGCCGCCTGCCCTCCCGTCAGTACGGGACTGGCCGCCAGCCGTACGCCGTCGCCCCAGATCTCGAACGCGACCGACCCTTCGCCGGCCTCCTCGTCGTCGACGCCGACGTACGCGCTGACCGATGAGCAGCCGCCGCCGGCGAAGACCGACACGACCGACGGCGCGTGCGCGCCGACCCCTTTGGCGTAGGCGGTTCCGGCGATCGTGATCGGACCGCCGTCGCCCGCGGCCTGCTCGCCGTTGCTGGTGTCGCGTTCCACCGGACCCCAGCCGTTCTGCGACTCCAGCCACGGCAGGTCCGACACGAAATGCTCCCCCGCGGGTACCGGCCGCGCGACGGTGAACGACGTGCCGAGCTGCGCTTGGAAGCCGGCACCGGACGCCGACCAGCTCGCGGTCGTCGCCACGTCCACCCGGCCCGGATCCACGAACTGGTCGGGCTCGAGCCTCCAGTTCAGGCTCGCCTGCCCGCCCGGCCGCACCCGCGGCACCTCTCGTACGCCGGCCGGCGTCACGGCCCATCCGGTGGGCGCGGTGAGCCCGAGCCGGGCCCGGGTCAACGCGACCGATCCGTCGTTGTACAACGTGGTCCGCGCACTGACCGGCGAGCCCAGCGAGGCGTACTTCGGCAGCTCGACCCCGAGTGTGACCAGCGGCGGGTACGACCGGCTGCTCGGCCGGACGACGAACATCGCCGCGCCGTGCGCAGGTACGGTCGCCCGCACCACTCCCCCGCTCTCCACGGTCGTGTTCGCCCACAGGTCGTGGACGGCGTACCGCCGGGCACCCGGCAGGTCCAGCTCGGCCGGCGAGGCGGCGATCGTCTGGGTCCGGCTGTCGCGGTTCAGCAGAACGACCGCCACACCGCCACCCGACGACGCGGACATCGGCTTCGCCCACACCTCGGCCGTCCCGTCGTCCCGCCGCTTCGAGCCCTGCGAGCCGCCCCAGTCCTGGTCGACGGCGATCACGTCCGGGTCGGTCAGCATGCGGGTGGTCGCGCCGGACATCGTGCGCAGGTCGTTGCCGGCGAGCAGCGGGGCGTTGAGCAGCGCCCACAGGCTGAAGTGCGCGCGGTACTCCGTCTCGCTCATGCCACCGTTGCCGACCTCGAGCATGTCGGGGTCGTTCCAGCCGTCCGGTCCGGAGTAGGCCTCCAGCCCGACCTGCTGGTCGAGCAGCGACATCACGCTCGCCCAGTTGTCGCTGATGTCACCGGTCGTACGCCACAGGTCGCCGCCGACGTCGTTGCCCCACAGCCACGGGTCGTTCGATCCCCACTCGCAGATGCTGTAGACGATCGGCCTCCCGGTCTTGGCGAGGGCGGCGCCCATCGCGGCGTACCGTTCGCGCGCCGGCACGCCCTGGTTGTTGCAGTTGTCGTACTTGAGGTAGTCGACGCCCCATTCGGCGAACGACGCGGCGTCGACATCCTCGTGCCCGAGACTGGCCGGAAGCCCTTGGCAGGTGGCGGTTCCGGCCGAGGAGTAGATGCCGAGCTTCAGCCCGAGGCCGTGTACGTGGTCGGCGAGCGCCTTGATCCCGCCGGGAAAACGCACCGGATCGGGCTGCAGCCGGCCGGCGGAGTCGCGGGCCGGCGCCATCCAGCAGTCGTCGATGTTGACGTACTCGTAGCCGGCGTCCCGCAGGCCGGACGACACCATCGCCTCCGCGGTCTCGCGGATCAGGTGCTCGTCGATGTCGCAGCCGAACCTGTTCCAGCTGTTCCACCCCATCGGCGGCGCCGGCGCCAGCCCGGCCTGGGCCTGTGACTGGGCCTGTGACTGGGCCGGCAGGACGGGCTCAGCCGCCGCTACGGGCAGGTACAGAGCCGTCATCGTCGCGGTCATCGTCAAGAACGCCAGTGCCTTGTTCACTTCGCCCTCCCTCGACCGGTTCCACCCCATCGTGCGCGCGGATCGCCTTGGCGTAAAGGGCAAGGGCGGGAGCGGCCAGCAGCCCGGCGACGACGAGTGCGGCCCGGATCCCGAAGCGCTCGCCGACCGCTCCGACCGGCGGGCCACCGAGGATCTGGCCGGCCGCGTCGAACTGTCCGTTCATGGAGAACACCGTTGCCCGCGTACGGCTCTCGGTCTGCCCGGCCATCCAGGTCATGAACAGCGGACCGCGCGCCGACCGCGCCAGCCCGGCGACCAGTGCCGCCGCGACGGCGAGCCAGAACTGCCCGGCCAGCGCGAACCCCACGACCGCGACGACGTTGAGCGCCTGGAACCAGATCAGCATGCGCCCGATCCGTTCGGGATGCCGTTCCATCCGGCGCCGGATCGCCTCCGTCAGCAGGATCGAACCGAGCATCCCCGCGATGCTCAGCGCACCGAACCACAGCGGCGGGTTGCCGAGCGCCGGGAACGTGAGGTTCGTCAGGAAGTTCGCCTGGTTCAGCCGGTCCCAGCCCTCGCTGCCGAGACCGATGAACAGCGTCGCGCCCAGCAGGCAGAGCAGCACGGGTCGCCGGCGTACGACCTGCGTGCCCTGCACGAACTGCGACCGCATCGAGGCGAACGAGCCGTGTTCACCGGCACGGTGGAAGTTGGCCTCCGGCATCAGGACGACGAGCAGGGCGGCCAGCAGCAACCAGACCGCTCCACCGACGACGACCGGGATGTTCAGCGCCAGGCTGCCGAGCGCGACACTGGTGGCGATACCGAGCACAGTGGCCGCCTGGCCGACCTGGGCGCCTCGGGTGAACACCTGACCGGAGCGCTCCTCGCCGACCTCGTCGACGACCCAGGCCTCCTCCGCGCCGTCGACGAACGTCGCGCCGACGCCCCACAGCAGCTGGGTCGCGAGGATGACGAAGAAGCTCGGCACCAGCCCTTCGATGACGAACGCGGTGCCGATCAGCAGGTTCCCGATGATGACCGACAGCCGGCGGCTGTAGAGGTCGGCGACGACACCGGTCGGCACCTGCGACAGGAACGCCGTGACCTCGAGCGTCGTACCGACCAACACGAGCTGCAGCGGCGTCATGCCGACGGTCTGGACGTGGTAGATGAGGTTCAGCGTGAACGCGGTCGCGGCGGCGAACGCCGAGAGCGCACGGATGAGCAGATAGCAGGAGTAGGCGGGCATGGGACCTCTAAGCTCACGAAGGGACGGGAACCCTCCGGAGCCGCCCGGCGACAGACCGCCGATCGGTTGTGGCGGTTAGGCGAAAACGCGGAGCATGACAGTCGCAGCGGCACCAGAGGCGAGGGCGGCGCGAGAGACTGTCATCGGAAGCTCCTTCCAGCGGGATCTGCGCGGCCAGCCTAGCCTGTCCTGGCCCGGCGGTTGAAGCTGATTTTGAGCGTGCGCCACACCGAGCGAGCCTGTACGACCGTGAGCGCCATCGTCAGCACGCCCAGCAGTCCCGCCGGGCTGAGAGAGAACAGCATCCCGGCGTCCACGCCACCCTCGATCAGCAGCGCGTTCATCACGATGTTGGAACCCACGTGGACGAGCAGGAACGTGCCACTCGCCAGCGCGACGGCCTTCACCACCCATCCCGTGGCCCGGCCGCGGCGTGCCGCCCAGATCAGTGCCGCGAGCCCGGCCAGGGCCGAGACACCGCCGATGTAGGCGGCCCAGTCGACAACCCGCGAGAGCGCCATCGTCAGCTCCGACACCGGCCACTGACGGGCGACCTCGAGGTCGCCGCCGAGGCGCCACATTCCGGTCCAGGCGAGTACGACGGCCGGCAGCGAAAGACCGATCAGTGCGGCTGTCCGCTGGCCATGAGACGCGGCCAGCTCGGCGTGGTAGGAGGCCGCCACCACGTCGGTGTCGCCGGCGTCGCGGACGGCCCGCAGCTCCGCCAGCCGCCCGTCGAGGCCAGAGTGCCGGTAGGCCTCGGCTGCGTCGTCGAGCCCGTCGCGTAGCTCGGCGATCAGGTCCTTGCGCACGCCACGATCGCCGGGCAGCAGCCGCTCGACCTCCCGGACGTAGCTGTCGATCGCGCTCCGCATCAGCGGTCCAGGGTGTGGGTCGTACGGGCCGTCCGCCACAGCGCGGAGAGCAGCACGAACATGGTCAGCACGGAAGCGGCGGTCAGGACGCCCAGCGCGGCCGAGTCGTCCATCATCCGGCCAGCGTCGCCGACGCTGACGAGGTTCATCGCCAGTGCACTGGCCACGATGACCGCGATCGCGGTCGCTCCCGCCGTGACGATCAGGGTGTTGACCCGGCGTACGGGCACCGGCGTGCGCCCTGGCACGCGACCCGGCAAGCGCAGCATCGCGAGGCCGAGACCGCAGATCACGGCGCACAGCACGGTCGAGCAGGTGATCACGCGAGCCAGGACCCCGACGCCCGGCATCGGCGCGCCGCCACTGGGAACGACGAACCAGATCAGATCCCAGGAGACGTTGGTCGCCAGCAGCATGACCATCAGTTGCATGGCCGTGTGCTGGCCGGACTTCGCGGCGAGCTCGGTGCGGTAGTCGGCCACCAGCTCGCCGATCGGACCGCTCTCGCGTACGGCGAGGAGCTCGGCGTCGCGCGCGGGCAGGCCGGAGGCATGGTGGATGTCGGCGGCGTCGCGGAGGCCGTCGGTGAGCTCGGCCAGCAGGTCGCGGCGGACCTGCCGCGGGCCCGGCAGCGACTTGGCCAGGTCGGATACGTAGGTGTCGATCGGGCCGCTCATCCGGTGATGCCTTCCGCGGCGTTGCCCCGGCCCGGCAGGCCGAGCGCGTTGCCGACCGCGTCGGTGAAGCGGCTCCAGTCGGCGCGTTCGCTGGCCAGCGCCTGCTTGCCGGCCCTGGTCAGCTGGTAGGTGCGCCGCCGGCGACCGCCGACGATGCTCCACTTGCCGCTGATGAAGCGCGCCCGCTCCAGCCGGCGCAGCGCGGGGTAGACGCTGCCGGTGGGCAGGTCGAGCACGCCACCGCTGCGCGCCTGCAGGGACTCGATGATGGCGTAGCCGTGGAGGGGGCCGTCCTCGAGCGCGGCGAGGATGAGCCCGTCCAGGTGTCCTCTGACGATGTCGGACTTCACAAGCAGAGAGCCTACTCTTCCCCGCCCTGCGATGGGGCGCACGTGAGGCGATCTCAGGTACCCCTGAGCCGGAATTCCGGGTCCAACCCTGATGCATGTGTAGGCTAGCTACTCATATTCTGGTTGCCATCTACATATGAAGGCTGCCAACTTAAGGAGTGGATCGTGGCGCCTGTCACCGCTGTTCCGCCGACGCCCGCCGGTCCCGTCGTTCGCGGGCCGCGCGCGTCACTTTGGGCGCTGCGTGTCACCGCTGTGCTGCATCTGTCGATCCTCGCGCTGCAACCGCTGCTGGCCGGGATGTACCTCGATGGCGACGTCGACGCGATCGAGTTGCACGGCATCAACGCGCACATCGTGCAGGTGCTCTGCTTCGCCCAGATCGTCGCGGCGATCTTCTACGCCTGGCCGGGTGGCGGGCGGATCTGGCCGCTGGCGTTCTCCAGCGCGTGGTGGTTCGCCGAAGGGGTGCAACTCGGCATGGGGTACGCCCGCATCCTGGTCGTGCACATCCTGCTCGGCGTCACGATCGTCGCCGGGCAGGCGCTCTTCGCGGTGTGGACGTGCCGGCGCTCTGCTCGCGTACCACGGAAGGGGCGCCGCAAATGAGCTTGTCCAGAAGGGGATTCCTCGGCCTGGCCGGGCTGGCGGGCGCGGCTGGAGCCGCGGCCAGTTTTGGCCTCGGCGGGTGCGGCGTGGCGCGTGGGCAGACCGCGGAGCTGCTGACCAGCAACCTCCAGCTGCCCGAGCCGTTCCAGGTTCCGTTGCCGATCCCGCCGGTCAAGCAGCCGACGCGCACCGACGGAACGACCGACTACTACGACATCGTGCAACGCGTCGCCGACGTCGAGATCCTGCCCGGCCGGAAGACTCCGATCTTCGGGTACGACGGGATCTTCCCCGGACCGACGCTCGCGACCCGTAGCGGCCGGCGTGCGGTGGTCAGGCACCGCAACCAGCTGCCGGTGCCGACCGTCGTACACCTGCACGGCGGGCACACGCCGCCGGAGCACGACGGCTACCCGATCGACCTGCTGCTGCCACTGTCCGGCTGGAAACCGCCGGGCGGCGGGCACGGCTCGATGCTGGAGGGCGGCAAGAACGCCAACGGCGTAAGGAACTACGTCTATCCGGGCAACCAGCGGGCAGCGACGCTGTGGTATCACGACCACCGGATGGACTTCACGGCTCCGCAGGTCTACCGCGGGCTGGCGGGCTTCCATCTCGTCCACGACGACGAGGACGACGCGCTGCCGCTGCCGAAGGGCGAGCGGGACATCCCGTTGATGATCTGCGACCGCGCGTTCGAGGCCGACGGGTCGTTTCGCTATCCGGCACTGGACCGCGCGCTGCGCTCGACGCCGGGCGTGCAGGACGCTTACATGGAAGGCGTTCTGGGCGACGTCCTGCTGGTCAACGGCGCACCGTGGCCGGTACTGGAGGTCGACGCGGCACGCTACCGGTTCCGGCTGCTGAACGCGTCGAACGCGCGGCGGTACAGCCTGGCGCTGACGTCATCCGCGGGCAACCAGCCGTTCGTCCAGGTCGGCAGCGACGGCGGGCTGCTGGAGGCGCCGCAGGAGCACACCGACCTGCTGATCGCGCCCGCCGAACGCTTCGACGTCGTGGTCGACTTCTCGAAGCTGCCGGTCGGAACCGAGGTCACGATGGTCAACAGCCTCGGCAGCGAGTCGACCGCACAGGTGATGCGGTTTCGCGTTGCCCGTAAGGCCTCCGACGACTCGCGGGTGCCTGCCCGGCTGTCGAGGATCGAGCAGCTCGACCCGGCGAAGGCAGTGCGCACCCGCGACTGGAAGTTCCGCCGCGTGTCGAGGGCCCAGCAGCCGGACGGCGGTCACACCAAGCTGCACTGGGCGATCAACGGCAAGGGTTTCGACCCGCACCGGATCGACGCCACACCCCGTCTGGGCGACATCGAGATCTGGCGCTTCGAGTCCGACCTGCACCACCCCGTCCACGTCCACCTCGACCCGTTCCAGGTACTCAGCGGCGGCGACACCAACCAGGGCTGGAAGGACACCGTCGACCTGCGCCCGAGCCAGATCGTCGAGGTCGCGGTGCGCTTCACCGACTACGCCGGCGCGTACATGATGCACTGCCACAACCTGGAACACGAGGACATGGCGATGATGACGACCTTCCGTACCGTGGCCTGACCGCCTCAGGCCCGCCGCAGCATCACCCGCGAGGTGACCGCGAGCCCGACGACGCTCCACACGGCCAGGACGACGAACGGAAGCAGCGAGAGCCCGGTCGCCGGAACGTCGACGGTCTCGCGGATCGCCTGCGCCATGTACTGGAACGGAAGCCAGGCGTGGATCGCGGCGAGCCAGCCCGGCAGCTGCTCGGCCGGGAAGTTGATCGGCGCGAACATCAACGCCACCAGGATGATCGCCTGCGTGATCAGGCCGACCAGCGTCGGCTTGACGGCGAACGCGACCGTGTAACCGATCGCCACTCCGCCTGCCACGACGAGCAGGATGGCGGGTACGAGCAGCGGGCTGACCGTGAACGACAGGTCGAACCGCAACGCCGCGACGACCATCGCAAGTGCGAGGCCCGGAAGTGCCAGCGCGACCCAGACGGTCGCGTCGGCGGCCATCAGCGCCATCCGCGGCACCGGCATCGAGCGCTGGTAGTCGAAGAAGCCGGCTTGTCTTCGGTAGGCGATACTCTGCGGCGCAAGCACCATCGCGACCGTGATCAGCGAGATCGTCATGCCGCCCGTACACAGGTAGAGCGCAGTCTCGGGTGTCGGATCCGGGATCAGGAAGGAGAATCCGATCACGACACCGATCGCCAGCAGGGTCTGGACCACCAGGTAGATGGCGAGGTCCGCTCGCAGGCGGAGCAGGTTCCAGACCAGGAGCAGGTAGTAGCTACGAAACCAGTGCCGCATCCTCGATCCCCCTCTTCTGTTCTTCGGTGCCGGCCGGGCTGACCAGGCGGATGTAGACGTCCTCGAGGCTGACCGGGACGATCGAGAACTCCTCGATCCGGCCAGCGGTCCGCTCGTCCTGGGCGCGGGCGATCGCACGGCCGGCGTCGCCGGCGGCGATCGTCACGACCAGCCGACGGCCGAGGACGGTGGGCCGGTCGGCGGTGAGCTCCTCGCTCAGCGCGAGTGCGGCGGCGTTGTCGAGCGCGACGAGCTCCAGCCGGAGGCGGTCGCCGTCGTCGCCGCGCAGCTGGGCCGGTGTACCCTCGCCGACCACCTTGCCCTTGTCGAGGATGACGAGCCGCTCGACCGCGCGTTCGGCCTCGACCACGTTGTGGGTGACGAGGACGACCGCGCATCCGGCGTCGGCGAGCTCGCGTACCTGCTGCCAGAGCAGGCGGCGGCGTACGGGATCGACATCGTTGGTGGGCTCGTCGAACATGACCAGCCGGCCGGGCCTCGCAGCTGCCATGGCGAACGCGGTCAGCCGCTTGACGCCGCCGGACAGCTGGTCGCCGATCTGGTCCGCCCAGGCTTCGATGTCGAGCGCGGCGAGCAACGCGCCCGCGCGCTGACGCGCCTCGCGCCGGCCGGCACCGCGGATCCGGGCCGCCAGCTCAACGGCCTGCCGCGGCGTCACGCTGTCCAGCGGAGCTTGCGTCTGCGGCTGGAACGAGCAGAGCGTGCGCGCCAGGTCCGGGTCGGCGACGGCGTCGCGGCCGTCCACCCGGATCGCTCCTTCGGTTGGACGGGCCAGGCCGATCACCTGGTTGAGCAAGGTGGTCTTGCCGGCCCCGTTGTGGCCGAGCAGGCCGACCACCTCGCCGGCGTCGACGTGGAAGCTGATGTCGTCGTTGGCGCGTACGCCACGGCGATAGACCTTGGTGAGGTGCTGGATCTCCAGCAACGGTGTGGTCATTGTTCCCCCTCTGGTGTTTCGCTGTCGGGTCCGCCCGGGATCGCCCAGGCGTTGAACCGGATCGGACGGCAGCCGGGCGGCCGGCGGTCTGGATCGACCCGGTCGATGGTGGCGAGGACGTACCGGTCGGCGAGCTCGTTGAGCTCCCTTGTGAAGTCGGCGAACTCGGTGGCGGTGAGCCAGCCCCAGGTCTGCCACTCGGTCGCCGCTTCCCGCCAGGTGGCTGTCTCCTGGTGCTTGGACGTGCGCCACTGGCGGAGCGCCTGCAGCTCGCGTTCGATCAGGACGTTCCACATCGCGTCCTTGACCGGGCCGTTCGCAACGTCGGGCTCGTAATCCCAGACGTCGAGGCTCACGGTCTGCCGGACGAACCGCCACGGCCGTTGCCTGCCCTTGCCACCCTCGGCCGACTCGACCAGGCCGTACTTGTGCAGCTGACGCAGGTGCCAGGAGCAGTTGGCCTGGGTGTCGCCGATCCGCTCGGCGAGCTCGGTGGCAGTGGCCGGGCCGTACTGCAGGAGCTCCTCGAGCAGCTGCACCCGCACTGGATGCGCGAGCGCCCGGAGCGTGGCGGCGTCGCGCACCTGCCGGTGCGGGACGGCGGGATGCAGCCTGTCGGTCTCCTCGTTCGCCATGGGTCAAAAGGATGCCTTTGATAGGTAGGGCGGCGCAAGAGGTATCCAAAGAAATCTTTTGTCACCTAGGGTGGAGGCATGACGACTTCGGTACCGGCCCGGTTCGAACCAGGCAGCGTGGCGGTGCGGCGCAACGTCTACCGCGGGAAGGTCCGATCGGCCTGGCCGATGCGCGTCGTCTCCGACGACGGCTCCTCTCTCGTGCTGTCCTGCTGGGAGGGCACCGAGCTGACGTCTGAGTCCGGCAACGCAGCGGCGTGGCGTAACGGCGACCGCCAGGATTCCCGGCACATCCGATCGGTCGTCGACCAGTCGATGTCCGAACTGGTCGCCGGCGACTGGACGCTCGGCACCTCAGTACTCGGCGGCGTCACCCTGCTGGGCGCCCAGCTGCCGGACGTGTGGTTCAGCGTGCTGCTGTTCTTCCGCGAGGACGGCGAGTTCGCGAAGTGGTACGTCAACTTCGAGCGCCCCTACCGCCGTACACCCGTGGGCGTCGACACCTGGGACCTCACCATCGACCTCATCTTCAACCCCGACGGCACCCACCGGTGGAAGGACGTCGAGGAGTACGCCCAGGCCAGACACCTCGGCATCATCACCGACGCCGAGCACGCCGAAGTCGAGGACGCGAAGGAGCAAGCCTTCGCGATGTTCGAACACCGCGAAGGCCCGTTCGAAGAACGCTGGCTCGGCTGGCAGCGAAACCCCGACTGGCCGATCCCCACCCTCCCCGAAGGCGCCCTCGCGGTCCCCGCCGCCGGCTAGGGCTGGGTTTTCGAAGCCGGGCCGTGTCGTGTCGTGCTCGCCGACGACTGACGCCTCCGCCCGAGGCCGCGAATGACCACGTTAACCACGCAATTGGCTGGTTAACCACGCCCCGGGACGTGGCGAACCACCTACTGGCGTGGCGAAGCGCGAATGACCACGTTAACCAGCCAATGCCGTGGTTAACGTGGTCATTCGCGGCGCAGCGACGTCGGCGTGGGAACGGGCCGACGTGCCGGCGCCGCTGTCGGGCAAGGAACGGCGGCCACTAACGCACGGAGCCTCGGAATCCGGCAACCCGGCCGCGCAACCAGAGCCAGAGGTCGACGTCGCCGCGGCGAGCGGAGACAGCTACCGCAGCGGGTCGGTCGGGTGCTGCATGCGGCTGGTCGGCGACGCCGGGTTCGCGCAGGGCGGCCGGCGTCTCACCCACCCATAGCTGCGGCTGTGCGCGCGGTGACCGCGCCCGGCTGGCTGGAGCCTGCGAACCCATGCTTCAGACGTGGGCACGCCCGGAGCAGGCACGCGGCGGCGTGGCTAGCGGTCCACGCCGGCTGGGTGCTGCGTGCCGTTGGCCGGCAACGCCACATTCGCGCAGGGCGGCCGGGCTGGCCCACAACTCCGGCGGAGCGCGGTGGCCGCGCCCGACCGGCCGGCCAGCCCTGCAAACCCACGGCCCGACGCGGCCACGCCCGGGGCAGGCACGGCGCGGCGTGGCTAAAGGTCCACCTCGCGGCGGCGAGAGGACACCGCCGCCGCGACGCCGGACAGGAAGCGTTCCGACGACATCGGCTGCAACCGGCGGCCACCACGCAAGCGGACCGCCACCGCGTCCACCGCGGCTTCACGTTCCCCGATCACCGCGACATACGGCGCCCTGCGTTCCCGCGCCACCCGAATCCGCGCACCCAGACTCTCCGACCGATCATCGACCTCGACCCGCAGACCCGCGGCCAAACCGCGCCGGGCCAGCCGCGTGCATCCAGCGGCTGGCCGACGGGCTCAGACCTCGACGACCACCGGGATGATCATGGGGCGGCGGTTCTGGGTGTCGCTGACCCACTTGCCGATCGTGCGGCGGATCACCTGTTGCAGCTGGTACGTGTCGTCCACGCCCTCGCGGGTCGCGCGGTCGAGAGCCTCGGAGATCAGCGGCCGCACTTCGTCGAAGACCGTGTCGTCCGCGGCGAAGCCGCGAGCCTTGATCTCCGGCCCGCCCGTGATCTTCCCGTTGACCGAGTCGACCACCACGATGATCGAGATGAAGCCTTCCTCGCCGAGGATGCGCCGGTCCTTCAGCGAGCTGTCGGTGATGTCGCCCACCGTGGAGCCGTCGACGTAGACGTAGCCGCACTCGACCTTGCCCGCGATCCGCGCCACGCCGTCGATCAGGTCGACCACCACGCCGTCTTCGGCGACCACCGCACGTGAACGGGGGACGCCCGTCGCGATCGCGAGGTCGGCGTTGGCGCGCATGTGGCGGATCTCGCCGTGGATCGGCAGCACGTTGCGCGGCTGCACGATGTTGTAGGTGTAGAGCAGCTCGCCAGCCGGCGCGTGCCCCGACGTGTGGACCATCGCGTTGCCCTTGTGGACGACGTTCGCGCCCCAGCGGGCCAGCCCGTTGATCACCCGGAACACGGCGTTCTCGTTGCCCGGGATCAGCGACGACGCCAGCACCACGGTGTCGCCCGGCTCGACGCGGATCAGCGGGTGGTCGCGCCCGGCGATCCGCGACAACGCCGACAGCGGCTCACCCTGCGAGCCCGTCGAGATCAGGACGACCTCGTCGGGCGCGTAGTTGTCGAGCTCCTTCAGGTCGACCAGCGTGTTGGCGGGTACGCGGAGGAAGCCGAGGTCGCGCGCGACCGCCATGTTGCGCACCATCGAACGCCCGATGTAGGCGACCTTGCGCCGGTGCGCCACCGCCGCGTCGAGTGCCTGCTGTACGCGGTGTACGTGCGACGCGAAGCAGGCCACGATGATGCGCCGCTCGGCGCTCGCGAAGATCCGGTCGAGCACCGGCGCGATGTCGCGTTCCGGCGTGACGAAGCCCGGCACCTCGGCGTTCGTCGAGTCGGGCATGTAGAGGTCGACGCCCTCCGCACCCAGCCGCGCGAACGCACGCAGGTCGGTCAGCCGTCCGTCGAGCGGCAGCTGGTCCATCTTGAAGTCGCCGGTGTGCAGGACCAGGCCCGCGGAGGTGCGGACCGCGACCGCCAGCGCGTCGGGGATGGAGTGGTTGACCGCGATGAACTCACACTCGAACGGGCCGAACCGCTGCCGCTCCCCTTCGCGCACGACCTGCCGCGGCACGTCCTTCAGGCGGTGCTCGCGCAGCTTGCTGTCGACCAGCGCCAGCGTGAGCTGCGAGCCGACGACGGGGATGTCGGGGCGTTCGCGCAGGAGGTACGGCACCGCGCCGATGTGGTCCTCGTGCCCGTGCGTGAGCACGATCGCCTCGATCGCGTCGAGGCGGTCACGGATCGGCTCGAAGTCGGGAAGGATCAGGTCGACGCCGGGCTGGTGGTCGTCGGGGAACAGGACACCGCAGTCGATGACGAGCAGCCGTCCCTCGTTCTCGAAGACCGTCATGTTGCGTCCGACCTCACCAAGGCCGCCGAGCGGGATCACCCGCAGGGCGCCCGCGGAGAGCGGCGGCGGCGGTCCGAGCTCAGGGTGCGGATGACTCATCGCATCAGCCCCGCTTCGGCCAGGTCGCTGCGTAGCCGCGCGACATCGTCGTCACTGGCCGGCAGCAACGGCAGCCGGGTGACGCGGTTGGGGAGTACGCCGGACAGTTCGAGCGCGGCCTTGGCCATGATGGCGCCCTGGCTTCGAGTCATGATCCCCTTGTACGCCGGGAGCAGCCGGCGTTCGATCGCGCGGGCGGCGGCGAGGTCACCGGCGTCGACGGCGCGCACCATCTCGGCGTAGTCCTTGCTCGCGACATGTCCGACCACGCTGACCATTCCGGCCATGCCGATCGCGAGGAACGCGAGGTTGTTCTCGTCGGAGCCGGAGTAGTAGGCCAGGTCAGTCTTCGCCAGCACCTCGACGATGCCGGGGATGTCGCTCTTGGCGTCCTTCACCGCGACGATCCGCGGGTGCTCGGCCAGCTTCAGCAGCGTCTCGGTCGCGATCGGCGTGCCGGTGCGGCCGGGGATGTCGTAGAGCATGACCGGCAGCGCGGTGGACTCGGCGACCGCGCGGAAGTGTGCGAGCAGGCTGGCCTGCGGCGGCTTGTTGTAGTAGGGCGTGACGACGAGCAGGCCGTTGGCACCGGCCTTCTCCGCCTGCCGGGACAGCTCGATGGCGTGCTTGGTGTCGTTGGTGCCGGAGCCGGCGACGATCGTGGCGCGGTCGCCGACGGCCTCGATCACGGCACGCAGCAGCGCCTCCTTCTCGGCGTCGGTCGTGGTCGGGGACTCACCGGTGGTCCCGCTGATCACCAGACCATCGTTGCCGGCGTCGACGAGGTGCGTGGCCAGCCGCTGGGCGGCGTCGAGGTCGAGCACCCCATCGGCGGCGAACGGCGTCACCATCGCGGTCAGCACCCGGCCGAAGGGCGCGTTTGGTCCCAGGGTGTGGGCAGAACTTGCAGCCATGGAACCCAACGCTACCTGGACACACCGTCACGTAAATAGGTCGCCGCGCTGGTTGATCACCAGATAGGCTGTGAGACATGTATCTCGCGCAGTGGACGAAGACGCCCCATGTCGCTTCCGGCGACGTGGCGGCGACTGTCTTCTAACGCCGCGCGGACGGCCCCGGGAGTGACTCCCGGGCTGTCGCCGCAGGGGTCGCTCCCATCTCCAACCACGAGGAGCACCCCAAATGCAGGTCCAACCAGATGTCGCCGAAGCGCCCGCCGATCACCGTCGGCTAGGCCGTGAGCTGGGCATTTACGCTTCCGCCGAACTCGTCGGCGCCGGCTTTCCACTGTGGCTTCCCGACGGCGGCGCAATCATCAGCGAGCTCGAGCGCTACATCCTGGAAGCCGAACGCCGGGCAGGCTACCGGCACGTGCGTACCCCACCGGTCGGCAAGAGAGAGATGTACGAGAGGTCGGGGCACTGGCAGCACTTCTCCGACGACATGTTCCCGGCGATGCCCG
The DNA here is from genome assembly GCF_054779015.1 of Flindersiella endophytica. NCBI lineage: Bacteria > Bacillati > Actinomycetota > Actinomycetes > Propionibacteriales > Nocardioidaceae > Flindersiella > Flindersiella endophytica. The sequence goes on from NZ_BAAGYY010000010.1 coordinate 57,090, forward strand.
TGGGCGGGGACGACCTTGTGCTGCGACCGACCCTGTGCCCGCACCACGCGCTGGTGTTCGGCTCCCGCTTGCGGTCGTACCGCGAGCTGCCGTTGCGGATCGCGGAGTTCGGCCACCAGTTCCGGATGGAGCGTTCCGGCGTCGTCGGCGGGCTGACCAGGGTGCGCGGCATGACCCTGAACGACGCGCACGTGTTCTGCTCGCCGGCGCAGGCCGTGGAGGAGGCGGTGCTGGCGCTACGGATGATCGACGAGGCATATTCCCTGCTCGGCATAGAGCCGCTCTACGCGATGCTGTCGCTGCGCGGGCCCGGCAAGACCTACGCGGGCTCCGACGAGATGTGGTCGTCGGCAGAGGCGATTCTGCGCTCGGCGCTGGACCTGCACGGGCTGGAGGCGCGGCCGGTGGAGGGCGAGGCGGCGTTCTACGGCCCGAAGATCGACATCCAGGTGCACGACGCGCAGGGCCGGGAGTTCACCCTGTCGACCGTGCAGGTGGACTTCTACCAGCCCGGGCAGTTCGACCTGGAGTACGTCTCGGCGTCCGGCGCGCGTGAGCGGCCGGTGATCGTGCACCGCAGCGTGCTGTCGACCATGGAACGGATGATGGCCTACCTGCTGGAGTCCAGCGGGGGCGCGCTGCCGCCCTGGCTGTCGCCGGTGCAGGTGCAGGTGCTGCCGGTGGGCCCGGACCAGGCGGACGCCGCGTGGGCACTGGCCCGGCACGGCTTGGCCGCGGGTCTGCGGGTCGAGGTCGATGATCGGTCGGAGAGTCTGGGTGCGCGGATTCGGGTGGCGCGGGAACGCAAGGCGCCGTATGTCGCGGTGATCGGGGAACGTGAAGCCGCGGTGGACGCGGTGGCGGTCCGCTTGCGCGGTGGCCGCCAGTTGCAGCCGATGTCGTCGGAACGCTTCCTGTCCGGCGTCGCCGCGGCGGTGTCCTCCCGCCGCCGCGACGTGGACCTTTAGCCACGCCGCGGCGTGCCTGCCCGGCGCCCGAAGCATGGGTTGGCAGGCCGCCAGCCGGCCGGGCGCGGCCACCGCCCACCGCCGCAGCGATGGGTGGGCGCAGACGCCTGCCGGCCGCCCTGCACGAACCCGGCGTCGCCGACCAACCGCATGCAGCACCCAGCCGGTCCCGCCGCGGCGGCTGTCGCCTCTCGCCGCCGCGGCGTGAACCGCAAGCCACACCGCCGCGTGCCTGCCGGTGTGGCCGCGCCTGAAGCAAGGGTTCGCCGGGCCCAGCCGGCCACGCCCGGCCCACGGGCGGACACCGCGCGCACAGCGGCAGCAATCGGCGCAGATCCGACCGCGCCCTGCACGAACCCGGCGTCGCCGAACAACCGCATGCAGCACCCAGCCGGCCCGGCCGCGGCGGCTGTCGCCTCTCGCCGCCGCGATGTGGACCGCTAGCTCTGATGGCGCGGCCGAGGTTTGCCGAGCCTCGGAGCCTTAGTGGCCGCTGCTCCCTGCCCGGCAGCGGCGCCAGCGGGTCGGCCCGTTCCCATGCCTTGGCCGCCACCCGAGGCCGCGAATGACCACGTTAACCACGTATTTAGCTGGTTAACGTGGTCATTCGCGCTTCGCCACGCCAGTAGGTGCTTCGCCACGTACCGGGGCGTGGTTAACCAGCCAATTGCGTGGTTAACGTGGTCATTCGCGCCTCGCCACGCCAGCAGGTGCTTCGCCACGTCCCGGGGCGTGGTTAACCAGCCAATTGCGTGGTTAACGTGGTCATTCGCGGAGCCTTGGGTGGCGGTGGAGGTCAGGGGCAGACGCGGCCGTTCTGGACGAAGGCGGCGTGGCTCACCGGCATCAGCTTGGCCCAGGCCGTCTCCAGTTGCTCGGCCACCATCTCGATCTCGCGTTGAGGATAGGACGGGTGGGCCGACTCGTCGCGGTTGGTGCGAAGCGACAGGAAGTTCATCAACGCGCGGGCGTTGACTGTGGTGTACATCGAGGAGTAGATGGTCAGCGGCAGCACGATCCGCGCCACCTCGCGCGCGATGCCGGCCTCGAGCATGCGCTGGTACGACGCATACGCCTCCGCGCACACGGCCCGCGTCTCCGCACCGACCAGATTGTGCTGGTCCGCCGATCCCGGCTCGAAGATGTAGTGCCCGGGCTTGCCGACCTGCACCAGCCGGCGATCCGGACCCGGCACGTAAAAGAGCGGACGCAGCTCCCGGTAACGCCCGGATTCTTCGTTGTAGGACGCTATCCGATGCCGCGTCATTTCGCGGAAGACGAAGATTGGAGCCTGGACGTAGAAGGTCATTGAATTGTGTTCGAACGGGCTGCCGTGCCGGCTGCGCATCAAATAGCCGATCAAACCCTGGGAACGCTCGGCGTCACCGTCGACGTCTTCCAGTGACTGCTCACCCTTGGTTGACACGCGAGCCGCGAACAGCACATCCTCATCGCGCGCGGACGAGCGCACCAGCTCGACAGTGACATCGCTCCTGAACTGGATCGCCTGCTCCACTTCGGTCACGGCGCAACCTCCATCTTCCTGGCCTGCCGGGCCAGCCTACGGCCACGCACCGACAAGACCTCGCGACGCAAGGCCGAACGAAGGGCCAGAAGGCCCTACCGACCACCTTGCGAGCAGAGTAGAGCTAACACCAGAGACCTTTCCGTATCAACCCTTACCGCCACTCCTCCTTGGGCGAAGGACGAGTGGCAGATGTTCCAAATCATCACCCCATTGGGGGGGTTATTTATGCCTGTCCAAAAATCACTCGACCTCGCCCAGCTCCGCTCCACGCTTGAACGCGAAGGCGCGCCCTGGGAGATGGCCTATACGTCAATGACAGCGCTCAACGAGGAGGAGCGCGTCGTCCGGCTCGGTGTGCCACTGCCCGAGACCGACCTCAACGCCCTCGAGGCCGATCGCGACGAGCGGGCTGCCGCCGTACGCGGTGCCAGAGCAGAAGCTGTCGGCGCGCCGGTGAGCTTCGACCTGCGCAACGTCAACGGCGCCAACTACACCACGTCCGTCAAGGACCAGGGCGGCTGCGGTTCCTGCGTCGCTTTCGGCACGATCGCGACGATGGAGCACGTGACCCGCTACACCAGGGGCACGCCCGGCCTCACGATCGACCTGTCCGAGGCCCACGCCTACTACTGCTACGGCAGGGCGGACGGCGCGCGCTGCTCCACCGGCTGGTGGGTGCACCGCCTGCTGCCGTCGGCGCAGGGCACGGGCGTCACGTTCGAGGACTACTACCCCTACACCGCCGGCGAACAGGACTGCTCCGGCCTGAACGCCGACTGGCAGAACCGGCGGATCCTCGTCACGGGATTCAACAACATCGGCGGGAACGCCTCGGCGATGAAGGAGTACATCTCGACGTACGGCTCGATCGCGGCCTGCTTCGTCGTCTACCAGGACTTCTTCAGCTACCGCTCCGGCGTCTACCGCCACCTGACTGGCGGCGTCGCGGGCGGCCACTGCGTCACGTTGATCGGCTACAGCGACAGCGAAGGCTGCTGGATCGCCAAGAACAGCTGGGGCCCCGGTTGGGGTGACGGCGGATTCTTCAAGATCGCCTACGGCGAGTGCAACATCGAGTCCTACCCCAGCCCGGCCGGCAAAGAGGTCTACGGCGTCACCGGTACGTCCATCACGGCCTGGCTGCCGGACCAGCGGATCATCGGCCTCTGGAGCAACGAGTACGACAGCAACCAGTGGGCGTACGGCGAGCTCCGCGGCTGGCTGAAGCTCGACACCGGCACCGCCGCGACCAGTCAGGGCATGTCCAGCGAGCTGTCCGCCGCGAAGGCGCTCAGTCGTCCGGTCGGGATGTTCGAAAACAACGGCAGCGTCACGCAGCTCTACGCGTGGTGAGGGACGAGACCATGGCTACACGATCCACCAGAGGCGGTACGCCGACCAGGACAGGACCTGGCGCGAAGTCTCCGAGCGACGTAACCGAAGCAATCAACCAAGAAGCCGGCCTCGCGGCACCCACCCGGGTGTCACCCGATGAGGTCGCGACGATCGTCGAGGCTCCAGCGACACCGACTACCCCGATGTTGCTGCCGCCGGACCTGCGCGACCCCGACTCGCTGACCGAGAGCGCGGTGGGCACCGTCACGGCGACCTACCGCAGCAACCAGTACATCGACGCGCTGTGGTCGATCGACCAGACGCGTAACGCGTTCGTGCTGGTCCGCGGCCTCGGCTGGCGCAAGATCTACAACGGAAGGGACGGCTCGTTCGTGGCGCTGTGCGCGCTTGCCTCGCAGGCACGCCAAACCCAGCGTCCGGTCACCTTCCGCGAGGAAGCCGACGGAATGGTCTACGAGATCTACCTCTGGTAGCCCTCACCGCCATCCGATCGAACCCCTGCCCCTGGGCCGCCGGCGCCGATGGTGTCGTCCGGCGGCCCACGGAGCAGGCAGGCGCCAAGTCAAGCCCAGCACAGACGGCCGGGCCGGGTCTGGATCAGCCGACCCGAACCCGGAACTCGAACCGGTCGGCCGGCTCGGTCTCCCAGACCCTACGTAGCTCGAGCCGGACCGCACCGGTGCCCACACCGGTCGTTGCCACCCTGACGAACCGCTCACCTCCAGATCCCGGCGGCGCACCGTCAGGCGGGACGGTGGGCACCACCTCGGACGAGACGATCCGGAGCGGTCCGGTGATCTGGTCCACGGTCCACTGATAACCGGTCGTGGCGATTTCCGGCAGACGTACAACGAGCTCATCGCCGGAGCGGGCGCTGACTGTTGAGCCGGGCTCGAGAACCTCGATTTCGGCCATCGCGCCACCCCCTTCGTACGCCGCCAGCGTACGTCGAACGAGGCGGTTCGGAACCTGAACTCCGGCGGCACTTATTGGTCCGGGAACGCCCAGCCGGATTGGCCCGGCCCACAGACCGTTTGCTGACCTACGCTCCGTCACATGGAATACCGCACGATTGGAACCAGCCCGAAGACCCGCCGCCAGGTCAGCGTACTGAGCCTCGGCGCCATGCTGTTCGGGTCGAGAACCGACGAGGCCACCTCGTTCGCGATCCTCGATCGTTACGTCGAGGCCGGTGGCACGTTCATCGACACCGCCGACAACTACGCGTTCTGGGAGGACGGCAGCCAGGGCGGGCAGAGCGAGAACCTCCTCGGCCGCTGGCTGCGCGACCGTGGCCGGCACGACGACCTGGTGATCGCGACCAAGCTCGGCGCGCGACCGCTGGCTCCCGGCACGAGCTACATCGACAACCCCGAAGGCCTGTCCCCCAAGGTGATCCGCGAGTCCGCCGACCGCAGCCGCGAGCGGCTCGGGGTCGACAAGCTCGACATCTTGTACGCCCACATCGAGGACCCGAAGACTCCGCTGCGGGACACCGTCGAGGGCTTCGCCGAGCTCGTCGCCGAAGGCAGCGTCGGCCTGCTGGGCGCGAGCAACCACTGGGTCTGGAAGGTGGAACGCTCGCGTGCGCTGGCCGCCGCGGCCGGGCTGCCGGGCTACGAGCTGCTGCAGTACCAGCACTCGTACCTCCGCCGCCGTTCCGACCTACCCGGCGACCTCTCCCCCGACGGCAACCAGGGCCCGGTCGGCGGCGAGCTGCTGAGCTATGTGCGGAACGAGCCCGGCCTGACGCTGGTCGCGTACACGCCGCTGCTCTCCGGCGGTTACGTCCGCGACGACAAGCCGCTCGGAGCCGACTTCGACCACGCGGGTACGCCCACGCGGCTGGCCGCCCTGCGTAAGGTCGTCGGCGAAACCGGCGCGACACCGAACCAGGTCGTGCTGTCGTGGATGATCGGCGCCGACGTACCGTCGATCCCACTGATCGGTGCTTCGTCGGTCGCGCAGCTGAACGAGAGCCTCGAGGCCGTCCACCTGAAGTTGACAGCCGACCAGCGCGCCAAGCTCGACGCGGCGCACTAGGCCGAGAAGTCGGGTACGTCTAGCGGCTCGCCGCCGCGCATGGCGGAGGCGTGCCCGACGATTCCGGGAGCGGTCCAGGTCGCCGCCGTCGTCGCGTCGACGAGCGGCGGCCGGCCCTCCACAATGCTACGGACGAACTCGTGCACCAGATGCGGGTGCGCGCCGCTGTGCCCGCTGTCGACGTGCAGCTCCTCCGGCAGCAGGTCGAAGCGGTGCGGCGGGCGCACCCGCTCGACCTTCGCCCCACGCCCGCGCCGCTCCGGCGACTCCGGATCCAGCCGGAAGACCGCGAGGCCCTCGTCCTCCGACACCTGCGGCCACTCGACGCCGGCCTCCTGGCCGTATACGCAGAACCCTTCCTGGTAAGCCCTTCCGAGCTGGAAGAACGACACCGTCACCTCGGCGGCCAGGTCGTCACGGTCGAGCCGGAACAGCGCCGTCTCCGTCGGGAACGGGTTGTCGAAGTCGCCGGTCCGGTCGGGCGTGAGGCGCCCGGAGCCGAGCGCGTGCGCCTTCGTCACCCGCGAGCCCCCGATCGCGAGCAGCGGCGACAGGGCGTGCGTCGCGTACGTGAGCGGCGGATAGCCGTACCAGTAGGGCGGGAAGCCGTCGAGGTTCTGCAGGTGCATGCCCCGCAGGTACGACAGCGGCCCGAGCTCACCGCGGTCGTACAGGTCGCGGACGTAGAGGTACTCCCGTCCGAAGACCATCGTCTCCATCATCATGTAGTTGGTGCCGGCCGCCTGCCGCGCGGCGAGGATGCGCCGGATGCCGTCGAGGTCGGTCGCCATCGGAACGGCGCTGGCGCAGTGCTTCCCGGCCGACAGCACCGCGACCGCCTGCTCGACATGGAAGCGCACGGGCGTCGCGATGTGCACGGCGTCGACCACGTCGGCGGCGAGCATCGCGTCCACGGAGTCGAACCTCGCCTCGCCGGCGATGCCGTTCGCCTCGGCGGTCCGGGCCAGCATGCCGGGATCGGCGTCGCAGATCGCGACGCTCGCGACGTCCGGATGCTGGAGATAGAGCGGTACGAACTCGGCACCGAATCGCAATCCCGCAACGCCGACCCGGATCCCGCTCACGTCTGACTCCCTTTCGCCGCCGCAACCCTGCGTTGCCACCGTACCGACGGAGCACCCGAACTGCGGCGGCCGGCGGGCAGCCGCATCCGGACAGTCGAAGTCAGGTTAGGTGAGCAGCTCTGCGCGTAATCCACGTGGCCGGGCCGCGCGGCACGACCGTACTGCTGGATGGCATCGACTTGGTACTTCCTCGCCGGCGACGAGACCGCGCTGCCGGCCGGCACGCCGGTCACCGCGGTCGTTCCGTACCGTCGGCGAGAGAGGCAGACCTTCGGCCACCAGGCCGACCTGCGTGTCACGTGAGTGCACCGCGACCGGCTCCGGGCCGGTGAGCCGGCCGACCGGATGCCGGCCGCCGTCCGGGCCGCGCCGTGGCGGGACGGGCAGGTCTACGCCACCCGCTGGAGCTCCGCGCAGCCGGCTGACCCAGGCCGCGGATCGGCCCTCGCTCGGAGCCTTCCCCTGGACGCGAGTGACCACGTTAACCACGAAATTTCGTGGTCAACGTGGTCATTCGCGCTTCGCCACGCCAGTAGGTGGTTCGCCACGCCCCGGGGCGTGGTTAACCAGCCAATTGCGTGGTTAACGTGGTCATTCGCGCGGCGACAAAGTGGTTCGAAGCTCAGTCCTCGAAGCGGATGACGGCCTTGACCGCCTCTGGTCCGGCCTCGAAGGCGCTGCGGTAGTCGGTCAGCGACACCACCGGTGTCATCAGCGACTCCAGCCAGGACCGGTCGGCGCTCTGCAGCGCCGCCTGCCCCGCCTCGAAGTGCCGCCGGTTCGAGCTCACGATTCCCGCGAACGCCCGGTTGCCGCCCACCATCGCCCGGCTCAGGTCGCCGACGTTCAGTGTCTTGTCCGCACCGCCGTGCGCACTCGACACCAGGCACGCCGTCCCGCTGCGGCCGGTGTGCTGGATGGCCTCGGCGACCAGCGCGCCCGAGCACTCCACCACCGCGTCGAAGCCGCCGGTGAAGCGGGACAGGTCGGCCAGGTCGGAGTGGTAGGTCGCTCCCAGCGCCCGAACCAGCGAGGGCTTCGGCCCGGACGTCACCTGGTCGACCACGTGAACGTCGTACTCGCGCTGGACACCCAGCAGCGCCGCCAGCAGCCCGATCGGACCGGCGCCGAGCACCAGCGCCCGCCGGCCCTTGCCCGGCAGCGGCGCCAGCGCGTCGATCCGTTCCCACGCCTTCGCCACGATGCTCGCCGGCTCGACCAGGACGCCCGCGAGCCCCAGCGACGCCGAGACCGGGATCGCGTACTCCGGCTCCAGCAGATACCGCTCGGCCGCGTAGCCGTCCCGGCCGACGATGCCGCTCTCGTCGTAGTCGGTGTACAAGCACAGGTCGAGCTGGCCGGACGCGCAGAGCGTGCAGGGCCGAGGATCCGGCCGCCGAACGATGCCCACGACGAGATCGCCCGCCTGGAAGCCGGAACCGGATGGTGCGGCCAGCACCCGGCCGAGGCCTTCATGGCCGACCACCATCCAGTCCCGGCCGGCAGGCGGCCGGCGCACGCCGTGCCCGATCACCGATCGGTCGGTGCCACACACGCCAAGAGCGACTGCCGACACCAGCAGGTCACGATCCGACGGCCCGGGGGCAGAGATCTCACTGAGGTCCGGGCTGGCCTGTCCCTGCCCCGACGCCACTGTCAACGCGCGCACGCACGCTCCTGTTCACGCTGAGAAATGCCAAGAAAAGACGGTCCTACGTATGCTCCTCCGGGTTGTCCCAGAAGTAGACCTCGGGGTCGTAGCAGGCCGGTGTCGGATGCGCCCAGGTGTTGACCATGCCACCCTGCGCGAGCTGAGCCCGGGCAGGGACGTTTCCCATCTCGCTCTTGTGCAACGTCAGCTGCGGATAGTTCGCCACCACGCCCATGAAGAACGGCCCGTACTCGATGTGGAGCTTGATCATCTCCCAGACGATCTTGTGCCGGGCCAGCGCGTCGACCTCGGTCTTCGCCTTCGCGTAGAGGTCCCACAGCTGCGCGATCGGGCTGCCCGGCTCCGCGTCCACCCGCGGCGGGGTACGTTTCCACGGGTCGACGTTCAACTCGGTCTTCTCGTCCTTCGTGCCACGCAGCGACCACATCTGGCCATGCAACGGCGCCCAGCGCTCCGGCTCGATCGGTACGAACCACCACGGGCCGGTGATGTGGTCCGGGCCGTCGCCCACCTCCCAGGCGGAGTTGCTCATCAGCACGCCGCTCTTCCACTGGTCGGAGTAGCTGGCCGGTGCGATCGGGTTCGACGTCACCGAGAGGCCGATCGCCTCCCAGTCCCGTTTGAGGTACTCGTTCTTCTGCTTGTGCTCCTGCGCGATGTCGGCCGGCACGTCGAGACGGATGGTGAGCTTGCCACCGCCCGGCACCTCGCGTTTGCCGTCGCCGTCCTTGTCGACGACGCCGAGCTCGTCGAGCAGCTTCTTCGCCTTCTCGGGGTCGTACTCCACATAGGCGTCGCGCCACTGCTTGTAGGCCTGCTTCCCGTCACCGTTGACGACGTACTCGATCGCCTTCGGGCTGTAGGTTCCGGTGGTCTTCTCACCGGTGTTGAAGTAGACCGCCTTGCGCGCCTCGTCCCGGTTGAACGCGTGTGACAGCGCCTGGCGGAACTTCGGCTCGCGGATCAGCTTGCGCAGCTTGGCGTCGGGATAGTCGTAGTTCAGGAAGAACACCGACGCCGTGCCCGATCCGCTGTCCCACAGCTGCATCTCCAAGCCGTGCTGGGACTTGGACTTGCGTACCGGCGCGATGTCGGCGAGCCCGAGAGGCACGAACGGGCCGTGCACGTAGTCGATCTTGCCTTCCTGGATCTGGAGTTTCGCGACCTCCGTGTCGTCGACGACGGTGAAGACCAGCTTGTCGAGGTACGGCAGCTGGTCGCCCTTCTTGTCGACACACCAGTAGTACGGGTTGCGCTCCAGCTCGACCGTCCGGCCCTCGGCGAACTTCGTGGTCCGCCAGCCGGCGAGCGTCGGGCACTTCGGGTCGAGCACCCAGTTGATGTGCTTGTCGTGCGTCACCATCCAGTTCTTGTCTTTGACCTTCTTGTTGTACTTCGGATGGAACTGCTCGAGGTAGTGCCGCGGCATGAACCAGTCCTCGGTGTTGACCCCGTTGGCCAGCAGGGCCGGCGTCAACGGTGTCGCGGCGTCGAACTTCAGCACCAGCGTGTTCTTGTCGGGTGCCTCGAGCCGCATCGGGGAACCGGTGCCCGACCTGGCGGCGTCGCCCGGCAGTGCGGGGTGGTCCTCGTTGAGGACCATGTCCTCCCACCAGTACATGACGTCCGCGCTCGTCACCGGCTGGCCGTCGGACCACTTGAGGTTCTCGCGAATGTGCAGCGTCCACTCGGTGGCCGCGGGGTTGGAGTCCCACGACTCCACGACGCCGGGTCCGATGTCCAGGCCGTCGTTCAGCCAGCGCAGCGGCGAGCGGCCGTACATGAACTCGTTGATGCTGGGGTTGTCGGACGCGTCGATCACCATGTAGACGGTCCCGCCGTATTTTCCGCCACCGACCCAGCGATGTGGCACGACGTATGGCTTCGCCGGCAGCCGATCCTCGACCGGCGGCAGGCTTCCCGCCTTCACCTGCTTCGCGAGCTCCGGCGACTCGCCGAACTGCTTGGGTGGCGGCAACGGCTTGGTCTCCGAGCCCTTGGTGCCCTTGGCTGCTTTGGCTTTGCCGCCGTCACCGTCGCCGCTCTGCTCGCCGCTCGGTTTGGGTGTGCACGCGGCGATTCCGGCGCCCGCGGCCACCACGGTCGCTGAGTAGAGAAGCGTACGTCGGTCGAGTTTTACCGTTGGCTGGTCAGATCCCTGGCCCACTAGGCCTCCTCACGGCCGGCCCCTAACCGCGGCCTTGGCCGCGAACATGAACACAGCCACCATGGGTGCGGAGCATGCTTGCGTGCAAGGCATCACGTCCGGTGTCGGACAAAGCGGCACGTCAATCACCGGACGACAAGTGAGTGCCTGCTTGGCCGTAGGCTGACAACGTGCCGAACCAGACCGGTGCGAGGCAGCCGAACGCAGTGTGCTGCTTGGGGTGGATACGTACCACATCTCACTCGACCTGAGGGTGCCGGCCGGTGTCGTCCTGCTCAACGCGGGCGACCTCACGTTCGCCAAGGTCGCTTCGACGACCGGAGCCGGCGGTTACTGCCGGACCTGCTGCGTCGGCTCGGCGATCGGCTGGCGCAGGCGCTGATCCGGTCCGCGGCTGCCGAGGCGACCCGAGACGCCGAGTGGGCCGCGCACGACTACCTCGCGCTGGTGCGGGCGGCGCTGCGCACCCAGCACGACAGGGTGTTCGTAAGCATGCTGAGTTCTGCACCGGCATGGTCGCCGACCAGTTCCTGCCACCTGGCGCGGCGCGGGCGACGATCCACGACCTCTGCCTGCTGGAGCTGGGCTCGGCGGCGCCGGGAAGCAGCCGGCAGCTGCAGGCCGACACCACGGCGACCGGCCCGGCGCGGACCGGCTGCTGGGTTGGCTCGCGGGGCGGAACGTACCCGCGGGACTGACGATCGACAGCGAGCTGCGCAGGGCCCTGGTCTACCGGCTGGCGGTGCTCGATGTCATCGACGGCGACACGATCGCCGCGGAGGCCGCGCGCGACTCGATCGCACGGGCGGCCGAGCAGCCCGCGCGTGCGCGGGGTGCGCTCCCGGATGCCGCGGCGAAGGCGGCCGCGTGGGAGATCATCGTCTCCGGCTCCAGCTGTCGGCGAAGCTGATGGAGGCGACGGCGGGCGGAAGGCCTGGACGACAACCTGCGGCGCGTCCTGGTCGACAAGACCCATGAGCTGCGGATCGCGCTCAGTGTTCGGCGGGCGGCTCGAACAGCGTGACGGGGTTGCCGGCTGGGTCTTCGAACAGCACCTGACGTCCGCCCCTGCCCTTGATGATGTCGGTGCGGAACCGCACGCCGGCAGCGCGCAGGTGCTCCACGGCGGCGTCGATGTCGGCCACGGCCAGCTGGATGCGGTTCCAGCCACCAGGCTCGGGCACCCTGCCGTCCGGCAGCGGAACGCCTGCCGAACTCGTAGGCCCGCTGAGCTGGAGCCTCAAGTGCCCGCGGATGACCTGAACGAAGGCGGGCGCAGCGTCGACGTCGACGGTGAAGCCGAAGTGCTTGGTGTAGAAGTCGGTGGCCGCTCCCACATCGTCGACGAGATAGCGAACGGTGAACAGGTCGAGCAGCTCGATCTGGCCGGTTGTCATGACATCTCCCGGTCGGATGGTGGATAGGTGAGCGTGGAGACGAAGTAGCGGATCCGCGTGTCGAGCTCGGCGGCCGTACCGCGAAACGTCGCGTCGTCGCCCGCGTCGTCAGGGTTGGGGATGCTCCAGTGCATCAGCAGCGGGTCGCGAGTGAACGGTGGCAGGACCTCGCGAACCTTGTCGCACAGGCTGATGACGTAGTCCAGCTTGCGATCGGCGAACGTGGAGAGCTGAAGCGGCCGGTGGCCGGCGAGGTCGATGCCGTACGTGGAGAGGGCTTTGCCCGCCCGCGGATTCAGGGGCTTGGGGTGGCTGCCGGCGCTGAACGCCTCGACTCGTTCGCCGGTGTGGTGCCGGAGCAGGGCGGCGGCCATCGGCGAGCGGGAGCTGTTGCCGGTGCAGAGGAAGAGCACGCGGGCCGGGCGGCGCAACCGCTGCTGCCGTTGGCTTTTCGCGACGGTTTCGAGGCGCAGCGCGGGGTGGAGCGCGCCGCCCGCGTCCGACAGTGCGCGTGCGCAGGCCTCCAGGTCGAGGCGGTAGTAGGAGTCGCGGCCGTCGAAACTGCTCCGGCGAGAGGTCACGAGGCCGCCGCGCCGGAGCAGGCCGAGGTGGTAGGAGACGAGGTTCTGCGGCTCGCCGGTGCGCTCGACCAGCTCGCGTACGCGGTGATCGCTCTGCGCGAGCGCTGTGAGCAGCTGCCACCGCAGTGGGTGGGCGGCCAACGCCAGGAACGGCGGCGGTTCGGGCTGGACCGGCATGTTGACAGATTACATCAAACGAGCTTAGATCAAAATAGGTTGATGAGTCTCTCGAAGGGAGCTCTGCACCATGAGTCAGGTCTCGGTGCGCTACATCGTCGACGACGTTGCGGCGGCGATCGACTTCTACACAAAGCACCTCGGGTTCAGCGTCGACATGCATCCGGCGCCGGGATTCGCCGCGATCTCGCGAGGAGACCTGCGGCTGCTGCTGTCCCAACCGGCCGGGCAGGGCGGTGCCGCCCAGCCGATGCCGGACGGCCGTAGGCCCGAGCCCGGTGGCTGGAACCGCATCGTGATCGCGGTGGAGGATCTGTCCGCCGAGGTCGAACGGCTGCGAGCCGCCGGAGCCGTGTTCCGCAACGACATCGTCACCGGCTTCGGCGGCAAGCAGATCCTGCTGGACGACCCGGCCGGCAACCCGATCGAGCTGTCCGAACCGCGCCGCGACTGACTGGTTGGCTGGTCGAGTGGTTGGCCAGCTGGCTAGCTGGCTGGCTGACTGGTTGCCGGCGACCCGTTCGGCCGCCCAGGCCAGCAGGTCGGCCCTGGCGGCGGCGAGCACGCCGCTGTGATCGGCGCCCGGGCAGAACGTGAACGTCACGTCCGAGCCCGCGCCCACGAGCTGTGCGCGGTCGTTTGCGACGCGGGCGGGTAGACCACGGTGCCCGCGGTGCCCTGCGCGATGTAGACCGGCTCGGTGTGCTCGACGATCGGGATCTCGGAGTCCTCCTCCAGCAGGCGAGTGAGCCGTTCCTGCTCGCCCGCGGTCACGTCGTACACCTCACCGGACGTGTGCCCGGCGAACCGCTCGGCCAGCTTCTGGAAGCACATGGTGTTCTGCGCCTCGGTGAGCAGGCTCGCGCGGGCTGCTGTCAGGTAGATGCCGGGTCGAACTCGGGGTGCGTCGCCCGCATCCCTTCCAGGAGCAGCAGCGCGACCGGGTTCGCCGGCGTCGACGGCGCGAACGGTTGCGCGACGCCGATCGTCATACGCCACTGCGTCGGCGGCGCGGTCGCGATCGACCCGCGGAAGTCGAGCTCGGGTGCGTACCGTTCCTGGTAGGCGCCGGTGAACAGCGCGGCCTGAGCACCCTGCGACTGTCCGACCGCGAGCCACGTGTCGCTGGCCGTGCCGGCTCGCGAGCTCCAGCAGGACCGGGACCACGTCCTCCGCACGAGACCACGAGATCGAGGCGATGACGCACTCAGGCGTCACGTAGAGCGGTGCGGCCCACGGAACAACGTGCGTGTTGTCCTCGGTCAGATCCGGAAAGGCCGAGACGACGTCTCGGTGGAAGTCGGCGGGCGCGGTCAGCCGAACGGGAGGCGCGCGATGACCGGCAGGCTCGGGCGGGTGGAGCCGCCGCGGGGTTCGATCGTGAGGTTGAGGGCGTCCGCCGGGCCCACGTTGCGCAGGATCCGGGTGGTGGGCTGGTCGTCGTCCAGGTCGAGGAGGCCGGCCGATCGTACGCGCCGGTCGTGTTCGAGCCAGAGCTGGTAGGTCTTGCCGCGGGGCGGCCTGGGCATCCGGTCCACGATGACCACGACGGCCTCCGACTGTCTCGACACGACGGCCGTGAAGCGTCCACCTCCGGCGACGTCGCTGTGCTGGGTCTCCGCGTCCGGGGCGGCGACGACGGCGGTGATCTGGTCCTGCCGGCCGGCGGCCCGCATCGAGTCGGACAGCTGGGCGATGGTCACACCGACGCCGCCGACCAGCGTGACCGCGGCGGCCGCCGCCAGGAGGAGCTTGCGCCGGTCGAACCTACGACGGCGTGCGACGGGCCGCTCGAGGAGCGGCCTGGGCGGGAGCTGCCGGACCTGGCTGATCCTCGCGCGTACCTGTTCCCGCAGGTGCGCCGGTGGTGCCTCCCCGCTGAGCACTGCCAGGTGGGTCGCGGTCGCCGAGAGCTCGACGGCCTCGTGCCGGCAGGCCGGGCACTCCTCCAGGTGCTGTTCGAAGCGCGCTCGTTCCGGCTCCGGCAGCGCGTCCAGGGCGTACGGCCCGGCCAGCGAGTGAGCGTCGGTGTCGAGAGTCATGCTTGCCGCTCCACTCCAAGGCAGTCGCGCAGCCGGATCAGGCCGTCGCGCATCCTGGTCTTCACGGTGGCCAGGTTCACCGACAGCAGGGTGGCGACCTCGCGGTAGGTGTAGCCGGAGTAGTAGGCCAACGTGACGGCCTCGTGCTGGACGGGTGTCAGTCCCACGAGGCAACGCCTGACCTGCTGGTGTTCCAGCGCGAGCACGGCCTGTTCTTCCACGTCGTCGAACGGGACCTCGTGGCTCGCCTGTGCCACCCGGATCTCGCGGTCGCTCGACGCCTGCTCGGAACGCACCCGGTCGACGGCTCTGCGGTGGGCGACGGTCAGGATCCAGGTCAGCGCGGAGCCCTTGGCCGGGTCGTGGCGGGTAGCCGATCGCCAGATCTCGACGAAGATCTCCTGGGTGACCTCCTCGGCCTGCGCCTGGTTCCGCAGCACCCGGCGGACCATGCCGAAGACCCGCTCCGAGGTCTCGGCGTAGAGACGTTCGAAGGCGTGCTCGTCCCCGCGCGCGACCTCGCGGACGAGCTCCTCCAGCAGTCCGCGGGCAGGCCGGGAGTCGTCGTCCGGACGGCCCTGGGCATCGTCACCTGGGCCAACTCCGCGCAGGAACGGCATGAACACCTCCGTCGGTGATTCGGAGCGAAGCCGCATCCGGATGGGTTCGGAGCGCGGTCACGGCTCGGCGCCGGTCAGGACGGCGAACGCGATCAGGTTCGCCTTGTAGCGATGCCGCTTGCCGTCGTACGTACCGCCGCAGGTGATCAGGCGCAGGCCGGCGTGGTCGATCGAGCCGTAGACCTGCTGGGTGGGGAAACGGTCCTTGTCGTACTGCTCCAGGCCGGTGACGGTGAAGGTCGCCGTGCTGCCGTCCCGCCGTGTGACGCTGATCCGGTCGCCCTGGCGCAGCCTGGCCAGGTCGAAGAACACCGCCGGCTCGCGATCCCACGTCACATGGCCCGCGATGACGGCCGGACCCGGGGAGCCTGGCGCCGGGCCGCGTCGGAACCACCCGGCCTTGGCGGGGTCGCGGGGAACTGTGAGCACGCCGGACCGGTCGAGCGTGAGGTCTTCCAGCGTGCTGTCAACGCCGAGTTTCGGGATGATGAGCCGGGTCGGCGGCGAGTCACGCATCACCGGGCCCCGGATGCCCTCCAGTTGCTGCGTGCGTGGGCGCTGGGTGGCGTCCTGTCGAGGGCTTTTGGGCTTCGACTCGGACGGGGACGGTTGTGGGGACGGCGGTCGGGACGGCACGTGGTCCGCGTGGGTGAGGGCCGGCGGATCGGGCTGCTGCCGTACGAACGCGAACGCGATCACCAGGATCCCGGCGACGGCCAGGACGCCGGCAAGCAACGGCAGTCGCCGCCTGGGGCCGAGATCCTGGCCGTGGCCGTCTTCGGGTGTGGTGTTCATCGGTCGGTGACGGACGCGGGCGTTCAGTCGGTCTTGACGGTCGTGACCGCCTGCCGGCGACGGCTCACCAGGACGGTTCCGCCGGCCGACGCCAGCAGGAACCCACCGAGTGCGAACCAGCTCATGCCTTCGATACCCGACGTGCCGCCGGCGCCGGTTTCCACGCCTTGGCTGGGCTTGTCGCTCATGCCGGCGCCGGTGACCATGCCACAGCTCGCGGGATCGGTGGCCTCGGCCGGCAGCTTCGGATCGAGGTCGCTCTTCTTGTCGCCGTCATACTTACCGTTGTCGTTGGGGTCGATGCCGTGCTGCACGACGTGGAGGTCGCGCAGGTGGTCGGCGGTGCCCTCGGGCAGCTCGCTCGCGGGGATCGTCCTGCTGTACTCGAGATTGCCGTCGCCGTCGGCCGTCGGCATCCGGTCGACTGCCAGGCCGCTGTTCTTGCTGGTGTCGCCCTTCGTGGTCAGCGAGATGAAGATGTCACCGTAGGACGGCAGCCCTTCTGTCGTACTGACGATGCCGTCGCCGTCCTTGTCGGCTGCATCCGTCGGGCACATGAAGTCCGTACCGTCGGTGGCGCCGTGGATGTGCTGCGCGTGCGGAGCATTGGGAACCAGCCCCTTCGCGTCGATGCTGACCGCGAGGTCACCGTTCGACTCGATCGTCAGCGTGGCCGTTCCGGAAGCACCACTGTCGTTCAGTGCGTCGAGCCTGACATCCACCGAATCGTCGGCGAGCGCGGGAGCCGCGAGACCGAGCATGAACAGAGCAGAGGCAGCGGGGATGGCCAGGACCGCAGTGCGAAGTCGCACGTTGGATCACCCTTCCAGTCTTCGACATCGGCACCGCCCACCTGGCGATGCCGTGGGGATCCCCCGTCATGGAAGGGATTCGGAGCGATCGACCGGCCGGATTGGACCGAATCGCCAGAAAAGTTCGTCCACCGGCCGCGCCCCGGCCCCAGCTCGGCGATGGCGAGGCGGCAGTGCGTCCGCGCGACAGCGGGGCGGCTCCGTTGCACTGCCCGACCCTCACCGACCCGGACGTGGTGGGCAAGATCATCCACTTACGGCAGCACTACCACGATGTGACGCCTGCGCCTTCAACGACAAGCTCAAGGAATGGGAGGACTACTACAACTACCACCGACCCCACGGCGGCCTCGCCGGCCAAACACCCGATGAGAGGCTGCTCCAGAAAACCCAAGCCCAGCCGGTCACCGGCCAACGTCAGCAGCACACCGCGTTTGGCGCTTTCCGGGCGATAGCGACCATCGACGGCAGAAGGTAACCGGCGGGTAGTGCGCCTGCGATGATGGCGAGCAGTAGCCAGTCCATGGTCTTCCTTGCGTTGCTGCTCCGACGGTTCCTACACGCGGGTAAGTACGTCGGCAGCGACGCCTGTGACCTACTGCAGGACGGCAGAACAGCCGTATCCCAACGCGGCCGACATGGCCGTCCCGTGCTCGCCCCAGGGTTCGTCGAGTTCCTGATGGGCCTCCCACCCGGATGGGTCACCAATGTCCCGCTGCCGCGGACTGCGCGACTGCCTGCTCTGGGCGCCGGTGTCGTGCCGCAGCAAGGCACAAGGCAGCGATGGCGAGGACTGCCAGGGCCGCGATGACGACGGCAGTCCATCCGCGCCGCGGCTGGTCCTGATAATGCGTCTGGGATTCCCCTCCCTGAGCTACAGAACCAGCTACGGAGAGGGAGCTTCAGCCGATACCCTTTCGGCTATCTGCCCAGATCAGGAGTGGTGCGCCATCAGGGACTCGAACCCCGAACCCGCGGATTAAGAGTCCGCTGCAATCCATGATTCGGTGTGCCCGTCCGTGCCTTCGTGTGCTGTTCTTCCTGGTGACGGCTAGGTCAGCCGTCCACGCTATCCACCATTATCCACCGCGTTCTACGGACTCCGTCATCACCTTGTCATCAGACAAGAGCGCGACGATCAGCCGTGTTGGCGCATGATCTGGTCGGCGATGTGGAGGTACTGACGTACCTGCGGCGCGACGCCGTCGGTGAGCGCCGGGACGCGGGGCAGCAACGACTCCATGTGGTTGACGAGGTCGCCCAGGATGCATAGCCGATCCTCTGGATGCTCGGGGACGGGCTCGCCGCCGACATCGCCGACGTCGGGGTCGAGGAACCGCCGCACGTCGTACACGGCGCGCATCGTCGCACCGAGCATCAGCATGCTCGTGTCGCGAGGGGAGCGACCGGCGTACTTGGCGTTCCAGAGCAGCGAGGCCCAGAACCACGGCACCGCCGCGCCGCGACTTCGAACGGCGTCCGGTCCGGCACCGGGCCGTACGACCTGACCTTGGGCTCCCCTGCCTCCCGGGGAATGACGTCGCGGTCGAACAACAGCAGCGACTCGGCCGTAAGCCGCGCGGTCGACAGCGGCTCCCAGTGCCAGTCGATCTCCTGCGAACCGGCCTGGCCGGCGTGGAACGACGAGACGAAAGCGCCTCCTGGTACGGCGTTCTGAGGCGCCTCCAGTAGCAGGAGCGGCTCGGCAACCTGAGCGACCCAACGACCGCGAAGCGAGTCGCGTACGCGCCGATTACTCACCGGCCGCTCCTCCGGACCGCCGGCCACCGCTCTCATCTCGTCATCGCGTACGACGACGGCGACGTCCAGGTCGCTCAGCGCGTCCGCATCGCCTCGCGCGGACGAGCCGAACAGCCAAGCCGCGCGTACTCGTGCGTCCCTCTCGGCGACGAGCCGCACCCTCTGAAGCAGCTTGTCCCGCTCGTCCTGCCGGGTACGAAGCAGCTCGCGCAGCACGGAGACCTCCCTGGCCCTTCTTCGTCGATCGACCGTAGTTATCGCGGGGACGAGCCGGCAGCCGATTTGGCTGGCGGTGGCGCCATGCGCCGGTGGCGAGCCAGCCGAGTGCGTCTGTGGAGTGACCGAGCCTGCTCCCCGCCCTCGGGCACCGACTCGGTTGCTGCGGCCAACCTGGTGATCGCACCCTCGGAACGGCGAGCTCACCCAAGTCGACACCATCGGCTGGAATGACAGGAATGAGCTGGCTTGACGACGACGTGATTCTGTACGACGGGCAAACGCACACCAAGCACCTGCTCACGAACGCCGTCATCAATGCCGAGGACAAGCTGGAACGGCTTGTTTACAAGCCGTTCCAGCATCTGGCAGGCGCTCCCGGACTTCCCACTGCAGCCGATCATCTACACGCGATTCAACGGCACGTTCGAGCGCCTTGACGGAAGATGGTGGTGGAAGAAGACGCTCGAGGTGATACCCGACCTCGTAGGCGATACCAGCCGGCATGTCCGCCGTAGCTGACGCTCACGCCCCCACGCCGGTTCAACGAACTCAAGTGCCACGGCTCGGCCGCGAACCCACGCCGCCGAGGGCAGCCGACAGTTCCGCCGCGGCCCGGTGGAGTCGCTGCCCGAGCGTGTCGAGCTTGCCGCCCAGCTGCGCCTTCGGTGCGGCGACGTTGAGGGACGCGACCGCGATCCCTCGGAAGTCGTGCACCGCCGCGCTCGCGCCGACCAGCCCTGGCTCGAACTCCTCGTCAACAACGGCGTACCCGCGCCGGCGGAAGGGCGATGCCGAGCTCTGGTTTTGGGTGTGTGTCGGATCTGCTTCTGGTTAGCCTTGCCGATGACGTGCGATGCTCGCGGCGCCGTGCGCCTATCAGGTTCGTGCAGGGGATGGCGGGGTTGGCCCAGGAGTTGCCGGTGCGGCTGACCCATCGGTCGGCACCTTTGGTGCTGATTCCGAGGAGTTCGGCTAGCACGGCGGGCAGTTGGGTGGCCAGGTCGAGTAGGGCGGCGGCGCCTCGAGCGGCGCGTGCGTAGATGCCCAAGCTTCGGAGGCATCCGCCGAGATGGGGCCACGGAGACGTGGGTGTGGCGGTGGGCACCGGGAAGAGCCAGGTGTCGCGGCCAATCAGGTAGTAGGCGCTGCGGATGCGGAGGTGCTCGTTGAGCAGGTCCGCGAGCTCGTGGAGCAGCACGAACAGTCCACGCCTCGGCCATGACTGCTCCACCGTCTTCGAGTCACAGGGACGATGTCCAGTGGCCGAGCCAAGACTCGCGCCAGCTTACGGTGACCTCGGTGAGGCCCGAGATAGACTCACGCTTGACCAGTGCACGCCAGGCGTTCTCCAGTGCGCCACAGAAGTTGGACGCGCTGTCGGAGAGACCCTGGCGCTTGAAGTGCCGATCGATGAAATATCGCTGCACCGAGATCCTCGCCTTACCACGAAGGACGGACCGGCGCACTTCTCGGCAGATGAGGTAGTCGATGTTGCCGAGATCGGCAGCTCGGGTCTTCTCGGGGAGAAGCGGTCCGAGTATCCACTCCAGCGCACGGTAGAAGGAGTCCAGCGGTTTAGCCAAGTCCGGTTGTTCACCAGCGATCTGCCACGAGAACCACACGGATATGCGTTTTCCAGGTGGGTTCGTGTCGAGGGCAATGGAAGGCCCGACGAGCAACTGGTAGTCACTCGCCTTGCTGGTCATCGGTGGCTGGTGGTCGGCATCGGCCAAGCCGAGTAGCTTCAACGCCGGTCGCAGTCCTTCGGGCCCGTTGGATAGGATCGGGCCATGGGTTATCGCTCGATTCGCCTGCGTGACATCGAAGGACGTACGGCCAGCGGGCGAAAGATGGAGGTGCACGAACGCCAGATCTGCCAATGCAGCTACAGAGCAGGCAGCGACACCAAGCGAGTCGAACTGCTGGAGGAACGATAGGATAGCGTAGGTGGATCCGACCCTGGCCGGGCCGACGAAGGTGACCGGCAGGCCTACCTCAACTGGTCTGAAGTCGTCGGCTTCGGCACCATCCGAGCTGTCGTTTTCGCTGTACTTGCAGATTTGGAACCAGTTGCCCTGCCGGTAGCCCGTACGGCTATCCGACGTCCACAACGCGTATCCGCGTTCGGAGCAGTATTCGCGAAACGTCCTGCTGATCTCGAGGACCTTCTTCGTGCTGCGCTCTCGTAGAGCGATGGCGAACCGCACTGCCAAAGGTGACGAACGTGTCGGGCGACCCTCGGTTCTAGTTGTGACGTGTTGTCCTCGGTTGGCAGTGCGTTGAGTTGGCAACTGCACAGGATTTTGCAGAAGAAGGAGCGGCTCTTCGTTCTCTACCGCGACGTCGGCGATCTTGTGCAGCAGATCCCGGACCGCGATCGACTGCGACTGCGTGAGGGTCATCGTTCCCCTGCCCATGGAAATCAGGCCTTCGAACCGTTCACCAGACTCGTAGAGAAACGTCGGGTTTGGCCTGGCGGTCCCGCCGAATATCAGTTGCTTGCGCGGATCGCCGCGTACGGTCAGAGACGCCTCGCTCATCTGTTGACTTTGGTAAAGGTCGTCGTCGGCCATCTCGTCAGTACGTGCGCAGATCACCAGACCAATGCCATTAGCGCTCGATGAGAGACTTTCAGAAAAGATCTTCCGCTGTGGGTCATTGGCACCCGGCATCATGAGCCTACGCAGATATCCGGGCCGGTCATGGAGATGATGCACCTCGAACTTGACCTGCATCTGAGATGTGCGCAAGACGGTGTATCCGGCTTTGGCCAGATCCGCCACAGTTCTGGTAGAAATCCACGCTGGCTCAGCTGCGTCAGTCATGGTCATCCGCCCTTCGGAACGATCGGAACCTCACGTCGGGTTTGATGGCGTGGTTCGAGCGATCGGCGCACACCCAGGCCGGAGCACCGAGGCGAGCGAGATCCGTCTCGGGGCGCCTTCCCTGGACACGTAGGAGGCCCAGCCCACATAGCAGTGGAGCCGTTATTGCCAGGATCATCGCCACCAAGAGGAGCCAGCCTGAGGCACCAACGGCCACCGCGGCCGCTAACAGAGCGACAGCGCCAATAGAGAGTTGTGCGGCATAGCGCGGCACCAGTCTCAGGTGCCAGGCGATCGAGTATCTCGGTGCCACCGTCAGCCTGGTGAAGAAGAAGCCAGGAATCAGCAGGAGAACGGCCACCACTGCGTCGGAGTTGGAGGTCGCGGCAATTCCGGCAACGGCGTTCGCGCTCAACGGCCAGATGTGCTTCGTCAGCAGGGATGCCATCAGGTAGGCCATACCCGCCAGCGCGAGAACGTAGGTCATGACGCTCCGGCCACCGGCTGCGGCGGTGTCTCGCAGCAACAGGCGCGCCTGTACGCGGATTTGACCGCTACGGCCGCCGGCGGTTCGCCGCCGCCAGTAGGTGTGTGCCCGCGTCTTGGTGGGATCGTTGTCGACCGACAGGTCCAGACCGAGTTGCTGCTCTCTAACCTCTTCCGCTGCCTTGCGCAACTGGTCGGCCGTAACGTCTGGATGCTCGAGGATCGAGTTGTCCGCGTGCCCGTCGTTGGTCTTTCGGACCGCGGCACCAGACACCACAGCATCGGCGATCAGGTCGCAAGCTGGATGCGGGCTTGGCACGACAGCGGTGCCAGCATGCTCAGCTTCCCACCGCCTTCGACGCAAGAGTTCGGCGAGCTTGCGTAGGACCGTTTGGGCCTCGAGCTCCAAAGCCTTGCGGAATGGAGCTTGCACGTTTTCGAGCGGCTCTACCGACAGCTCCCTAGCCAGCGTGAGAAGGTCCGCGTGAAGGCGGGCCGCGGCTTCGGCGTCGGCGTTGGTCGACAGGAACATCTGCTCGATCACGACATCGTTCGAGGTCTCCATCACGAGGTGATACGAGCGAAGCGTCGACGGAATGTCGGCCAGATACTCGATGCAGTAGCCGTCCCGATTCGCACGTTGCGCCCTTCGGACATCGGCAAGCAAGCCCACATCTCGGTTGATGTCCAACGGAGATTCGTAGCTCAGCAGGTGCTCATCGTCGGCCTCGTTCAGCCCAACCACCAGAAGGTAGTTGTCGACTGCGACCGAAAGAAGGTCGAAGAACTGCGCAAGCGGCTCGCGGTACATCTCGAGGATCGAGAGCGACAGTTCTCGATACTGCCCGCCGCTCCCGGTCTCGATGCGGCGAACGGGATCCACCGGGTCTTGCGCACCGGCTCCGGGTGGCCGCACCTGCCGACCGTCGTATTCGGACAGCTCGACCTCGGGTTTGTGCTGCTCTGTAAGGAGAGTGATCAGGGCTTGCTGAAGCAGCCAACGCGGCTCGTGCATCTGCTCGAGGAAGCGGCCGAGATCGCTATGCGGGCGCGTGGCGTCTCGTTCCGAAAGCAGGATTGCTCTCAGCAGTCTGTATAGACCGGACGCCATCAACCTCGACGTCTCGTACTGTGTCAGGCATGGAAGCTCTCGCCCAGATGCATCGCGGACATCGATCGGAAAGACGCTACGGCGAGATATCCGGGCAACCGGAACCCACAGAGTGTTGCTCAGTTGCGCCTGACCAGCCACTCTCACCACCGGCCCGTACAACTGCTGTAGGTGCATTGCGGCGTTGCGCTGGTCGGTGTCGAGCAGACGCAGGCTCAGGTCAATCTCAGTTGTTCTGCGAGCCGTGCCGTGGTCGGCGATCGTAAGCCGCTCTGTCAGCCTTCGTACGTGATTGAGCCGAAGCGCGGCGTCGAGAAACGCCAGACCGATGGATGCGCCGTCCCGGGACAGCCGAGGAGGCGCGCCAGGAACTGGAGTGCTGCGAATCGCCCGCTTGAGCCCGCTCAGACCATCCATGGGTCCCCTCCCCTGAACGTCGTATGTCTGTCACGACGCAGTACTCGCCGACCAGTTACAGCCTGCTGCTCCGCGCCGGGTACTTTCCTATCGAGATGTGGATGGCGATCCGAGAGGTCATGCCGGAACGATGGAAGTCGAAAATGGCCGCCGCACCAGAGGTGAGGCCCCGAAGCGGGACCGAACCAGGGCCCTGGCCGCCCATGGTGTCCGAGGCCTCGCGACCGTGGCGCGTTCTTCGACCTGTTCGTCCGCCGCATCCACGATGGTCATTCCCCACCAACGGCGGCCCTGCACTCCACCCAACCCGTGAACCGCGCCCGCCTGCCTCGACGCGAAGGCCGAACTGGCGACCACCCGGACCGTGTTCGAGCAGACGTGCAACGGCCTCAAGCTGGTCGTCAACATCCTTAGGATCCTGAAGCCAATCATCAGTGTCTCGCTCCGGTACCTCGCGTTGATCGTCGTCGTCGCGATCGTCCTGTCCCGGTTGGGTTTCGGATGGATCGCGGTTCCGCTCTGGGCGGCCGTCCCGGTCCATTTCGTCGCCCGGCTCGTCTCGTTTGGATGCGTGTTGCACATTGCCGTGTCCGGGCAGGTCATGGCCTGTGAACACGGTGTGCCCGTTCGGGCAGCGCAGTTTGCCCGAAGGCCATCTTGCCGGTTCGCGTTCCCTCTTAGTTCCATGTAAGGGCACGACGGTTTCGGTGGGCCTCCGTCAGGGGCACAGCGCTTTGCGACGTCCGCTGTGCATGGGGAGGGGTCATAGTGCCGTCTCAGCGCACGTTGACGCAGGGGATGTCCGGCGACGACGTCGCCCACTTGCACACCATGCTCGACGCCATCGGGGTCGAGGTGGACGACGATGAGCGTGCGCGCCAGCACTTCGGTGCGAGCACACGCGAGGCCGTCACCCGCATCCAGCTCGTTCTTGGCCTGGCCCCGACCGGTGAGGTGGACCCTCACCTGTTGGAGCTCGCCGGGGCCGCGGGCGAGCGGCTGATTCAAGGCGACGCCTTCGGCGAGGACCGGTACGTCATCCAGGGTCCGGTTACCGACGGGGACGGCATGCCGCTGCGCGGGTGCTGGTCGTCGCCTATCGCGTAACTCTGCGGGACGAGGACGACATCGGCCACGCGGAAACCGACGACGCCGGCCGGTACCGCATCGCGTACCGGGCGGACGTCGACCAGGAGACCCAAGCCCGGGGCGAAGTCAGGCTGGCCGTGCGGTTGCGGGTGTTCGACGCCTCCAAGGTCGTCCGGTTCGCCTCATCAAACTCACGTCGCGCTATGCCGCCGCCAAACCTCTGCTCGAAGGCGGCATCGGCTCGGCGCAGCAGATCTACAGCATGGGTCCGGCCCGCTTCCGCCAGACCTACGGCGCGCGCGGAGATCGGGCAGGTCGAGGCGGACCGGATCTACGCCGTCGCCGAGCAGACCTACGCCATGGCGCTCAGTCTCGCGACCCGGCTCGGAGCGACGATCCGCGAGGTCAACCCGGCAGCGATCGGTCAGCTGCTCCCGGCGGCGCAGCAGGTGCTCGCGCCGGAACTGGATGCCGCGCCGGAACTGGACCTCGAGCCGTTTCCCAATCTCCAGACGCTCTTCGGCTCGCTCAATCTCTGCGCCTGCGAGCACTGCCGCTCTGTTCTGAGCCCGGCGGCGTATCTGACCGACATGCTCCGCTTCATGTCACAGCGGATGACCGCGGGCAAGAGCGCCAAGTCCGTCCTGCTCGCCCGCCGCCCTGACATCGCCCAGATCGAGCTCAGCTGCGACAACACGAACACCGTCCTGCCCTACATCGACATCGTCAACGAACTGCTGGAGGACACGATCGCGCCGCCGGCCGACCTTGCGGCCGCGGCCCGCCTGCGCCAGACGACGCTTCCCACACCCGAGCTCAACGCCAACCCGCAGTACGTCAACGCCAACGCCTACGCCACCCTCGCCGGTGCCGTGCACCCGTGGGTCCTGCCGTTCGACCTGCCCCTGCTGGAGGCACGCGCGTATTTCGGGCAGCTCGGCACGGACCGGATCCAGCTCAGGCGCGCGCTGCGCAAGGAACCCGACCTCACCGCCAACGAGACGGTCCAACTGGCGGTCGAGGCGCTCAGACTGTCCAGGCTCGAGGCGGACATCATCACCGCCGGCCCGCTCGCGACAGCTCACCAGCCCTGGGAATACTGGGGACTCGCCGAGACAGGCAACACGGTGCGAGACCCGGCCGAAACGACCAAGACCTATTCCGGTACGTGGCTGGAGGTCCTATCGCACGCGCGGATCCTGCTCGCCCGCGCCCAGCTGACCCACGCCGAGCTGCAGCTTCTCCTCGCCACGCGCTTCGTCAACCCCGACGGCACTGTCGCGACGTCGGACACGTGCGACCTCGGCGCGATGACGGTTGCGAACCTCGGCACGGACGTGCTCGCCCGGCTGCACCGCTTCGTGCGGCTCATGCGCGCGCTCGACTGGAGCCCTGACGACCTCGACACCGCGATCGCGCGGCTGCAGGCCGGGACACCGGCAGGCGTGGGGCGCCTCAACCCGCTCCTGCTCCGCCAGCTGCGCGCGGCCACAACAGCCGTCCGCAGGTTCGGTATCGGCGTGCCGGAGGCCCCCTTCGATTGCCGGATGGGGACGTGCGAGGTAAGTGCGGCGTCGGTGGCCGCTGTGACCGGGATGGAGAATGATTCGCGTCCCCAGTTCGTCCCGGCGGCGCGAAATTCGGGCATAACGGACCGAGGGATCGGTCCTGGATGAGGTGTATGCCCACGTCAGAGGTGGTGCGCCATCAGGGACTCGAACCCCGAACCCGCGGATTAAGAGTCCGCTGAAGCCCATGATTCGCAGTACCGGCCTGTCTCTACTCGTGCTGTTCCATCTGGTGAGAGCGGCTCTGAACGTCCGCCCAGTCCGCAGCCATCCGACGTGTTACGCGGAGTCCGTCATCATTCTGTCACCAGTTGAGCCGACCGTACAGTTACGAGGCATGCGATGCAACCATCGGTGATTGGCTCGTGACCTAAGATCGCTCCACACCAGCCTTCGGGTGCTGCTCCGGCTGAGGACCACAAGCTACGCCCCAATGCCCGAGGGGTCCGCAACGCGATGGCGTCCTTGAAGCCCAACCCCGCGTGGCCCGACAACGCTCGATCAGGCCTCGCCTTCGGCGTCGCGGCCTGGCTTGGCCTGCCTCGTACGAGTCCTCCAGACATAGTGGAGCCAGCCTCAGGGCGCCTGGTCCTTCTGAGCTGGTGGCCAGTAGTTGAGGATCTCAGTACGGGTGAAAGGCACGGGAAGCAACTCGTCCAGGTTGGGCTCGCGTACACCACTGCTGCCGTCGCCTCCGAGACCCCTTCCGCGCCACCCCACTCCCGCCAGTGGATCCCGATCAAACCGTCCACGGCGAAATCGTCATACATGATCGGCCACCTCGGCCAACAGCATGCCGTGCCGATCGTTAGTGTCGCATCCGCCGCCCGCCTGGTCGTGCGAATGATCGTTGTGCTCGCTCATCGTGCCACCGCAGCCAGGCGCTGAGTCTGCTCGGACGAAGTCACCTGTCGAGCACGAGCCTGCTCGCGAATCTTGCTGGAGCCCTGTGGTCTGTTCCATCAGGCGGAGTAGGAGTGACACCTGTGAAGGCTCGTGATGCCGCCGGGCAAGGAGATAGTTGCCGTCAGCCGCAAGGTCGGTGTCTCGGGGCTGACCGGGGCCGCAAGGTTGCCGCAAGGTCGGTGGGCAGGTGGAGTGTCACCGTGGGGTGCCGGATCGGTTGGTTCGGCACCGTCGCCGATGGTCGGAGTTGTGATGTCCGGGTTCAGTGCTTATCACGGTGTTGATGGAGCGACGCATCAGGAGCGGGTCGCTGATTTGGCTTCTGCCGGCTTCCGGCCGGTCGCGCTGAACGTTTCGGGAGATCCTCGCGACGCCCGTTACGCCGCGGTGTGGGTTGCCCTTCCGGGCCCTGCGTGGGTTGCCGTGCATGGCCTGACAGCAGCGGACTACCAGGCCCGCTTCAGTGAGCTGACCAGCCAAGGTTATGCGCCGACGATCCTCACTGCTACTGGCCCTGCGGGCGGTGAGATCCTCGCCGCCGTCTTCGAGCAGGGTGCGAGTCGGGCGTGGTTCGCGCGGCACGGCCTGCGATGGGATCCGGACACTGATCCCGACACCGTCACGCACGAGAACAACCGCGCGTTCGCCGAGGGGTACCTCCCCCAGAGCCTTACCGTCTACGGAACTACGACCGACCGGCGCTTCGCCGGTGTATGGGTGAAGAACACCGAGGCCACCTTGTGGTCCTGGTGGTCGATCGAGCCAGCCGCGTACCAGCGGTTCTTCGAGGCACTCGTGAACGGTGGCATGCGTCCCGTCGTTCTCTCGGTCGCTGCGGACGGGCGCATCCTGGCGGCGTTCCGGGATGACGAGATAGGCCGCTGGAACGCGCGGCACGGCATCAGCGCAGCTGAGTACCAGGTCGAGTTCGACACTCAACAGGCCGAGGGCCTCCGCCCGATTGTCGTCGCCGCTGGTGGTGATGGCGCCGAAGCGCGGTATGCGGCTGTCTTCGCCGCCGATGACACTCCCTCGCGGCGGCGCTGGAACGCTACGGGTGAAGGCTTTCCCGGCGCGGCCGACCTCGACGTGGCCGTTCGTACGTTCATGGTTCGGCACGGCATCCGCGCGGGCTCGGTGGCGATCGGCCGCGATCCGACCATCGTCGGCGCCCGCGGATACACGTGGGCCGAGCCGGGATACCCGATCACCCGGCCGGAGACCCGGTTCCGGATCGCCAGCCTCAGCAAGATCTTCGCTGCCGCCGAGATCAGCCGTCTGGTTGCGGCCGGCAAGCTGTCCTGGGGCACCAAGGCCTTCGCGTTCGTCGGCGTCACTTCGGCACTGCCGGCCGGGACCCCGGCAGCCGCGGGCATGGATACGATCACCGTCGAGCAACTCGTGCTACGCACCAGCCGGCTGCCACGCGACTTCGATCGGGAACAGCGGGAAATCGCGGCCAGCCTGGGAATCACCAACGCCCCCCTCGCACGCGACGCCATGCTTCGCTACCTGTACGGACGCCCGCTTCTCGGTTCCGTACCAGCTGGCGGGCTGTACTCCAACGCCGCCTTCTGCCTGCTGACGTCGGTCGTCGAGCGGGCGTCCGGGCTGTCGTTCACCGATGCGGTGGAGCAGGATGTGCTACGAGCGTTGGGGATCCGCGACGACGTGAGCCTGGCGGCCACGGCGCGGGGCGCTCGCCAGCCCGGCGAGGTGTCGACCTACGATCATGCCGACGTCCGGGCATCGCAGCTGAACTACGCATCGGATGCGCTGGCGCCGAACGCGTACGGCGGTGGCTTCGTGCTGGAGACGGGCGCCGGTTCCGGCGGCCTGCTCACCTCGGCACCGACGGTCACCCGCGTGATCGCCAGGCATCCGGTGTGGAACGCCGACAGCGCGCACCTGACCGGACGTGAAGTGGCAACCCGTTACGGCACCCTCGACGGGACCTCGAGCGGCGCCTGCAGCCGGGACGACGGACTGGACTTCGCGTTCCTGTTCAACCGGCGCGTCACCGACGCCGAACACGACGAGATCCGCGACGCCATCAACGTCGTCCTGACCGCCCACAGCCAAGCCCTGTAAGCGTGTTCTCGAGTGCGGTCGACTCTATCGATGGCTGAGCC
Organism: Flindersiella endophytica; assembly: GCF_054779015.1. NCBI lineage: Bacteria > Bacillati > Actinomycetota > Actinomycetes > Propionibacteriales > Nocardioidaceae > Flindersiella > Flindersiella endophytica. Next base: position 86,847 of record NZ_BAAGYY010000010.1, read on the forward strand.
GGCAGCATCAGCCTCAACCGGGCGGTCCTGGCTCGGTGCTGTTGAAGCTGTGCCGGCCGTTGGTGTGGGCCTGGTCGAGCTCGTGGAGCCTGGTGCGGATCTGTTGTGTGTCTGGGTGTCCGAGGTCGTCGAGGAGGTTCAGGGCGCGCTGCCATGCCTGACGCGCCGCGGTGAGCGCATCGGCGGTCCGGTGCGTGTCGCCGAGGCGGGTGAGTGTGTTGGCCAGCTCGTAGTGGTCGCCGAGTTCTTGATACAGGTCAGCGGCGTGCCGATAGCAGGTGACGGCCCGGTTGTGGTCGCCGAGGTGGTGGTGGGCGTAGCCGAGGCTGTCCCACGTGTGGGCTTGCCCGACCCGGTCGCCGAGCTCTTGTTGCAGTTCGAGGGCCTCCTGGCAGTGGGTGACGGCCTGCTGGTGATCCCCGAGGTGGATGTGGTGCCAGCCAATATCGTTGAGCGCCATAGCTTGGCCGATCCGGTGACCGGTGCCTCGGTACAGGTCGAGGGCCTGTTGGCAGTGCTGGAGCGCTTCGGCGTTGCGGTTCTGGAGCTCGTAGGCCTGGCCGAGGAATCGATGGGTGTGTGCTTGCCCGTTCTCGTCGGCGAGCTCCCGGTACAGGTCGAGGGCCCGCCGCAGGTGGGTGTGCGCGTCGTCGAGGCTACCCAGTCGGAGGTAGGCGCGGGCGATACCGCGGTGGGCGGCGGCCTGCCCGGCGGTGTCATTCATCCTCCTCGCGGCTTCCAGCGTCGCGTGGTGGACAGCGGCCCAGTCGTGCCAGTGCCCCTGCCGATCGAGGTAGTCGGTCATGGCGGAGGCCAGTTGCCGCATGTGAGCATGGAATCCGATGCTGGACGCGTAATCGACGGCCGCGAGGAGCACCGCGTGTTCGGTGGTGAACCAGGCCAGGGCCTGTGCGTACCCGGCGAACTGCTCAGTCGTGACGCCGTCTTGTCGTGGCGTCAGGTTTACCGGGTCCAGGTGCGGCTGCAACTGGAGAGCGGCCGCACGTGCCGTGTACAGGTAGTGATCGAACACCCGATGGAGTGCGGCGCGCCGTTCGGAGTCGGTGTCGTAGAAATCTGCGAGCTCAGCGGCGTAGGCGCGGAGCAGGTCATGGAAGGTGTAGCGGCCAGGGCTCCGCTGGCTGATCAGGTGCGCGCGGGTCAACTCGCCTAGCAGCGGGCGAGTTGCGCTGACCGGGATGCCGGCAAGGCTCGCCGCAGCCGGCGTCGAAGTGTCTGGGCCCTGGTGCAGGCCAAGCAGCCGGAACATGCGCGCGACCTCGGGGCCGAGTTGCCGGTAGGACCAGGAGAACACTGCCCGGGCATCGATGGCCAGATCCGAGCTGGCGAACTCGTTCAGGCTGCTTCGTGCCTCATGTAGTTCCGTGGCCAGCGCGGCAAGGGGGAAGTCCGCATGCGCGGACGCGCGGGCGGCCACGATGGCCAGCGCCAGGGGAAGCCGGGCGCAGGAGCCGATGATGTCGTCCACCGCCTGCGGTTCGGCGGCTGTGCGTTCGTGGCCTAGGCGCCGGGACAACAGCTGTCTGGCCTCGGCAACGGTGAGCAGGTCGAGGCTCAGCGGACGGGCTCCCACGGTAGCGACCAGGCCGTTCAGTTGGTTGCGGCTGGTCACCACCACCAGGCAGCCCGGCACACCGGGGATCAACGGCCGCGCCTGCTCGGAGTCACGGGCGTTGTCCAGCACCACAAGGACTCGTCGTCCTGCCAGCAGACTGCGATAGAGGCCGGTCTGCGCCTCGAAACTGGCGGCGATCCGTTCCGGTGGAACCTCGAACGCATCCAGGAACCCGCGTACCGCCTCCGCAGGCGTGACCGGAGATCCGGACGGGTCGAATCCCCGCAGGTTGACATACAACTGCCCGTCGGCGAACTCCTCGCGGACCCGATGGGCCCAGTGCACTGCCAGCGCGGTCTTGCCCACTCCGGCTGTGCCCGACACCGCGGAGATCACCACTGCCGTCGACTGGCCGGTAGAGGCGGTGAGCAGGCTGTCCAGTTGGTGCAGCTCGGTTTCGCGGCCGGTGAATCCGTACATGTCCGGCGGCAGCTGAGCCGGCGTCGCCAGCAGCGTGGGGACAGCGGGCTGATCGGCTCGCGGCGACGGAAGGTCGTTGCGCAGGATCGCCTCGTGCAGGGCGCGCAGGTCCGGGCCGGGATCGGTGCCGAGCTCACTGGCCAGCCGATGCCGGATCGCGGTGTAGCGGTCGAGTGCCTCCGCGTCGCGTCCCGCCGCGTGCAGGGCCCGCATCAGCAGGTCCTCCAGGGGTTCGACGAAGGGGTGCTCGGCGACGAGATCGGACAGAGTGGCGATCACGGCCGGGGCATGCCCGAGCCGGATCTCGAGCTGTGCCCATTGCAGAACCGCGTCCAGCCGGAGCTGGTGCCAACTGCTGCGCACCTGTTCGGCCCATCGCCCTTCGAGCCCGGCCAGTGGGCTGCCGCGCCACAGGCTCAGCGCAGCCATGAGCGAATCGGCCCGATCCGCCTCGGCGCGGCTCGGGTCACGGCCCCGGTCGACCAGACCTCGGAACCGGTGCAGGTCTACCAGGTCCGGGTCGATGTCGACCACGTAACCGGCATGCCTGCGCTCGAGTACGACTGCCGTCTCACCTGTGCGGGCTGCCACCTGCCTCAGTAGCTGGCGGATCCGGCTCACATGGGAGTACAACACGTTGCGCGCCTCGACCGGAGGGCTGTCATCCCAGACCCGATCCACCAGCGTCTCAACGGCCACCGGCCGGCCCGCATCCAGCAGCAAGGCCGCCAGCACCGTCTGTTGCCGCGGGGTGCCCAGATCAGCCGGCCTGCCAGCGGCGACCAACTCAACCTCGCCGAAAAGCCGGAATTCCATACGCCCCCCGGCGCTCGTAGACCCACATCCGGCAAATACCTACGTGTCGATAGTGGACGGTTCGCGCGGTCAGCGCAAGGGCATTACTCTCGCCCGCACGGGTCATCCGTCCCACCAGGGGTTGACCGAGGGGCGCAAGATTTCCGCAAGGTTCGCGAGCAGGTTCCTGGTCGACTCTTGACCTCGCCAGAGCGCACATGCCGCGCCAACCTGGAGGAGCATGATGAGCCAGCCTCATACGCATGAGCACACGCACGAGCACCCGCATGACCACGCACCCGGCGAGTGCGACACGACCGGGCGGCACGGCATGCTGCTGTTCGGTGAGGACGTGTTGTATCTGTCGCACCTTCCGATGTACGCGTGTCCGCACAACTTCCAGGTGCTGCTGGCGGTAGAACTGGACGAGGCTGCGGCGAAGACCCTCCGGGACGACCGTGAGCTGAACGGCAACGGTCAGTACACCGTCGATCCGACGGTCTTTCCGATCGCCGAACTCGAATCGCATGAAGGTCGACCCGAGCGGACCTCGCTCCAGGCAACCCTCGTGCGCGGGCACTTCGAACGTGGTGGCACACCCATCGCCAGCGACATCATCATCGGCGTACGCAAGGTCGTGCGGTTCAGCGAACTCGATCTCACCGCGGAACCCGACGCGGATCGGGCCTCGAGCTATCTGTGCTTCGGCCAAACCGGACAGCTGTACCTCGCGCACGAACTGAGCGCGCGACCCAACTACGACCACGTGCTGCGGGTGCGGTTCGTCCCTGGCTCGATGACCAACCAGATGGGTGCAGCCCTGGCCGACGACCTCACCGGGCTCCACTTCGACACGGCCCAGCCGGTGACCTTCACTCGACACGACATTGTCAAGCAACGCTTGCGTCCAGGAGAGGTCGTCACAGGGTCCTTCCGTTTCACCTCGGCACCCGGCGGCGCCCGCGGTTTTACCGTCGGCCTGGAAGTCGAGCGGGAACTGTACCTCGAGATCAACGAGTTGGCGTGACCCGGGCCGAACTCCACCAAACCTGATCGGAAATCCTGTGACCAAAATCCCCATAGAGAGCGTCGAGTACGAAACAGTCACCAATCTCATCGACGCCGCCGGGCCCATCGGCACTGGCTTCAACATCATCAAATTTATCTACGAATTCGGTAAAACCAGCCCGGTCGAGTACGCCATCGAAGACATCCGTCGCGAGATCGAGCGTATCCAACTGCAACTGGATGGCCTGGAGCACCGGCTCGACACGAACACGCAGAAGATCGTCAAGGCGGAGAACCTGGCGCGTCAACGCCTTCTACGTGAGCAAGTGGTGGCGCTGTCGGCCCGTGCCTTCCAGATCTCGAACAACCCCACTGACCGAGCGGGCGCGGCAACGGCCGCTTTCGAGGCTGGACAGCGCGCGGACACGTTCCTGGTCGATGAGGATCTGTGGCTGTGGAGCGACGTACGTATCGTGACACTGCACGATGAGAACGGGCAGCCCCTTAGCGAACCCCACGTCGAGCCGGTTGGCCCCGACTTCAAGGTGGCACTTGCCTTGCCGGTCTACTCGATGGCTCTGGCGGTGACGGTCGCGGGGATGATGACCGACACCGGCGGCGACAAGCAGGCAGTGCGCGAACGCTATGGCGAATGGCTCGACCGCCACATCACGGCCGTCTCCGTCAGGCCCGACTGGCGAGACGACGGCCGCGAAGCGGTGACCGTCCCTGAGCGCATCCGCGCGCGCATCACCTGTATGCCAATGGCGCAGTCCAAGTTCGCTCAGAACGGCGTGTGCCAGTTCACCGTCCAGTGCAACAACGACATCGACCGAACCAGGCTGGTGATGCGCGAGTTCAGCGTCACGATGGATGATCCAGGCCCGACGATCCTGTGCACCATCAACCCGGAAGTAGTGGTCCAGGACGAGCGACAAGTCGAAGAGGAATATCCGCCGATCATGGGGCTGGCGCTATGGGAGGAGATGCTCAAATCCATCGCCGCCAGCGGCCATCTGCCAGGAGAGCAGTTCATCGGTGTGTTCCCGAACTGGACGGCCTGGATGACCGCGATGTACGCCGTGGACCGCGATCTGAATCTCGACTACTTCAGGCAGACACTGCCCAGCACCACTGGCGCATGGGAAGGCCCGCTGCGGGTGGGCAACGGCTGGAACTTCGAGGCCATCATCCCGGGTGGCGTCGGCGCCGTACTCGCCAAGCGACCGGACGGTCAATGGCTGTGGTACTACCACCGCGGCGGCGACCTGACCCCACCTAACAACACATGGATCGGCCCCAACTCCATCGGCACCTGGAACGGCGGCGACCCGGCCCTCACCAAATGGTTCCATTTCGGCGCCGGCTACGGCGTCGTCTACGGCATCGTGCTCGACGATCCCACGCACGAATTCACCGTCGGCGACCTGTACTGGAACCACTTCAGCGGCTACCTCACCGGCCAGGGCGGCTTCACGACACCGCAACGCATAGGAAACGGCTGGGACAGCCTCAATCCGGTGTTCTCAGGCAGCGAAGGCACCATCTACGGCATCCGGCCCAACGGCCTACTGCGTTGGTACAACCACACCGGCTGGCCCACCGGCGCCAACACCTGGGCCGAGCCACGCGACCTCAACACCAACGTCGACTGGCGCCCGTTCGAACGTCTCGTGCCAGGCGGCGAAGGCGTCATCTACGGCATCCTGCCCAACGGAGCCATGCGCTGCTTTCGGCACCTGGGCTGGCGAAACGGCGACGACCGGCTAGAAGGACCACTGTCGGTGGGCCGAACCTGGCGCCTCTACCGCCCACTGTTCGCCGCGCAACCCGGCGCAATCGGTGGACTGCACTGACACACCATCCCAAGGGAAACGAGACCTCATGTCCGAGATACACAAGCTATTTCCTAACGCCGGCGCGCTGCTCACACCTCACAGTCACGCCGAACTCAGGATCACCGAGAAATATGCTCGCCTGAACGGTGCTCCCGGCGCCAAGGTCGGCGGACTGGAGCCGTCCAGGGCGGGCGCTGGCGGGTTCTTTCAACGCTATGAGAGCAGCGCCATCTACTGGCGCCAAGACGTCGGGACGTGCTGGGTCCTCGGCGCCATCTATCGGAGATACCTCGAACTGGGCGACGAACTGAGCTACCTCGGGTTCCCAGCCACAGACGAAACAGACTGGACCGATCCAGACACCCAACAGCCCGGACGTATCAGCCACTTCGAGCAAG
>NZ_BAAGYY010000010.1:92951-104954 GCF_054779015.1 Flindersiella endophytica
GTGGTGGAGTTCCCCGCACGGCGAGTCTTCAACTCAGGCCACATCGGTGTCTCGTCAGTCGGCGGCTGGGCGGAACTGACACTGACCAGCGCCGGCACCTTCCACTACCGAGGGCACCTGCACAACAGCGGACTCGTCGGCCTTGCCTGCACCGTCGGGTCGGCGATAAGGATTCCGGGAACCGACCAGGCCATCGGCAAGATGTACGAGGCAAACGTAGGCGGAACCACCTCAGTCTTCGACTCCCGCAACGAAGACTGGAACGAAAGTGGCCCCAACAACGAGATCCGGGCCAACTGGAAGGCCCTGATGAACGCCGACTCGATGAGCACCACCGTCGACGCGACCCTTGGCGGATGGGAGGTTGTCACCCTCATTCTGCTTCCCGTGGTGGGAGCGGCCGGGCTGATCTCCCTTCTTTCCGGACCTCCTGCGCCGGACACCAGCTGCGAGACGGTTGGCTCGCACACTCTGAAGGATGGCAACAACAACACCATCGTCGAACCCAACGGAGTGCGCTGCCGGCGCCCGTGAGCACAGAGCAACCGCCCCTGCCCCGGCTACGAACAGCTCCAGGTTCTCCTCTGGCTCGGTCAGCAGAGTGCGCAGGAATATCCAGCGGTGAGATGACCACGAACATCGACGAGTTGGCGTGGGCAAGCTAGGCGTTCGTCGCCCTCGGGTGGGTTCTGACAGCGACTGTGGGGCCGCGAAGCAGCCGAATGTCGGATAGTCCACGGGTGTCGATCCAGGTCCTAGCCCCCGACCTGTGACGACACATCGACCAGTCAGCACCAGCCAGGCAGTGGCTCAGGGCCAATCGAGGCTGCCATCACTTGCCATGTCGCCTGGAACGCGACTTTCTGGCCGCAGACGAAGGATCCTCCGAGCTCAGCCAAACTGATGGCGCACATCCGGGACTTGGCAGGCACCTACGGCACATCCGACCCGATCGACGGGCACACCACGGCTCGAGCCGCCATCTCCTCACCGGCAAACGGCTCCCATGGCGAAGATCGACACTCGAAACCGTTCGATCACCAACCGCCAACACCAGCACACGCCCGCGCATAGCTGCGCGGGCTAACCTTCGCTACCCGACCGTAGCTGGGTGACCGCAATTCGACCACCCAACGAACATTCCAAACTGAGCGCAGGTCTGTAGTTTCCCGGTCCGTTGTCTTGTAGCCGCAAGGTCTGCACAAGATCGGCGAGCAGGTTACCGAGTGACTGTGTACCCATGAACCGAAATCGAGAACGACGAGAGGAAAGATAGATGCGGACTTCCAATCTCCGATTCTGCCTGATCGCCGCAGCGGTGACAGTCTCCAGTCTCCTGCCCGCTGGCGCAGCCAACGCGGTGCCTGAGAAGACGGCGCCGAAGCCCATCGTGCACCAGGTCCCGCGGGTGCCGCTCACCATCAACGGCCACTCGGCCCCGGCGAGCACGATCACCAGATACAACGGACGGCCCTTATATATGGCCGTGGTTCCGGGCGGAAGCCCGAACGGCCAACTCATGGCGTTTACCAAGCCAGCCGACTTCGAACGCTTCGTCCGTGAACACGGTGGACCGGTGCACGCCACGGCCAAGCCGCAGCGGGTGCTGACCCCCGAGGCAGTCGCGTCCGGAGACCCACTCATGCCAATGAAACACCGGGAGTCCGGATCCGGTCAGACGAACATCTCGGCCAGTTCCCCGGTCTCGGTGATCTACTCCGGTGACTACGCGACGTTCTTTTCGCTCGGCGCGACGGCCGGTTACGGGCTACGCGAACCTGACCCAGATAGACATGGTGTGCGTCGGCTGGTGCGTCAGTTGGAATGACGAGGCATCATCGGCGAGCGCATCCGACAGCGGCATGGTCCTGTTCGAGCACATCGGATTTGGAGGGTCTGCGCTGTTCATTTCTGGCGGAAGGTACGAGCCCTTCTTGTCCGCCTACGGCTGGGACAACCGGACCTCATCCTTTAGAGGCTGAGATCACCCGAACCCAACCTTGTTCACAACATCCGCCCAATAGTCCGGCTCGGCGCGCTGCGCTGAGCCGGACTCACGGATGACATATCGGCTGCGGTTCGGATTGCCTCACATTTCCAGTTCTTCGGGGACGTCGATGTCCACCCCGCCGGCACCGGTGCCGACCATGGCGGCTGTGCCGTAGACCGGCGAGTTGTGTTGGTCGAGCTGCCGCACGAGGTCGGTGGCCTTGAGGTTGAGGGGCGTGGGTTTAGCCAGGTTCGACGCAGTACAGATGCCAGCCTTCGTCAATGCTGTAACAGATGTCGACGTATCCGCCGACCAGCTGCCTCAACGATGTCAGGTCCGGCCATGTCAATATTCGTTGCAGAGAAGGCTGCTTGGGCTGCACTGGGATAACCAGGGCACGCACAGTGCGCGACTGCCGCCTACCGGAGAAGGACGGCGGATGGTTCGCGGTCACGACACGAACCGGCCGCTCTGATCTGATGCGGTGATCGCCGATCCTGGAACCGATGCGTGGAAAGGACACGGCGGGCTGTGGAGGGACGGTTGGCCAGGCACGATCCGCCAGCTATGGGTTGCGGTGTGGATGGCGTTGTCCGCCGTGTCCTCGTTCAGGGGCAGGGCGTAGGCCAGTTGCCCAGGAGCCCTCATCGCGGCGCACCTTGCTCAGGCGCGTGAGGCGTGTCAGCCACGTACAAGCGCATTCACCAACTGCTATAGCTCCAGCGATCCGTCCGGTTGACGCCCCGCCACAGCAGAGCATGTACCGACGGTGGCGGGAACCCAGGTCACCCGGCGGCGACCGGCCGACGAAGGAGCCCCGGCGACAGCTCCTATGTGCTGTGCCACAGCGTTCCTGTCCGAGGCTCGACCGGCGGTGCGATCGTCGTCCTCATGAGGCGCGCCCTGGGATCGGCCGGGTGGGGAAGATCGTGATCGGAAATCGCCGATCGTGGGGAATACTTGATCGTACACACGGAAACCGCAACGCGGCCAGTGGCCGCCTGAGGCACTCCGACCTACGCTGCGGCGCTGACGATCCCGGCATCGGGGCAGCGCTGAGCTGATCGGGCCGATGATTTTGTCGGGCGCGTACCACGCGCGGCGGATCACTCACAGTGCCCAACGATCCTGGAGAACGTGGCCGGCGTGACGCATGTGGCAGCGATGACGGTCGCGAACCTATTCACCGCCGCATGCCCCCACCGTGGTGGTCGTCCTTTGTTGTCGTGTGTCACCGGCGTACACGCCAGGTCATTTCAACCTGGCGGCGATGGCGGACGGGTCACGGATGCGTCCCTAAGCGGGCGCAGCGATCGTCGTGACCGGATCGCCCGGAATGGCGAATCCCTCTTCGGCACCGGGAACCAGGCAAAGGTCCGGCTGACCCAAGACGGCGACCGGCTCGCGCGGGAGATCGAGAGTTGGCGCTGAACGATCGAAGCTATCGGCCGCCGCAGCTTGGTCGACTACGACTCGCTCGAGGCTCGGCTCTATTGGGCCTATGGGGCGCCCATTGCTGTCGGTCGGACCTGCTGCTCGGCTCTCTGACGGGGTCGGCACGGCCTGACGGGTCGAGATCCCACGGGAGATTCTCGAGCGCTGCCCGCTCCCCAGCCTCTGCCCACAGCCTTTCCCTTATCTCCTCGATCTTTGTCAGCGGCACGACCCTTGTCCGCTCCTCGACACGCTGGGCGGATATCTGTCGGTTGCTGTGGGCAGGCGATGGCGTCCCGGCGATCTCCTTGACGCTGGTCTCGACGACCTTCTGCAGCGCCAGCGACTTGAGCGAGGCGATCGCCAACGGCGGCTGCCCTACCGCCAAGCCGATGACTATTCCGGCCACACGTAGCGCTGTGACCACGCGGCCCACCGATACTTCGAAGGGCAGTGGCACTACCAGAGCCGCTGCCGTTCCCAGCATCCCCGCGAGTGCCGAGTCGACGTCCATTGCTTCGGCGATGGCAGATACCGGATCATGGATTATCGCCAGCTTCACCGCCCCTGTCTGGGCCTGAATATCGCCGGCAAGTTGATCGGCGTGAATGAAGTCGATCTCGAAGCCTGAGCCGCGAATGCTCTTCGCCGCTTCGCTCAACGCTCCCGATGTCATCCCACTGGCAAACGTGGACGGCACACGACGCGCCCACTCGCCGACCTGCCGTAGCTGATGCGCTGGGCGTAGCTCGATAACCAGGAGACTTGGAGGGTCGGCCGTGACGGTACGACGCAGAAGGGCCGCAGTATCGAGCAGGTTGGCGAAGCTTGAGCCTTCGGTCAGGTCGATGACGAAAACGTCTGGCTCTGACTGCTTATCCCGCTTCTTCCGGTTTGGGTCAGGCCACCACCGTCGCTGGGGCCGGGTCTCGGTTGACGAGCCGGCGGTCCTGCTCGATTGGGGCTTGCCCGCATGCGATGGATGTCGAGATTGGGCCTGGGCCGACTGCTTGCGGTGCTTTCGCAGCTCGAGCCTGGCGTTGACGGCGAGACCGAGTGGAACTCCCGCAACCGCACCGAGCAGCGCAGCAATACACATGGCGATCATTTCGAGTCACCCCATCACCACGATCCTGCTCGTAGTACGAACCAGGTTCCGTCAACGTTCCGTCAGCGATGCGATCAAGGCCGGCAGCATGGATGAGGTCAAAACGTTCGGCTCAACGGCTACCGCACCCACCGGACGCTTGCCGCCGCCTCCACCACCTGGCCTCGTGCGGGTCATGGCCGTGATCGCAGCCGATGGCATCACCAAGGTCGGCATCAAGGCGTACGCGTCGGCGGAGCCCGCGCCGGCAAGACCGTCATCATCAGTGCTGAAGACGGCGCTTCTCGCGTGCTGCACAAGGACATCGAGATCAGCACCCACATCCGCAAGACCGACAAATCCACGACACTGCGAGCCAGCAGTTGGAGACGTAGACGAGGGCGTGCCGCCTGTGCACCGGCGGGAGGCGCTGTTCGAGGTGTGCGCTCTGCTGACCGTGCAGGGCATCGCCCTGGCCGATCTCACACCGGCCGCGCTGCTGCATCACGCGCACGAGACACGACGGGTGCGGGCGATCCTGCATCCGGGCAACACCAGCTACGCCAACAAGTTCGCCGGCCTGGCGGCATGGAACGTGCTGCACCGCATGGGCCACTTCCCACCCGACACCCCGGCCACGATGCGCGCGGCGATTCACCGCGGGCAACTCACAGTGGAGCAGATGGTCGACCGCTACCCAATCCAGAACCGGGCAGTCCGGCAACTGTTGCTGGACTACTTCCAGCGGCGTGCCGGCGACACCGACTACGCCTCCCTGGTCCAACTGGTGTTGCTGGTCGCCAAGCACTTCTGGGCCAAGATCGAACAGGTCAACCCCGGCCAGCCCGATCTGCGGATCTCCCCGGAGACCTATGCCCGCTGGCGGGACCTGATCCGCACCCGCGACGACGGCAAACCCCGCGCCGGCCAGGACCAGATCGTCATCGCCGTGCGCAGCTTCTACTACGACCTGCACACCTGGGCCGCCGACGAACCCGAACAGTGGGGACCGTGGGTAGCTCCCTGCCCGATCCCACCTGCCGAGCTCCGCGGGCTCGGCAAGCGGCGCCGCAGGATCAACGCACGCACCGCCGACCGCACCCGACAGCGGCAGCCACTCCTACCCATCCTCGTCCGGCATGTGGAGGACCGCTACGACCACACCCGCACCCTCCTGGACCGCGCCCGCCAGGTCAACCTCGACGACACGTTCGTCCACGCTGAGCGCACCTACCGCCGGATCATCACCAAAACCGACCGGCACAGGCACCGCAACCGGCTGCACGAGGCACCCGTCCGCGTCCGCGACGAAGCCACCGGTCAGGTCCTACACCTGGAGACCGACGAGGAAGCGGCGTTCTGGGACTGGGCCTGCGTGGAGACCCTGCGGCACTCCGGCGTGCGAATCGAGGAACTGTGCGAGCTGACCCACCTGTCCGTGCGGCAGTACCAGCGCCCGAACGGTGAGGTCATCGCACTGCTAGTGATCGCGCCGTCCAAGACCGACCGGGAACGCGTGATCCCGATGAGCACCGAACTATTCCACGTCATCGCCTCCATCATCCGCCGGCACACCCACAACGGTCACCCGATCCCACTGCTGAGCCGGTTCGACCACCACGACAAGATCTGGAGCCCACCCATGCCGTTCCTGTTCCAGCGACGTATCGGCTCCACCCGCGCCGTCATCGCCACCGGCACCGTGCTCAACATGCTCACCCGCCTGTCCGCCGAGCTCGCCGAACACCATCCGGCCTTCCGAACGACCCGGTTCACGCCGCACGACTTCCGCCGCATCTTCACCACCGACCTGGTCAACAGCGGCCTGCCCATCCACATCGGCGCCGCCCTACTCGGGCACATGAACCTGCAAACCACCCGCGGCTACGTCGCCGTCTTCGACGAAGACGTGACCCGGCACTACACCGCGTTCCTCGAACAACGCCGGCAACTGCGACCCGATGACGAATACCGCCCGACCACGGGTGCGGAGTGGGATGAGTTCGAGGAGCACTTCGACAAAACGCAAAGTCGAGCTCGGCTCCTGCGGCCGTCCCTACGGCACCCCGTGCCAACACGAACACGCCTGCATCCGCTGCCCCATGCTGCACGTCAACCCCAGGATGCTCGTCCGCCTCGACGAACTCGAAACAGACCTCATCGCCCGCAAGGCACGCGCCGAAGCCGAAGGCTGGGCCGGCGAGATCGAAGGCATCGGCCTCACCCTCACCTTCCTACGCGCCAAACGCGACGACACCATACGCCGAGCCCGACGCGGACCGATCGATCTTGGCATGCCCGAGCTGCAATCTGGCGGTGAATCACGTTTTGTTTGATGGTTACCGTAATGGGTGCTCGAACCGAGAACGGTAGGCGCCACGGCTACGTGAACTGATCGGCGCGCACCTGGATTGGCATCGACGCGACGCGGAGTGTAGCGCCTGGCGTAGTCGCGTTGGAGGCTTACTCGACGATCTCTCCCGCCACGAATCGCATTACGAGCAAAGGATGATTGCCCGAACTAGCAGGCAATTCCTCGACTTGCTGACGCCAACCATGCCCTGAGCACACAACCCGTCACACGTCCTGATTCCGACACAGCAGGGCGATGCTGTGGTGGTCCTATCCGCTATGACGAGCGCGTTCGAAGGCTTCAGCCGCCTCGTCGGCGCGGCCGAGGCTTTCAAGCGTGTGTCCCTTGCCGTTCCATAGCCACGGATCGTCCGGCCGGATCTCCAGGGCGTGCTCGTAGCAGACTAGTGCCTCCTCCGACTGACCGAGCGCGCTTAGGACTGCCCCCTTCTGGCCGCAAGCGTTAGCATTTCCAGGGTCTGTCTCGAGTGCGTGCTCGACGCAGACGAGTGCTTCCTTGTGGCGGCCCAGGGCGTGCAGCGCGAAGGATTTTCGGGTCCATTGGTTCGGTGCGTCAGGTTCGAGTTCGATGGCGCGGTCGTAGCAGGGGAGGGCTTCGTCCAAGCGGTCAAGTTGGCGGAGGGCATCGGCCTTGTTGAGCCACGCCACGGCGGACTCTGGTTCGAGTTCAAGAGCGCGGTCGTAGCAGGCCAGTGCCTCCGCGTCGTACCCATGCAGCTTGACAAGGATGTTGCCGTTGTAAATCCGTAGGTTTGCTGTCTCGCCTCCGACCTTCACGGACTTCAGGCAGCTTTTGAGTGCCTGTTCGTAGCGGTTAAGCTCGTAGGCGGCCCGCATGATGTTCCACCAGACATCTGGATTGTCAGGATTGAGTTCGGCTGCCCGTTCTAGGACCTTGATGGCCTCGGCCGGGCGTGCGAGCGTCAGTAGTACGCAGCCTTTCTGGAAGTGGGCCGGATAGGACTGGGGCGCGATGGCTAGGGCTTGGTCGAGATCGGTGAGTGCGTCGTTCTCCTGGCTTGTCCGCTGTCGTAGCACGGCCCGGCCGACAAGGATGGACTCGTCGCGAGGGCTCAGTTGAAGAGCGCGGGCGTACGCCTCCTCTGCCTCCTCGAAGCGCCTGAGTTCCCGGAGTGCGACCCCCATGTTGCTCCACAGCCGAGATTCGTCTGGCCAGGTTTCTAGGGCTTCCTCATAGCAGGCAAGTTGTTCCTCGTAGCGGCCGAGTTCGGAGAGTACGTAGCCAATGTCGAGCGGTGTGCCGACGTCGGTGGAGTCTAGCTCCCGCCAGTTCTCGAGATAGGGCTGCGCTTCCGTCCGCCGGCCGAGCTCGGTCAGGGCAGCAGCCTTCTGAGCCAAGATCCGGGCGTTCTCGGGGACGACATCGATGGTGCGTTCGAGGCAGCCAAGGGCCTCGTCGGGACGATCGAGTGTTCGCAGCACGAGGGCCTTCTTGTTCCAACTCATCGCATTCGTTGGCTCAAGTTCGATGGCGCGGTCGTAGCAGGCCAACTCTTCCTGGCTGTGCCCGTGCAGCATGCTGATGATGCGGCCCTTGTACACCCAGAGTTCGGCGCGGTCACCCCCAAACCGTTGAACCTTGTCCCAGTACTTCAAAGCGTGTGCGTAGTGCCCGAGGTCGAAGGCGGCCTTCATGACGCTCGACCACACGACTTGATCGTCTGGTGCCGTTTCGGCTGCCCGCTCCAGTGCCTCGACGGCCTCTGCCGGACACGACAGCTTATTCAAGGTGAAGGCCTTCTGGTAGTGGGCGTAAAAGTAGCGGGGCGCGATGACCAGGGCACGGTCCAGGTCGTCCAGAGCATCGGTGTGCCGACCCGCTCGCCGCCGGAGCAACGCCCGACCAAGGAAGTTCTTCTCGTCGCGCGGCCGCAGCTCAATCGCGCGTGCGTACGCCTCCTCCGCCTCCTCCAGACGTCCGCATTCCCGCAGGGCGTTCGCCATGGATCCCCATGTCACACCCTCGGCGGGCTGGAGGCTCAGGCTGCGGTCGTAGCATTGGAGGGCCTCGTCGTACCGTTCCATCTGGTAAAGCACCGATGCTCGGCACAGCCAGGCACTGGACTCGCCCGGGTTGAGCTCGACCGCCCAATCATAGGCGCTCACAGCGTCGTCGTAGCGGCGCAGATATTGCAGGCTCATGCCGCGCACCTGCCACAGTTTGCTGCGGGTCACATCACTGCCGTGGTTCTGCTCGGCTATCTCCAGGCCGTGCCGAACCGCTTCAAGTGCCTCGTCGTAACGGGCGAGGTGATGCAGCGCCAATGCCTTGGACACCCAGCCTTCGGCGTCGAGGCGTTGTGGGCGGGCGGGCGGTGGGGCCGCACGGCCGAGTACCTCGCGGTACACCCCGTCCATCTGCTTGCGCACCGCCGCGAAGTCCGGCGGCCGGTTGTTACGGTCCGGCTCGGTGCACGCTCGTATGAGCTGATAGAGCTGGGAGCGGCGCTCGCGCCTGCCGGTCGCGCGGTCGATGTACTCACGTGCCAGCCCGTCAGCGGGTGGCAGCTCGCCTGTCGTCATCTGGAAGAGGACGACACCGAACGCATAGATGTCGGCGCGGGTGTCCAGCCTGGCCCCTGGAACGAACTGTTCGGGCGCCATGTAGCGCGGCGTGCCCGCCACCGTGGTGTACAGCGATCGTGCTCGATCCGGGAGTTCCGCCAGACCGGGCAGATCGCTGCTGCCGTCATGGAAAGCTCGGGCCAGTCCGAAGTCGGTCACCTGCAGGGTGTTGTCTTTCGTGAGCAGGCAGTTCGCAGGTTTCACATCTCGGTGTACCAGGCCCAGCTGGCTGTGAGCGTGGCGCAGCCCGTCGCACAGGTGCCGGGCGAACCGCAGAGCCTGCGCCCGTGGCAGCGCCCCGGCAGCCAGCAGGCTCGCGAGGTCGCCGCCCTCGGCATAGTCGGTGACCACACAGGGCATGCCTTCGATCCACTCCACCCAGTCCGCTGTGGCCACATGGCGGTGCGGCTCCAGCCGCACCCAGGTCAGCGCCTCGCGCTCAAACCGGATCCGGTCCTCATCGCTCCACAGCAGCCGAGCGTCGAATGTCTTGAGCACCTTACGCTTCCCGGTGTCACCGGAGCGTGCGACGTATACGACCCCGAACCCGCCCTGCCGCACCTCCAAGACAGTCCAGGCTTCGACGTCTCGACCGCTCGCCAGACGCTGACCAACTCGGAAGTTTCTCCGCCGCTCTTGTCCGGAATGCAAGCTGCGTAGCCCGTCCGCGGCGGCGGAGCAGAATGGATCGACCGCCAGCGCCTGGGCGTAGGCACGGCGCGCCATCTCCACCCATCCCAAGCCGCGCAATGCCGCCGCAAGCTCGACGTGCACCGCCGCCTCGCCCGGCCGCAGCGCCACGACCTCGCCCAACAGCCGGGCGGCCTCCTCGAACCGCCCACCTGCCAGAGCCGCCTGACCCAACGCAAGGCAGCGTACGTAACCTGCTTCCTCGTCGGCGAGATCCATTCCCTCCGCCTCCACGCCAGCAGACCGCCTGTCCACCAGATCCTCACACGCGACCAAGGAAGGCAAGCACTCTCAGCCACATGCGATGCCGTCCAACCTTCCAGGTGACATCCGGGAGCGGTCCCGGCGAACACCGTTCTTCCACCTCGGCCGACAGCGGATTGGTGGCAATCCAGGTATTACGGACAAGATCCACCTAGCGTGTCGGCCCTCTGACGATGATGGAGTTCGGCGAACTCTTGCCGAGCTCGGCCTGAATGGAGGTGCTGCCAGAGATCAGCGCAACGCTGAGCCCATAGTCCGTCGCACAGGTGCAGAGAAGTACTTCGCACTACAAGGTTCGGCCGATCAAGCAGGAGGCGCGTCGGCTGCTCGGCCTCCCACACCCCAAGCGCGGCGCCGATCATTTGGAACGGATCGTTGTCGATGTAGCCCCACAAGTTGACGTCTCCAGCGGCTTGAAGACTACGCGCGGCGAACCCTGGCGGCCTGATCACAAGCCGGTTGGTGCCGACCGGAACCGTCACGAGATCACCGGTGTAGTTGGGTTTTGACCACAGACAGACCGTGTGCTTGGAGCCGAGCCGGCATCGCCGGTCAACCCCGCCGAGCGCCGACTCTCGCGATAGCCCGCTGGATGTTGCCGGCTCGGTAGCTTGTGCGGTGTCCCGGACGAGCATCGCGAGATCGGTTTGGACGCCGACCGAGTTGTTTCGAACGGATCCCAGTTCGGCTCGTGGTATGGCTCGGCGCCGGCCCTGGCGTACGCGTTGGACAGCTGGTCACCGACACCGAGGATGGTGCCGTGGGGGGCCAGTTGGAAGCTCTGCGTGCGGCACGCCTGGGCGAGTACGACACGGGGCTTCCGGTATGAGAGAGCCAGCAGCCGACCTTGGTAGCCCGGCTCGGACCACAAGCACGCGAAATGGCGCGTACCGAGCCTGCACCGACCATCGCCCGGTCCGGCGGCCGACGCTGCTGGAGCAGACCTCGGCCAGATGTGCAGCGGTCTCGCCGTGGGTGAGCCCTTGGCCGACAACGACAGCACGATCCCGTCGATACCGTCCAGGCGCCGTTGCCGCTTCTTGACGATCACCGGTTCGAAGCTGCCGTTCCGGTCGCGGGGCACCTCCAGCTCGACCGGCCCAGCCTCCGTCAACATCGTCTTGGTGCGCTTGCCATTGCGCGAGTTCTCCCCGTTCCGACCCGCTGGATCGTGCTTGCCGTACCAGAGATGGCCGTCCATCTCGCCCTCCAGCGCCGACTCCAGCACCACCTTGGTCAACTGCTGCAGCAGCCCACTCTCACCGGTCAGCCCCACTCCGCCGCGCTGGCCCGAGCCGTCAGCTCCATCACCAGCTGCTCATCCACCGCCCCACCGCAGCCGGCCCCACCGTCGGCGCTTCGACGGCTCCCCGTGTCGTGTCCATCAGGCGTATCTCCTTTGTCCGGATTTACACCGCTGTTTGTACAGTCCCGATCGACACTCCCCGTTTCTCTTGTCTATTCGGGGTGGTTTCCTGGGGACTGTGGATCGAACGGTGTTTCCGGCTTGACTCGCCGGCCTGATGGGCTGGCGGAGAAGGAGTCGGGATGACCGCGACATCGGATACCGCGAGACTGG
>NZ_BAAGYY010000011.1:0-115921 GCF_054779015.1 Flindersiella endophytica
GCCGGCCTGTTCGTGGTGGCCGACCTGGCCTACGCCACCACCGATCCCGCCACCGATCCCGCCACCGATCCCGCCACCGATCCCGCCACCGATCCCGCCGCCGACCACGTGCTCACCGGCTACCGTCGCACCCCCGGCCGAGACCGCTCACCAGGCCAGAAAGCCGCCAACCACGCCCTGGCCTCGCTACGCGCCAGATGCGAACACGGCCTCGCACCCCTCAAACACTGGCGCATCCTCCAACACGCCCGCTACAGCCCCCGCAAAGATCGGCGCCATCGCCAAAGCCATCCACACCCTCCACACCCGCCTGGACCCAAGATGAAAAAGGCTCAATGACCACGTTAACCAGGCTTTGGCTGGTTAACGTGGTCATTAGCGCTTCGCCACGCCAACAGGAGCTTCGCCACGCCCCGGGGCGTGGTTAACCCGCCAATTACGTGGTTAACGTGGTCATTCGCGACCAGCGCGGGACGCCGCGCCCCGTGGGCGCTAGTTGGCGCGCAGGATCTCGTAGCGGACGTCCTGCTCACCCTGCGACCGGGAAACGCCCAGGTCGTCCCAGGTGTCGGGCAGGAGGTCGATGCAGTTTCCGGTCCAGCTGGCCGGCCCGCGGTCGACGACCGGCGCGATCACGCTCTTGCCGGTCTCGAGCGACGTGATCCGCACCTTGGTGCCGAACGACCAGTCCCACAACGCGACGCCGTGGGTCGTCGTCGTGGAGTTGCCGCCGTTGGCGAGCGGCTGGTACTCCGTGGAGTCGCCGAAGTAGGTCGCCGAGCAGTTCGGCGAGGTGTAGCGCACGGAATAGCCCGGCGTGGCCGTCTTCGCGGTCTTGCGCTTGATGCTGGGCTTCCCACTCGGCGTCGGAGTCGACTTGGGAGTCGCCGTGGGCTTCGGCGCCCGCTTGCCCGACCGGGCGGCCGGCAGGTCGGAACGCTCGGTGCCACGGCTGGCTTCCTGGCGGTCACGGCCGGCCAGCGCGCCAACGCTGTCGACAGCACCGACCGCGGCCGGTTTTTGATCTTTTCCGATAGTGAGTGCGAATGCACCGCCGATGATCAAGAAAGCCGGAACGAGAATTGCGATCAATGTACGAGCGTTCCAGCGCACACGGCGGTGCAGGGGTGTATGTGACACAAAGAACCTTACGTAGTGGGGCAGGGCATTAAGCCCAGACCTTAGCCATACAATGGCCCAGAGTGACAACTAGACCGAGCAATTCTTTACCTTCACGCGGACGAAAGGTAAAGCGTAAAGATCAACAGTAACTCTCTGTTTATGCCTGATCTTTTTTAGCTTTGTCGGCTTTTTGCCGTGCATTCCATTCACGCATCCGCTGCGGATAGCCGACGACCGCCGCGTCATAGCTCGGGACTCCGAGCTTGTTGGCGAAGTTGTGGGCGTAGGCCGCGTCCGGCACCCGCCGGCGGGTCCACTCGCCGTCGTTGGCCACGAGCAGCAGCGTGGTCTCGGTCACAGTCGTGCGCGGCTCGACGAAGCCCTCGACGCCGGTCCGGGAGCGCGCGAACTGCTCCAGGTGGTCCATCGCCTCGTTACGCAGCTTGCGCTGGTCCGAGGACCCACCACCGGCGCTACGCCGGTTCCCTCGCGTCCGGCGACGCAGCCACCCCAGCATGTCGTGCCTCCTAGACTTCGATCGAGCGGCCACGCGGCTCGTCCCTTGACTGCGAAACGACACCGGCGTCGTCCGGGTTCCTGGTGTCGCCGACACCTGTTCACAGGTGCTCATCGGCAGTTTCTCATAGTGACTGGGCGGTACGCGGCGATGACGCAGCCCGGCCGGCGGCGGAAGTCACAGCGGCCCGTTTGGCAGCGGAACCGGCGGAGATGGAAAGATGACCGTGACGTGCCGAGCGGGTGCCGACCAGGCGCCGCTCGCACACCCACACGTACCCGAATCGGACGGCACGGAGGAACCCGTGGCGGATAACGCCGGCATCTCGTTCGACATCGTGATCCTGGGCGGGGGCAGCGGCGGTTACGCGTGTGCCATCCGCGCGGCCGAGCTCGGCCTGTCGGTCGCGCTGGTCGAGAAGGACAAGCTCGGCGGCACCTGCCTGCACCGTGGCTGCATCCCGACCAAGGCCCTGCTGCACGCCGGCGAGGTCGCCGACGCGACCCGCGACAGCGCCGAGTTCGGCGTCCTGGCGAGCTTCGAGGGCATCGACCTGGCCGGGGTCAACAAATACAAGGATGGCGTGGTCAGCCGCCTCTTCAAGGGCCTGACCGGCCTGCTCAAGTCCGCCAAGGGCCTCACGATCATCGAGGGCGAGGGCCGCCTGGTCGCGCCCAACGCGGTCGAGGTCGACGGCACCCGGTACGAAGGCCGGCACATCGTGCTGGCGTCCGGCTCCTTCTCCAAGACGCTCCCCGGCATCGAGATCGACGGCGAGCGGATCATCACCAGCGAGCACGCCCTCGGCCTGACCGAGCTGCCGAAGTCGGCGATCGTGCTCGGCGGCGGCGTGATCGGCGTGGAATTCGCGAGCGCCTGGCGGTCGTTCGGGGTAGATGTGACGATCATCGAGGCGCTGCCCCGGCTCCTCCCACCGGAGGATCCGGACAGCTCCAAGCAGGTCGAACGCGCGTTCCGCAAGCGAGGCATCAAGTTCAAGACCGGCACCCCGTACAAATCGGTCGAGCGCACCGACGCGGGTGTCCGCCTGACGGTCGAGTCCGGAGACAGCTACGACGCCGACCTGCTGCTGGTCGCGGTCGGGCGGGGTCCCAACACCGCCGGACTCGGCTACGACGAGCAGGGCGTCACGATGGACCGCGGCTTCGTGCCCACCGACGAGCGGCTGCGGACGAACGTCCAGGGCGTCTACGCCGTCGGCGACATCGTGCCCGGCCTGCAGCTGGCCCACCGCGGCTTCCAGCAGGGCATCTTCGTCGCCGAAGACATCGCCGGGCTCGGTCCGGCGCCGTTCGACGACTCCGGGATCCCGCGGATCACCTACTGCGACCCCGAGGTCGCCTCCGTCGGCCTGTCGGAAGCGGCCGCGAAGGAGAAGTACGGCGAGGTCCAGACCTACACCTACAACCTCGGCGGCAACGGCAAGAGCCAGATCCTCAGGACGCAGGGCTTCGTCAAGGTCGTGCGCGAGCAGGACGGCCCGGTCGTAGGCGTCCACATGGTGGGCAGCCGGGTAAGTGAGCTCGTCGCCGAGGCACAGCTGATCTATAACTGGGAAGCGTTGCCCGGTGAGGTCGCCCAGCTGATCCACCCACACCCGACCCAGAGCGAAGCGCTTGGCGAGGCGCATCTCGCACTGGCAGGGAAGCCGCTACACACGCACGACTAGCCTTGCCGCCGCGCAGGGCAGACAGACAGAACAACGACCCGGCTGGTTCGCAACCAGGAGAAGGAGCAAGGGATGCCGGTCTCCGTCACCCTCCCCGCACTTGGGGAGAGCGTCACAGAGGGCACCGTGACGCGGTGGCTCAAGCAGGTAGGCGACACCGTGCAGGCCGACGAGCCACTGCTCGAAGTCTCCACGGACAAGGTCGACACCGAGATCCCGGCGCCCGCTTCCGGCGTACTCACGCAGATCACGGTCGGCGAGGACGAGACGGTCGCGGTCGGCGCCGAGCTGGCCATCATTTCCGAGGACAGCAACGCGGGCGCGCCCGCGCCGGCACCGGAGCAGCAGGCGCCGGCGGCCGAGCCGGAGCCAGAGCCAGAGCCGGCACAGCCCCAGCCGGC
Organism: Flindersiella endophytica; assembly: GCF_054779015.1. Classification (NCBI taxonomy): domain Bacteria; kingdom Bacillati; phylum Actinomycetota; class Actinomycetes; order Propionibacteriales; family Nocardioidaceae; genus Flindersiella; species Flindersiella endophytica. The sequence continues at coordinate 3,731 of NZ_BAAGYY010000011.1, forward strand.
GGCCCAGCAGGCCGCCCAGGAGCAGGCACCGCAGCCCGAGGCCGAGCCGGCACCGCAGGCGGCGGCCGGCGCTGACGGCCAGGCGGACGGCACGTCGGTGACGCTGCCCGCGCTCGGCGAGAGCGTCACCGAAGGCACGGTGACCCGTTGGCTGAAGCAGGTCGGCGACACCGTGCAGGCCGACGAGCCGCTGCTCGAGGTCTCCACCGACAAGGTCGACACCGAGATCCCCGCGCCGGCGTCCGGCACGCTGGTCCGGATCACGGTCGGCGAGGACGAGACCGTCCAGGTCGGCGCCGAGCTCGGCGTGATCGCGTCCGAGGCAGGTGCCGCACCGGCCGCCGCGCCCCGGCACGCCGGTCCCCCGCCTGCCGAGGAGCCCGAGCCGCAGGAGCAGGCCGCCCCCGCGCAGCCGGCCCCGCAGCCCGCCGCCCAGCGGCAGCCGGCCCAGCAGCAGACGGCCCAGACCGCCACCGTTCCGCCGCAGGTGACGCCTTCGTCGCCGGCTCCGGCGCCGGTCACGACGAGCCGGACCAACGGCGACGGTGCGGCCGGAGCGGGCGCTCAGTACGTCACGCCGCTCGTCCGTAAGCTCGCCACCGAGCACAACATCGACCTCGGCACGATCAACGGCACCGGCGTCGGTGGCCGGATCCGCAAGCAGGACGTGCTGGAGGCCGCCAAGGCGCGCGACGCCGCTGCCGCCCAGGCCGCTCCTCCACCGGCCGCGGCCAGCGCGGCACCCGCGCCGTCGGCCTCGGTGGAGCCGAGCCCGCTGCGCGGCACGACGGAGAAGCTGTCGCGGATGCGGCGGATCATCGCCGAGCGGATGGTCGAGGCGCTGCACACCGCCGCGCAGCTCACCACCGTCGTCGAGGTCGACGTCACCGCGATCGCGCGGGTCCGCGACAAGGTGAAGAACTCCTTCGTCCAGCGCGAGGGTGTGAAGCTCAGCTTCCTGCCGTTCTTCGCCAAGGCGACGATCGACGCGCTGAAGGAGCACCCGAAGCTCAACGCCTCGATCGACACCGAGAAGGGCGAGGTCACCTACCACGACGCCGAGAACCTCATCATCGCGGTCGACACCGAGCGCGGGCTGATGGTCCCGGTGATCCACAATGCCGGCGACCTGTCGGTGACCGGCCTGGCGAAGAAGATCGCCGACCTGGCCGAGCGCACGCGTACCAACAAGATCACGCCGGACGAGCTCTACGGCGGAACGTTCACGATCACCAACACCGGCAGCCGGGGTGCGCTGTTCGACACCCCGATCTTCACGCCGCCGCAGGTCGCCATGCTCGGCACCGGCACGGTCGTGAAGCGTCCGGTCGTGATCGACACGCCGCAGGGCGAGACGATCGCGATTCGCCACATGCTCTACCTCGCGCTGAGCTACGACCACCGCCTGGTCGACGGCGCCGACGCGGCCCGCTTCCTGACCGCGATCAAGAAGCGGCTCGAGGACGGCAGCGTCGCGGCCGAGTTCACCAGCTGATGCGCTGGGTGATCGCCGGCAGCTCTGGCTTCCTGGGCCAGGCGCTCGCCGGCGATCTCGGGCGGCAGGGCCACGAGGTCATACGCCTGGTCCGCCATGAGCCGTCCGGACCAGGCCAATCCCCCTGGGACCCCGCCCGCGGCGTGGTCGACAAGCAGGTGCTGGCCGACGCCGACGTCGTGGTCAACCTGGCCGGCGCCAGCGTCGGCCGGGTGCCGTGGACCGAGCGCTACAAGCGCAAGATCCGCGAGAGCCGCACCACCACGACCGGCACGCTCGCGAACACGCTGGCCGAGCTCGGCGGGCCGAAGGTGTTCGTGTCGATGAGCGCGATCGGCTACTACGGCAAGGACCGCTCGATCCAGGCCATCGACGAGCACACCGCTCCCGGCACCGGCTTCCTCCCCGAGACCGTCCGGCTCTGGGAGGAGTGCACCCGTCCGGCCGAACGAGCCGGCGCGCGCGTGCTGGTGCTGCGTACCGGCGTCGTACTCGGCCACGGCGGCGGGGTCTACCCCCTGATGTCGCTGCCGTTCCGGTTCGGGCTGGGCGCGAAGTTCGGGTCGGGCAAGCAGTACATGGGCATGATCGGGCTGGCCGACTGGCTGGCCGCCGTGCGCTTCGTGGTCGGGCGGGAGGCTTGCGCCGGGCCCTACAACCTGACGTTGCCGCAGCCGCCGACCAACACGGAGTTCACCAGGGCGCTCGGGCGGGCTTTTCACCGGCCCGCGGTGCTCGGTGTGCCCGCCGTGGTACTGCGGGCCGTGCTCGGCGGCTTCTCCGACGAACTGCTCGGCAGCGCCCGCATCTTCCCCCGCCGGCTCACCGAGGCCGGCTTCGAGTTCGAGTCGCCCGACGTCGAGCAGCTGACCGAACGGCTCGCCTCTAGAGCTTGATCGTCTTGGCGATCAACCACGTGCCGCCGACCTGCTTCAGCGTGAACCGCTGGCGTTCCGGCTTGGACGCCGGCTGCGGCGAGCTCTTCCCGCTCGAGTCGATCACGGTGTAGGCCTGCCGCTGGTTCACCACGGTCAGCACGACCTGCGTCGGGTTCTGCTTCGGCGTCTCCGAGTCGATCTTCAGGCTCTGGATGACGTAGCGCAGGCCCTCGATCCGTGCACCCTGCTTGGCGTAGTCACCGACCAGCTTGCTGTCCTGCGCCAGCAGGTCCGAGCCCTCGACGTAGACGTCGCTCAGCGGAGCGGTGTCGGGCAACGCGAACGCCTCGGCCCGCTTGGCGTCCAGCTCCTCGAGGATCAGCTGGTAGCGGTCCTCGTCCGTACGCGGAGACGGCTTGGTCGTCGGCTTGGTGGTCGGCTGCTGGGTCGGGCCGTTGGTCGGGTTCACCGGGCCGGCGGTCTGGGTCTGCTGCGTCACCGGGTCGCTGTCCGGGCGGTTCATCCACCACCAGACGCCGAACCCGCCGCCACCGAGCACCACGACGACCACCAGCGCGATCAGCACCCACTTGAGGGCGCCGCCGCGGTCGTCATCGTCAACGTCGTCGAACTGCGGGCCGAACGACGGAAAGTTGCCGCCGCCACCCCCGCCGGGCTGGACACCCGGCCGGTCGGCGGGCGGGCTGGGCGCCTGCATGAACGGGTCGAGCGGCGGCATCGGACCACCGGGTGCACCGCCCTGCTGTGGCGGAAAGCCGGGCTGCCCGGGCCCTCCTGGCTGTCCCGGTTGACCGGGCTGGCCAGGCATGCCCGGCGGACCCGGCGCGCCTGGCTGCCCAGGCTGTCCAGGCACGCCTGGTTTACCCGGCGGCTGCTGCTGTGCGAGCTGCTCGGCCTTGGCGAGCGCCTCCGCGATGTCGGCCTCGGACAACGTGAGCGCCACCGGGAAACGTACGGGCGCCGGCGGGCACGCGGCGTACACCAGCTCGGCCAGCTGCGCGGCCGTCGGCCGCCGCGCGGCCACCTCGGCGAGCCCGGCCTCGACCGCGTGGACGAGCCCGGGCGGGCAGTTCGGCACCAGCTCGGGAAGCGGCCGGTGCGGCTGCCCGGGCATCGGCTGCTGCCCGGTGAGCGCGGCATACGCGACCGCTGCCAGCGCGTAGACGTCCTCCGGAGGCGTTGGACCGTCCGGACCTCCAGGTCCCCCTGGCCCGTTCGAACCCCCCGGACCGGCCGCCGCACCGCCGAACAGGTCGACGCCGCCGCCCACGAGCTGCAGCAGGCCGATGTCGGCGAGCATAGGACGACCCTCGCTGGTGAACACGATCGACGCCGGCGTGATGTCACCGTGCACGAGCCCGCGTTCGTGGGCCGCGCCGAGCGCCTCGGCGACCGGGCCGATCGAGGTGACGACCTCGCCGGGCTCGATGCCACCGCGGCCGGACAGCAGCTGGTCGAGGTTGCCGCCGTCGGCGTCGTCGAGCACGAGTACGGACTGCTCTCCGTCCGGCAGCAGCTCGCGGACCCGCTGCAGGTGCGGATGGGAGATCAGGTTGAGCAGGGTCACCAGCCGGCGTAGGCCGTCGGCCGCGGCCGGGTCGCGCGGGCGAACGCGTTTCAGCGCGACGATCTCACCGCTGGCCTGTACGCGAGCCCGCCAGACCTCGCCCGTCGCGTTCGCCGACACCAGGTTGTCGACGTCATAGCCGGGTAGCCGGAAGTCGCCAGCCATGTCCTGCTCACTCCCCCTCTTCCGGCGACGGCGACGCGGTGCTGTCGAGCCTCTGGAGCGTCCAGAAGACCCAGCCTCCCTTGCCGTCCGGCGCCAGCGTGATCCGGTAGCGCACCGGGTCGGCTGCCTGCTGTTCGTACTCTGTGCCGTCGTTCTTGAACGCCACGAACGACTGCCGCTGCAGAACGGCGTTGAGCACGACCTTGGTGTCGGACTCCTCGGTCACGGTGAGCTCGAGAGTCTCGGCGTGGAAGCCTTTCGCGCCCTGCCAGCCCTGGTCGAGCAGGAACGCCTGCATCGTGTGCTGGTCTTCCTTCAGCGCGAGCGAGCCCGGCTTGTAGGCGGCCTCCAGCTGCTTGGGATCGCCGGCCTGGTACGCCGCGCTGATCAGCTCGTCGAGCGAGTCGAGGACGCCTGACCACTTCTCGGCGTTCGGTCCGGCCAGTTTGGGCCCGCCGGACTCGTCCGGGCCGGTAATCGCCCTCAACGCGAAGAAACCGCCGACCAGGAGTACGAGCACAACGCCGGCCGCGATCGCCAGCAAGGCGTTCCGGGGAAGCGGGAGGCCGGTCTTCGGCCGCGGCTCGGCCGGTGCCTCCTGCTGAGCGGTGGCTTGCTGCTGTCGTGCCGCCTGCTGGCGCGAGGCCTTCTGCTGCTTGCGCCGCCGCTTGCGTTCGCGGCGCTCGTCGCGGTCGTCGTCCTCGTCGTCGTCGAACGTCAGCCGGCTGGCCTGCGGAGTGAACGACGTGGACGGCTCGGCCAGCGGCGTCTCGCGGGCGAACAGCCCCGGCGAGCCTTGCGGCGGCTGCTGGGGCGGGGACTGCTGGGGGTTCTGCGGCCCCTGCGCTGGATCCGTGCCGATCACGAACTGGTCGCCGGCATCGGGCAGCGCGAACGGCGCCTGGCCGAGCCCACCCTCGGGAAACCGGACAGTCGCGGCCGGAGCCGCCGACATCAACTGGCCGCCGAACGAGCCGGCGGACGGCCGCGCGCTCGGATCGGCCTGCAGTCCGGCCTCGACGGCGTGTGCCAGGCCGGGCGGAACACCCGGCGCGATCTGGTGCAGCGGCCGGCGCTGCTGCTGCGAGTCGAGCGTGGTGCCGGACAACGCGATGTAACAGACCGCCGCGAGCCCGTAGACGTCGGAGGCGGCGGTCGGCGGGCCGGCGTCCTCGGCCAGCGTCGCCGGATCGGTGAACCCGTGCGTGCCGAGCAACTGGTCGCGCTCGATCAGCCCCATCACGCCCACATCGGTGAGCAGTGGCCGGCCGTCGGCGGCGAACACGACCGACTCCGGGTTGACGTCACCGTGGACGAGGCCGATCTGGTGCACGGTCGCCAGAGCGTCGGCGATCGCCGACGCGATCGTCACCATCTCACCTGGGTGCAGGGTGCCGCGAACGGTGAGCAACTGGTCGAGCGTGCCGCCCTCGGGGTAGTCGAAGATGATCACGAAGTACTCGCCGAGCGACACCATCTCGCGGACCGGGAGGAGGTTGGGGTGCGAGAGCTGTGCCAGCGTGTTGACCATCCGGCGGGCCTCGCGCTGCGCCTCCTCGTCCCGCGGCCGGAACCGCTTCAGCGCGACTTGCTGCCCAGACGCCTGTTCGCGGGCGAGCCAGAGCTCACCGGTGGACCCGGCACCGAGCAAGCCCTCGATGACATAGCCCTCGACCTGGAAGTCACCCTGCATGATGCACAGCCTTCCAGATCTCCGTCCGGCTTGCGCCGTGTGGTACGGCGGGCACGGCTAGCTCTCGGGCTGGGCCGGCGGCGGGCAGACCGGGTGCCGCTTCGTACCGTCGCGGATGCTGCGGATCTGGACCAGCCAGGCGCCGTCGACGCGGGTCAGCACCATCGCCTGTTTCTGCTTGGCGTTGGTGCCGCAGGCCTGCCGCTTGCCACCCGGCGCCTCCAGGACCGCCGCGCGCGGCTGGATCGTGACCTCGAGGACGACGCGGTCCTTCTTGCTGTCGTCGACGGTCTGGATCTCGTACGTGCGCTGTACGCGGAACGCCTTGGTGTAGCCGGCCTTCTTCAGCAGGTCGATCTGGCTCTTGTCCTCGAGGTAGGCCTTGGAGTCCTTGACGTCGGTCTTCTCCAGCAGCTTCACGTCGAGCGCGGCGAACGCCTGCGCGCGGCGGGTGTCGAGCCCTCGAAGGACCGCGCTCCAGCGCTGGATCTTGCCGTCGTCCTGCGGGGCGGCGGTGCTGCTGCCGGCCGACTTGGTGGGAGACGCCGACGGCTGCGAGGTCGGCTGGACCACCGGCTCGTCGGTGTCACGGGTGAAGACCCACGCCAGCGTGAGCGCCAGCACGATCGCCACCGCGACGCCGACGCCCGACACGAGCAGCGCCGTCCGGCGCCTGCCGGAGCTGCCCTCGTCGTCATCGTCGTCGAAGTCGGCATCCAGGATCGGCCGATGGCTGCCGGTGTCGGTCCGGGAGTCGGGCATCTGCCGGCTGTGCTGCTGACCGGGCGGCTGCCACGGCCCGGCGCTCTGGGCGGTGGCAGCCGGCCGGCCCAGTTGGTTCGGCTGGTTCGGCCGGCCTGCTTGGACCGGTTGGCCAGGTTGGCCGGTCGAGGGCTGCGCAAGCGGCTCACGGCGCTGGGGCGGCACCAAGCGGATCGCGACCTTGGGCGTCGAGCCGATCAGCTGGGTGGCGAGCTCGTTGGCATCCGGACGCAACTGCGGCTGCACCTGCAGACCGGCCTCGATCACGTGCGCGAGCCCGGGCGGTGCGCCGGGGCTCACCATGTAGATCGGACGGCGGCGCTCACCGGGTCCTGGCCGGAGCCCTGTCAGTGTGGTGTAGCAGATCGCCGACATGGCGTAGATGTCGTCGGACGGCTGCGGCGGGTCTTCGGGGTTGAGCAGGCCGGCCAGCCCGAGGTCGGCCAGCAACGGCGTGCCGTCGGCGGCGAAGCAGATCGCGTCCGGAGAGACCGCGCCGTGGGCGAGGCCGAACCGGTGGGCCAGCGCCAGCGCCTGCGAGATCGGGGCGGCGAACGAGACGACCTCACCGGGGTCGAGGCTGTGCCGGACCCGGAGCAGCTCCTCGAGCGTGCCGCCTTCGGCGTAGTCGGACACGACCACCATGTCGTCGTCGATCGGCACCATCTCGCGGACGCGAAGGAGGTTGGGGTGCTGGATCGCCTCGAGTGTTCCGAGCAGCCGGCGAGCGCGTTCCTGGGTCTGGGTCTGGGTGTCGACGCGGCGCAGTGTCACCCGCGCGCCGGTGGCGTCCTCACGTGCCAGCCACAACTCGCCCAGCGGCCCTTCGCCGAGCAATCCCTCGATGGTGTAGCCCTCGACGTTTGCGTCTTTACTCGACAAGTTCGCCCCACGCCAATCCAGGATTCCCTACGGACACCCCTACACTCACTAAGGTGAGCTCACTGCGGTTTCTGCACGCCGGCTTCGGTGACCGCGCCGTCGACTACGACAGGGCCTGGGCAGATCAGCGCAACCTGCACGCCCGTCGCGTAGCCGACGAGGTCCCCGACTCTGTGCTACTTCTCGAACACCCACCCGTCTTTACCGCAGGCAAGCGTACAGAAGCACACGAACGTCCTCTAGATGGTACGCCCGTGATCGACGTCGATCGAGGCGGAAAGATCACCTGGCACGGGCCCGGACAGCTGGTCGGATATCCCATCGTGAAGCTGCCCGACCCGATCGACGTCGTGGCGTTCGTACGCCGGCTCGAGCAGGCGCTGATCGCCGTCTGCGCCGACGCGGGCCTGCGCACACAGCAGATCGAGGGCCGGAGCGGCGTGTGGGTGCCGGCCGACTCCCGCGGCCCGGATCGCAAGATCGCGGCGATCGGCCTGCGAGTCTCGCAAGGCGTGACGATGCACGGCTTCGCACTCAACTGCGACTGCGACCTGTCCGCCTACGACCGCATCGTTCCGTGCGGGATCGCCGACGCCGGCGTCTCCTCCCTCAGCAAGGAGCTCGGCCGGACGGTCACCGTGCTCGACGTGCTCCCGGTGGTGGAGCGTCAACTGTCGGAGGCGTTCCAGAGCGTCGCCGCGGCGCCCGGCGCCTGAAAGGTCAGTGCGGCAAGCCCTGCGGCGACTCAGCTGAAGTCGAGTCGCGGATTCCGGAACGGGATCAGCGCGAGGACCATGGCGTGGGAGTAGTACGAGCCGCGGTCGATCACGCCACCGGTCAGCGGGCCGACAGTGCCGGTCGTCTGCTTGGTGTTGGTGCCGCCGAGCACACGGTCGCTCGCCTCGCCGAGCTCGATACCCGAACGTACGAGCGCCGTGATCTCCTCGGGCAGCGTGAACGTCGCGGTCCGGCTCTCGCCGCGGCACGGCTTGCCCTCGACCACGCCGTCGACCACGATCCAGGCCATCGCCTCCAGGCAGCCGTCGCGCTCGACGACGCCGCCTTCGAGGCCGACCCACAGATCGGCGTCGGGCACCTCACGGCGGGCGGCGTCGACGCGGTTGCGAGCGCCCTTGAGCGTCTCGTCGTCGCCGTACGGCTGGGCGGGTACGCCAGAGTCGACCTCGACCGTCACCATCGTGGCGTCGTCGTGGCCAAGGCTGATCCGGATCGCGTCGAGCGCCGCCCGCTTCTTGACGGGGTTCGTCGACGCGACAACTACACGCATAGACACGCTCGACACCGTACCTGCCGCCAAAGAAAACGCACCGACGTAGGCTCTAACCGTGACGATCGCGCCAGAAGGACGCAAGATGCTCCGGCTCGAGGTCCGCAACAGCGAGACCCCGATCGAGAAGAAGCCGTCGTGGATCAAGACACGCGCCAAGATGGGCCCGGAATACACCGAGCTCCGCTCGCTGGTGAAGCGTGAGGGTCTGCACACGGTGTGTCAGGAGGCCGGCTGTCCCAACATCTACGAATGCTGGGAAGACCGCGAGGCCACGTTCCTGATCGGCGGCGACCAGTGCACGCGGCGCTGCGACTTCTGCCAGATCGACACCGGCAAGCCCGCCGACCTCGACCGCGACGAGCCGCGCCGGGTCGCCGAGAGCGTCCGCACGATGGGCCTGCGCTACGCCACGATCACCGGCGTCTGCCGCGACGACCTGCCCGACGAGGGCATCTGGCTCTACGCCGAGACGATCCGGCAGGTGCACGAGCTCAACCCCGACACGGGCGTCGAGATGCTGGCGCCCGACTTCACCGGGCGTGGTGAGCTGCTGTCGGAGCTGTTCTCGACCCGGCCTGAGGTGTTCGCGCACAACGTCGAGACCGTGCCGCGGATCTTCCGGCGGATCCGGCCCGGCTTCCGTTACGAGCGTTCACTCGACGTGATCCGGCAGGCTCGCGAGTTCGGGCTGGTCACCAAGTCGAACCTCATCCTCGGCATGGGCGAGGAGCGTTCCGAGGTCACCTCCACGATGCAGGACCTCTACGACGCCGGCTGCGAGATCCTGACCATCACGCAATACCTCCGGCCGTCGGCGCGGCACCATCCGGTCGAGCGCTGGGTCAGGCCGGAGGAGTTCGTCGAGCTGCAGTCCGAGGCGGCCGAGATCGGCTTCGCCGGTGTGATGTCGGGGCCGTTGGTTCGGTCTTCGTACCGAGCTGGGCGGCTCTACCAGCAGGCATTGGAATCCCGTAGGTTGCCGGAGCCGACTCACCCGTAAGCTTTGCCCATGGCCAAGCGCGACTCAGCACAGGACCCGGAGAAGAAGCCCGGAAGGATCGCCCAGGTCCGTGCCGCATACAAGATCACCAAGGAAGCACAGCCGACGATCGGGCTGTTGCTCGCCGGGATCTTCCTCGGCGTGGTCGCGGTGTTCGTCGGGCTGGGCTTCATCCTCAAGAACCCCATCCTGTGGGGGCTGACCGGTGTACCCGTCGGCTTCCTGCTCATGATGATCGTGTTCGGCCGGCGGGTGGAGAAAGCCGCCTACTCCCGGCTCGAAGGCCAGCTCGGCGCCGGCGCCAACGCGCTGCAGACGCTCCGCCGCGGCTGGACGGTCGACCCGGCGATCTCGGTCACGCGTAACCAGGACATCGTCCACCGCGTGGTCGGCCGGCCCGGCATCATCCTGGTCGGTGAGGGCGTTCCCAACCGCGTCGGCAACCTGCTGGCCAACGAGAAGCGCAAGCACGCCAGGGTCGCGCCCGACACCCCGATCTACGACGTTGTGGTCGGTGACGAGGAGGGCCAGGTGCCGCTGCGCAAGCTCTCCTCGCACGTGATGAAGCTGCCGCGCAACCTTCGCCCGAACGAGGTCACCGAGCTGCTGTTCCGGTTGAAGGCACTGTCGGCCAACCGGCAGAACCTCCCGATCCCGAAGGGTCCGCTGCCGAAGAACGTCAAGATGCCGCCCGGGGCCCCGCGCGCACGCTAGCGTGTGCGGGTGCGAATCAGGCTGACCCGACGTAGCCGGGTGCTGATCCTGGCAGTGGGTGTGCTGGTGGTCGCATCGCTACTGGTGGCCGGGTTCTTCGGGCCGCAACTGCTCGGCCGTGACCGGGCGATGTTGACGCTCAACGGCGAGCCGCGTCCGCCGTCGTCGTCCACCGCGCCGTCGCCGCGGGTCGCGCCTTCGCAGGGACCGGCCCGGCGTGACGTACCGGCGGAGACCGGACGTAAGGGCGGGGATTCCGGGCAGCCGCCGGCCTCCCCCACTGCTTCTGCTCGCGAGCGGAAGGTGCCCCCGCCTGGCGGGACGCTGTGCGGGGCCTCGTATCTCCCGGAGGGCGGCCAGACCGCGACCGACGCGCTGGCGGCGGAGGACCGGCGGTTCGGCGACCTCGGGATGGCGCGGATCTTCTACGGCGTGCCGTCTGTCTGGCCCGGACGGGCGGGGAAGGCCGCGCGTACGGTCGTGGTGTCGCTGAAGCTCGACCCCCGGCTCGTGAACGCGGGCGACTACGACACGGTGCTGCGCGCCTGGTTCTCGGAAGCTCCACGCGATCGCGACATCTACTGGACGCTGCACCACGAGCCCGAAGAGGACATCGAGAAGGGCGAGTTCACGGCCGCGGAGTACCGCTCGGCCTGGCGCCGGCTGGACGGCTTCGCCGCGGCGGCGTCCAACCCGCGACTGCGGGCCACGCTGATCCTGATGGACTGGAGCCTCGACTCCCGGTCCGGCCGCCACTGGCGCGACTACTACCCCGGCGGCGACGTGATCGACGTACTCGCGTTCGACGTCTACAACCACGGCTGGAAACAGGACCCGCAGGTCTACTACAGCGCCGCCAAACAGCTGTCGACGATCGTCGCCACGGCGAAGGCGATCGGCAAGCCGTGGGGCCTGGCGGAGCTGGGGTCGATCAAGCTGGCCTCCGACTCCTCCGGCGCCGGGCGGGCCGCGTGGCTGCGTGACCTGACCTCGTACGCCATCAAGCACAAAGCACTGTTCGTGAGCTACTTCGACATCGACTACGCCGAAGGCTTCGACTACCGCCTGCGCGACCAGCCGTCAATCTCCGCCTGGCAAGCCTTCTGCGACCGCTAGCGTTCGAGCTCGAAGTGCACGACGTCGATCTCGTCGGTGGGCTGGAGATCGGGATAGTGGAAGCGGAGGCGCTCCATCAGCTCGGCCAGGTCGGCGAAGCCGTCGGCTCGCGCGTCGTCGTCGGTGAGGTCGTGGACGTGCTTGTGGCTGGTCCGGGTGACGTCGCCGTGGAGCACGACCTCCTCGTCCAGCTCGAAGACGAGGTCGGCCGGGCCGGTGTGGAAGGGATCGTGGAAGCGGATCGTCGTCCGCTTGGCGCCGGAGCGGACCGGCTCGAGGTAGTCGGGGTGGAAGCGCACCTGCTGGCGGACTCCGTTCGCCGCCCGGAACGCCGTGGGCAACAGCTGCTGGATCGGGACGCTGCGGACGCCGCGGTCGGTGGGCAGCAGGACCCGGATGCCGGCGTAGTAGTCGAGCAGGACCTGGCGGTCGCGTCCGCACGGCGACATCACGCCTCTGCCGTGGTCCCCGACCGCGACGATCGTGGTCAGCTGACGCGCTCCCCGGGCGCGGGCGTTGCCGAGGGCGACCAGCTCGGCGCAGGGACCGCCGGTGAAGTGGTAGAGGTTGATGCCCCCGTGCATGCGCCCGTCGACGTCCCGGACGGCCGAGCCAACCGTGTGCAGGGCCCCGTCCCCGTTGTCATCGACGATGCGCCGTGCGTACTCGATGAGCTCCTGGTCCTCAGACGTCAGCGGGGAGCCGTACTCCGCCGGGAACGACCCCGGACCGGGAATTGCGTTGTCCACCCGGCCGACCCTAGTCGAGCCCCCTGGGCCCGACGGGGAGCACGCCGCGTGGCCGAGCCGATCCGGCTGTGCGGGCCGGTGCAGGCGCTCAGCGGGCGCGGACCAGCTCGGTGCCTGCCAGGCGGTCATGGAGGCCGCGGCGGTCGCGGCCGATGACGAAGACCGGGATCACGAGCAGGAGGAGGACGGTACGGATCAGGGCGCGCCAGAGGCCGACCGGCTGTTTGCCGTCCAGGCGGACGAGGGCCAGGCCGCGGATCCGGTGGCCGAGGCTGGCGCCGAGGAACGCGGTCAGCAGCCAGACCTCGAGGCCGAAGGCGGCCAGCGGCAGGAAGTCGAGTCCGTCGACCGGCGCCTGCCAGACGTCTGGTCGTCGTACGATCACAAAGGCGATCAGATTGGCGACCACCCAGTCGATCACCAGTGCGACGGCACGCGGGCCCCACCCGGCCAACGTGCCCGGCGCGGTGTCCGAAGGCGGCCCCGACCGGGTGCCATCATTGGCTTCTGAGTCGTCCCTGCCCGCATGCCCAGCTGTCACGAAGGGAAGCGTAGCCACCAAACCTCGGCGTAACGTCAGCGCAACATGCCGGACACGGCGGGGAAACCGTTCGTACCTACCGTCACAGCCCAAGAGATGCGAGGAGGGGCTATATGTTCCAAACCGCCGACGAGCTACTGGCCTTTGTCAGCGACGAGGGCGTGGAGTTCATCGATGTCCGCTTTTGCGATCTGCCGGGCATCATGCAGCACTTCACCTTGCCCGTGAGCAACTTCAGTGCCGACGTCTTCAGCGATGGCCTGATGTTCGATGGATCGTCGATCCGCGGCTTCCAGCAGATCCACGAGTCGGACATGCTCCTGCTGCCAGATCCCACATCGGCGATGCTCGACCCGTTCCGTCAGCACAAGACTCTGATCATCAACTTCTTCGTTCACGACCCGTTGACGGGCGAGGGCTACAGCCGCGACCCGCGTAACATCGCGCGGAAGGCGGAGGCCTACCTCAAGGGTTCGAACATCGGGGACACGGCCTTCTTCGGCCCCGAGGCGGAGTTCTACATCTTCGACGACGTCCGCTTCGAGACGCGGGCGGACGCCGGCTACTACTTCCTCAACTCGATCGAAGCGGCGTGGAACACCGGTGCGGAACAGCCCGGCGGCAACCTCGGTTACAAGCCGCGCTACAAGCAGGGCTACTTCCCCGTACCCCCGATGGACCATCTGACCGACCTGCGTTCGGAGATGGTCAAGCAGCTGATCCAGGCCGGCATCCCGACGGAGATGCAGCACCACGAGGTCGGCACCGCGGGTCAGGCGGAGATCGACATCCGCTTCGACACGCTGCTGAAGCAGGCCGACAACTTGATGAAGTACAAATACATCCTCAAGAACACGGCCTGGGCCGCCGGCAAGACGGTCACGTTCATGCCGAAGCCGATCTTCGGTGACAACGGGTCCGGCATGCACTGCCACCAGAGCATCTGGAAGAACGGCGAGCCGCTGTTCTACGACGAGCTCGGGTACGCCGGCCTGTCGGACGTCGGCCGCTGGTACATCGGCGGGCTGCTCAAGCACGCGCCTTCGCTGCTCGCGTTCACCAACCCGACGGTCAACTCCTACCACCGGCTCGTGCCGGGCTTCGAGGCGCCGGTCAACCTGGTTTACTCGCAGCGCAACCGCTCCGCGTGCGTCCGGATCCCGATCACGGGTACGAACCCGAAGGCCAAGCGCATCGAGTTCCGCGTCCCCGACCCGTCCTGCAACCCCTACCTCGCCTTCTCCGCGATGCTGATGGCCGGGATCGACGGGATCCGCTCGAAGATCGAGCCGCCGGAGCCGATCGACAAGGACCTCTACGAGCTGCCGCCGGACGAGCACGCGGCAGTGCAGCAGGTGCCAGGGTCGCTGGACGAGGTGCTCGACTCGCTGGAGGCCGACCACGGCTACCTCCTCGAGGGCGGCGTCTTCACCCCCGACCTGATCGAAACCTGGGTCGACTGGAAGCGCTCGAACGAGATCGACCCGGTACGGCTGCGGCCGCACCCACACGAGTTCGAACTCTACTTCGACATCTAGAGCACAAGGGCAAGGGCGCTTCTCCTACGGCATCAGCCCGGGGAGAGGCGCCCTTCTCCTTGTCCGAACGCGTTGTCGCCGGCCTCGGACAGCCTGATCAACTCGGCGACGGGGTCCAGGGCCATCGGGTTGACCGCCATCGCTTCGTTGCCCTGGGCGATGCGCAGCGCGATCGGGGTGAGGAGGGTGGCGGCTCGGGCGGTTGCCTGCTCGCCGATCGCGTGCCAGGGCAGGGCCGCTCCCTCGTCGGTTCGGGACTCGGCCCATGCACGCAACGCCGCCCCTGCTTCGGTGAGACCGGTGGCGGTCAGCAGGCCGCGGGAGGTGAGGCGCCCCTGGGCGTCGGACCATTCGGATTCGGACCAGCCGCGGGCGGCCCGCATGTAGTCCTCCGACAAACCATGCTCGGCGCCGAAGAGGACCAGCGTCTCGCATGGATCCAGACCCGCCGAGACCAGTGCCGCCACGTGGCCGTCGCCGCGGGATTCGCGGAGCAGGGTCGCTGCCTGCCAGAGCACCAGGTGGGGCTCGGACGGCCATGGCAGGGCCGCGTTGGCGGCGGCCAGGGCCCGGCCGGCCGTCGGCGCGTGCGAGGCCGCCGAACGCAGCAGCGCAGCCGCCTCCGCCAGATCGGCACCCTCGAGCACATCGGCCGGCAGCAGCCGGCGCAGCGCGGCGTCCGCTCCGGACAACCGCGTACGCAGGTACGCGGACGGCGACGCCACCGACCACGCGTCCGGCAGAGCGCGCCCAACCCGCGAAGGAGCGAAGTTGTAGAACAGCGCGGTCACCAACTCCGGCGACACCGCGCCGAGTGGCGCTGCCCGCATGCCGAAGTAGCCCATCCAGCCGCCCTTGCAGCCAAGGGCATCGGTCGCCGCCCGGCTCTCCGGCGTGAAGTACGTGACGTCGTGGTAGGTCTCGAATCGCACCCACATGGCCCGCGCGTCGATGCTCATGCCCGCCACACTAAGCCTTGCCCCGCAGGTACGCCCTCCCCCGCGGCGAGAGCCGGTAGCCGACCTCGAGGCTGAGCGTCAGGCCGAGGGCCTTGAGCTTGCGGACGTCGAGCTTGAAGGCGTCCCGTTCGCGGCCGAGCCTCTCCGCCAGCTCGCGCGCCGAGACGCCCGGATGGTCGGCGATGATGCGCAGCGTCTCCTCGACCCACGGCGAACGGCCGGCTTCCAGCCGCGCCAGGCGCTTGTCCAGTTCGGCGCGCCCACCAGCCGACAGGCGGGACTTTCGCGCCAGCACGTCGCGTGGGTCGGAGGCGTCGGCAGGTGCCGGGCGGACCGCCACGCGATAGAGCGGCGCCGCGGAATCGCCACGCAGGTTGGCCAGCAAGTCGGCAACGCTCGGATAGCCGGCCAACTCAGCGTCGGCAGGCGAGATGTCCCCCGGCTGCACCACAGCTGCCGACTCGACGTCGAGGAGGCCCGCAGTCGTACGGTAGCGGCGCCCGGCCACGACCTGGGGCGAGCGCCAGCGCCGGAACAGCACGGTGATCGTCCCCGCCAGGATGCCGTCGCGGGCGCGCTGTTCCAGGAGCATGGGACCAAACGTAGACCAGCTACCGATCCGACGGCACGCCGAAGACGGAGGACAGTCCCGCCCAGCCGGCCGGAGTCACGCGGACGGCGCGGTGGTCCTTGACCCGCGGCAGTAGCCAGCCCAGCTCCACCATCCGTGCCAGCAGAGCAGCGCCCAGCGCGCCGGCCAGGTGCGGCCGCCGCTCGGTGAAGTCCAGGCACGGCCGCGCGAACGACCGGCGCAGCGCCCGCACCGCCGCCACGTCCAGCCCCCAGGACGAAAGCAGCGCCTCCCCGTCAGTCGTCAGCTCGTAGCCCGCTCCCCCGACCCTCAGCGAAGCCGACGCCACCAGCCCGTCGTGCAGCGCGACTCCCACCTCGCCGGCCAGATGGTCGTAGCAGGTACGCGCCACCAGCATCGCCGCGTTGGCCTGGGACTGGCGCAGCGTACGCGCCGGCTTCTCCGGGCCGATCAGCGACAGCGCCTCCAGCGCCGAAGCAACCTCCGCCGACGCCAGCCGGTGGTATCGATGCCGCCCCGCCACCACCATCGTCACCAGCCCACCCGTACGCAACCGTGCCAGATGCTCCGAGGCCGTCGCCGCGGCGATCCCCGCCGCCCGGGCCAGCTCTCCCGCCGTCAGCGCCTGCCCGCTCATCAGCGCCTCCAGCATCGCCGCCCGCGCGGGCTCGCCGATCAGGCGTGCCACCGACGCGATGTCAACCTCGTGTTGCGTCGACTCAGCCGTCAACGAAGACTCCGCCGAGATGCTCATCCCTGCACCGTAGCCCCGCCACACTTCGGTCCGCACCGAAGGATTCCACCTCTACCGTCACCGACATGGTACGAACTCTCGACTTCGACCCCGCGCCGTACAACGAGATCCCGGAGACCGACGACCGCGACGTCACCCAGCTGATCAGCTCGGCCGTCGACGAGATCCTGGACAAGGCCGAGCACTGGCTCAAGTGGAACGGCCGGCCACTCGTCGGCGACGGCAACGTGTGGACGCCGCACAAGTCGCTGCGCCGCATCACCGACCACCTGGTCGACCACCTCGCCGAGATCGAGGCCCGGCTGGCCGGCCTGCCCCCGATTCCCGACCAGTGGCACGGCCGCACCCTCACGTTGGACTCCGACTGGGCCCACTTCACCGAAGCCGACCTCGACGAGGCGACCAGCCGCCTGCGCCGCCTCGCACTCTGCTACCAGGCAAGGCTTTCCACCCTCGACGCGGCAGAGTTCGACCGGGAAACCGACCAAGGCTGGACGATCCGTCAGGTCGTCCACCATGTTTCCAACGTCACCTACTACGCGGACCAGTTGGACATTCTCAGCAAGTAGATTCAAAGGCATGCAGATCGAGCACGGAGACTACGAGCTGGACGACGACCCGGGCCGCGTCGATCGCGACGCGGTCTGGGCGTTCCTCTCCACCGAGGCCTACTGGGGCAAATGGCGCACGCGTGACGTCCTCGACCGCCAACTCGACAAGGCCTGGCGCGTCACCGCGGCCTACGACAAGCAGAGCGGCAAGCTCGTCGGCTTCGCCCGCGCGATCTCCGATGGCGAAGCATTCGCCTACCTCGCCGACGTCTTCGTCGACCAGACGGCCCGCGGTCACGGCATCGGCAAGGAGCTCGTCCGCCTGATGGTCGACCTCGGTCCTGGCCACGACTTCCGCTGGACTCTGCACACCTGGGACGCCCACGGCCTGTACAAGCAGTTCGGCTTCATCCCGCCCGACGACACGTACCTGGAGCGCGCCGCCAGGGGTGGTAAGGCTCGGCCTCCGAGGGAATGATCGAGGTGTGACCGCCCAACGACGCCTCCGTACGACCACCAAGGCGGCGGTGGCGACTGCCGCAGCCGCCGCCCTGCTCATGCTCCTCGCCGGCTGCGCCAACACCGAGCCGAACGCAGGCGAACGCGAGGTGACGAAAGCACCGAGCCCGGCCAAAACCGACAGCCGGCCCAGCGAGTCCGGCGAAACCACCACACCAGCCGAGCCGACGCCGAAGCAGAATCTCCCGGCCGGCATGCCGAACGTCATCGGCAAGGGTCTCGCCGCCGCTAAGCAACAGCTCAACCAGGCCGGCCACACCGTGCTCTCCCACGACGCGACCCCGCGCGGCCGCGTCCAGCTCGACCTCCGTGGCTGGCAGGTCTGCTTCCAGACCGTCGAGAAAGACACGACCAGCAAGCAGAAACAGCACGTCGAGCTCGGCGTCGTCGCACTCGATGAGGACTGCCCCGCCTCCGACCAGAGCCTCACGCCGGCCACGGTCGCCAGCGACGGCACGCTCCCCGACTTCAAGGGCCGCGGTCTCGCCGAGGCGACGCAGGCGCTCGGCCGCAAGGCCAGCGTTCGTCCTGTCGACGCCACCGGCGAGGACCGCAACGTGCTGTGGGAGAAGGACTGGCAGGTCTGCGCACAGTCGCCCGCGCCCGGCACCAAGTGGACCGGTCAGCCGATCCGCTTCGATGTCGTGAGATGGAACGAGAAGTGCCCCTAGTTCCTAGAAGTCGAACGTGTCGACGTTGGACTTGTCGAACACCGTCGGCGGACCGAGCACGATCGTCCGATCCGCACCGATGGTGTATTCACCGAGCTTGCCGGCCTTGAACTTCTCGCCTTCCGCGCCGGTGATCTGCCCGGACGCCAGCGCCGCACCGGCGTACGCCGCGAGGTAGCCCAGCTCCTCGGGGTTCCACAGCGCGAACGCCTCGACCGTTCCGTTGTGTACGTACGCCCGCATGTCGTTCGGCGTCCCGAGACCGGTGAGCTTGACCCTCCCCTTGTACTGCGAACCACCGAGATACCGCGCGGCCGCCGAGACCCCGACGGTCGTGGGCGAGATGATGCCCTTCAGGTCGGGGTACGACCGCAGCAGGCCCTGCGTCTCCTGGAACGACTTCTGCGGCTCGTCGTTGCCGTACGCCGTCGCCACCAGCTCGAGCTTGCTGTACTCCGGCTTCTTCAGCTCCTTCTTCATCAACGCGATCCACGCGTTCTGGTTCGTCGCGTTCGGTGTCGCCGACAGGATCGCGATCTTCCCGGATCCGCCGATCTGGTCGGAGATCAGCTTGACCTGGTTCTCCGCGATGCCCTGTGCCGTCGCCTGGTTGATGAACAGGTCACGGCAGTTCGGGTTGGTGTCGGAGTCGAACGTGACGACCTTCGCGCCACCGTTGCGCGCCTGGTCCAGCGCGCCACAGATCGCGTTCGGGTCGTTCGCGGAGACGACGATGACGTCCGTCTGCTGCTGCGACAGGGTGTTGATGTAGCTCACCTGCGACGAGGCGCTCGCCTCCGACGGGCCGACTTCCTTGAACGAGCCCTTGAACTCGCCGACGGCGGACTTGCCGCCCTTCTGGTCGGCCGTCGTGAAGTACGGGTTGTTGACCTGCTTGGGCAGGAACGCGACCGAAAGCCCTTCCTTCAAAGGCGCGCCGGGGTTCGCCTTGCCGGTCTCGGGCGCCGACGGCGAGGCGGGCTTGGTGCTCGCCTTCTGCTGGGTCTGCTCCCGGGTCGTGCCGCTGCAGGCTCCCGCGACGAGCAGCCCGGCCACCGCGACCGCGACGGCCACGGGCCGGAGCGAACGAACGAATGTCATGGTTTCCCTTCCTTTACGGACTGGCCCGGCGACCTCTGCGGAGCATCGCCGGTCCGACGACGGAAAGAATGAGCAAGGTGCCCGTGACGATCGTGAGTGCGTCCGACGACACGTCGGCGAGCCGCAGCGCGCTGTTGAGCGCACCCACCAGCACCACTGCGAGCGCCACTCCGGCCAGCCGGCCGCGGCCGCCGAAGATCGACACTCCCCCGAGCAGGACGGCGGCGACGACCGTGAGCTCGAGCCCGCCACCGTTGTCGGCACGCGCGCTGGCGTACCGGAACGTCCAGAAGATCCCCGCCAGCGCGGAGATCACGCCGCACGCGACGTACAGCCAGTACTTCGTCCATCCGACCGAGACGCCGGCGAACCGCGCCGCGTCCGGGCTGTTGCCCATCGCGTACAGCCCACGGCCCACCGGTGTCGCGTGCAGCAGCACACCGAAACCCACAGCCAGCAAGACGATCAGGGCGAACACCCACGGGATCGGAGTGCCCGGAACAGACGACGCGATCCCCTGCGTCCACTCCCTGGGGAAGTCGGCGACGGCCTGGTCGCCGAGCACG
The DNA here is from genome assembly GCF_054779015.1 of Flindersiella endophytica. Classification (NCBI taxonomy): domain Bacteria; kingdom Bacillati; phylum Actinomycetota; class Actinomycetes; order Propionibacteriales; family Nocardioidaceae; genus Flindersiella; species Flindersiella endophytica. Next base: position 23,856 of record NZ_BAAGYY010000011.1, read on the forward strand.
ACCGTCGCCAAGCCGCGGTAGAGCGCGAGCGTCCCGATCGTGACCGCCAGCGAGGGCAGTCCGAACGCCGTGACGAACACGCCGTTCAGCGCACCGAGAGCGGCGCCCAGCAACAGGCACAGCAGCACACCCAGCTCGAGCGGTACGTTCGCCAGCCACAACGCGCCGAGTACGGACGAGGTGAGGCCGAGCGTGCTCGCCACCGACAGGTCGATCTCCCCGGTCACGATGATCAGCGTCATCGGCAACGCGATCAGCGCGATCGGCACGAGGTCGAGCAGCAGGTCCGCGACGTTACGCGAGCTGGCGAACCCGTCGACGAACAAGCCGGCCAGCACCGCGACCAGCACCAGCGCGGCGCCGAGCACGGCCTCCCACGACAGCAGGCGGCGCAGGCCGAGCCGGTCAGCGAACATGACGCCTCCGGTCCCTCAGGCGCCTCGCCAATCGCGCGGTCAGCGCCCGGTCCAGTCCGATCGCCGCCAGGATCAGCGCGCCGACGACCGCCTGCTGCCAGAACGGGTTGATCCGCAGCACCGCCAGCGCGCTGCCGATCGCCGTCAACAGCAATGCTCCGAGCGCGGCGCCGTAGACCGTCCCGCTGCCGCCGAAGATGGCGACGCCACCGACGACGGCGGCGGCGATCACGGTCAGCTCCATGCCGGTGCCGGCCTTGGCGTCGAGCGTGCCGAACCGCGCGGCGTACAACGTTCCGGCGAGCCCGGCCAGCGCGCCGCTCACCACGAACACGACGAAAAGCCTGCGCCCGATGGGGATTCCGGACAGCCTGGCCGCGTCCGGGTCGGAGCCGATCGCGTACAGCTCGCGCCCGCCGCGGTACGACCGGAGCAGGTCGCCCGCCACCAGCAGCACGACGAGCGCGGACACCGCGAGCAGGGGCACGGCTGCGAACGCGGCCGTGCCGAGGCGCAGGAACCCGTCCGGCAGGTCCTCGGCGTTGATCTGGCGCCCGGACGCCCAGAAGTAGTCGACACCGCGAAACGCGTACATCGTGCCGAGCGTGACGACCAGCGAAGGCACGCGTGCGGCCGCCGTCAAGAATCCATTGACGGCGCCGCACAATCCGCCAAGCGCCACGCCTGCCAGGACGACGAGCGGGATCGGCACGTTCGGCGCCGCGACGAAGAGGCTGCCGGCCGCGAACGCCGACAGCCCGACCACCGAGCCCACCGACAGGTCGACGTTGCGTGTGATGACGACGATCGTCTGCCCGACCGCGAGGATCACCAGGATCGCGGAGTCCAGCAACAGGTCGCGAATACTCTGCGGGGAAAGGAATCCGGGCCGGACACTCGTCGTCACCGCGACCAGGAGCAGCAGCGCCAGCAGGATGCCGAGCTCACGTGCGACGAAGAACCGCCTGGCGGTACGCGTCCCGCCTACCGCGGACGCGCTCATCCGCCACCCCCCGGATCGGACTGTTCTCTTGCTCCCTTGCCCTCATGGTCACTTGTTCTCATGTTCAATTGTTCAACAACCGTCTCCCGGGCTCGGGTGGCGGCGAACATGACGGCTTCCTCGTCGGCATCCGAACGCGCGATCTCCGCGGTCAGCCTGCCCTCGTGCATGACGAGGATCCGGTCGGCCATACCGAGCACCTCGGGCAACTCACTGGAAACCATCAGCACGGCAACGCCCTCGGCCGCCAGCTGGGACAGCAGCTTGTGCACCTCCGCCTTGCTGCCGACGTCGATCCCCCGCGTGGGCTCGTCGACGATCAGCAGCTTCGGCCTGGTCGACAACCACTTGGCCAGCACGACTTTCTGCTGGTTGCCGCCGGACAGCGTAGACACCGGATCGCGCAACCGCCCGACCTTGACGTCCAGCCGGCGCGTCCACTCCGCCGCCTCGGCACGCTCGGCTGTGTTCCGCACGATGCCGAGCACGCTGAGCGCCCACCGGCGTACGAGGGTGGCGTTCCGCTGCACCGACAGCGGCATCACCAGGCCGAGGTGCCGCCGGTCCTCCGGTACGAGCGCGAGCCCGGCGGCGATCGCTGCCGGCGGGCTCCCGGGTCGCAACCGCTGCCCTCCGACGAGCACCGAGCCGGCGTCGTAACGGTCGATGCCGAACACCGCGCGCACCACCTCGGTACGTCCGGCGCCCACGAGCCCTGCCAGCGCGACGATCTCGCCCGGACGTACCACGAAGTCGATGCCCGTGAAGACGCCCTGCCTGGCCAGGCCGCGTACCTCCAGCACGGGCGGAGCCGCGCCGCGGTCATCGCTCGGGACCTCGGGGAAGAGCGCCGAGATCTCCCGCCCGACCATCCGCCGGACCAGCTCGTCGACCGTCAGCGCTCCCGCCACGTCGGTCGAGATCCAGCGCCCGTCGCGCAGGACGGTGATCCGGTCGCAGAGCCCGAAGATCTCGTCGAGCCGGTGCGAGATGAACAGCACGGCCACGCCGTCGGCACGCAGCGAGCGGACGACCGCGAACAGTCGTTCGGCCTCCACACCGGACAGCGCGGCGGTCGGTTCGTCCATCACCAGCACACGCGCGTCGAACGACAGCGCCTTGGCGATCTCGACCAGCTGCTGGTCGGCGATCGACAGGCCGCGCGCCGGACGGTCCGGGTCGAGCCGGACGCCGAGCCGCGCGAACAGCTCCGTGCACTGCGCGGCCATCGCCGTCCGGTCGATCCGGCGGGCCAGGAAGAAGCCGCTGCCGACCGGCTGGCGGCCCATGAAGATGTTCTCGGCGACCGACAGGTCGGGGAACAGCATCGGCTCCTGGTAGATCACCGCGATGCCGGCGGCGCGGGCGCCGGCCGGGCCACTCAGCTCCAGCGGCGCGCCGTCCAGCAACAGCTCACCGGTGTCGAGAGGGTGAACGCCGGCCAGCACCTTGACCAGTGTCGACTTGCCCGCTCCGTTCTCCCCGACCAGACCGTGCACCTCTCCGGCGGACAGCGTCACGGACACGTCGTGCAGCGCGGTCACCGCGCCGAACGCCTTGCCGGCACCCCGGATCTCGAGGACAGCCTGAACCGATGCCACGCTCACCACCTGGAAATGAAACGTTTCACCGACGTCTTCGTGTCCCTGAACATAGGCCCGTGATTGTGCAGCGTCAACCGGTGTTGCCGATCTGTGAAGGACCGGGTAAGGTCCCACCTCGTGCAGCGAAGCTATTGGTATTGGTTTAGCTGGCCGGCCCTGGGTGGGCCAGGCGGCAGGCCTCTACCTGCGCGACGCCACTGACACACAACCCACCCAGAGCCGGCCGAGGCAGAAGCGATCCGCTTCTGCCTTTTGTTATGCGCCGGACCACTCTGGGGTGCGGGCCGGCGCCCGGATCGCCCGACGATGTAGTCACCTGCAGACGAAAAGAGCGCCGAAAGATGCCCGACATGAGGTCCCAGCTCCCCCAGGTTCACAACCAGCGGATCACGACCACCCGGCCGCTTTACCCTCCGGCCCTGCTCCGCGACGAACTGCCGCTCACGCCCGAGGCCGCGGAGGTCGTGCTCCGCGGCCGACATCAGGTCCAGCAGGTGCTGAACGCCGAGGACGACCGGCTGGTGGTCGTTGTTGGGCCGTGCTCGATCCACGACCCCGAGGCGGGAGCGGAGTACGCCCAGCGGCTGGCGGCGCTCAACGCCGAGCTCGGCTCGGACCTGTGCATCGTGATGCGGGTCTACTTCGAGAAGCCGCGTACGACCGTCGGGTGGAAGGGCCTGATCAACGACCCCGACCTGGACGGCAGCTACCACGTCAACAAGGGACTCCGGCTGGCTCGCCAGTTCCTGCTGGACGTGCTGGCGCTCGGGCTGCCGGCCGGGTGTGAGTTCCTCGACCCGATCACTCCGCAGTACATCGCCGACACCGTGAGCTGGGGCGCGATCGGCGCGCGTACGGTCGAGAGCCAGGTGCACCGGCAGCTGGCCAGCGGCCTGTCGATGCCGGTCGGGCTGAAGAACGCCACCAACGGCGACGTCCAGGGCGCGGTCGACGGGCTGCTGGCGGCCGGCACCCGTAACGTCTTCACCGGTATCACCGACGACGGTCTGGCGGCGATCCTGACCACGGCCGGAAACCCCGACTGCCACGTGATCCTGCGTGGCGGCCAGAGCGGCCCGAACTACGACGCCGACAGTGTGTCCCAGGCGCTCGCCCTTCTGGAGAAGGCCGAACTGCCAGAACGCGTGGTCGTCGACGCCAGCCACGGCAACTCCGGCAAGGACCACCTCCAGCAGGCCGTGGTCGCGCTGGAGCTGGCCCGGCAGATCGCCGAGGGCCAGCGCGGCATTGTCGGCGTCATGCTCGAGAGCTTCCTCGAGCCGGGTCGCCAGAACCTGGTCGAAGGCCAGGCCGGCCGGCTGACGTACGGCAAGAGCATCACCGACGCCTGCATGGGCTGGGAAACCAGCGTCGACGTGCTCCGTCAGCTCGCCGCCGCCGTTCGCGCCCGCCGCACCGGCTCCTGACGGGATCGCCGGGTGGTGGCCGGAACCGGCTCCGGCCACCACCTTGCAACCACCAGTGAACAAAGGGGAAACGAGACGTGAACTAGCGCTGTTCCTGGATCAGCATGTCCATCACAGCGCGCGCGTTGGCGATGTAGGCGATCCGGTCGATCTCTTCGGCCGTGCGCCACAACTTGCCCGTGCGCCCTTCGTAGAACGCCTCGGCAACCCGCTCGACTGTGCTCGGATGCCTAAGCCAGCTTAGGAGTCTGCGCGCTTCCTCGCTACGACCGTTGTCTCTGGCCGCGGCGACCGCGGCCGCGACCTCGAGGTCGAACTGGGACGGCACGGCAGCGGGCACGCTCGATCCCGCCCGTTCGCTGCGCGAGAACCGCCGGCGGAAACCGTCCACGATGGACACGATAACTCGCCATTGCCAAGAACAGGAGACGTGCGAGTAAACACCTACAAGCCGCGGCTCTCGGGCACGGAGTTCCCGGCCTGTTCAGATTTTTCCGACAGCACCTGCTTGAGGGCACTGCCTTTCTCCCACTCGGTCCAGGAGAGGTTCCAGTCGCCATAGCCGTTGCCAGTAACGGCCATCTGCTCGCCGCTGCTGCGGACGTCGACCGGATCGCCAACCTGTGTGTGGTTGTACAGCCACGCGGAGTCGCTCGTGCTCATTCCGACACAACCGTGGCTGACGTTGGAGTTGCCCTGCGCCCACGTCGACCACCACGCCGTGTGCAGGAACTCACCCGACCACGTGACGCGCATGGCGTACTTCGCCACGAGGTCGTAGTCTTCGGGCGCGTTGATCTGCTCGTTCTTGAAGCGGTGATACATCTCGCGGCCGAGCACGACCTTGATGCCGTCGCGAGTTCTCCAGCCCGCCTTGCCTCCCGTCACGGGAATGGTCCGGGCGAGCTTGCCGTCGAGATAGACCCGCGCGTTGTGATCGAAGAGGTCGACGTTCGTCACCACCGACCGGCCGATCCGAAACTTGTGTACGACATCGCGAACTCCCCAGGCACTCCTGCCTGTGCCCACCCCGCGCAAGTTCAGCTTGACGGTTACGTCGGTGTGAGCCGGCCAGTAGCTCTTCGGCCGATAGTGCACCTCGTCGTCGCCGAACCAGCGCCACGCGCCGAGCACCGGCTTGGACGTCTCGACCCGCAACCGGTCCTCGACCGCCGCCTTGTCCTTGACCGGACGGTCGAACGTCACGATGACCGGCATGCCGACGCCGTAGGTCTCGCCGGACTTCGGCTCGACCTCGGCGCTGACGATCTCCGAGGGCTTCAGGGTGTGGAAGGTACGTGCCGCCTTCGCCTGCGCGCCGTTCTCACCCGTCGCGACCGCGGCCACGCGGTAGGTGGTGTCGCGCCGGAGGTCGGCGCTGCTGATCCAGCCGGTGCTGTCGGCGTTGAGCCGGCCGGCCAGAGCCTTGCCGTCGGAGGTGGTCACCCGCACCGACCGCAGCCTGCCGCCGACGACACCCACCTGGACCGGCTGGTCCAGGCGTACCTTCTTGGCACCGTCGTCGGGCGAGATGACGAAGGCCGCCGCTCGTTTGGGCGCGGGCGTGGTGGGCGCGGACGTGGGCTCCGGGGACACCTGCGGGTCCTCGACACCGCCCGCGACGCCGCAGCCGGCCGTCACCAGCAGCAACCCAGCGACGGCCAGCGCCGAGTTGATCTTGTTCACAGCCTCTTGCATACCCAAAATCCCCGTCATCTGATCACTTGATGCAACCAATTGGCTACGCAGTTGGTTGTGCGGGAGCAGCTTGCCACAATGGGTGCCGATGACCGAGCAGACGACACCGACGTTCTACGACGAAATCGGTGGACACGAGACCTTCACCCGGCTGGTCAAGCGCTTCTACGAAGGCGTGGCCACCGATCCGGAGCTGCGTCCGATGTACCCCGAGGAAGACCTCACCGGTGCCGAGGACCGCCTGCGGATGTTCCTCGAGCAGTACTGGGGCGGCCCGCGCACCTACTCCGAGCAGCGCGGCCACCCGCGGCTGCGGATGCGCCACGTCCCGTTCGCGGTCACCGAGCGTGCCAAGGACCGCTGGCTCCACCACATGCGCGCCGCGATCGACGAGCTCGACCTCGACGCCGAACACGAGCAGCAGCTGTGGGCCTACCTCGTGATGGCCGCGCACTCGATGATCAACACGCTCGACGAGCCGCCGCGGGGCAACCTGCTCGGCTGACGGTCTTCCTTCCTCTTTGGCCAGGATGAACACAGCAGCGCGAAGCGCTTCCTCCAGGGGTGGAGGTCGGGGCTGTGGACGGCGTAGGCTCGGGCTTTTGCACGTACGTCAAGGGAGGATGACGCTGCATGGCAATCGGCACCAACCAGGCCGGTCCGGCGTGGTGGCGCAGCGCCGTGATCTACCAGATCTACATCCGGAGCTTCGCCGACGGCAACGGTGACGGGATCGGCGACATCGCGGGGATCCGATCGCGACTGCCATACCTGGCCGGGCTCGGCGTCGACGCGATCTGGATCACGCCGTGGTACCCCTCGCCGATGGCCGACGGCGGCTACGACGTCGCCGACTTCCGCGACATCGAGCCGGAGTTCGGCACGCTCGCCGAGGCCGAGCAACTGATCGCCGAGGCGCACGGGCACGGCCTGCGGGTGATCCTCGACATCGTCCCGAACCACACGTCCGACGCACACGACTGGTTCCAGGCCGCCCTGCAGTCCGACCCCGGCTCACCCGAACGCGCGCGCTACTGGTTCCGCGACGGGCGCGGCCCGGACGGTGCGTTCCCGCCCAACGACTGGAAGTCGGTGTTCGGCGGCCCGGCATGGGCGCGGCTGCACGACGACGAAGGCGTACCCGAGCAGTGGTACCTCCATCTGTTCGCTCCGGAGCAGCCCGACCTGAACTGGTCGAACCCCGAGGTGCGGACGGAGTTCGAGGACGTCCTGCGGTTCTGGTTCGACCGCGGCGTCGACGGCTTCCGGATCGACGTCGCGCACGGCCTGGCCAAGCATGCCGGGCTGCCGGACGTAGGCAGCCAGGACAAGGAGGAGCTGCTCGCCGAGCACGACGACCAGCCCGACCACCCGCACTGGGACCGCGACGAGGTGCACGAGATCTACCGCGACTGGCGGGCGATCGCCGACTCCTACACCGGCAGTGAGCAGGGCGGGCGCGTGTTCGTCGCCGAGGCCTGGGTCGGCACGAAGCTGGACCGGCTCGGCAACTATCTGCGTCCGGACGAGCTGCACACGGCGTTCAACTTCGACTTCCTCAGCTGCCCGTGGGAGGCCGAGCGCATGCGTACGGTGATCGACCGCACGCTGACCACGCTCGGCAAGGTGGACGCGCCGGCGACCTGGGTGCTGTCCAACCACGACGTGCCGCGCGAGGTGACGCGGTACGGCCGGGCGGACACGTCGCTGGCCTCCGCTCGATCGGGCGGACCGGCCGACCTCGAGCTCGGCAGGCGGCGGGCCCGGGCGGCGGCGCTGCTGATGCTGGCGCTGCCGGGCGGGGCGTACATCTACCAGGGCGAGGAGCTCGGGCTGCCCGAGGTCGACCTGCCGGCCGAAGTGCTGCAGGACCCGATCTGGGAGCGCTCCGGCCACAAGCACAAGGGCCGGGACGGCTGCCGCGTGCCGCTGCCGTGGTCGTCCGACGCGACGGCGTACGGCTTCGGAGAGGGCCGGCAGCCGTGGCTGCCGCAGCCGTCGGAGTGGAAGCCGCTGTCGGTCGAGGCCCAGGTCAACGACGCCGACTCGATGCTCGCGCTGTACCGCGCGGCGATCGCGCTGCGCCGGAGCCTGCCCGGGCTCGTCGAAGGCGAGCTGCACTGGCTGGACGACGAGCCGTCGGACACCCCGGACACGCTGGCGTTCGGTCGCGGACCCGGCTTCGCCTGCGTGGTCAACCTCGGCACCGCCGCCGTCGCGTTGCCGGAGCACCAGGAGATCCTGCTCGGCAGCGCTCCGCTCGACAGCTCAGGCCGGCTGCCGTCCGACGCCGCCGTTTGGCTACGAATCGCCTGAGCTGTACGCCTCGAGGGGTGGCCGGGCGCTGACCTGTTCCGGCCGCCCTCGCGCGAAATCCACCAGGGGGTAACGCGGACGCTATAAAGTCCACAGTGGTGAAACGATTCATCATCCTGCACGTCTTGGAGGGATCGCTATTACCGAACCTGGGTCGCTCCTGCTCTGGTACGACAAGCCCGCCTCCGACTGGGAGCGCGAGGCCCTGCCGATCGGCAACGGCTCGCTCGGCACCATGGTGTTCGGTGGCGTACTGACCGAACGCCTGCAGCTGAACGAGAAGACACTGTGGTCCGGCGGCCCGGGCGCGGTCGAGGACGGGAACGCCTATCACTACGGCTTGTGGCCGTCGCCGCGGCCGGACGCGATCCCGCGGTTACGGGAGCGGCTCGCGCGCGAAGGCAGCCTGGAGCCCGCGGCCATGGTCGAGGCGCTCGGCCTGCGGGACTACGCGTTCGGCGCGTACCAGCCGTTCGGCGATCTCTATCTCGACGTGCATCCCGACCCGACGGAGGTCTCCGGCTACTGGCGCGACCTCGACATCGGGCAAGCCGTCGCGAGCGTCGGGTATCGCTTCGACGAGGTGAGCTACAGCCGGGAGTACTTCGTCAGCCATCCCGCGCAGGTCGCGGTCTACCGCCTCACGGCCGATCGTGAGGCCAAGGTCTCGTTCACCGCGAGGTTCGCCGCACCGCACGACGGCTGCTCCGTGACGGCGGCCGGCGGCCTGATCACCATCCGCGGCGCGTTGCCCGACAACGGCCTGATCTACGAGGGCCAGATCCAGATCCTCGCCGAGGAAGGGCTGATCGTCGACCGGCCCGACGGCTCGGTGTCGGTCGTCGACGCCAACGCGGCCACGATTCTCTTCGCCGCCGGGACGAACTACGCCGCGAGCTACCCCGACTATCGCGGTGCCGACCCGCACGTCGAGGTCTCGCAGCGGATCGACCTCGCGGGCGCCACGCCGTACGCCGAGCTGCGTGCGGCCCACGTCGCCGACCACGAAGAGCTGTTCGACCGCGTGCGACTCGACCTCGGCCAGCGGGCCCGGCCGCACATGATGCCCACCGACGTCCAGCTCGCGAACTACGACGGCACCGGGCCGTTCGACCGCGCGCTGGAGGCGCTCTACTTCCAGTACGGCCGCTACCTGCTGATCGCCTCGTCGCGAGTCGGCTCGCTGCCCGCCAACCTGCAGGGCGTGTGGAACGCGTCGAAGACTCCGCCGTGGTGTTCCGACTACCACGTCAACATCAACTTGCAGATGAACTACTGGCCGGCCGAGATCACCAACCTGGCCGAGACCACGCCGCCGCTGTTCGAGTTCATCGACGCGATGCGCACGCCCGGCCGGGTCGCCGCGAAACAGCTCTACGGCGCGCGCGGCTGGGTCGTCGGCAACCAGACCAACGTGTGGGGCTACAACGGGCACCGCGACCATCCCACGTCGTTCTGGTACCCCGAGGCTGCCGGCTGGCTGTGCCGGCACCTGTGGGAGCACTACGAGTTCAGCGGCGACATCGGCTTCCTGCGCGACACCGCGTACCCGATCCTGGCCGACACCGCCTTGTTCTGGCTCGACTTCCTGGTCGAGGACCCGGCCGACGGAACGCTGGTCGTCTCGCCGAGCTTCTCGCCGGAACAGGGCCTGGTCACCGTCGGCGCCTCGATGGGGCAGCAGATCGTGTGCGACCTGTTCACCACGACGCTGGCCGCCGGCGAGCGGCTGGGCACGGAGACCCAACTGCACAAGGACCTTCGGCACGCGCTGGACCGGCTCGACTCCGGCCTGCGCGTCGGCTCGTGGGGTCAGCTGCAGGAGTGGAAGCCCGATCTCGACGATCCGGCCAACCAGCACAGGCACACCTCTCACCTGTACGCCCTGCACCCGTCCGGGCAGATCTCGCCGCGGTCGGCGCCTGAGCTCACCGAAGCCGCGAAGGTCACGCTGAAGGCCCGCGGCGACGGCGGCACCGGATGGAGCAAGGCCTGGAAAATCAACTTCTGGGCCCGCCTGCTCGACGGCGACCACGCCCACCTGATGCTGTCGGAGCAGCTCATCCACTCCACGTTGCCGAACCTCTGGGACACCCATCCCCCGTTCCAGATCGACGGCAACTTCGGCGCGACGTCCGGCGTCGCCGAGATGCTGCTGCAGAGCCATGACGGCGCCATCGACGTACTGCCGGCACTGCCTTCGGCCTGGCCGGAAGGTGCGGTCGAGGGCCTGCGCGCACGCGGGGGTGTGGAGGTCGACATCACCTGGCAGGGCGGCCGGGCCACGCAGATCGTCGTGCGACCGAGCCGGGACGGGTCGTTGCGGATCCGCACCGGGCACGACGAGGAGCTGACGTTCGAGGCTGTGGCCGGGCAGCAGTACGTGATAGCGAGGAGCGCCGATGAGCAGCTGGACCTGCGGCACTGAGGACGGAATCCTCGCCACGGTTTCGCTCTCGGAGGAAGGCGCGCTGACGCTCGCGGTTCGTTCTGGTGGGCGCGATGTGCTGTTGCCGTCCAGGCTGGGGATTCGCGCGACGCACAAGGACTTCTCGGACGGGCTGACGTTCGTCTCCGCGACCTCGGGCGTCGTCGACGACTCGTACACCACGGTGATCGGGCGCCGCCGTTCGCACACCTACCACGCGGACGAGCTGGTGCTGCACTTCCGCAAGGGCAGGCACCGGCTGGAGCTGCACGTGCGGGTCTCGGCCGACGGCGTGGCGTACCGCTATGTCGTGCCGTGGACGGCACCGGTCACGATCTGCGGCGAGGCAACGCGTTACGTGGTACCGCCCGACGCGCGTTCGGTGTTGCTGCCGTACGACAACGGGCGGCAGGACTACGAGACGATCCACGAGCACGCGACGGTCGCCACCGCGACGCCGGACATCTACGGCTATCCGGCGCTGTTCCGCGTCGGTGACACCTGGATGCTCGTCACGGAGTCGGACCTGGACGGCCGCTACGCCGGGTCGCAGCTGGTGCTCGACGGTGACTCCCGTGAGTTCCGGCTCGTGCTGCCGGATCCCTATGTCACAAGCGAAAGTCCTCTGGTCACGCCGTGGCGTACCATGATCATCGGCTCGCTGGCGACGGTCGTGGAGAGCTCGCTGATCACGAGCCTGGCGCCGGCGGCCCGATTCAGTGACACGTCGTGGGTGCGACCCGGCATCGCGGCCTGGTCGTGGTGGTCCGACGGCGAGAGCTCCCGCGATCCCGAAGCCCAGAAGGCGTTCGTCGACTTCGCGAGCTCGGTCGGCTGGGCCTACGTCCTGGTCGACGCGGGGTGGAAGGCCGACTGGGTGCCTGAGCTGGTGACGTACGCTCGGGCGCGGAACGTCGGCATCTGGCTGTGGGACCGCTGGCAGAACCTCGACTCCGCACGGGAACATCGAGAGCGGCTCGGCCTGTGGCGTGAGTGGGGCGTCGTGGGCGTGAAGATCGACTTCACCGAATCCGACGGGCAGGACCGGATGCGCTGGTTCGACCGCTGCCTGGAGGCGACGGCCCACCACCGTCTGATGGTCAACTTCCACGGCGGCACGATCCCGCGCGGCCTGGAGCGGACCTGGCCGCACTTCATGACCGCGGAGGCCGTGAAAGGCGCGGAGAACATCAAACCCAACAGGGGCAAGGATCCGCTGCCACCTCGGCACTACGTGACGCTTGCGTTCACGCGCAACGTCCAGGGCCCGATGGACTTCACGCCGGTGACGTTCACCTCCGAACGCGAGATCACCGCTTCGCACGAGCTGGCGCTCGCCGTGCTGTACGAGTCGGGGGTGCAGCACTTCGCCGACAGCGTGGAGTCGTACCGCAACCGCCCGGTCGAGCTGGGCCTGCTGTCCCGCGTCCCTTCCGTATGGGACGAGACCCGCCTCCTCTCGGGCGACCCCGCCACCCACGTCGTCCTCGCCCGCCGCCACGACACGACCTGGTACATCGCCGGCGGCTACGCGACGGACACCGCCCAGACCGCCGAGGTCGCGCTACCGTTCCTGCCCGAGGGCGACTGGACGGCGGAGCTCTACCACGACTCCCCCACCACCCCACACGACGAGGTCACCTACACCTCGACCACCACGACCCGCGCCGACACCCTGAAGCTCCCCATCGCCCCCAACGGCGGCTTCACGCTACGGCTGACACCGAAGGAATGATGTCGCGGCCGTAGGCGGTGAGGGTCTTTTCGGCCTCGTCGTGCATGAGGTAGAGGGCGAAGTTGTCGACGCCGATCTCCGCCAGCTCCTGCAGGCGGTCGATGTGGGCCGACGCAGGGCCGACGAGGCAGAAGCGGTCGACGATCTCGTCGGGGACGAAGTCGGTGGAGGGGTTGCCGGCGCGACCGTGGTGGGAGTAGTCGTAGTCCTGACGGCCGGCGATGTAGTCGGTCAGGGCGTTCGGCACCGGGCCGGACGTGCCGTAGCGCGCGACCAGGTCGGCCACGTGGTTGCCGACCATGCCGCCGAACCACCTCAGCTGGTCCCGCTGATGCGCGAGGTCTCCACCGACGTACGCCGGAGCCGCGACGCACATGGTGATGGAGGAAGGATCGCGGCCGGCCTCGAGCGCCGCGGTGCGGACGGAGCCGATCGTCCAGCGGGCGATGTCGGGGTCGGCTGTCTGCAGGATGAAGCCGTCGGCCACCTCACCGACCAGCCGCAGCGCACGCGGCCCGTACGCCGCGAGCCAGATCGGCAGCCTGCCGTCACGCACCCACGGGATACGCACGGGCACGCCGTGATGGACGACCTCGCGGCCTTCGGCGAGCTCGCGGATCACGTGGATCGAGTCGCGAACGGTCGCGAGCGTGGCGGGTTGCTGGCCGATCACCCGCCTGGCCGAGTCGCCGCGACCCATGCCGCAGACCGTGCGATTGCCGTACATGTCGTTGAGTGTCGCGAACAAGGACGCGATGACCGACCAGTCGCGCGTGCTCGGATTCGTCACCATCGGCCCGACCCGCAACGTCGTTGTCGCCGCCAGCGCGGCGGAGTAGATGACGAACGGCTCCTGCCACAACACGTGGGAGTCGAACGTCCAGCCGTAGCCGAAGCCGTTGTCCTCCGCTGCCCGCAGCCCTTCGACCACCGCTCGCGCGGGCGGGTCGGTCTGCAGCACCACCCCGAACTCCATCAGCAGCTCTTTCTTCGAACTCCTACGACTTCTATGTGAGGTACTGGCACAGGTCGCGCTCCAGGAACACACCGTGCCCGGTGTCGCCGTGGAACCCGTCGCTGTCGACGACGACCTTCCCACGCGACAGTACGGTCTCGACCTTTCCGACGATCTCCTTGCCTTCGTAGGCGGAGTAGTCGACGTTCATGTGATGCGTCTCGGCCGACAGAGTCTGCGTAACCGACGGATCGTAGACCACGATGTCGGCGTCCGACCCGGCAGCGATGACGCCCTTACGAGGATAGAGACCGAACATCCGCGCCGGCGTGGTCGCGCTGATCTCGACCCAGCGCTGCAACGTGATCTCGCCCGCGAGTACGCCCTGGTGCAGCAGGTCCATCCGGTGCTCGACGCCCGGCATGCCGTTGGGAATCTTCGAGAAGTCGCCGATGCCGAGCTCCTTCTGCTCCTTGAAGCAGAACGGGCAATGGTCGGTTGACACGACGGACAGATCGTTCGTACGCAGCCCACGCCACAGCGCCGCCTGGTGCTCGACCGGACGCAGCGGCGGCGAGCAGACGTACTTGCTGCCTTCGAATCCAGGCCGCCCGAGGTCGTCCAAGGACAGGAAGAGGTACTGCGGGCAGGTCTCGGCGAAGGCGTTCTGACCGGCGTTTCGCGCGGCGGCCACGGCCTCCAGCGCGGGAGCGGCCGACAGGTGCACGATGTACAAGGGAGCGCCGGTGACCCGAGCCAGCGTGATCGCCCGGTGCGTCGCCTCGGCTTCCAGCTCGGGCGGGCGGGTCAGCCCGTGATAGAGCGGATCGCTCTGCCCGGAGGCGAGCGCCTGCGCGACCAGCTGGTCGATCGCGATGCCGTTCTCCGCGTGCATCATGACCAGCGCACCGGTGTCGGCGGCCTTCTGCATCGCGCGCAGGATCTCGCCGTCGGTGGCGTAGAAGACACCGGGATAGGCCATGAACATCTTGAAACTGTTGACGCCCGCGTCGATGCAGGCCTCCATCTCCTTCAGCGTCGTGTCGTTGACATCGGAGATGATCATGTGGAAGCCGTAGTCGATGACGCAGTTGCCGTCGGCCTTCTCGTGCCACTTCTCCATGGCCGCCAGCAGCGACGTCCCCTTCGGCTGCACGGCGAAGTCGATGATCGTCGTGGTGCCGCCCCAGGCTGCGGCGGTCGTGCCGGTCTCGAACGTGTCGGCGGAGAACGTGCCACCGAACGGCATCTCCATGTGGGTGTGGGCGTCGATGCCGCCCGGCAGGACGTACTTGCCGGTGGCGTCGATCACGCGGTCGGCGTCGGACGCCCAGAAGTCGGCGAAGCCGGAGTCGCGCGCGGCGAGCGCCTCGATCCGTTCACCCTCGACCAGGACGTCGGCCTCACTGACGCCGGTCGCGCTGACGACCGCTCCGTTGCGGATGACGATGCTCATGTTGTGTGTCGCCTCCCGAGGCGATCAGGGAGTGGTGAGTGCGTTGTAGGTCTCCGGCCGGCGATCGCGGTAGAACGCCCACAGGTCGCGTACTTCGGCCAGCTGCTCCATGTCGAGGTCGCGCACCAGCACCTCGTCGTCGGTGTCGGAGGCGGCGTCGCCGATCAGCTGGCCACGCGGGTCGACGAAGTAGGACTGGCCGTAGAAGTCGTTGTCTCCAAGGGGTTCCACGCCGACGCGGTTGATCGCGCCGACGAAGTATTCGTTGGCGACGGCGGCGGCCGGCTGCTCCAGCCGCCAGAGGTACTGCGAGAGCCCACGGCTGGTCGCCGATGGATTGAACACGATGCGCGCGCCACCAAGGCCGAGCGCCCGCCAGCCTTCGGGGAAGTGCCGCTCGTAGCAGATGTAGACGCCGATCTTTCCGACGGCGGTCTCGAAGATGGGATAGCCGAGGTTGCCGGGCCGGAAGTAGAACTTCTCCCAGAAGCCCTTGACCTGGGGAATGTGGTTCTTGCGGTGCTTACCGAGATAGCTGCCGTCGGCGTCGATCACGGCGGCGGTGTTGTAGTAGACGCCCGGCTGCTCCTCTTCGTACATCGGAACGACGAGCACGACGCCGAGCCGGCCCGCGAGCTCACGCATCAGTGCCGTCGTGGGGCCGTCGGGCACGCTTTCGGTGTAGGAGTAGAAGTCGGCGTCCTGGACCTGGCAGAAGTACGGGCCGTAGAACAGCTCCTGCAGGCACACCACCTGCGCACCCTGCGACGCCGCGGTCTGGATGTGGGTGACGGCGGCCTGGACCATGGAGTCCTTGTCACCGGTCCAGCGCTGCTGAACCAGGCCAGCACGTACGATCTCGGCCATCTTGGCTGCCTCCTGCTTCTCGTAACCGAACTATGCCCTGGCCGGGCTGGTCAAAGCCTGCGCCCGGGACACGGGTGAAAGTGCGCACAGCGCGAGGTAGATCAGCAGGCCGGCCGCCAGCCCGACCGCCCAGCTGTAGTCGTAGAGCGGCTTCAGGAACGGGATCAGCCCGCCGGCTGGGAACGGTCCCTGCCCGGGGTTGGAGTGGGCGCCGCCAACGGCGAGCACCGCACCCAGCAGCATGGCAGCGACCGCACGGAGGTTCCAGCCGCCCGTGAACCAGTATCTGCCGCCCGGCTGATAGAGGTCGGCCAGCTCGATCCTGGTCCGGGCGAGAATCCAGTAGCCCGCGATCAGCACGCCCGCGATGGAGGCGAGCACACCGCCGTAGAAGCCCAGCCAGACGAAGATGTAGACGCTCTCGCTCGAGAGCAGCTTCCAGGGTTGGATGAGGACGCCGATCACGGCGGTCAGCAGCCCGGCCGTACGGAACGTCAGCAGCTTCGGCACGGCGTTGGAGAAGTCGTACGACGGGCTGACGACGTTGGCCGCGACGTTGGTCGTCATCGTGGCCAGGATCGCCATTACCAGGCCGAGGATGACGATGACGGGGTTGTCGAACCGGGTGGCCAGCTGGACGGGATCCCAGATCGCTTCACCGTAGATGACGATGCTGCCGGATGTCACGATGATCGAGATGATGGCGATCAGCGACATCGTCGTGGGCAAGCCCACGATCTGCCCGATCGTCTGCTGCCGCTGGCCCTGGCCGAAGCGCGTGAAGTCGGGCATGTTCAGCGAGAGTGTCGCCCAGAAGGCGATCATGCCCATCAGCGACGGCATCGCGACGGCGAAGAAGTCGGCTCCCCAGCCGAGCTTCGACGGCTGGCTCAGGATCGGGCCGAGTCCGCCCGCGCTGGAGACCACCCAGACCAGCAGGGCGAGGAACGCCACGAGCACCGCCGGCGCCGCCCAGTTCTCGAACCACCGCAGCGCTTCGATGCCGCGTAGGATGAGCACGACCTGGAGCACCCAGAAGAACGCGAAGCTCAGCCACAGCGTCCACGGCTGGCCCAGGAACGCCGCCGCCTCGGTCCATCCGGACCCCGCGAGCTTGCCCATGATCGCGAAGATCGCCGTGCTGCCGATCCAGGTCTGGATGCCGAACCACCCACAGGCGACGAACGCGCGAAGCAGCGCGGGCAGGTTGGCACCGCGAACTCCGAAGAACGCGCGGGAGAACACGGGGAACGGTATGCCGTACTTGGTGCCGGCGTGGCTGTTGAGCAACATCGGCACCATGACGAGGACGTTCCCGACGGTGATGACGAGGAACGCCTGGAGCCAGTTCATGCCGAGCCCGATCAGGCCGGCGGCGAGGAGGTAGCTCGGCACGTTGAGGGCCATGCCCGTCCACAGCGCGGCGTAGTTGTAGGTGGTCCAGGTCCGCTCGGCCACAGGCGTCGGCACGAGCTCGGGATTGGCGAAGTGCTTCCCGGTCAGGGCACCCGGATCGCGGAGCTCGACGCGGCCGTCGTCGTACTCGATCTGCGCGGTCGGGGCCGATGTGGTCGATGGCGTGGAGTCCGGCATCGTTCACCTCGCTCTGCTCGGCGTATCTGCGGAGTGTAGTTCCGGGATCCGGCTGGGGTGAATACATTCGCGTTAACAATCTTCAATGCCGACAAACCGGGACATTGGGTGTTCGCGCTCGTCCGGGAGCGGCAATCGAACCGCCTGGACGGGCGGGGTTCCGGTTTGTACCTTGTGGTAAACGCTTTCCCCCTTATCCGTAACGGGAGTTTGAATGTTCAAACCGAGACTTGGCCGACTGGCGGCAGCGGCGGCAACGACCCTGCTCTTGACGACGGCGATGCTGAGCCCGCAGGGCGCGCAGGCACAGGCCGATGGCCGGCCGGCGTTCCCGGGCGCCGAAGGCTTCGGTGCCTACGCCACCGGCGGTCGTGGCGGCTCCGTCTACTACGTCACCAATCTCGACGACAGTGGGCCTGGTTCGTTCCGGGACGCCGTGAGCCGGCCGAACCGTACGGTCGTGTTCGCGGTCGGCGGCATCATCACGCTCGAGTCACGGGTCAGCGTCGCACCGAACCTCACGATCGCCGGTCAGACCGCCCCCGGCGGCGGCATCACCATCTACGGCGACGGCCTGTCGTTCACGGGCGCGGACAACACGATCGCGCGCTACTTCCGCGTACGGCAAGGCGTTGGCGGCACCTCCGGCACCGACACGATCGGCATCACGTACGGCAAGGACCTGATCTTCGACCATCTGTCGGTCAGCTGGGGACGTGACGAGAACTTCTCCGTGACGGCCGGGGACCTGAACAAGCCGCTCGACGAGCAGCCGGTGAACATCACGATCCAGAACTCCATCATCAGCCAGGGACTGGATCCACACTCGGCCGGCGGGCTGATCGAGTCGGCCGGGCCGATCAGTATCCTGCACAATCTCTATGTCGACAACAACATCCGGTCGGTCAAGGCGAAGGGCGTGCACCAGTACGTCAACAACCTCGTCTACAACTGGCGGACGGAGGGATTCATCCTCGGCGGGTCGCAGTACATCTCGCGGGCGAACATCGAGAACAGCTACTTCATCGCCGGGCCGGAGACGGTGACCGAGCCGTTCATCCGTGGCAACGAGAACTTCAACCTCTATGCCAGCAAGAACTTCCACGATCCCGACCGCGACGGCACGCTGAACGGCTACGAGATGCCGCGCGAGGAGTACACCACGGTCACGTGGCACGACGAGCCCTTCGACTACCCGAGCGTACGAACGTGGAGCCCGCAGGAGGCCTACCGGCACGTGCTGGCGAACGCGGGCGCGTCGAACCACCGCGACCGCATCGACCGCTTCGTGGTCGACGAGGTGAAGTCGCTCGGCACCGAAGGCGTCATCATCAGCGACGAGACCGCCGCTCCGATCAACGGCCCCGGCCCGATCGCCGGCGGCACGGCTCCTCAGGACACGGACCTCGACGGCATGCCCGACGCCTGGGAGCGAGCAACCGGGTCGGACCCACGAGTTGCCGACAACAACGGCGACCTGAACGACAACGGCTACACGAACCTGGAGGACTACCTGAACTGGCTGGCAGATCGCTGAGACCCGCGCGCCAGCAAGGCGCCAGCGCGAGTCGTTACCGTCCGGCCATGCAGAGGCTTCGTACACTCATTGCCGCGATCGCGCTGGTCGCCGCCTGTGCCACACCCGCCGTGGCCGTGCCACCGCCCGGCGACCAGATCGGGCCCGGTTCGGCGTCGCACTCCCGCCCTGTCCCGGTCGTCTACGACAGCGACCTGGACTTCGACGACGCGGCGACGCTGGCGTTCCTCTGCCAGGCACACAAGCAACGCAGGATCGAGCTGCGAGCGGTGACCGTTGTGAACAACGGCATCGGCACGGCCGGGCGTTCGTTGACCCACGCACGTACGATCCTGCGAAAGTGTGGCCTGCCACACGTGCCGGTGGCTGACGGCTCCCCTACCGGCGTACATCAGGCGCCGCCGGAGGCCCGCGAGACGTTCGAGCGCGTGCTCACCGGTGCCCTCGACGACGCGGATCTGCCGAACCAGCCGTCGCCGATCTCTGCCGCCCAGCTGATCGCCGGCACGGTGCTGGCGTCGCCGCGACCGGTGACCGTACTCGCCACGGGCCCGCTCAGCAACATCGCGGCGGCGTTGCACAAGAGCGCGGGCGTGGCGCCGCGGATCGCCCGCCTCTACGTCATGGGCGGCGCGTTCGACGTACCGGGGAACCTCTTCGGATCGACGACCGGCGGGTTCGACAACACGCAGGAGGTCAACCTCTGGATCGATCCCGTCTCGGCGGACCAGGTGTTCTCCATGGTGCCGGACGGCCGGGTGCGGATCGTCCCGCTGGACGCGACGAACCACGCGCTGATCACGCAGGCGTTCATCGACCGGCTCGGTGGCGCGGCCTCGACGGTCGAAGCGCGGCTGGTGCACTCGATCGTCACCCAGCCGGACCTGCCGCCGTTGGTCGATCTCGACATCATGTTCTGGTGGGACGCGCTGACGGCGGCATCGCTGGTCGAGGGCGGCGATGACGGGCTGGTCGGCTACCGCCTGCGGACGGTCGACGTGGTGCTGACCGGTCCCTCGTCGGGCCGAACGGTGGACGCCGCGGACGGGACGCCACAGTTGGTCGGCCACACCGCCGACGGCGCGGGGTTCGAGAACGTCTTCCTGACGATCCTCAACGGCGGGTAGGCGGGTAGGCGGGTAGCGGGTGTCGACCGGCCTGTGGAGGGCTACACCGTCGGATTCACCGGATGCGGAAGGGCTCCGCGTCCGTCACCCGGAACGTCAGGCCGTTGCCCGGATCGCCGGTGTTCAACGGAAGCTCGCCTCCGGCAGGCGGCCGCACGCCGTCGAACAGCATGGTCTCGATGCGTACGTGGTCGTGGAACCATTCGAGGTGCCGGAGGTTCGGCACCGCGGCCGCCACGGCGAGGTGCTGGTAGGGCGCCGTGTGCCCCGACAGCTCCAGCCCATGGGCCTCGGCGACCGCGGCGACCCGGAGGAACTCGGTGATCCCACCGCATCTGGTGACGTCCGCCTGCAAACAGTCCACGAACGGCGCCATCCGCTGGAAGTAGACCAGGTCGTAGCCGTACTCCCCCGCCGTGACGTCGGCCGCGACGGCGTCCCGGACGACACGCAAGCCCTCGAGATCGTCGGAGGAGACCGGCTCCTCGTACCACCGCACGTCCAGCTCCGCCGCCTCACGCATGACCCGGACGGCCTGCTTCCGGCTGTATCCGCCGTTCGCGTCGACGAACAGCTCGGCTTCGGGGCCGATCGTCTTGCGTGCCTCGGTCATCCGTTCCAGGTCGCGGCGGACGTTCGCGCCCCAGGATTCGCCGATCTTGATCTTCACCCGCGGGATGCCCTCGTCGAGCACCCATCGCGCGAGCTGCTCGTGCTGCTGCGAAGCGCTGTACGTCGTGAAGCCGCCGCTCCCGTACAAGGGGACGGTCGAACGCACGGAACCCAGCAGCCGCGCCAACGGCAGGTCGTGCCGGCGGGCTTTCAGGTCCCACAACGCGCAGTCGACCGCCGACAAGGCGAGGCTGGCGATTCCGACCCGGCCGGCGTTCCGCAGGCCGCGCTGCATCGCGCTCCAGGCGGCCGGAACGTCGTCCGGGTCGATGTCCGCGAGGGCAGGCGCGAGCAATTCGTCGACAACGGCCGCGACGGCGGCCGGACCGTAGGTCCAGCCGAGTCCCGCGAGCTCCCCCTCCGCCGCCGAGACCAGCACCATCGTCGTGCTGTCCCAGGCGAAGGTGCCGTCGGCTTCGGGCGCATCGGTTGGTATCCGATACGCCGTCGCCGTCAGGCGCATCAGGAGCTCCGGCCCGGCAAGAACTCCTGCGCCTTGGTCTTGGCACCCTGCACCATCACGTGCCAGGCGCTCGGGTCACCCTTCAGCAGCGACTCCGCCGTCGCCTTCATCTGGTCGAACGTCGCGTGCGGCGGGATCGGCGGGACCTCCGGATCACAGCGGACGTCGAGGACGGTCGGCCGCGTCGCCGTCAGCGCGCTGTCCCAGGCAGCGCCCAGGTCCTCGGGCGTGTCGACGCTGATGGCCTCCAGCCCGATGCTCCGCGCGAAGTCGGCGTACGAGATGTCCGGCAGCGTCTGGGACTCCTCGAACTTCGGCGCCCCACCCATCGCACGGAGCTCCCACGTCACCTGGTTGAGGTCGTTGTTGTGGAACACGCAGACGACCAGCCGCGGATCGCTCCACAGCTCGTGGTAGCGCTTGATCGTGATCAGCTCGGCCAGCCCGTTCATCTGCATCGCGCCGTCCCCCACCAGCGCGATCACCGGGCGGTCCGGATGCGCGAACTTCGCGCCGATCGCGTACGGAACACCCGGCCCCATCGTCGCCAGCGTGCCGGACAACGAGCCGCGCATGTCACCACGCATGCGCAGATGGCGGGCGTACCAGTTCGTCGACGAGCCGGAGTCGGCCGTGATGATCGCGTTGGAGGGTGCGCGCTCGGACAGCTCCCAGACGATCCGCATCGGGTTCACCGGATCGGCGTCGGTCATCGCCTGCCGCTCCATGGTCTCCCACCACGAGGCGACGTTCGCCTCGACGGTCTCGCGCCACTTCCGCGCGTCCCGGCTCTCCCGCCGGTCGGTGACCTTGGGCAGCAAGGCTCCCAGCGTGGCCGTCGCGTCGCCGACGAGGTTGACCTCGGTGGGGTAACGCATCCCGATCCGCGTGCCGTCGATGTCGATCTGCACCGCGCGGGCCTGGCGCGAACTCTCATCGAACGCAGGCATGAACTGCGTGTACGGGAAGTTCGAGCCGACGATCAGCAGCGTGTCGCAGTCGCGCATCAGCTCGTAGCTCGGGCGCGTGCCCAGCAACCCGATCGAGCCGGTGACGTACGGCAGGTCGTCGGAGAGAACGTCCTTGCCCAACAGGGCTTTCGCCACTCCCGCACCGGTCTGTTCGGCGAGCTGCCGGACCTCGGCGGCGGCGTGCCGTGCGCCCTGCCCGACCAGGATCGCGAGCTTGGACCCGGAGTTCAGCACCTCCGCGGCCTGCTCCACCTCCTCTGCCGTCGGCGTCATCGTCCCACGGATGTGGCTCGGCGGGCTCGAGGGTACGTGCTTGAACGCGTGCTTCGGCTCGGAGTACGGCGACTCCTGCAGGTCCGCCGGAATGATGATCGCGGTCGGGGCGCGGCGTGCCTCGGCCGTCCGGATCGCCCGGTCGAGGGCGTTCGGCAACTGCTCGGCGACGTTGACCTCGACGAGGTACTCACTGGCGACGTCCTTGAACAACGTCTGCAGGTCCACCTCCTGCTGGTAGCTGCCGCCCATCGCACTCCGTGCCGTCTGCCCGACGATCGCGACGACCGGCACGTGGTCGAGCTTCGCGTCGTACAAGCCGTTCAACAGGTGGATCGCGCCCGGTCCGGACGTCGCCGCGCACACCGCGACCCGGCCGGTGAACTTGGCATAGCCAACCGCCTCGAACGCCGACATCTCCTCGTGCCGCGACTGCACGAACTGAGGGCAGTCGTCGGCCTCGCCGAACGCCGCCACGATCCCGTTGATCCCGTCGCCGGGGTAGGCGAAGACGTGCTCGACGCCCCATTCACGTAGCCGTTTCAGGAGGTAGTTGGCAACCGTCTGAGACACGTTTCCTCCTCATCGCTTCGGGCATCTACAGGTGTCGCCTACCCCCCGGCCTAGGGATAAACCGACGGCCGGACGTGTAGAACCGCGCAGGAGGGAATGCTCGTGCTCAAGACCATCGATCGCCACCCGGACCAGCGGCACAAGGCGCTCGAGAACGCCCTACGCGCGCGGGTCGACGGCGAAGTCCGGTTCGACGACGGCACCAGGGCGACCTACTCCACCGGTGCGTCCAACTACCGTCAGGTGCCGATCGGGGTCGTGCTGCCGACCTCGGTCGACGACGCCGAACACGCGGTCGCCGTGTGCCGCGAGCACGACGTCCCACTGCTCTCCCGTGGTGGTGGAACGAGCCTGGCCGGTCAGGTCTGCAACACCGCCGTCGTCCTGGACTGGACGAAGTACTGCCATCGGCTGGTCTCGGTGGATCCCCAGCGCAAGAAGGCGATCGTCGAGCCCGGCATCGTGCTCGACGAACTCAACGACCTGCTGGCCGAGCACGGCCTGATGGTCGGCCCGAAGCCGTCCACCCACGTGAGCTGCACGATCGGCGGCATGATCGGCAACAACTCCTGCGGCGCGGCGGCCCAGGCCTACGGAAAGATGGTCGATGCCGTCGTACGCCTCGAGATCCTCACCTACGACGGCCTGCGCACCTGGGTCGGCGAGACCAGCGACGAGCAACAGCAGGCGATCCTCGCCGAAGGCGGCCGCAAAGCCGAGCTCTACCAAGGGATGCGCGAGCTGCGAGACCGCTACCTCAGCGAGATCCGCACGACCTATCCCGACATCCCACGGCGGGTCTCCGGCTACAACCTCGACTCGCTGCTGCCGGAGAAGCACTTCCACGTCGCGCAAGCGCTGGTTGGCAGTGAGAGCACACTCGTCACGGTGCTGCGGGCCGAACTCGACCTGGTTCCGGTCCCCGCGGCCGACGCGTTCGTGGCGCTCGGTTTCCCCACCATCGCCGACGCCGCCGAGGCGGTGCCGCGCATCCTCCGGCACGGCCCGGCAACCCTGGAAGGCCTCGACCACCGCCTGATCCAGCTCGAGCACAGCCAACAGCTCGCGGAGCAAGCCATCCAGGAGCTCCCCGACGGCGACGGCTGGCTGATCGCCACCTTCAACGGCGACGACCAGGCCGACGCCGACGCCCGGGCGCAGGCGATGATCGACGACGTCCGCTCGATGGCGCACCCGCCCAGCGCGAGGCTCATCGACCAGCCCGAACACGAAGCAGCCCTGTGGGCCGCGCGCGAGGCCGGCCTGGGCGCCACGGCATATCCTCCGCAGGGCGCGGAAACCCACGAGGGTTGGGAGGACGCCGCCGTTCCGCCCGAGCGACTGGCCGGCTATCTTCGCGACTTCCAGGACCTGCTGGCCCGCTACGGCTACGACTCCGCTTCCCTGTACGGGCATTTCGGGCAGGGTTGCGTGCACACGCGGATCCCGTTCGACCTGCGCACCACCGAGGGCATCGCCGCCTACCGCTCCTTCGTCGAGGACGCCGCGCGACTGGTGGTGTCGTACGGCGGCTCGCTCTCCGGCGAGCACGGCGACGGGCAGTCGCGCGGCGAGTTGCTGCCGATCATGTTCGGCGACCGGCTCGTCACGGCGTTCGAGGAGTACAAGGCGCTGTTCGACCCGCGCAACCGCATGAACCCCGGCAAGATCGTGCACCCCTACCCACTCGACTCCAACCTCCGCCAGGGCGTGGACTATCACCCGGCCGAGCCGCGGACCCATTTCGCGTTCCTCGAGGACGACCACCGCTTCAGCCAGGCGGCCGGCCGCTGCGTGGGCATCGGCAAGTGCCGCGGCCACGAGTCCGGTGTGATGTGCCCGAGCTATCGCGCGACCCGTGAGGAGGAACACTCGACTCGCGGCCGCGCCCGGCTGCTGTTCGAGATGCTCAACGGAAGCGTGATCAGGAACGGCTGGCGTTCGAAGGCCGTGCGCGACGCGCTCGACCTCTGCCTCGCCTGCAAGGGGTGCAAGAGCGACTGTCCGGTCGACGTTGACATGGCGACGTACAAGGCCGAGTTCCTCTCCCACCACTACGCCGGACGCGTCCGGCCGCCGTCGCACTACTCCATGGGCTGGCTGCCGGTGTGGGCGCGGCTGGCCGAACTGGCTCCGGGTGCCGTCAACGCGGTGACGCACGCTCCGGTGTTGTCGCGGGCGCTCAAGGCGGCCGGCGGGATCGACCAGCGGCGGGAGATCCCCTTGTTCGCAAGGCAGCGCTTCACCTCCTGGTTCGCCGGACGGAACAGCGCCGAAGGTGAACGCGGCAAGGTGCTGCTCTGGCCGGACACGTTCACCAACTCCTTCGAT
This sequence comes from Flindersiella endophytica, assembly GCF_054779015.1. Taxonomy (NCBI): domain Bacteria; kingdom Bacillati; phylum Actinomycetota; class Actinomycetes; order Propionibacteriales; family Nocardioidaceae; genus Flindersiella; species Flindersiella endophytica. The sequence continues at coordinate 49,301 of NZ_BAAGYY010000011.1, forward strand.
CCGGCCATCGCGCAGGCCGCGGTGAGTGTGCTCGAGAGCGCCGGCTTCGGGGTCGAGGTGCCGGAGCGCGCCGTGTGTTGCGGCCTGACCTGGATCTCGACCGGCCAGCTCAGCACGGCCGAACGCGTCCTGCGGCGCACGCTCGACGTGCTGCGGCCGGCACTGCGTTCCGGCACGCCTGTCGTGGTGCTGGAGCCCAGCTGCGCGGCGGTCTTCCGTTCCGACCTGCCCGACCTCCTGCACGGCGACGAGGACGCCGAGCGGCTGGCCGGTCAGACCAGGACGCTGGCAGAGATCCTCGGCGAGCGGGCGCACGCCTGGCGGCCGCCGTCGGCCGGCTGGCAGGCGCTGGCCCAGCCGCACTGCCACCAGCACGCGGTTCTCGGGTACGACGCCGATCGCGAACTGCTCGAACGTACGGGCGTCGACGTGGACGTGCTCGACGCCGGATGTTGTGGCCTGGCGGGGAACTTCGGCTTCGAGCGCGGACACTACGACGTCTCGGTCGCATGCGCCGAGGACAAGCTGATGCCTGCCGTACGGGACGCCGGGGCCGATCCGCTGGTGATCGCCGACGGCTTCAGCTGCCGTACGCAGATCGGGCAACTGGGAACGGCCCGGCCCGTCCACACCGCGGAAGTACTGGCGGCTGCCTTGCGTGGCGCGAGCTCGGCCCGTCCCGAACGGAGCGCTCGGCCATCCAAGGCTGCCCGGGCCGCGGCCCTGGGGGTCGCCGCCTCCGCGATCGTGGCACCTATCCTCGGAATCGCCTTGTGGCGCAGGATTCGCGGCCGCTAGGAGCCGCGAGGTGTAACTGGCAGCCGTCGAGGTAATCAGATGAGTATGACCAGTCTTGTGGAAAGTGAATGTCACGTCTGGTGGCATCGCGGACTGGACGCATGGGTTTGGTTGTGCTGGCGGTGCCGCACACCTGGAGCCGGCTGGAGTGGCCGGGAAGACTCGTGGCGGGCGGCGTTCCAATCCGCGATGGAGCATGGACGTAAAGCACACAGGTCGGTGATCCAGCCCGCAGGTCGTCGCGACAACCGCCGGTTTTCGGTCGGGTCGCGGGGGTAGTCCCGTTGAATGGCCGATCGACTTGTGGACCCCACCACCAAGTACCCCCGCCCGGGCCGGCAAGGTCCCGAGCAACAGGAGCACCCCGGACGCAGCCACGAGATGGACCTGCGGCCCGACCATGGTGAAGACAGCTACCAGGGCACCGGAAAGCTGACTGGCCGCCGCGCCCTCATCACCGGCGGCGACTCGGGGATCGGCCGGGCGGTCGCGCTCGCGTTCGCCCGCGAAGGCGCCGACGTACTCATCTCCCATCTCGAGAGCGAGCAGAGCGACGCCCGCGAAACCTGCCGCCTGGTGGAGGTGGCGGGCCGCACGGCCGTCGCCGCACCCGGCGACATCCGTTCCGAAGAACACTGCCAGGCGCTGGTGGGAAAGGCGGTCTCGGAACTCGGAGGACTCGACATCCTGGTGAACAACGCGGCGTACCAAATGTCGCAGGAGGGCATCGAGGCCATCACCACCGAGCAGTTCGACCGGGTGATGAAGACCAACGTCTACGCGATGTTCTGGCTGTGCAAGGCCGCACTACCCCACCTCGAGCCCGGATCGGCCATCATCAACACGACCTCGATCCAGGCCTACCAGCCGTCACCGCAGCTGCTGGACTACGCCACGTCCAAGGCCGCGATCCTCAACTTCACCAGGGCTCTGGCCCAGGAGCTGGCACCGAGGGGCATCCGCGTGAACGCGGTCGCGCCCGGGCCGGTGTGGACACCGCTGATCCCGGCCACCCTGCCGGCCGAGAAGGTCGAGCAGTTCGGCGCGGACACGCCGCTCGGCCGGGCCGGTCAGCCGGCCGAGCTCGCGCCCGCGTACGTCTTCCTGGCCAGTCAGGACTCGAGCTACATCACCGGCGAACGCATCGGCGCCACCGGAGGCAATCCGCTCCCCTGACCACGCTCAGGGAAAGCGCACCAGGTCGTTGATCCGCACCGGCAGCCCGGACGCGAACGACTTGTTCGCCGCCGCGCCGACCAGCATGGCGTACGCACCGTCGACGTGCGTCGCCGCGCGCGCGATCGGGTCAGGCTCTGCCTGCTCCTTGTCGCCGAACAGGTCCTCGAGCAGCCGCCGGTCGCCGCCGCCGTGGCCGCCGCTCCCCTGCTCGACCTCCACGACCTCGGGTACGTCCCACAGCGGCCGCAGCACGAGCTGCGCCTGGTCGATCGGCGGCCGCTTCTTGGCCGCCTCCTCCGACTTGTTCGGGTCGTTGCGCGAGCCGCTGACGTACGAGCGCTCCTCGACGTTCAGCTCCAGCCGGCCCTTGGTGCCGTTGAACATGACCCGGTATCCCTCCCACGGCGAGTACGCCGTGAGGTGGTAGGTCATCGTGGCCCCGGTCGCGTACCGGACCAGAACGGACATGTCGTCCTCGATGCTGATCCCGTCGGTGAAGACGTTGCGGTCGCGGATGTAGCCGTCCTCGTGCTCGGCGTCGAGATAGAGCGCCTTCAGCCGCGGATCGCTCTCGAGGTCGATCGCCCACGGGTCGTCTGCGAGGCCGGGCGTGCCGTGACTGCGGTACGAGCGGACCGGCTGGCCGCGGCGTTCGGCGTTGTCCCGGCCGTAGAAACGCAGGTCGCCGAAGCCGAACACGGTCTCCGGTGTCGCGCCCAGCCACCAGTTCACCAGGTCGAAGTGGTGACTGGCCTTGTGGATCATCAAGCCGCCTGAGTTGCGCTTGTCGCGGTGCCAGCGCCGGAAGTAGTCGGCGCCGTGCCGCGTGTCGAGCAGCCACTCGAAGTGGACCGAGATGATGTCGCCGATCGCGCCGCTCTGCAGCAGCTCCTTCACCTTGGAGTTGCGCGGCGCGTAGCGGTAGTTGAACGAGACCGTGAGGTTACGACCAGTCGTGGCCTGGGCGTCGAGGATGCGCTGGCACTTGGCGGCGTCGGTGGTGAGCGGCTTCTCGCTGATCACGTCGCAGCCGTTCTCGAGGCCGGCGACGATGTAGTGGTCATGCGTACGGTCCATCGAGGTGACGATCACCGTGTCGACCGACTGCTTGGCGATCATGTCGGCGAACTGCTCGGCGTGGAACGTCGGCACCGGATCGACGCCGTGGTCGGTACTGAACTCGGCGTTGTAGAAGTCCATCCGGGCCTGGTTGATGTCGCAGAGCCCGACCAGCTCGGCTCGCTCCTTGTAGCCGGTGAGCAACGCGTTGGTGAACATGCGAGAGCGGGACCCGAGCCCGACCACCGCGTACCTCTTCTTTGCGGCCACCGCCGCCTCCCGTTTCATCCTGCTCGTTGGTAAGCGCTTTCTCGCCTTACCCTATGCCCGGCTCCCGGCGACGGCAAAGCTACCTGTCAGACACTGGCCACGCTGTGCTCATCAACGGCTCATCAGCCCTTCAGCCCGGTCGTCGAGATCCCTTCCGTGATCTGCTTCTGGAAGATCAGGAAGAACACGAACACAGGAGTCATCGCCACCGTCGTCATCGCGAACATCGGACCCCAGGCCGACTCCTCCGTCCCCGTCGCGTCGATGAACGCGCGCAGGGCCAGCGGAACGGTGAGCTTCTCCAGGCTGCTGATGAAGATGACCTGGCTGAAGAAGTTGTCCCAGCTCCAGATGAAGGTGAAGATCGCCGTGGTGATCAGCGCCGGCTTCATCAACGGCAGCACGATGCGCAGGTAGATCTGGAACGGCCCACACCCGTCGATCCGCGCCGCGTCGTCGAGCTCCGTGGGCAGGCTGCGGATGAACTGCACCATCAGGAACACGAAGAACGCGTCGACGGCGAGGAAGTGCGGAACCGTCAGCGGGAGGTAGGTGTCGATCCAGCCGAACCAGTGGAACAGGGTGTACTGCGGCACGATCAGCACGTGAATCGGCAGCATGATGGTCACCAGCATGATGGCGAACCACAGCCGCCGGAACCGGAAACTGAGCCGGGCGAAGGCATAGGCCGCGAGCGAGCACGAGAAGACGTTGCCGACGACGCACAACGCCGAGATCAGGAACGAGTTGGCGAAGAACCTCGCGAACGGAAAGCCCAGCGCGAACCAGCCGTCGCGGTAATTGCTCAGGATGAAGTCGTCGGGCAGGAAGTTCACCGTGCCGAAGATCTGGCTGGCCGGCTTGAACGAACTGCCGACCATCCACAGCAACGGATACAGCATCACGAACGCACCGGCGATCAACAGCAGATGCGTGGCCAGTCGTCCGACCCTGTTCATCGGGAATCCTCGTAGTAGACCCAGTATCTCGACGTCGCGAACATGACGGCGGTGAAGACACCTGTAATAAGGAGAAGCGCCCAGGCCATTGCCGACGCGTATCCCATCCGGAAGTTCGCGAACCCCTCCTGGTACAGATAAAGCGTGTAGAACAACGTCGAGTCGACCGGTCCACCCGTGCCGTTGCTGATGATGAACGCGGGCGTGAACGCCTTGAACGAGCCGATCATCTGCAACACGAGGTTGAAGAAGATGAGCGGCGTGAGCATCGGAACGGTGATGTGCCAGAACCGCCTGAACCGGCCGGCGCCGTCGACCGCCGCCGACTCGTACAGCTCCTGGGGGATCTGCTTCAGGCCGGCCAGGAAGATGAGCATCGGCGAGCCGAACTGCCACACGTGCAGGATGATGAGCGTCCACAAGGCGTACTCAGGCGTGGAGATCCAGCCGGGTCCGACGATGCCGAAGAACGCCAACCCTTGGTTGACCAGACCTTCCTTGCCGAAGATCCGGCTCCACAGGATGGCGATCGCGACGCTGCCGCCAAGCAGGGAAGGCAGATAGTACGACGCGCGATAGAGCCCGATTCCCCTGCGGTTGCCGGCGAGCGCGACAGCGACCAGGAGCGCGAACACCACCGAGAGCGGCACCGACACCAGGACGTAGGTGAACGTCACCTGCAACGCGTGCACGAACTTCGGATCGTCCGCGAACCGCTGGTAGTTCTCGAAGCCGACCCAGTCCGGTGCGGTCAGCAGGTCGAAGTTGGTGAACGACAAGTACAGCGACGCGATGATCGGTCCGGCGGTGAGGACGAACAGCCCGATGAACCACGGCGCGAGGAAGACATGCGCCGCCCGGTTGTCGGTTCGCTGCTTGGGAGAGGCCACCGTGGCCCGGCCTTCCGGCCGGGCCCGGCGTGCTGTCTTGAGCAGGTTCGGCATCATCCACCAAGTGCTTTGGGCGCTCGTTCGAAGAACTCACTGACACCTTGCTGGATGCTCGCCTTGCCGTAGGCCACCTTCTCGGCCACCTCCGGGAAGATCCCGTCGTCGATCTCGGCGGCCCCCTTGGGCGGCGGCTGTGGCGTCGGGCCGACCTTGCCCTTGATCGCCGCGATGTACTCGAAGATGCGCTTGTCCTGTGGTGTCGCGTTGGCCTCGATCTGCGACCGCAGGCCCGGCGACGGTGGAACACCGCGCTCGGAGCCGAGCTTGTCGGCGACGGCGCCCTTGGTGACGAGCGAGTTGATGAACTCAGCCGCGGCGTCCTTGTTCTTCGACTTGGAGCTGATCGAGAACATCATCGAGGACTTGTAGTACTGCCCCGGCTTGACGGCGGTACCACCCGGATACATCCGGATGTCGGTTTCGCCCTTGCTGGCTTTGGACCAGGCGTTCAGCTGGTTGGACCAGGCGAAGCTGAACGCGGCCTTGTTGTTGGCGAGCAGGCTGTTGGCCATGTCGCCGGCGTTCTCGGCCTCGATCTCCGGCGTGGTGGCGGCGCCGGACTTCTGCAGGTCCTGCCAGTACTCCCAGTACGACGTGAGGTCGGACTCGTCGAAGCCGAGCTTGCCGTCCTGGTAGAAGTTCTTGCCCTGCTGACGTACCCAGGCCTCGAAGAGCACACTGGACAGGCCGCCGTTGTGCGTGCCGAAGCTGCCGTCGGGCAGCTTGGCGGCGAGCTGCTTGGTGAGGGTCGCGAAGTCGTCCCACGTGATGTCGTCGGCCGGCACCTCGAGCCCGGCGTTCTTGAGCACCGTCGTGTTGACGATCATCGCCATGGAGTTCAGTCCGGCGGTCACGCCGTAGAGCTTGCCGTTCAACTTTCCGCCGGCGAGCGAGTCGTCCGACCAGTCGTCGACCTTGATGCTCTTCGGCACGAACTCGTCGAGCGGCAGCAGGGCATTACGGGCCACGTACTCCGTGATGTAGCCGAAGTCCATCTGGATCACGTCCGGCGGCGAACCACCGGCGACCTGCGTCGCGAGCTTCGTCCAGTACGTGTCCCAGGTGAGCGGCTGCGGGTTGATCTGGAAACCCGCGTGGGACTTCTTGAACTCCGCGATCGCCTGGTTCGTCCGTTCTTGCCGGTCGGTGCTTCCCCACCACGTGAACAGGAGACGCTTGTTGCTGACCCCTGGGCTGGTGCTGTCGCCGTTGTCACCGCAACCGGCCAACGACAGTCCCCCGGCGCCGAGCAGCGCGATGCCGGAAGCGCCGAGCAAGCGCCGCCGACTGATTTGGTTCATTTCCTTTTCCCTCACATCCTGCTTCCGCGATCGTCGAACAGGTCGAACGCCCTCCCGCAATCGTCGAAAATTCGATGCCCTCTATCGAATCGGTATCGAAATACTCGCGGCGTACCTCAATGGCGGTAAGCGCTTTCTCGAAACATATGACAGACCGCTGGCGGACCGCAAGAGTCTCCAGTACCAGCCCGCCAACGGTTCGATGTATGCCGTTTAGCCCTCCCCCTTTTGAAGGCATTCGGCAAAGTTCGCAGGTCGCGGACCAGGCCGAATCCAACCGCGCCGCCCGGCCGACCCGTCCCACTCCCGCCCGCTCAGCGCCTAGACTCCTCCCGTGAGCCAGCTACCAGAGCCGATCGACCCTCGCAACGTCCGGGCGTCCGATACCGACCGCCACCAGGTCGCCGACCGGCTGCGCGACGCCGCGGCCGAGGGTCGGCTGACCCTCGACGAGCTGGAGGAGCGACTCGAGGGCGTCTACGGCGCCAAGACCTACGCCGAGCTCGAGCCGTACACCCACGACCTGCCGGCCCAGAACACGAGCGGCAGTCCCGGCCCGGCGGGCACGTTGCAGCGGGTCGGAGGCACTCCGGCGCACGCGGTGTCGGTCGCCATCATGGGTGGCGCCTCCCGTAAGGGCGCCTGGGTCGTCCCGCCGGCGTACACCGCGATCGCCTTCTGGGGAGGGGTCGAGCTGGACCTGCGCGACGCGAAGTTCGCGCAACAGGAAGTGGTGATCCGCGCGTTCGCCGTCATGGGCGGTGTCTCGATCACCGTGCCCGAGGACGTCGATGTGCTGGTCAACGGCGTGGGCATCATGGGCGGGTTCGAGGGCAGTGGCGCGGAGACGAGCATCCCGTCCGGCAACCGGCCGATCGTGCGCGTCACCGGATTCGCGTTCTGGGGCGGCGTGGACGTCAAGCGCAAGCCGCCGAAGGGACAGAAGCGGTCAAAGCACCCGAAGCTGCACGGCGACAACGACCGGCCCGAGCTCGAGAGCTGAACGCCCGCTGCCGGAATTGGCGCGGGGATCGGCCGGCCGATTGGACCGGGCCGGGTGGGTTCGGCGCGCATAGGCTGCCCGCATGACATTGAGGAAACGTCCGCTCGGCCGCTCCGGCGTCGAGGTGAGCGAGATCGGCCTCGGCGCCTGGCAGCTCGGCGCCACCGACTGGAACGGGCCCGGCGAGGCGGAGTCGTTCGCGATCGTCGACGAGGCGCTGAAGCTCGGCTGCACGTTCATCGACACGGCGCCGGCGTACGGCTCCGGGCAGAGCGAGGAATACCTCGGGCGCGCCCTGTCGGGACGGCGCGACCAGGTGGTGCTCTGCACGAAGTTCGGGCACTGGGGCGACGGCACGGCACCCGACTACTCCGCCGACCGCATCGAGGAGTCGGTCGAGCGTTCCTTGCGCCGGTTGCGTACGGACTATCTCGACGTGCTGCTCATCCACAGCCCGAGCGCCGAGGTGATGGACGGCACGAAACAGCCGCACTACAAGGTGTTGCAGCGGCTGCAGGACTCCGGCGTGATCCGTTCGTACGGCGTCTCCGACGCCGACGGAACGGTCGAGGAGCTGCGGCTGATCGCCGAGACGACCGGGTCGACGGCGGCGGAGATCCGGTTCAACGCCTTGTACCAAAGGCAGTTGGAGTACTTCCCCGCCGCTGCCGAGGCCGGCGTGGGCCTGATCGTCAAGGTGCCGTTGGAGTCGGGCTGGCTGTCGGGCAAGTACGACGCTCATACGGTCTTCAGCGACCGGGCGCGGCAGCGCTGGAGCGCGGCGGAGATCTCGCGACGTGGGGAGCTGGTGGCGGAGTTCGGCGCGTTGCTGCCGCCGGGGGTCAGCATGACGCACGGCGCGCTGCGGCACATCCTCGCGCAACCCGAGGTTTCGTCGGTGATCCCGGGCATCAAGTCCGTTGCCCAGTTGAGAGATGACCTGGCAGCGGCGGACGCGCCGCTGCCCGCCGAGACGCTTTCGGCTATTCGCGCGCTCGGCGAGCAGCAGGCCGTACTCGGCTGGTGACGGGGTTTTACCAGGGCAGCACGCCGTACGTCGGTGGTGAGTCGGGCGTGCTGCCGGCGGACCAGAGGTAGCCCCAGAGCTGGCCGGTCGGGCCGTCGTCGGGCAGGGTGGCGAGGTGGACGGACACGTCGGCACCCTGCTCCGCCGTCCGGAATCCGCTGTTCCTGTTGAGATCCGTGGCGCAGTAGCCGGGGTTGGCGGCGTTCACCTTGATGCCTTCCGCGGCGAGCTCCTTGGCGTACATCGCCGTGACCATGTTGAGCGCGGTCTTCGAGCTCGGATATGGCAAAGATGCCATCGGCCACATGGGGCTCTCGGGGTCGGTCGTCGCGCCGATCGAGCCGACTTCGCTGGAGACGTTGACGATGCGCGGGCTGTTCGCCTTACGGAGAAGGGGAAGCATGGCGTTGATGACGGCCACGACGCCGAAGACGTTCGTCTCGTAGACCTTTCGCATGGTCTCGAGCGTCGTCTCGGTGGGCTTGCCGGTGCCGTCGAAGAGCGCGATGCCCGCGTTGTTGATCAGGATGTCGAGCTTCTCGTAGTCGTTCTGGATTCGCTCGGCCGCCTGCTGGACCGACTTCTCGTCGGTGACGTCGAGCTGGACGGCGTGGGCGTCGGCGCCGGTGTCGCGTAGCCGCTGGGCGGCCTGCTCGCCGCGCTGCTCGTCCCTGCTTCCGACGAGGACGGTGGTGCCGTTGACGCCGAGGAGTCGCGCGGTCTCGTACCCGATTCCCTTGTTGGCGCCTGTGATCAGGGCGATGGTCGTCATGGTTTCAGAGCCTGCCGCTGTCCTGGTGGTCGCGGGAGAGACCGGCTGGGACTGGTACTGGGAGTACCACCCCCTTGGCGGCTTTGGTGGGGCATGCTTGGTGAGGTGAGTGGCGTACGGCGACCTGAGCTGGCGGCGTTCCTGCGCGCGCGGCGGGAGCGGCTGCAACCGCCCTCGGTGGGCCTGCCGGTGTCCGGCGGCCGGCGGCAGACACCCGGCCTGCGGCGGCAGGAGGTCGCAGGGCTGGCCGGCCTGTCGGTCGACTACTACATCCGGCTCGAGCAGGGCCGCGGCCCGAACCCCTCGCGGCAGGTGGTGTCGGCGCTGGCGCGTGCGCTGCTGCTGAACGCGGACGAGCGGGACTACCTGTTCCGAGTCTCCGGGTTGGCGCCGCCTGTGGTCGCCGGCCCGGTCGGCGTCGTACCGCCGGCGATCCTGCAGCTGGTGACGCACGCGCTGGTCGCCACGCCGGCGTACGTCGTGGACGCGAAGTACGACATCCTGGCGTGGAACAAGCTGGCCAAGTTCTTCATCGGAGACTTGTCTGACTATGCGCCCTCGGATCGCAACATGATCCGCTGGATGTTCAGCCGGCCGCTTGACGACGTGCACTGGGACGACGAGCAGAGCGCGCGCTTCGCCCGCGCGTCAGTCGCCGACCTGCGCGTGGCGTACGGCCGCTACCCGGGCGATCCGGGCCTGACGTCTTTGGTGACCTCACTGCTTGCGACGTCACCCCGCTTCGCCACCCTCTGGAACGCCCACGACGTCGAAGAACGGCGACAGCTGGTCAAGCGCCTGGACCACCCTTCGCTCGGGCCACTGGAGTTCGAGTGCCAGGTGCTCCACGTGCCGGACACCGACCAGCGCCTGATCGTGTACGTGCCTGAGCCTGGGTCGCCTACCGAGGCCGCGTTCCGTCGATGTAGCGCGTCAGCCAGTCGCGTTCCGCTTGGCTGAACCTGCGTGGCCGCTCTGTCTCCGCATCGTAAGCGGCGAGCACACTGGCAGCCTGGGAGTAGACCTGCTCATCGTCCCTGATCACGTAGCCGATGGTGACCGCTGAGGCTTTGAGCTCGGTGACCCAGACCTCCGCAGTGAGCGGCTCGTATCGGTAGAGCAGCGGGCGCTTGTAGTCGATCTCATGCCGTACGACAACCAGGTCACCGTTGAACGAGTCGATGCCCGCCTTGGTGGCGGCTTCGAAGAACAGCGCTACGCGAGCCTCTTCGAGCAGCTTGAGCTGCTGAACATTGTTCACATGCCCGTACGAATCAACGTCACTCCACCGCAATGGGCACTTGCATACGAACGCCACGCAGCAGATCCTGTCACGCGGCCGAGTCACGCAAACCGGGTGCCTGCCTACAGCTCCTCCATGATCTCCCCGAGCCTTCGCACCGACGCCTCGTGGCTGAGCGCTACTTCGTGCATGGAGTCGAAGGCCGCGCGACACTGGCGGACCGTCACCGCGTCCTCGAGGAAGAGACTTCCTGCCCGGCCTTCGACGTATGCCAATGGAGGGCGCACGTCCTCGCCGAAATCGAAGATCGTGAATGGCCCGACGACTCCCGGATATGCGCCAACCGACGGCGGAACCAGCCTGAAACTCGCCATCGACGACTCGGCTGCCCTCGAGAGCTTCTCCAACTGTCGCCTATGCACCTCAGAGCCACCCACCGGCCGCCGCACAGCTCCTTCGTCGAGGACGATGTGAATATCTGGCCGGCTTCTGGACAACACTTGCGACTGGCGCTCCAGTCTGACCGCGATTGCCTGCTCCAGACCTTCCCTCGACAGGGAGAATCTGGCTTGCTGGAACAGTGCCCTGATGTATCCCTCAGCCTGAAACAGGCCTGGAACAACCATCGACTCATAGGTTCTGATTTCGGTGGCCGTCGACTCGTACTCTCGCAAATAGGTGATCGCGGGCATCGGTCGCACGTTGAACGCCGCAGACCACACCTGAATGCCCGGCTCGTGTGGGAGTGCCGGTTGCGTGTTCCGAGCCGATGCTCCACCGAGGTCCGGATCCTCCCGGAGAACTCGCTCGTGCAGGTCACGAAGCGCAGGGCCAACGTCGATACCCAGGTCTTCGGCCAGCCGAGCCCTCACCCTCTGAAAGGCGTCCAACGCTTCGGCAAGCCGCCCGCTTCGATACAGGGCGAGCATGAGTAGGTAGGTGAACTGCTCACGGTATGGATACTCCGAAGCCAGGGCAAGGAGCTCAGGTATGAGATCCACGTGCCGACCACCCTGGAGTGCGATCTCGGCCCGATCCTCCAGGCCCTGGAGCCACAGCTCCACCAACCGCTTCACTTCAGGCTCCAGGTAGACGCAGTCCTCCAGCCCGCCATAGGGCCGGCCTCGCCATAAGCTCATGGCCTGATCCAGCAGTTTCGAGGCTTCGGCCGAACTGTCGTTCTGGAGGGCAGCTCGCGCCCTCCTGAGGCGTTCCTCGAACTCGATGGCGTCAAGCTCGCCTGGATGAACAACAGCGGCGTAGCCAACTGGGTCAAGCGCGATGCGTTCGGTCTCACCAAGTTGCCGGCGCAACCGATGGACATAAATCTGGAGTGCCTTTGTGGCGTCACCAGGAGGCGAGTCTTCCCAGATTGCCTCGATCAGTTCCGATGCAGCGATCGGGCGCCCGGCTCTCGACAGCAGCACTCCAAGGAGTCGTCTCGGTAGCCTTGCCTGCAGCCTGACCGCGGAACCTCCGCGACGGACCTGAAGTGGCCCAAGCACTTCGAACCGCATCGCTGCCTCCGCTCCACCCGTCCGGATAGTGCAGACGCCACGGCAACCTATGGCAGGACCGACGACCAGCGCCGCTGCCTGCTCCCCTATGCATGCAAACAGACGCTCAACCACGGCGCAACCAGCGTGCAACCCAGGAACCAGAGGCCTACCTGATCCGACGTCCGGCTCAGGTGCAGCGGGCCGAGAACCGTGGCCCCCTCGTATGCCCGATCAGTGAGCGACGCAGGCCGAGACCTGTCCACAGTCCACTCGAGAGGCGGAGCCGACACGCAACACGAATCAGTGGCGCATCTCACTGGACCATCCGCAGGTCACACACGTAAGGTTAGCCCTCGTCGGCAGACCCAGCCGACCCAGAGCCGCGCCCAATCCATTGGCACCAGCTACGCCGTGGCCTGGGCATATGAGCCCACACGGTCGCATGTAGCGGCAGCCCTCCGAGCCTCGCTGGATGACCGCCGGATCGGGTCTCGCAGGATGCTGACAGGCGAGCCCAGACTGAGCGCCTTCCGTCCGCCAAGGTTGGTACGTAGTAGTGTCAAGCCGACAATCCTGGCGATTCGGTCAGGCCAGTCCAAACCGTACATGTCTAGACCGAGATGAGGACCTGTGACTGAGAGCGCGAATGATCTGGCCTTCGCGGTGTGGCGCAAGGCCAGCGCATCGGCCAACCCGGGGGGCGCCTGTGTCGAGGTGGCAGCGATCCAAGATGGGTTCGCCGTACGCGACTCCAAGGATCCGAGCGGACCGGCGTTAATTTTCCGCACGTCCGAATGGGATGCACATATCGTAAGTAGCAAGGACGGCTTGTTCGATCTGGCTTGACCAGTACAAAGCGCATCGGTAGCGGCAACTGGGCGAACTGCGGTCGCATTTTTGCCGAATTCACGTAGCAGACGCACGTGACGCTGCCAGCAATGTCGGCGTCACATGCATCGACTGAGATAGCGTTGACGATAAGGCAAGATTCAGATCTCGTTCAGGATCGATCGGGTAAACGCCAACGACTCGTCACGGCTGAATGCGACAGAATTCATCCGGCTGAATGCATCTCGGTAGCCTTGCACATCGTCCGCTTCTTCGACATAAAGGTTTCCAGCGCGACCCTCGGCGTACATTACCGGTTCTCGGACTCCGGAGCCGAATTCGAAGATCATCACCTGACCGGTAAATCCAGGATATGCTCCCGCCGACATTGGAACGATCCGAAAATCCTCAACCTTCTTCTCCGCGATCTCAATCAGGTGTTCCAATTGCTCCCGATGCGCCTCTGGACCGCCGACGGGACGGCGCACCACGCTCTCGTCCAGAACGATGAAGAGCTCAGGCGGATTGGGGTTGAGTAGCTTCTCCTGCCTGGTGAGGCGCAGCTTGACTGCACGCTCAAGGTCGTCAGACGACAGATTGGGAACCATCGCGGCCGTAAGCGCTCGCGCATAGGCAGCCGTCTGGAAGAGGCCCGGCACGCACATCGACTCGTAGATGAGGATCGATGTGGCTGCGGACTCGAACTCGAGGAGGGCGCTGGTGTTGTTCTCGTAGAACGGGCCAAGGCTCGACCACCACGCCCGTTGCCGGCCACGCTTCTGCAGGTCCAGCAGCTCCGCCCGCTTCTCCTCGTCCTGGACGCCGTAGTGGTTCAACAGGACCAGGAGGTCACCCCGGGCGACGGAGACTTCGCCGTGTTCCATGCGACGCGCGGTCTTCAGCGAACACCCCAGCAGGCGTGCGACCTCCTCCTGCGTGACCCCAGCTGCCTCCCGCAGCTGGGTTAGCTGCCGTCCCAGCCGCCAGCGGGGGACGGTGGGTCCAGGTGTGCTCATAGCCTCTGATCCTCCTCCGAACGAGGCCGAGGATCAAGCCAATCCGGCTTCTACAATCTGTCCGGGACAGATATTCTCAGACAGAAGTGCTTGACCAGCCTGTCCGTGGCCTGCGATCATTGAGACAGCTTCTCCGGCCGCAGGTCGCCCGACCAAGGGGAACCCGCCCATCGCAGCGCAGGTCTTCCAGGAACCGGCTGGTGGAGAAAAGGTCACAAACTGACGGCAGTGGCACCGCTATGGGCCTCCCTGCCCGTCGACGGCGCGGCATGTGCCGAAATTGCCACAACGCTGCGAATTGCCGGCGGCAAGCCCACCGCGGAGTCACCGCGGACGGAGGTCGCATCTCATGACCTGGGATAGCACTTGGCCGCCCGAACACCAGCAACGCGCCGTCTGCGCAACCAAGCAGAGGCACGTCCGCCGGCTCTACACCGCGCTGCTCATGGCCGGGTATCAGGCCAAAATCGTCAACGACGGTACTTACGGACAGGCGATCGAGCTTCTCTTGCCCGATGCCTCCGATTCCTTCCTCTTCATCGAGTGCAAAGCCGTCGGCAGGCGCTGGCGCTTCATCGGAAGCAGCTACCTGCCCGTGCTCGGCACCGCCGACGACATCGACGCCACGGTCGAGAGGTTACGCAGGCTGATCGGATCCCCGAGATCCGAGCCGTCCGACCACCCGGAAAGACGTAAAAAGGGCGCCTGACACCAGATACGACGAACTCGTACGACAAGCGAACGAGGCACCCGGCAGGGCCGGAACCTGCCAGCCTTGTCCGAAGTACGAACGCCAGACGTCCTTGACCTCCTGCGCGACCTATCCTTGACATCTTGTCCAAAGACCAAAAGGACTACTTGGCGCCCAGGTTTAGGGTGGTAGCCCGTGGCCAAAACACAAGATTCGTATCCGTCCGCGCAGCGCGACGATACCGCCGATGTGCTGCACGAACGCACGATTCCTGATCCCTATCGTTGGCTCGAAAACGCGGAAAGTGCGGAAACCGCACAATGGCAGACCGCACAGGATGAGTTGTTTCTGTCTCATCGGGCGGGTTGGCCACACCATGAAGCATTCCGTTCACGCATTCAACAATTGCTGGCAACGGGTGTGGTCGGCCCGCCTTCCTGGCGCGGTAAGCGGCGGTTCTTCATGCGCCGCCAGCCGGGCCAGGAGCACGCCGTTCTGCACGTCGTCGACAGCGCGGGCGAGCGCGCGCTGGTCGATCCGATCGCGTTGGATCCGACGGGTGTGACGACGCTGGATGGCTGGCATCCCTCCAAGGAGGGCAATCTGCTGGCCTACCGGATCTCGCAGGGCGGGACGGAGGAGTCCGAGCTGTACGTGATGGACGTCGCCTCCGGTGAACTGGTCGACGGCCCGATCGACCGGACCCGTTCGTCCTCGATGGCGTGGCTGCCCGGTGAGAAGGCGTTCTATTACGTACGACGCCTGCCGCCCGAGCAGGTACCCGACGGTGAGGCGCAGTACCACCGCCGGGTCTGGCTGCACCGGGTCGGCACCGACCCGGCCGGTGATGTGCTGGTGTTCGGCGGCGGGTTCGACAAGACCGCCTTCTTCGGCGTCGCGGTCAGCCACGACGGCGACTACCTCATCGTCTCAGCCAGACAGGGCACCGCCTCCCGCAACGACGTCTGGATCGCCGACCTGACCACCGGCGCCGGCTCCATCGACGCCCCCACCCTGCACCCGCTCCAGGTCGGCGTCGACGCCCAGACCTCCCCGCGGATCGGACGCGACGGACGGCTCTACGTCGCCACCGACCGTGACGCCCCCCGCGGCCGGATCTGCGTCACCGACCCCGCCACCCCCACCGCCGAGCACTGGCAGACCCTCATCGCGGAACGATCGGACGCGGTCCTGGAGGATTACGCCATCCTCGACGGCGACCAGCTCGAGCGTCCCGTCCTGCTGGCTGGCTGGACCCGGCACGCCGTCAGCCAGATCACCGTCCACGACCTGGCAACCGGCGAGCAGCTCGGCACCGTCCCCACGCCGGGCATGGGCTCGGTCGGCAGCCTGGTCGAACACCCCGACGGCTCCCACGAGGCGTGGTTCGGCTACACCGACTACGCCACCCCGGCCAGCATCTGGCGCTACGACGCGCGCACCGGCCAGTGCGACGTGTGGGCCACCCCGCCCGGCACCGTCCACGACCTGCCGGCGATCCACACCGAGCAGGTGGAGTACAGCTCGGCCGACGGCACCACCGTACGCATGTTCGTGCTCAGCCAGGAAGGCCAGCCGGCCACCCCGCGGCCCACGATCCTGTACGGCTACGGCGGCTTCAACATCTCCCTCACCCCCGCCTACACACCCAATGCCCTGGCCTGGATCGAGTCCGGCGGCACCTATGCCGTGGCCAACCTGCGCGGCGGCGGCGAGGAAGGCGAGGACTGGCACCGCGCCGGCATGCGCGCCAACCGTCACCGCGTCTACGAGGACTTCGAAGCCGCCGCCGACTGGCTCGTCGCCAACGACCGCACCACCCGCGACCAGCTCGTCATCTCCGGCGGCTCCAACGGCGGCCTGCTCGTCGGCGCCGCCCTGACCCGTCGCCCCGACGCCTACCGCGCCGTCGTCTGCTCCGCACCCCTGCTCGACATGGTGCGGTACGAGAAGTTCGGCCTCGGCCGGCTGTGGACCGACGAGTACGGCAGCGCCGAGGACGCCGAGCAACTCGACTCGCTGCTGTCGTACTCCCCCTATCACAACGTACGGTCAGGAACCGCTTACCCGACTGTGCTGTTCACCATCTTCAACGGCGACAGCCGCACCGACACCATGCACGCCCGCAAGATGGCCGCCGCCCTCCAGCACGCCACCACCGCCGACCCCGACCGGGCGCCGATCCTGATCCGCCGCGAGCACGACGTCGGACACAGCCAGCGCTCGATCTCACGCTCCGTAGGCCTCGCCGCCGACACGCTGAGCTTCGCCGCCTGGGCATGCGGCATGCACCCCGACGAGGTTGGCTAGCCAGCTTCGTTCATTAGGCTTTGTCGAATGCTGTTAGCGCTCGCCCTGCCCGACGACTGGACGTGGCCGAAGATCTGGGCCGTCGCCGAGACGCCTGTGCGCCTGGTCGGCTTGATCGTGTTCGCGCTCCTGGCGCGTTGGCTGGTCCACCGTACGATCGACCGGCTGGCGGCTCAGGCGGCCGGGTTCGCGCCCCCGAAACTGAAGAACCCCATCAAGGGCCCCAACGCGCCGAAGTTCCTGCGCACGCGGGCTGCCGTGCGCTCTCCGTACAACGAACGGCGCGGCCAGCGTGCGAACGCGCTGGCGTCGCTGTTCAAGAGCATCACGACGGCGGTCGTCGGGACGATCGTGGTGCTGATGACGCTGGACGCGCTCGGGTTCTCGCTCGGGCCGCTGCTGGCGTCGGCGGGGATCGCGGGCGCGGCGATCGCGTTCGGAGCGCAGAACCTCGTGAAGGACTTTCTGTCCGGAGTGTTCATGCTGGTCGAGGACCAGTACGGCGTCGGCGACGTCATCAACATGGGCAGCGTGGTGGGAACGGTCGAGGGGGTCGGCCTCCGGGTCACGCGGGTCCGCGACGGCGAGGGGGTGCTGTGGCACATCCGTAACGGTGAAGTGATCCAGGTCGGCAACAAGAGCCAGGGCTGGTCCGCGCTGACACTCGACGTGGAGGTCGCGTACGACGAGGACGTGGATCGGGTCGAAGACCTGCTGAACGAGGTGTCGGCGGCGATGGCCAAGGAAGAGGACTGGCGCGACAAGTTCATCGACCCGCCGTCCTCGCTGGGGATCCAGCAGGTGACGAGCACCGCAGTGACGATCCGGATGCTCGGAAAGTGCGTGGCGAACCAGCAGTTCGGCGTCGAACGAGAGCTCCGGCAGCGGATCAAGACGGTGTTCGACCAGGAGGAGGTGAAGGTGCCGCCGCCCACGTGGAACGGCGGTCAGGGCACGCCCACGGGCGCCCCGTAGGCCGGGCGTGGCCCAGGAGTCGCCGCGCGCAACCGGTTCGCGAGAGCTGCTGGACGCTGTCGAGGCCGCCTACGGGAACCTGGAGCACTCAGCTCGCCCATGTTGTTCGCGCTGTGAGGTTGGCCAGGATGACGGCGGAGGAGAACAACGCAAAGGGTCGGAAGGGACAAGATCGACTTCGTTTTCTCGCGGAACGGCGAGCGGTCGTCTCGGAAGCTGCGGGATGCGGGAAATGCCGTTTGACAAGGCGAACTCGGCAACCAGCGAAAGGGAAACCGTCGCTCGGATGGCAAGAGCGCGGCCTTCAGCCGAGCCGCCGCCCGAACCAGGTGCCGGCCGCAAACGCGTCGGCTGTCGGCACACTCCGGCAGCAACGACCGCCCGGCGGAGGCCTGGCAGGAAACGGGCACACCGGGCTGGCGTCCGACGAGCGGAGCGGGGTGACGGGGAACGTCAACGCATCCGGCAGGCTCTGAGGGACCGAGCAGCCGCCGGATGGGTGGCCGGGCTCGGTGCGCCGGCCGAGTCCGGCAGCCGGGCGGGCAGGGCCGCCGCCCGGCGCCGGAGTTGCGACTGCTAGACCAGCTCGGCGTCGAGCGTGATGGTGGTGCCGGTCAGGGCCTTGGACACCGGGCAGTTCTCCTTCGCGCCCTGCGCCGCCTTCGCGAAGTCCTCGGCCGACAGGCCCGGGACGCTCGCGCGCACGGTGAGGTGGATGCCCGTGATGCCCTCGCCCGGCTGGAACGTCACGTCCGCCTTGGTGTCGACCGTCGACGGGGGCGTGCCGGCGCCGGCCAGGGCGTGGGACAGCGCCATCGAGTAGCAGGTGGAGTGAGCTGCCGCGATCAGTTCCTCGGGGCTCGTCTTGCCCGCGGGTTCCGCTGACCTGGCCGCCCAGGTCACGTCGTACGTGCCGAGACCGGACGAGTCGAGCGACACGCGCCCGGCGCCCTCCAGAAGCGAACCCTCCCAGTGGGCGTTAGCCGTACGCGTCGTAGCCATGGTTTCTCCTTCAAATCAGATGGTGATCACCATCATCCTGCCCGACCACCTCTGGCCATAAAGTAACGGCCACATGTCAACTGCCCGGATTGCCTTGACCACGGAGCCGGAAACGCGAGAACATCGCGCAACACTTTCGTGGATCTTCATGCAGTCGACAGAAAGTTACGATCAGGAGGGGACTTCAACATGCGATCTCGCATGGCCCGCCACGTCGCGCTCGTGATCGCCGCGGTCGCCGCAGCCGCCGTGCTGGTGCTGCCGGTCGCGGCCGCCCCAGCCGCCATGGCGCCGTCACAGGCCAGCGCCGCCGAGCCCAAACGGCTCGTCGTGGCCGTCTCGCAGACCGTCGACACGTTCAACCCGTTCATGTCGTTCTTCGCTATCGGCTACACGGTCTCCGGCCTCGCCTACGACTCCCTGATCGACTGGGACAGCAAGGACTTCTCAGCCAAGCCCGGCATCGCTACCGGCTGGACGGAGTCCCCCGACCACCTGACGTGGACCTACAACATCCGCTCCGACGTGAAGTTCAGCGACGGCAAGCCGCTGACCGCGAAGGACGTCGAGTTCACGTTCAAGACGATGATGACCAACCAGGACGCGCGGGACTCCTCCTCCGACCTGGTCGAGAACTTCGAGTCGGTGAGCGCGCCCGACGACACGACGTTCATCGTCAAGCTGAAGCAGCCGACGAACCAGATGCTCGCGCTCGACAGCGCGATCGTGCCGAAGCACATCTGGGAGAAGCACCTGAAGGACCTCGGCGACTTCACCAACTTCGACCTCCCGATGATCGGCTCCGGGCCATTCCAGGTGTCGGAGTTCAAGAAGGACCAGTTCATCCGGATGAAGGCCAACAAGAACTACTGGGCCGGCGCCCCGGCCTACGACGAGCTGGTCTTCCGTTACTTCAAGACCCCCGACGCCGCAGTCCAGGCGCTGATCGCCGGTGAGGTCGACCTGGTGAGCGGCCTGCAGCCGGCGGCGTACAAGGCGTTGAAGAAGGAGAAGAACATCAAGCTCAACCAGGCGCAGAACCGCCGGTTCAGCTCGATCACGTTCAACATGGGCGCCCGCACCAAGGACGGCAAGCCGTTCGGCGACGGCCATCCCGCGCTGAAGGACGTCCGCGTCCGCAAGGCGATCCAGTACGCCACCAACAAGCAGGAGCTCATCAAGAAGGTCGACGACGGCCTCGCCGAAGAGGGCGTGAGCTACATCCCGCGCATCTTCAGCACGTACTTCTGGAAGCCGAACGAGTCCGAGAAGGTCCCGTTCGACATCCAGGCCGCCAACCGGATCCTCGACCAGGCCGGCTACACCAAGGGCGCCGACGGCATCCGGATCGACCCGAAGAGCAAGCGCCCGTTGAGCTTCCGGCTGCTCAACCACTCCGACACACCCAGCGAGGCCACCGACTCGGACTTCCTCAAGGGCTGGTGGAAGCAGATCGGCATCGACACCAAGATCGAGAGCCAGGACAGCGGCAAGCTCAACGACAGCCTCTACCTCGGCAAGTACGACATCATCTTCTCCGGCTGGGGTGTCGGCCCCGACCCGACCTCGATCCTGTCGCTGCATACCTGCGGCACACTGCCGCCCGACTCGTCCGGCAAGTTCCGCGACACCGAGACGTTCTACTGCAACAAGGACTACGACAGGCTCCACGAGCAGCAGAAGCGCGAGAGCGACGTCGCCAAGCGCGCGGCGATCGTCAAGCAGATGCAGAAGATCCTGTACGACGACGCTCCGGTCATCACGCTTCGCTACCGCTACGTGCTCGAGGCCTACCGCAGCGACCGCTGGACCGGTTTCACCAAGCAGCCCGAGCAGGCCGGCATGATCTCCGGCCAGCAGGGCAACTGGGCGTTCATGTCGGCCAAGCCCGTCGCCGCCAAGGCCGACAGCACCAACGCGGCCAGTGAAGACGAGAGTGGCGGCGGCTCGGGCCTGCTGATCGGCATCCTGGTCGCGGTGCTCGTCGTGGCCGCGGCCGGCGGAGCGTACTTCTTCGTCATCCGGCGTCGTACGGCCGACGAGCGGGAGTAACGCGGCGTGGCAGTGGATCCGGTGAACGTGGTCGAGCCGACGGCAGACGGCTCGACCACACCACTGGCCGACAGGCACGGGAGCGGTGACGGGCGCGGGTTCGCGCGCTACCTGCTGGCCAAGGTCGGCGGTGCCGCGGTCTCGTTGCTGATGGTGCTGTTCTCGTCGTTCTTCCTGTTCCGCATCATCGGCGGTGACCCGGTGGACGCGCTCACCCGCGACACCACCACCACGGCCGCCGAACGCGCCGAGCTGCGCCGTCAACTCGGCCTGGACAAGCCGCTGAGCGTGCAGTTCGTCGACTACGTCACCGGCGTCCTGCGCGGCGACCTCGGCATGTCGTACCAGTACCAGCAGCCGATCACGCAGCTGATCTGGGAACGCCTCCCGGCCACGCTCCTACTCACCGGTACCGCGCTGGTCCTGTCGGTCACACTCGGGCTGTGGGTCGGCTCGCGCGCGGGCTGGCGGCGCGGCAGCACGTTCGACAAGGTGCAGGTCGGCGTCTCGCTGACGTTGTGGTCGGCGCCGACGTTCTGGCTCGGCATGATCGTCATCATGGTGTTCGCCCGCTGGCTCGGGCTGTTCCCGATCAACGGCATGATCTCGCCGTACACCGCTCCGGGCTTCTGGCCGCAGACGCTCGACATCCTCCATCACCTGGTGCTGCCGGCGGTCACCATGACGGCCGTGATCTACGCGCAGTACGTCCTGGTGATGCGGTCGTCGATCGTGGACGAGATGGGCAACGACTACCTCACCACCGCCCGCGCGAAGGGACTGCGTGACGACCAGGTGCGCCGGCGGCACGCCGTCCCGAACGCCCTGCTGCCGACGGTCACGCTGATCTTCCTGCACCTCGGCGGCGTGGTCGGCGGGACCGTGCTGACCGAGACGGTCTACTCCTGGCCGGGGCTCGGGCTGCTGGCGTACGAAGCGCTGAAGATCCCCGACCTGCCGTTGCTGCAAGGGACGTTCGTGTTCTTCTCCTCCGCCGTCATCCTGGCCAACCTCGCGGCCGACCTGGTCTACCGCGTGCTCGACCCGAGGGTGCGTACGGCATGAGCGAGCTCACCGAGTTGACCTCGCCCCGCGCCATCGTCTGGGCCCGCCGCCGCGCGGCGCTCGGGCGGCTCTGGCGTACGTACCGCGCGCAACGCGGCGGTGTCATCGGGCTGGCCGGGCTCGGCGTGATCGTGCTGCTGGCGTTGCTGGCGCCCGTCATCACCGACGAGTCGGGGCTGGACGTCACACAGGCGACCGGCGAGCGGCTGACCCCGCCGAGTGGCACGTTCCCGCTCGGCACCGACGAGTCCGGGCGTTCGATCCTGCTGCTCACGTTGTGGGGAGCGCGGATCTCGCTGCTGGTCGGCATCACGGCGACGCTGCTGGCGATGGGCATCGGCGCGATCGTCGGCGTCGCGGCCGGGCACTTCGGCGGCCGGGTGTCGTGGCTGCTGATGCGGGTGACGGACTGGTTCATCGTGCTCCCGCGGCTCGTCCTCGCGATCGCGCTCGCGACTGTCCTCGGGCCGAGCCTGGTCACGATCGTGGTCGCGATCGGCGTGACGTCATGGGCCGGCACGGCGCGAATCATCCGCGCGCAGACGCTGGCCGTCGAGGCGCGGCCCTACCTCGAACGGGCCAAGGCGCTGGGTGCCGGGCACTGGCACCAGATGACCCGGCACGTGCTGCCGAACGTCCTGCCGCTGATCCTGGCGTCGACGACGCTGGAGGTCGCGAGCGCGGTGCTGGCCGAGGCCACGCTGTCGTTCCTCGGCCTCGGCGACCCGAGCCGGGTGTCGTGGGGCACGATGCTCCAACGGGCCAACGCGTCCGGCGCGATCACGTACGGCGCGTGGTGGTACCTCCTGCCGCCCGGCATCGCGATCCTCGTCGTGGTGCTGTGCTTCACGCTGTGCGGACGGGCGCTGGAGACCGCGCTCAACCCCAAGCTGCGGGGCGGGCGAGCCTGATGGCGCTGCTCGAGGTACGCGACCTGGCCGTGACGTATCACGGCGCGCGCGGCGAGGTGCCGGCCGTTCGCGGTGTCGACCTCGCGATCGAGGCCGGCGAGACGCTCGGCGTGGCGGGCGAGTCCGGCTGCGGCAAGTCGACGCTGGCGTTGGCGCTGCTGCGGCTGCTGCCTCGGTCGGCGGTCCTGAGCGGGTCGATCCTGCTCGACGACGAGGACGTACTCGCGATGTCGTGGGGCCGGCTGCGCGCCGTGCGCTGGGCGGGCGCGTCGATCGTGTTCCAGGGCGCGATGCACTCGCTGAACGCCGTGCACCGGGTGGGCGCGCAGATCGCGGAGCCGATCCTGCTGCACTCGAAGGTGTCGCGGGCCGAGGCGGAGGACCGCGCCGTCTCGCTGCTGGGGAAGGTGGGGCTGCCGGCCTGGCGGGCGCGGTCGTACCCACACGAGCTCTCGGGTGGGCAACGGCAGCGCGTGATGATCGCGATGGCGCTGGCGTGCTCGCCGCGGCTGATCGTGGCCGACGAGGCGACCACCGCGCTGGACGTGATGATCCAGGCGCAGGTGCTGGAGCTGATCACCGGACTCGTCGCGGAACAAGGGATCTCGCTGCTGATGATCAGCCACGACCTGTCGGTGCTGTCGTCGACCTGCCGGCGGCTCGCGGTGATGTACGCCGGGCGGGTCGTCGAAGTCGGGCCTTCGCGTGAGGTGTTCGCGGCGGCGAAGCATCCGTACGCCGAGGCGCTGGCGTCGGCGTTTCCGGTGGTGGGCGACCCGTCGTCGCGCGGGCGGCCGAGCGGGCTGGCGGGCGATCCGCCGGATCCTTCCGCGTTGCCTACGGGGTGTCCGTTCCATCCGCGCTGTCCTGTGGTGATGGACGAGTGCGCGACGAGCGAGGTGGTGCTGTGGCCGGCCGGCTCGGAACGGGAGGCGGCGTGCCTGCGGGTGAAGGAGGGCTCGCGGTGACGGGTGGGCCGGGGCCGGGCGGGCCGATTCTGTCGGCGCGGGACCTGGAGGTGTCGTTCACCGTACGCGGTGGGCGGCGGGCACGAGCCGTCGATGGCGTCAACCTCGACTTGATGCCGGGCGAGATCCTCGCGCTGGCAGGCGAGTCCGGGTGCGGGAAGACGACGCTCGCGCGTACGTTGCTGGGCTTGGAGAAGCCGTCGGCCGGGTCGGTGTCGTTCCAGGGCTCGCCGCTGGCGTACCGGGGATCGGCGCTGAAGGCGTACCGGCGTTCGGTGCAGCTCGTCCTGCAGGACCCGACGGGTGCGCTGAACCCGCGGCACACGGTCTACGAAGCGGTCGCCGAGGGCCTGCGAATCCACGGGATCGTCGACAACGAACGCACGCGGGTGGCCGAGGCGCTGTCGCGGTGTGGGCTGCGGCCGGCGGAGAAGTTCTTCCTGGCCTACCCGCACGAGCTGTCCGGAGGACAGCGCCAGCGCGTGGTGATCGCGGGCGCGTTGGTGCTGTCGCCGCAGGTCATCATCGCCGACGAGCCGGTGGCGTCGCTGGACGCCTCGGTCCGCGGCGAGATCCTGGCGTTGCTGCTGGAACTGCGCGAAGAGTTCGGCCTGGCGGCGATCGTCGTCACCCACGACCTGGGGCTGGCGTGGAGCATCGCCGACCGGCTCGCCGTGATGTACCTCGGGCGGATCGTGGAGTCCGGGCCGGTGGAGTCGCTGCTGACGTCGCCGGATCATCCGTACACGCGGGCGCTGGTGTCGGTGCTCCCGGAGTCCCCCGTCGGCTCGCCGATCGTCCTGAGCGGGGAACCACCGGACGTCACCGCGATTCCGGCGGGCTGCCGCTTCCACCCGCGCTGCCAGGAGCTGGCGTCCGGCGCGTCCGAGGCCGCGGGCGTCGCGAGCGCCTGCCGTGGCGAGCCGTTGCCGCTCCTCGGCGCCGACCGGGATGAGCACGCCGTGTCCTGCCACCTCCACGCCGCCCGCCTCGCCGCCCGCTGACGCCAGGCCAGCACCGCACCACGTGGTACTCGGTCCCGTTTGGAACTCGGTCCCGTTTGGAACTCGGTCCCGTTTGGAACTCGGTCCCGTTTGGAACTCGGTCCCGTTTGGAACTCGGTCCCGTTTGGAACTCAGTCCCGTTTGGAACTCAGTCCCGTTTGGAACTCAGTCCCGTTTGGAACTCAGTCCCGTTTGGAACTCAGTCCCACTGGCTTTCGGCTCCGCGTGGTACCCGGTCCCAACTGGTACTCCGTACCGCTCCCCGGCGTCCGCGCGCCACCCAACCAGAGGCTCAGTTGGCGGCCGGCGGGTTGAGCAGGGCGCGCACCTCGTCGATCTCGGCGCCCGAGCCGAGTTGTTCGAACAGTGCCAGCGCCTCGCGCCAGTGCGCTCTGGCTTCGTCGAGCCGGTGGCTGCGCTGCAGGAGTACGCCGATGTCGCGGAGGTTTTCGGCTTCGAGCTGGGTGTTGCCGAGCTCGCGGGCGAACGCGCGGCTCTCCTCCAGGCAGGTCAGCGCTTCGTCCAGCTGGCCCAGCAGCCCGTGCGCGAACCCCAGGTTGTTCAGGCTGTGCGCCTGCCCGTACCGGTCGTCGATCTCGCGGAAGCAGGCCAGGCTCTCCGACAGGTGGTCCACCGCCTGCGCCAGCCGGCCCTGCCGGCCGTGCAGGATCCCGAGGTTCGCCAGGTCGAACCCCTCGCTCCCCCGGTTGCCGGCCGCACGGTCGATCGCCAGCGCCTCGGTCAGGCAGGCCTCGGCCTCGTCGTACCGGCCGAGCCCGCTGTGCAGCGTCGCGAGGTTGCCGAGGCACGCGGTCTGCCCGTACGGGTTGCCGAGCCGCCGCTGGATCGCCAGCGCCTCCTCCAGGAACGCCTGCCCCTCGTCGTCGCGGTTCTGGTGGCGGCGGATGCAGCCCAGGTCGTTCAGCGCGTTCGCCTCACCGCGTTCGTCGCCCAGCTGTGCAGCCACCGAGCGGGCGGTGACCGCGGTCCACTCCCAGTCGGCCAGGTAGCCACGCCGGACGGAGAAGAACGCGAACATCGCCTCGCAGAGCTGTACGGCACCGGCGTTGAACTCCGGGATGGCGCCGGCCAGCTCCACCGCGGCGAGCAGGCACCGCCGTTCGCTCTCCAGCCAGCTCAGCGCGCTGTCGATCGACGGCAGCTCCAGCCCGGTGCCCGACCAGTCCGGATCGATCCTGAGGGCGGGCCGGTCGCCGGTACGCAGCAGCGGCACCGTCTGCCAGCAGGTCGAGGCGTAGAACCGCAGCAGGCGGCGCAGCGCGGCCATCCGGCCGGCCTCGGGCAGGCGCTGCTCGGCCAGCTCGCGAGCGTAACGCCGGGTGAGGTCGTGCATCCGGTAGCGGCCGGGCGCCGGGCTGTCCAGCAGCCTGGCGTCGACCAGCCGCTCCAGGCCGTCCTCGGCGTCGAGCTCCGGCAGGTCGAGCAGGGCCGCGACGGCCGGCAGCGAGATGTCAGGCCCGTCCCAGCTCCCCAGCAGAGTGAACGCCCTGGTCGCCACCTGGTCGATCGGGTCCTGGCTGCCGGCGGCCTCCTCCCAGGAGACGGCGATACAGGCGCGGACGCCGAGGCCGTCCGCCTCCAGCTCGCCCAGGCCCGACTGGGCCGAGGCCAGCCGCGCGGCGAACCGCTCGAGCGACCAGCCGGGGCGAACCGCGAGCCGGGCACCGGCGATCCGCAGCGCGAGCGGGAGCCGGCCGCACAGCCGGACCACCTCGGCGGCGGCCGCCGCCTCGGCCGCCACCCGTTCGGCGCCGATCAGCCGGGCCAGCAGCTCGATCGACTCCTCCGGTGTGAGCAGGTCGAGGTGGAGATGACTGGCACCGTCGAGCCCGGCCAGCATCCGGCGGCTGGTGACGAGCACGCCGCAGCCGGCCCAGCCGGGCAGCAGCGGGCGTACCTGCGCGCTCTCACGGGCGTTGTCGAGTACGACGAGGATCCGCCGGTCGGCCAGCAGCGAACGGAAGCGGGCGGCGGCCTCGGCGACATCGGCGGGTACCCGGCCGTCCTCGACGCCGAGCGAGCGCAGGAACCGTCCGAGCACTTCGAGCGGTTGCAGCGGGTCCATGCCGGGCGTGGATCCCTGCAGGTCGACGTACAGCTGGCCGTCCGGAAACCGCGGGCTGACGTCGTGTGCGGCGCGGATCGCGAGCGTGGACTTGCCCACCCCGCCGCAGCCGTCCACCGCGCTGATGACGATCGGGCCGGCGATCTTCGCGGCGGCTTCGGGACGGTCGGCGCCGAGCTGCTTTCGTACCGCGTCCAGCTCGGCGTCGCGGCCGGTGAACGTGGCGGCCGCCGGAGGCAGCTCGGCGGGCCGGGGCGCACGGGAAACGACCGTGGCGGAACGGGTGTAGCCGGTGATCGCGGCGATCAGGTCGGCGGCGGGCCGGCCGGTCAGGATCGCCTGCTGGATCCGCTGCAGCTCCGCGCTGGGCTCCAGGCCGAGCTCCTGACCGAGTACGTCGCGGGCGCGCTGGTAGCCCTCCAGCGCCTCGGCCTGCCGCCCGGCGCCGTAGAGCCCGGCCATGAGCAGGCTCCACAGCCGTTCGCGGAACGGGTGGTCCCTGGTGAGGTCGGTGAGCTCGGCGAGGCCCTCGCGGTAGCGGCCGAGCGCCAGGTCGGCGGCGGCGCAGCGTTCGAGCGCGTCGATGCGGAGCTCGTCGAGCCGGCCGGCCTCCAGCCGTAGGGGCTCGGCGGGGATGTCGGCGAGCGCGGGACCGCGCCAGAGGGCAAGCGCTTCGCGCAGTTGCCGGGTGCCGCCGGGCAGGTCACCGGCGGCGAGCGCGCCCGTCCCTGCCTGGGTCGTTGCCTCGAACCGGTCGAGGTCGAGCGCGCCGGACCCGAGGCCGAGCCGGTAGCCCGGTCGTTCGGTGTGGATCACGGCGTCGTCGGAGGCGTCGGACGCGTCCGTCAAGAGCGCCTTGCGTACCCGGCCGACGTAGATCTGCACCATCGCGACCGCCGTCGCCGGCGGCGAGTCCGGCCAGATCGTGTCGACCAGTTGCTCGACCGAGACCGTGCGGTTGGCGTTCAGCAGTAGCGTCGCGAGGACCGTACGTTGCGAGGGCGGCCCGACGCTCAAGGCGTTCGCGCCGCGTCTCACCTCCAGCGGGCCGAGAATCCCGAACTCCAGAGCTCCACGCATAGGGTCCGGGACTATAGAGCCACCGAGCGATCCGGGGCAAGCTCGGGCGTTTCGCGCTGAGGCCCCCGTACCCCAGCGCGACGCCCGTTCGATGCGACGGGTGACTAACCCTCGCCGCTCTCCTCTTCGAAGACCCAGCCGCAGCGATCCTCAGCGTCGGTGTCGATCGCGTCGGCGGCCTTCTCGACCGAGGCGAACGCCTTGTCCATGTCGGCCGACAGCGTCTCGACCTGCTTGGCCTGCTTCTCGGTCAGGTTCTCCATGGCCGCCGGATCTTCCGACTCGATCTGCTTGATGAACGGCTTGAGCTCCTTCACCATCGGCAGCGCCTTGTTGTAGCCGGTGTACAGCGTCGTCCACTCATCGCGGATGCCGCTCGGCGCGTGCTTGGACAGGTCGGCCAGCGACGTGACCATCTTGTCGCCGGACGTGGCGAACCAGTCCAGGCTCTCGGCGTCACCGAACGGAACGAGGTACTTGGTGTAGACCACATCCGCCTTGTCGCAGTAGGCGGTGTCGCTCAGCTCGCCCGAAGCGGCCTTCGCCGACTCGGTGGCAGCGGCCTCCTCGACGGCCGCCTTGACGTCACTGCACGCGGTCAGACTCACGGCACTCGCGGCGCACACAGCCACGGCCAGGACGAGGGTGCTCGTCCGTCGCATTTGCTTCTCCCTGGTTGATCGGTGTTCGTTCGGTGTTCGTTCGGGGTTCGTAGAGCGAGCACAGAACGTAGGGAAGGCCGCCAGCGATCGACCAAAGATCGGCCAAACTTCGCAGACCGTACGTGCATCTGAACGGATAGACACCCTCATCAGCCTGATCGCGAAGGAACCGCCGTGCTCGACCAGATCGCCGCCTACACCGCCAGCTCGCTGCTTCCGCCGGCGGGCCAGAAGGCCGCGAAGGGCCTCTGGAAGCGGTTCGTCAAGGACGAGACGACGCTCGCCCACGCGGCGACGGCCTCCGGGCGGGTCGTCGCGAGCACCGTGGTCGGAACGACCGTACGGGCGCCGCGTTCCGCCGGCTCTTCGCCGATGGTGGACCTGACAATCCGGCAGCAGACGCTGGACGACGAGTGGCACCCGTTCCGCCAGACCGACCTGATCGTGCTCACGGAGATCAACACCGGCGCGACTGTGGTGCTGCAGGCGCCGCCGGGGTTCAGCCAGCAGGTCGCGCTGCCGGCGGGGCGTTACCGGGTCGCCGGTGTGCGGCTCGCGCTTGGCGAGGACTCCGGCGACCTGTCCGCCGCGCGGGTGCTGGCGCTGGCCGCGGTGACGGTGGCTCCGTTCGAGCGGCTTCCGCGCGGCTGGACGGCGCCGGCGCAGTTCGGCCGCCACGTCCACAGCCAGCCGGTGACGGTCACGGGGCCGACCGGCGTCGACCTCGCCTTCGTACCTACTGGGGAGCACGGCACGCTGCCGGCCACGTTCGCCGCCTTGCTGGCGACGCTCACGGCCCGAACCGCCGCCTAGGGTCTTGTCCTGTCCGCAGGGCCGTGCCTGGTGGGATAGGTGCATGGGCGCTGAAATCGGGAGCCACTTGGGTGGGTCGGGCGGTGAAGTAGCGGAGGGCTTGGCGCTGGGTGCGCTGGACTGGCTGTGCGGCTCGGCGCGTCGCACCGAGGCCGGCCTGACCTGGGGAGACGATCCCACCCTGTACGGCGGAGCGGCTGGGATCGTGCTCGCGTTGCTGGAGGGCCAGCGCCATTTTGGCGACGACCGGTACGGCGATGCCGCGGTGCGCGGCGCGGCGGCTCTGGCTGCCGGCGTCGATGAGGAAGAGAGCAGTTCGCTGTACTTCGGGCTGACCGGCATGGCGGTCGCGCTGCAGGCCGTGCACACCCGGCTCGGCGATCCGTCGGCCGCCGCCGCGGCGACGCGCGCCTTGAGCCACGTACGTTCGCGGTTCGATGGAGAGCGGTGGGGCGAGATGTTCGAGCTGCTCGCCGGGAACGCGGGCATCGGGCTGGGAGCGCTGCAGGTTGGGGATGTCGAACTGGCGGTGCTCGCCGTGACGCCGTACCTTCGTACGGCCGATCCGACGCCCGGCGGCGTCAACTGGGCGGTGCGGCCCGGGCCTGCTCGTTCCCATCACCTCGCGCACGGGACGCTCGGCATCGTGTATGCCCTCGCGGCGGTCGGTGCCGCGGCCGGGCGGGACGACCTGATCGAGCTCGCCTTGTTGGGCGCCGCCGATGTCGTGGCCCGGGACGAAGCGGGGCCGGCTGGCTTCGTCGTACCGCACTCGGATCCGCAGCACAGGCCCGAGCTGATCGAGCGCTACAGCTACGGCTGGTGCAACGGTCCGGCGGGCGACGCGCAGGTGTTCCGGCTGCTCGGCGCGGTCACCAAGGATCCCGCGTGGACCACCCTCGCCGACCGGTGCTGGCACACGGTGACCCACTGCGGTTTGCCCCGCCGGATCCGTCCGGGATTCTGGGACAACAACGGCCGCTGCTGCGGAACGGCGGGAGTACTCGCGCTGGCCTGCGACCGGCACGTCGAACAAGCCCAACCGCTCGACTTCGCCACCGTCCTGGTCGACGATCTCGCAGGGCGCGCAACCGTCGACGCCGATGGCACCCGCTGGTCCAACCACGAACACCGCGCGACGCCCAGCGCCCTTCCGCCGCACCCCGGCTGGGCCATGGGCAACGCCGGCATCCTCCGCGAACTGCTGCGCTTCGCCCGCGCGGACGCTGGAGCAGATCCTGCGTACGCGGTCGCCTGGCCGGACCACCTGCCCGCCACCGCAACAACGTGACGAGAGAGTGACGGCGTCGCCTGCCGACGCCGTTGCATCGCCGGACCACGCGCCTGCCGCGGCAGCAGCCTGACCCAGCGGCATGCCGCACGCCGCTGCGCCAACAACGTGGCGCCGAGGTCGCGATGGCGGCGGCGCCGCCGCACCCGAGCATCCGGCGATGGCGAGGCTGGCTATCCGGTCCGCCGACGTTGGCCGCCGCCCGCCGCCCAGCCTCGCGAGCGGAGCCTGCCTACGTCATTGTGTCGCCGGATCACCCGCCTGCCACGGCCAGCAGCCTGACCCAGCGGCATCCTGCACGCCGCTGCGGCAGCAACGCGGCTACGACGGCGTGGCACGCCGCGTCAGGCGAGTTCGCGGCACGCATCCGGATCGCTGGTGGCGGCTCCTGTACCACCACCGCCGCTCAGTCCTCGCCGCGGCGGACCATGCCGACGCCGTCGCATCGCCGGATCACCCCGGCCGCCGCGGCAGCAGCGTGACCACGGCGGCAGCGCTGTGTGCCGCGTGAGGCAACGGCGCGGCCGGCCATCGAGGTCCACTGGTGCCGGCTGCGGTGCCGCCTGCCGGGCAGCACTCCGCGAGCTCATCCCGCCTACGCCGTCGCATCGCGAGACCTGGCCGCACACGGCGGCAGCGTGACCACAGCAGCGGCGTCGCACGCCGCGTGAGGCGAGAGCGCGGCAGGCGCCCAGGTCATCGATGACGGCTGGCCGTGCCACCGCCGCCAGCTCTCGCGGGCTGATCCCGCCGACGCCGTCGCATCGCCGGACCGGCCCTGCGCGCCGCGGCAGCGGCGTGGCCGGGGCGGCTGCGTCGCACGCCGCGGCAGGCGATCGCTCGGTAGGCGCCCCGGTCCGCCGGCGGCGGACGTGCCAGCACCGTTACCCAGCCCTCGTTGGCCGATCCTGCTGGTGCCGTCGCATCGCGGGAACTGGTCGCAGCGGCGTGGGGCACGGCGGCTGCGCTGCACGCCACGTCAGACGATGGCGCGGCGGTCCGTCCGTCGGTACCGGCTGCGCAGCATTCGCTGGCGTAGCCTGCCACCCCGTCGCATGCGGGTCAGGCGAGGGCGTGGCGGGCGTTCAGGTTGGCCAGGTCGGCGGCTGTGCGGCCGGCTGCCCAGCCTTCGCGGTTGGAGACGCGGACGTCGCGGTTGGTTAGGCGGGGGAAGAGGTCTTGGACCAGGGCCTCTACTTGTTCTCCGCGTTTGGCGAGGGCTGGGAGCAGGCGGCCGTTGGCGGCGGCGTCAGCTTCGCGTTCTGTGGCGGCTGCGGCTTCGTGGAGGCGTTCGCCGACGCGGGTGGCGTAGGCA
The DNA here is from genome assembly GCF_054779015.1 of Flindersiella endophytica. Lineage (NCBI taxonomy): Bacteria > Bacillati > Actinomycetota > Actinomycetes > Propionibacteriales > Nocardioidaceae > Flindersiella > Flindersiella endophytica. The sequence goes on from NZ_BAAGYY010000011.1 coordinate 81,430, forward strand.
ATCAGGAAGGACTGGCGGAACGAGCGGATACGCGACTGGCCGCGGCCGGCGCGGAGCATGGCGCGGTTGGCCTGCAGGAGCAGGGATGTGGCGAGCAGCTCGACCAGCCGCAGGTCGACCTCGTCGCCGAGGATGGTGGTGAAGCCGAAGTCCGGCGTGAAGACGGTGCGGCAACGGTTGGCTGTCGCCACTGCGCTGACCAGGTGAATTTTGGCCGAGACGTACGGCGCGTCCAGCCAGATCCGGCGGGCGAGTGGTTGCGCGCCGGCAGGCGACCCCTCAACCGACGCATCCACCAGCGTGCGGTCGAGCGAGAACTTGGCCATCAGCTCCTGTGCCTTACTGGACAGGGCTTCGGCCTCCTCGGGGAAGTCGGTCGACTCGGCTTTGGCCAGCAGCGCCCGGATCCGGGCCAGTACCTTCTCGTCGACGTCGGCCGGGCGATCAGCCCCCGACGCCGACCCATAGGCAGAGCCTGGCGGCGGCAGCAGGCGAGGCAGTTTGGGCAACGCCAGCAGGAATCCGGCCAAGCTCACCACGCCATGCAGCAGCTCCGACCGAGCCAGACAATCCCTCCGCGCCCACTGCGGAAGCAACGGCCGATCCGGCTGCCACCACGCCCGCGCGCCGAGCTGGTCGAGTTGCGCACGCCACCGCGGGTCGACGGTCGACTCGGCGTACTTGACGTGCTCGGCAGCCATCGCGTCGATCAGCATCGGGCGCGCCGCGGGTAAGCGGCGCTGGGCGAGCTCGACCAGATCCGCCAGCTGCCAGCCGCCCGTCCAGGCCGAGGCGAGCAGCCGGTCGAGCAACGCCTCGCCCTCGCGGTCGACGCGCCCTGGATGCGCGGCGTCGAGGTCGAACAGCAGCCGTAACAACGGTGTCAGCCGGCCGGCAGCGACCGGCGCCTGCTGTGCGGCGGCAGCCAGCGTCTCGGCCACCTGCTCCGCCGGCGGCGGACGATTGCTACGGCTGTGCGATCCCATCGATCGTGCTCCTCTGCCCGCGGGGTCCTGGCTTCGGCGGAAGCAGTCTGCCCCAGACCACCGACAGACCACGACAGACCTACGGAGCCCAGCCCCAGAACACCTCGTCGACGATCGCGCGGGCGTGCCGGGTCAGCCGCCGGTAGTCGTCGAGTAGCCGGCCGGCCTCCTGCGGTCCGTATCCCAGCACCCGCGCCACCACCGACAGCTCCCTCGGATCTCGCGGCAGCTGGTCGGACGCCCGCGCCCGGACCAGCATGATCGCGTTACGGATCCGGGTGGCGATCCGCCAGGCCTCGATCAGTGCCTCGGCGTCGTCCGGCGACAGCAGCCCCGCCTCGGCGGCCGCCCGCAGCGCCGGCCCGGTCATAGTCGTACGCAGGCCCTCGATCCGCGCGCCGTGCCGCAACTGCAGCAGCTGCACGGTCCACTCGATGTCGGCCAAGCCGCCCCTGCCGAGCTTCGTGTGCGTCGCCGGGTCGGCACCGCGCGGCAGCCGCTCAGCCTCCACGCGAGCCTTGATCCGCCGGATCTCGCGTACGTCGTCGTCCGACACCCCGCCGGGCGGCCGGCGCAACGGCGCGATCAACTCCTCGAACCGCGAGCGCAACCCCTCGTCCCCGGCGACCGGATGCGCGCGCAGCAGCGCCTGCGCCTCCCACGGCGAAGACCACTTCTCGTAGTACGCGGCGTACGACGCCAGCGTCCGGATCAGCGGACCCTGCCGGCCCTCCGGACGCAGGTCGGCGTCGATCGCCAGCGGTGGGTCGGTGCCGGGTACGGCGAGCAGCCGGCGCAGCTCGGCGACCACCGAAAGGGCCGCATCGGTCGCGGCCCGCTCCTCGGCCTCGGGATACGGCTCGTGTACGAACAGCACGTCGGCGTCGCTGCCGTAGCCCATCTCGTACCCGCCGAAGCGACCCATCGCGACCACGGCGACCCGAGTGGGCAATGGCGCGCGCCGCTCGGCCTCGATCGCGCGGCGCGCCGCCTCCAGCCCACCCGAAACCGTCGCAGCCGCGATCTCGGTCAGCGCGAGCCCGACCGCGTCGACCTCCAGCAGGCCTAGCAGATCGGCGGCCGCGACGCGGAACAGCTCGCGCCGCCGGACTGCCCGTACGCCCGCGATCGCCTCGACCGGATCGTCGTGCCGGCGGGCGGCGGCCAGCATCTCCGCCTCCAGCAACGAACCCGACCGCGGCGCCAGCTCCTCGTCGTGGCCGAGCATCGCGATCGTCTCGGGCGCCCGCCGGATCAGGTCGACGACGTACCGGCTGGACGCGAGCAGCCGAGCCATCCGTTCGGCGGTGAGCGACTCGTCGCGCAGCAGCCGGAGGTACCAGGGCGTGGTCCCCAACGTGTCGGACACCTGCCGGAACGCCAGCAGCCCCGCGTCCGGGTCGGGTCCGTCGCCGAACCAGCCGAGCAGCACCGGCAGCAACGTCCGCTGGATCGCGGCCCGCCGGGAGACACCCGAGGTGAGCGACTCCAGGTGCTTCAGCGCGGCCGCCGCGTCGTGGTAGCCGAGCGCGGCGAGCCGGGCCCGGGCCGCCTCCGGCGTCAGGCGCAGCTCCTCGCTGGGGAGCCGGGCGACCGCGGCCAGCAGCGGCCGGTAGAACAGCTTCTCGTGCAGCCGGCGTACCTCGCGCGCGTGCCGCCGCCACTCCTTGTTCAGCTCGGCGATCGAGTCCTTCATGAAGCCGAGCGAACGTCCGAGCGCACGCAGCTCGCGTTCGTCGGTGGGGAGGAGATGGGTGCGGCGCAGCTTCGACAGCTGGATGCGGTGCTCCATCGAACGCAGGAAGCGGTACGCCTCGGCCAGTGCGGCGCCGTCAGCTCGTCCGACGTATCCGCCGGCCGTCAGCGCCTCGAGCGCGACCAGCGTCGACGGGCTGCGGAGCGCGGTGTCGGACCGGCCGTGGACAAGCTGCAGCAGCTGGACGGCGAACTCGACATCCCGCAGGCCGCCCGGCCCCAGCTTGAGCTCGCGGTCGGCCGAGCCCGCCGGGATGTGGTCGACGACGCGCCGGCGCATCGCCTGCACGTCCTCGACGAACCCGTCGCGACCGGCGGCCTGCCAGACCATCGGCGCGACCGCGTCGGCGAACTCCGCGCCGAGCTCGAGGTCGCCGGCGATCGGACGGGCCTTCAGCAGCGCCTGGAACTCCCAGGTCTTGGCCCAGCGCTGGTAGTAGGTCAGGTGGCTCTTCACCGTACGTACGAGGGGGCCGTTGCGGCCCTCCGGTCGCAGCGCGGCGTCGACGGGCCAGAGCGTGCCCTCGACGGTGTGGTCGGAGCAGGCGCGGATCACGTGGGCGGCGAGCCGCGTGGCGGTACGGAGGGCAGCGTCCTCGGAGCCGCTGTCGCTTGCCGGCTCGGCGATGAAGATGACGTCGACATCGCTTACGTAGTTGAGCTCCCGGCCGCCGGTCTTGCCCATGCCGATGATCGCGAGCCGGACGGGAGCGGCGTCGGCCGGCAGCGCGGCCGTGGCGATCGCGAGCGCGGCGTCGAGTGCGGCCGCCGCGAGGTCGGCCAGCTCGGCGGCCACGTCGTCGACCTGCAGGTTGCCGGCGCCGCCCGCGAGATCTCGCGCCGAGAGGCGGAGCAGCAGGCGCCGGTACTCGACCCGGATGGCGTCGACGGGGTTGTCGGCCCGCTCGACCGCGGCCAGCATCTCGGCGCGGAGCGCCCAGGCGGCCGGGCGTACGGTCGTCAGCTGTGGATCGGCGAGCTCCCGCCAGTGCTCGGGATGGCGGCGCAGGTGCTCGGCCAGGCCGGCGCTCGCACCGAGTACGCCGAGCAGCCGGTCGCGGAGCTCCTCGTCGCGGGCGATGGCCGCGCTGAGCTCGGCCCGGTCGGTGTCGTCGGCGTCGCGGGCGTCCAGGCCCTCGAGTACGCCGACGAGACCGTTGAGCGCCTGTTCGGGATCGGCCGCCTTGGCGGCCGAGGCCACGATCGCCTCGACCGGCTCGCCGGGTTGGAGCTGCGCGATCCAGCCGGCGGCCCGCTCGGGATCGGCGAATCCCAACCGCGCAAGCCGCCCAGCGCCAAGACCACGCGCGTCGGTCACCAGCCGATGATCTCACGACGGCACCGGCGGGCCGGGCTGCTTGCTCGACGTGCCGCAACCGCCGACGACGGCTGTCTGGCTCCACGACCGTCCTGGGAAGTGGCGGACGGTCTCAGCTGGCAGCGCGGGCGAGGAGATCTTGGTGAAGGCCCGATCGTGCGCTGATCTACCGCTCGAAATGGAACCCGGTACCAACTGGGACCCGGTACCAAACGGGACCCGGTACCAAACGGGACCCGGTACCAAACGGAACCCGGTACCAAACGGAACCCGGTACCAAACGGAACCCGGTACCAAACGGAACCCGGTACCAAACGGAACCCGGTACCAAACGGAACCCGGTACCAAACGGGCGTCGGGGAATCGTCGTGCCGGCGCTCCCCCACACGCGTGGCCCGATCTGCTCGCGTAGAGGGGGCGGGCACGGCCGGCCCCCGCGTTGCCGAACATCGACGCCACCCGCCAGGATCGGGCCATGGAGCAGGGCGAACGGGCCGAGCTGACCGACCTGCTGGGCATCGGCGATCCACGCGCGATCGATCCCGCTGTCGCCTGGCGGCCACGGTCACCTCGGGACCGGCTGCGGGTGCCGGTCGGCCTGGGTGACTCCGGCCGGCCGATCGAGCTCGACATCAAGCCGGCGGCGCTGGACGGCATGGGGCCGCACGGGATGGTCGTCGGCGAGGGCAAAACCGGGCTGCTGCGTACGCTGCTCTACGGCTTCGCCCTCACCCACGCACCGGACGACCTGAACTTCCTGCTGGTCGACTCCGGCGACGGCCGTTCCTTCCGCGACCTGGACCAGCTTCCGCACACCTCGGCAGTCGTGACCGACCTGAAGCCGGAGCTCGTCGACCGGTTGTGCGACACGCTGGCCGGCGAGCTGACCCGCCGGCAGGCGCTGCTGCACGCAGCCGGCCCGTACACCTCGCGCGACACCTACACGGACGCCAGGATCGAAGGGGCGCCGCTCGACCCGATGCCCTCGCTGCTGGTCGTCATCGACGGGTTCTCCGAGTTGCTCGGGAGCAGCCCGGACTTCGCCGCCCTGCTGGTCCAGATCGGCCGGGTCGGGCGCGGTCTCGGCGTTCATCTGCTCCTGGCCGCCGACCGGCTGGAGGACGGGCGACTCCGTGGACTGGACGGGTACCTCGCCTACCGGTTCGGCCTCCGAACGAACACCGCGGCCGAGAGCCGGGCGGTGATCGGCGTGCCGGACGCACACGAGCAGCCGGACCACCCCGGCATCGCTTACCTCAAGGCCGGCACCGACACCCTCGAACGGTTCCGCGCCGCGGAGGTCTCCCCGGAAGCGGCCCGGACGATCGGCGAGCGGCTGCGTGGAAAGGGCACGCCCGCCTACCGGATCTGGCCGCCGCCGCTGGACGAGCCGCCGAACCTCGACACGCTGCTCCCGCCCGAGCGGACCACCGGCGGCCTGCGGATCCCAGTCGCAGTCGTCGACAAGCCCTTCGAGCACCGTCAGGACGCGCTGTGGCTCGACCTGTCCGGAGACCGAGGCAACGTCGCGATCGTCGGCCGGGCACGAAGCGGCAAGACCACGTTGCTGCGTTCGCTGATCGAGGCGTTGACCACGACCCACACACCGAACCAGGTCCGGTTCGCTCTGCCGTCCGCGGTAACGGAGCTGACCGCGTCGCTGGAGCAGCGGATGCACCACAGGTCTCCGTTCCCGCCCGACGTCTTCCTGGTCATCGACGGCTGGAGCGCCGGCGCCCTACCCACCGAGCACGAGCCGGCCGTCGCCGCCCTGGCGGCGCACGGTGGAGGCTGCGGCATCCACGTCATTGCCACGGCGGAACGCTGGGACGAGTTCCCGGCTGCCGTCAAGAAGCTGTTCCAGACCAGGCTGGAGCTCCGGCTGGACGACCCGGCCGGCTCCGACGTCCACCCGAGGCTGGCGGCCAACGTCCCAGGAGACCGCCCCGGTCGCGGCCTGACGGCGGACAAACTGCACTTCCTCGGCGCGCTCCCGGCCGATCCGCGCCAATAATTTGCATCACCGGACGGCGGAGCGAAATCTCCCTACGCTGTGGGGCATGCGACGCCTTGCCACCACGCTCACCACGGCTGCCGCGGTGCTTCTGGGAGTGCTGCCGTTGGCCGTTGCCAGTCAGCAAGCTGTAGCCGAAGGAGGCAACACCTCCAGGCCCGACGCGCAATGGCGCAGTCTCTGGGTCGACTCGTTCCATGACGGCATCTACAACCCCCAGCAGGTCGACAAGCTCGTCGCCGACGCCAGGGCGATGCGGGTCAACGCGCTGATCGTGCAGGTCGGCCGCTGGATGGACTGTTACTGCAACCGGTCCACGTTCCCCCGGACGAACGCCGCGATCGCGCCTGCGCCGTACGATCCGCTGGACTACGTGATCGAGAAGGCGCACGCCCAGGGCATCGAGGTGCACGCGTGGGTGAACGCCACGCCGATCTGGAACACCACGGCTCCCCCGCCGCAGCCGGACCACATCTTCCACACGCACGGCGAGACCGCGACCGGCGCCGATCGCTGGCTGAACAAGCGCGTCGACGGTTCCGAGATCGGCGGCGCGACGATGCGGAACCTCGACATCACCAACCCCGCAGCCGTCGACTACATGATTCGCGGCTATCAGAGCATCGTCCGAGAGTACGACGTCGACGGGATCAACCTCGACTACATCCGCTTCCCCGACTACAACTCCGTCAACTACCAGAGCGACTGGGGTTACTCCGACGTCTCGCTCGCCCGGTTCGCGGCGGCGACGGGACGCACCGACCGGCCCGAGCCGACCGACGCGCAGTTCAGCCAGTGGCGGCGCGACCAAGTGACGGCGTACGTCCGCAAGATCTACCTGTCGATGTACGAGATCGACCCGTCGGCCCGGCTGTCGATCAACGGCATCACCTACTGGTACGGCCCGCAGACCGAGGGCGGCTGGGAGAAGACCCGGACGTACTCGGAAGTCCTGCAGGACTGGCGGGCGTGGCTGTCCGAGGGCGTCATCGACTCGGTCGTCGCCATGAACTACAAGCGGAACTCGCTTCCCGAGCAGCAGCAGATGTACGACGAGTGGAACGAGATCCTCGCCGACAACCAGTTCCGGCGGCAGAACGTCGTGGGACCGGCGGTCTACCTCAACACGGTCGGCGACAGCGTTCTCCAGGCCCGCAAGGCGCTGGCGCCCAGCGCGGCCGGCAACCGGGTGGTCGGCTGGAGCGGTTACTCCTACGCCGTCGCGAGCTCGGTCGCCAACGCCGACGCCTCGAAGGCCGAAGCCGAGCGGGCCGCGCTGACCGCCGCACTGACGACGACCGACCCGAACGGCGAGACGCCGCTGTTCGCCGAGGCCGCGCGAGTGCCCGACATGCCGTGGAAGTCCCGGCCGACGCGCGGTCACGTGGTCGGCAAGCTGCTGTTGACGAACGGCGGTGCGCTGGACCAGGTGCCGGTCGAGCTGACCAGCCTGCGTACGGGCCGCAAGGTGCCCGGCCGGGTGACGGACGGCGCCGGCTGGTTCGGCTTCGTCGACCTGGAGCCCGGCAAGTGGCTCGTCAAGGCCAAGCTCCCAAGCGGTGTGCACGGCAACGCGACCGACGTGATCGAGGTACGCAAGGGCAGGATCGCCAAGCCTCGCCTCGGACCGTTCCGCAGCGGCCGCTAGGCCCAGCGGAAAGGCAGACGAGGCGCGGAGGAAGAGCTCAGGTCGCCCGCAGGCGTTCGGCGAACGCGAGCGCCAGTGGGCGACCGGTGCCGTCCAGCAGTTCCGGCTCGGCCGCTCGTACCTCGGCCGCCGCCGCTCCGAGCTCGGCGTCGCGGTCCTCGCCGGCTTCTCGGTAGGTCGCGCTGAGGCGGGTCGCCCAGTCGGCCACCACGGCCGCTGTCACCTCGGGGTGGAACTGCACGCCCCAGGCGTTCGCGCCGAGCCGGAACGCGTAGTTGACGCCGTCGGCCCACGCCAGCGGCGCCGCGCCTGGCGGCAGTGCGACCACGACATCCTGATGCGACCGCACCGCCCGCGCGCCCTGCGCCAGCGCGCCGACCACCGGATCGTCCGCGGCCTCCGGCGTCAGTTCCAGGGCGAACACGCCCATCCGCCGCCCGAACGAGCTGCGTTCGACAACGCCGCCACACGCCGCTGCCAGCAACTGGTGGCCCAGGCAGATCCCTAGCACGGGAACGCCGTCGGCGACCGCCAGCCGCAGCAACGCCCGTACGCCTGGCAGCCACGGCCAGGCGGCATCGTCGTTGGGCCCGGCCGAACCGCCGAGCACCAGCACCCCCGAGCAGCCGGCCAGGTCGCGAGGCAACGAGTCGCCGGCGTACGGCCGCACGACCGACGCCGAGACACCGGCCGTCCGCAACCAGTCGTCGAACGCGGCCAGCGTGCAAGTGTCCTGATGCTGGATCACCAGCAGTGGAAGCGAGCTCACGAGAGGCGGTACGGCCGGTCGATCCTGACCTGCCCGTCGTCGTCCTTGTGTACGTGCTCGGCGAGATAGTCGGCGAACGTCCGACCACCCGTCGGCAGCCCGGGCGCCAGGTGATGCCCTGCTGCGTAACCCCGGAACACCTTGCCCATCGGCGGAACGCTGACGAACCGGCGCTCTCGCCCAAGCGCCGCCACCACCGAACGAAGCAACTGCTCCAGCGGCAGTACCTCCGGCCCGCCGAAGTCGTCGGCCCGCCCGGACGGCCCGGCCGCGACGAGCTCACCTATCCGAGACGCGACGTCGAGCACCGACACCGGCTGGTCCTGTACGCCGCGCGGCAGCGGCACGACCGGCGACTTGGAGAGGTAGTCGCCGAGTGCGAGCAGGAGGTCGTGGAACTGCGTCGCGCGCAGCACGGTCCACGGCAGCTTCGACTGGGCGATCGCCAGCTCGGCAAGCGCCTTAGAGCCGTAGTAACCGAGCGGGATCCGGTCGCAGCCGACGATCGATACGTAGACCAGATGCGGCCGAGACGATGCGCTACCCGCGCGCTCGGCGGCCTCCACCAGCATCCGCGTGCCCTCGGCGTCGACCTGCCGGTGCCGGCGCATGTCGCTCGCGCAGTGCACGATCGCCGCGCAGTCTTCGACCGCCGTCTGCAGCCCCGCGCCGGTGCCGAGGTCGCCGTGGGCCACGGCCACACCCTCGGGGAGATCCGGCGGCGAGTCGCGCCGCGACAGCACGGTCACGTCGTGGTCGCGGCGGATCAGCTCCTGCACGACCGCCTTGCCCAGCACGCCCGTTCCGCCGGTTACCAGGACCCGCATCGGCGCCTCCCGCGCAGAGTTCTACAAGACGTTGAGCATTCGCTCCCGTTCGAAAACGGTCACCTGCTGACGGTACTCTTCCCACTCCGCCTTTTTGTTGCGCAGGAAGAAGTCGAAGACGTGCTCGCCGAGCGTCTCGGCGACCAGTTCGCTTCGTTCCATCAAGCTGATCGCCTCGCCCAGGCTCTGCGGCAGCGGGTCGATCCCCAGCGCGCGCCGCTCGCCCTCGGTGAGCGACCACACGTCGTCCTCGGCGCCGGGCGGCAGTTCGTACCCCTCTTCGATGCCCTTCAGGCCGGCCGCGAGGACCACGGCGTACGTCAGATAGGGGTTGCACGCCGAGTCGAGCGACCGGAACTCGATCCGGGTCGACTGGCTCTTCTCCGGCTTGTACATCGGAACGCGGATCAGCGCCGAGCGGTTGTTGTGTCCCCAGCAGATGTACGCCGGAGCCTCGCCGCCGGCGCCGGCCGTGTGCGAAGTGGCGTGCCACAGCCGCTTGTAGGAGTTGACCCACTGGTTGGTGACCGCGGTGATCTCAGCGGCGTGCCGCAGCAGGCCCGCTATGAACGACCGCGCGACCTTGCTCTGGTGGTAGTCGGCGCCGGACTCGAAGAACGCGTTGCGGTCGCCTTCGAACAGCGACATGTGCGTGTGCATGCCGGAACCCGGCCACTGCGCGAACGGCTTCGGCATGAACGTGGCGTTGATGCCCTGGCCGAGCGCGACCTCCTTCACCACGACCCGGAACGTCATGATGTTGTCGGCGGTGGCCAGCGCGTCGGCGTACCGCAGGTCGATCTCCTGCTGGCCCGGACCGCCTTCGTGGTGGCTGAACTCCACCGAGATGCCCATCGCCTCGAGCATCGTGATCGCCTCGCGGCGGAAGTCCTGGCTCATGCCGTGGGGTGTGTGGTCGAAGTAACCGCTCTGGTCGACGGGGACGGGCTCGCCACCGCCCTTGCGGATCTTCTCCAGCAGGAAGAACTCGATCTCGGGGTGGGTGTAGAACGTGAAGCCGAGGTCGGCTGCCCTGCCGAGCGCACGCTTGAGGACGAAACGCGGATCGGCGTAGCTCGGTGAGCCGTCCGGCATCAGGATGTCGCAGAACATCCGCGCGGTGGCCGGCGAGGTGCCGCGCCACGGCAGGATCTGGAACGTCGACGGGTCGGGCTTGGCGAGCATGTCGGCCTCGTAGACCCGGGCGAAGCCCTCGATCGCCGAGCCGTCGAACCCGATGCCCTCGTCGAAGGCGCCCTCGAGCTCGGCCGGCGCCACGGCGACCGACTTCAGGAACCCGAGCACGTCGGTGAACCACAGGCGGACGAACCGTACGTCGCGCTCCTCGATCGTGCGGAGCACGAACTCCTGCTGCTTGTCCACTGCTTGCACCTCGTTTTGTCGGTAGAGCCCGGCGGGCGTCCTCAATCCTCACCTGCACCTATTTCCCGCACGTTACAGGTGGAGAGCGCCCGGCTTACCCCGAGGTGTCCGCGCCGGCGACACGGGTGCCGCCGGCGTCGTCCTGGTGGTGGACCGGCGTCGGTTGGCCCGCGTCAGTCGACCTGCGTCAGCATGACCAGGTTGCCGCAGGTGTCGTCGAACACGGCCTGCTTCCCGAAGTCGGTCTTCGTCGGCTCCATCGTGAACTTCACGCCGCGGTCCTTCATCTCCGCGCACTCTTTGTCGAGGTCGTCGCTCGTCAGCGCGGTGCACGGAATCCCGGCCTGATAGAGCGTGCGCTTCCACACCTTGCCGGCAGGCTGGCCCTCGATCTGGATCATGGGGTTCCAGTCGGGCTCGAGGAGGATCTCGGTGCCGTCGGGCGCATCCGGCGAGACGACGGTCAGCCATTTGGCGTCGCCGACCGGGATGTCGTTCTTCACGGTGAACCCGAGTGCCTTGGTGTAGAACTCGAGCGCCTTGTCCTGGTCGTCGACCAGGATGCTCGTCACGGTGACTCTCACAGCGGTCTTCCTTTCCTCTACGCGCGGCGCCCTGTCCGGACGTCGTCGATCATGGCTTCTTCCCGTACGACCGCGACGATATCCACCGACAACTTTTGTTGTCAAGACAGCGGCATCTGTCGGTGGCGAAGTGGGGTGGCGGAGAACGTGGCGGCAGCGCGCCTGGCGACGATCCTGGCGACGATCCTGGCGACGATCCTGGTGGCGATCCTGGCGACAATCCTGGCGACAATCGCGGCGACAATCCTGGCGACAATCCTGGCGACAATCGCGGCGACAATCCTGGCGACAATCCTGGCGCGGGCGGGCTCGGCGGCGGCCCTGCCTCCCTCGGCGGGCAGACCAGCTGACCGCGACACCCGGTGATGCAACGCGCTCCCCACCCGCCGCACCAGGTGTGCGGCGGGCCGGTCTGCGACCGCGGCGGCTAGCGGCGGACGATGCGGTACGTCACGAGCGAGCGGGCCGGCACGGTGGCCGTGAACGCGCCACCGTTGACGGCGACCGCGGGTTGGGCAGCCATGCTGTTCGTCCCGTTGGTGAGGTAGGGCGTGGCGGTGCCGCGGTTGACGCCGGTTCCCGGCAGTGTGTACGTCACCGAGGAGTCGGTGCTCGCCGCGTTCAGGGCGACCACCACGAGGCTGCCGTCGACGTTCCGGTACGCCGACAGCCGCAGGTTGCCGTCGCCGGTTGTGGCGCCGAGCCGGGTCGCGGACGGGCGGATGAACCGGCTGAAGCTCGCCATCGCCCACAGGCGCTTCGACACGTGGTAGCCGTCGCCGTCCATCTGGATGAAGCCGCGGGTCGCGCCGAGCGAGGCGCCGTACCAGTAGACGTAGCCGTTGGCGTTGCCCGTCGTCAGCGCGGTGTGGATGGCCTGGGCGACCGTGAAGCCGTCGTACCCGCTGCCGTCGTCCCAGTTCTCGTTCCAGGTGGTGCCGTTCGGAGACCACTCCGACATCCACGTGCGCCGGCTGGTCGGCAGCGGTGCGTTCACCTGGCTGGCGTACGTGTGTCCGGTGTGCGTCCGCACGGCCGCGTGTGCCTGCGGGTCGGCCTCGATCGCGCGGGTGTAGGCGGCCTGCTGGGTCCAGCCGAACGAGTCGCAGCAGGTGAGCTGGAGGCCGGCGGCCGCCGCGATCGGGCCGGCGACCTTGGCGTACTCCACCGCCTGCGCCGGCGTGAACCGCATCGAGGAGTACGTCGCGGTCCAGTCGGGCTCGTTGGTGAACCCGAGGTCGGTGATGCGGATGCCTTCCTGGGCGTAGAACCGGGTGAACTGCACGAGGTAGTTGGCGTACGCGCGGCGCCAGTCGCCGCTCGCGCAGCTCGTGCCGGACAGCCCGCACAGCGAGCCGCCGCTGGCCTCGTCGCCGTTGGTCTTCATGTAACCGGGCGCGCTCCACGCGTTGGCGTAGAAGCGGCTGACGCCGTACGCCTTGGCCTGCTGGGCGAGCCAGACCTGGCCGTCGTCGTCGCCGTCCCAGACGTAGCGCGGGGTCGCGTTCGGACCGCCCGGGTCGGTCGGCTGGATGGACGAGGCGGCGGTGGACGCGATGTCGAGCCGGAGGATGGACATGCCCGCGCCGGTGGTCCGGTTCAGCAGCAGGTCGAGGATCTCGCGCTGCTTCTGCTCCGACAGGCCTTGCGAGCCGTGCATGATCGCGGCCCGGCCGAACGCCTGCGAGAACCCGAAGCCGTCGATGGGCTGCAGGACGGTGGCGCCGTTGATCGTCGCGGAGGTCGCGGCGTACGACGTCGTGGGAGTGAACGTGAGGGCGCCGGCGAGCGCCGGGGCGAGCGCGAGGACGAGCAGCCCGCGGATGTGCCGTCGATACTTTCGGAGCATGCGAGTGTACTCCCTATGAGGCGGCCTTTCTCGGAAAATTACCGGTAGGCGACTGAGGGGTCAATGGCATCGGCGGGCGTACGTGACGTACGCACCGCGTACGCCCGCCGGCGTAGGCCAGGATCGGCGGCCGAGACGACGACGCGAACCGCCTGAATCGCGACGATCGAGGTGTTCCGAAACGCAATCCACCGCGAAGGCGAGGAGCCCTCATGTCCAGCGACTTCCGGCTCACCGGGCGGAGCCGCAAGCTGTTCCTGGTGCTGCACATCATCGCGGCGGCGCTGTGGTTCGGCGTGGACATCGCGCTCGGAACCCTGGCGCTGACCGCCGTCCTGTCCGACGACCCGCGGGTCGCGGGCACCGCGCTGCAGGCGATCCCGATGTTCGCGATCTGGCCGATGTTCGGCGCCAGCCTGGTGTCGCTGGCCACCGGCGTGGTGCTCGGCCTCGGCAGCAGGTACGGACTGGTGAAGTACTGGTGGGTGGCTGTGAAGCTCGCGGCCAACCTGCTGATGTCGACGCTGATCGTGCTGTCGCTGCGCCCGGGCGTGGCCGACGCGGCGGAGATCGGGCGGCGGCTGGTCGCGGGCGACACGAGCGCCCAGATCTCGAGCGACCTGCTCTACCCGGTGTTCGTGGCGCCGACCCTGCTGCTGCTCAGCTTCGTGCTGTCGGTGTGGAAGCCGCGCGCGAAGCTGCGCGGCCGGCGCCGTGCCCGCGCCGACGGCCGGCCCGCTCCCGGCCCCCTCCCGGTGGGCGAATGACCACGTTAACCACGTAATTGGCGGGTTAACCACGCCCCGGCACGTGGCGAACCACCGACTGGCGTGGCGAAGCATCAGCGGCGTGGCGAACCACCGACTGGCGTGGCGAAGCATCAGCGGCGTGGTGGTTGGGCCGGCTCTGCGGCGTGGCGGTTGCCCCGGCTGTGCGGCCCACCGTGCGTGGGCGAATGACCACGTTAACCACGCCAGTAGGACCTTCGCCACGCTCCGGGGCGTGGTTAACCCGCTGAAAGCGTGGTTAACGTGGTCATTCGCGGCCGGCGGGCCGGCAAGCGGACCGGGCCGGAGCGAACCGAGTTCATCTCGGTCACCGGCCCGGTTTTGCGGCACAGGCCATATTCTCGATATGTGGCACAACTTCGACTTGGCCTCGCGCAGCTCAACGTGACCGTGGGCGACATCGCCGGCAACGCTGAGAAGATCCTGCGCTGGACACGCCATGCCGTCGAGCGTGGCGCGCACATCGCGGCGTTCCCCGAGATGGCGCTCACCGGCTACCCCGTCGAGGACCTCGCGCTGCGCTCGTCGTTCGTCGCGGCCTCTCGCACCGCGATCCAGGATCTCGCGAAGCGGCTCCAGGCCGACGGGCTCGGTGACATCGTCGTCGTCTGCGGATACCTCGACCGTGAGGAGGGCGACCTCGACCGGCTCGGCAGGCCGAAGGGCTCGCCGCAGAACGCCGCCGCGATCATCCACCGGGGCGAGGTCGTCGCCCGCGCCATCAAGCACCACCTGCCCAACTACGGCGTGTTCGACGAGTTCCGGCACTTCGTGCCCGGCAACACGCTCCAGGTCATCACGGTCCACGGCGTCGACGTGGCCGTGACGATCTGCGAGGACCTCTGGCAGAACGGCGGACCGGTCGCGGCCACCCGGGCCGCGGGCGCCGGCCTGCTGCTCGTCGTCAACTCCTCGCCGTACGAGCGGTCCAAGGACGACCAGCGCCTGGAGCTGGTGACCCGGCGCTCGCGGGAGGCGTTCTGCCCGCTGGCCTACGTCAACCTGGTGGGCGGCCAGGACGAGCTCGTCTTCGACGGCGACTCGATCGTCGTTGACGAGGGAGGCAAGGTGCTGGCCCGGGCGCCGCAGTTCACCGAGGGCCTGCTGACCGTCGACCTCGACCTCGCGTCCAGCACGCACGGCGCCGACGAATACTCCGGCATCCAGGTCGTCCGCAAGAACATCTCCGGCGCACCGCTCGCTGCGTACGAGCCCGTTCCGTCGGGCATCTCGCCGAGACTGGACGAGCCGGCCGAGGTCTACACCGCGATCGTCACCGGCCTGCGCGACTATGTACAGAAGAACGGGCACAGCAGCGTCATCCTCGGCCTGTCCGGCGGCATCGACTCCGCGCTGACCGCCGCGATCGCCTGTGACGCGCTCGGACCGAAGAACGTCTACGGCATCTCGAACCCCAGTCAATACTCCTCCGAGCACTCCAGGGACGACGCGTCCGACCTGGCCGAACGTACCGGCCTCAACTACCGCGTGATCGAGATCGAGCCGATCGTCGAACGCTTCCTGGAGAGCGTGGAGCTCACCGGCGTCGCGCGGGAGAACCTCCAGGCGCGGATTCGCGGCATGCTGTGGATGGGTGTGTCCAACCAGGAGAACCGCCTCGTGCTCGCGACCGGCAACAAGAGCGAGCTGTCGGTGGGCTACTCCACGATGTACGGCGACGCGGTGGGGGCGTTCGCGCCGCTGAAGGACGTGCCGAAGACGCTGGTGTGGGCACTGGCCAAGTGGCGCAACGCCATGGCCGAGCAGCTGGGCGAGACGCCACCGATCCCGGACAACTCCATCACCAAGCCACCGTCGGCGGAGCTCTCCCCCGGCCAGCTCGACACCGACTCGCTGCCACCGTACGACGTGCTCGACCCGATGCTCGAGGACTACGTCGAGGAGGACGCCGGTGCCGGCGACCTGCTCGCGGCCGGCTACGACCGCGAGCTGGTCGAGAAGGTGCTGCGCATGGTCGACGGAGCGGAGTACAAGCGGCGGCAGTATCCACCGGGGCCGAAGATCTCCTTCAAGGCCTTCGGCCGCGACCGCCGGCTGCCGATCACCAACGGCTGGCGCGAGAACATCAAGCCGGAGGGCTGAGCAGCCGTTCCCGCCGGGCCCGCAGTTCGTGACACCGCCCGGCGATCTGCAGCTGCTGCGCGCGTACGTGTTCAGTGGTCGCGCGTAGCCATTGGCACAGCTGCTCGACGGCCTGCTTGGACTGGTTGATCCGGTCGTGCTGGGCCCAGTCGCTGAAGACGTTGTCGCACCACATGTCCATGAATCCGCCCGTGTGGACCTCGGGCACCTTCGGATCGGCAACCACCCCGACGTCCTTCAGCTCGGCGGAGAACTGGTCGAGGTGCTGCTGCAGCTCCCAGCCCAGCCGTTCGGCGTCCCGCAGTTGCCCACGCTCGATCATGTCGGTGAACAGCTCACCGCCGAACATGTCGTAGGTGGACGTGTGCTTCGCGTCGGTCAGGCGCTCCAGCATCGCCTGCGCCACGTGCTCGGCCTGCGTGCCGGCCGCGACCGCCTCGTCGTGTTCCCGCCGGCCGGCAAGCAGATCGCCGAGCTCGCCGGCGATCTGGGTCAGCTCCGCGGCCATCGGACCGCCGGCGTCCTGAACGGAGTCTTCCTTGGCCTTCAGCGCGCCCTGGTAGTCTTCCGCGGCGCCGTGCAGGTCGGCCAGCTCGACCTGGACGGCCTGCATACGCAGCTCCATCTGTGCCAGCCGCGTGCGGTGCCCTTCCAGGCGTACGAACGCGTCGTCGGCCTGCGCCTGCTCGCGGGTGAGCCGGTCGGCCTTGTCGCCGCGGATGGAGGAGAAGATGCTGGCGAGCGACGTGCGCTGCAAGCGCTCGACGTCTCGTTTCTCCTTGTCCACCAGGCGTTCGAGCTCGGCGACTTCGGCCCGAAGTGTGTCGCGTTGTTGCATGTGTGTGGCCTGCAGGCGCTGGAGGTGCTCGGCCCGGTGCAGGCGTTCGCGCGCCTGCTGGATCGCGAGGTCGAAGGACGTTGTTCCCCCGTCCATGAGTGTGCTCCCCTCGTGCGTTCGTCGCACTCAAGAGCCAAGTATGACTGATCGTTCCGACGTCACGTTCCGTTCGTCCACAGGCGGAACGGCACGATTGTGCCCGGTTCTCCTTGTTACGTTGGGAATCTGCCGATGTCACGAAGGCGGGTCGAGCAGCTGCCGGAACAGCGGAGCCAGGAGGTCGACGAGCTCGTCGGGGTCGGCGTCGGCGAGCGCGGGCAGGGCGAGCATCTGCCGCATCACCTGGACGCCGGCGACCAGCGCGAACAGCAGCGCGGCCCGCTGCGGCGCCTGCTCGCCGTCCAGGGCGTCGGTGAGCAGGCGGTGGTAGTGCGCCTGGATCTGTTCGCGCCCGATCTCGGCCGCACGTTCGCTCGACATGGAGTGCAGCAGGATCAGGAAGCCGTCCAGCGGTGTGCCGCCGGCCTTGGTGATGCCGACGAGCTCGGCCGCCATGTCCTTTCCACGGTCGGCCGAAGCGAGGTTCTCCGCCGCCAGGATGTTCGGCGCGGTCATGGTGTCGGCGACGACTTCGGCGAACAGTTGCTCCTTCGAGCCGAAGTAGCGGTTGACCAGCATCGCGGTCACGCCCGCGCCGCCGGCGATCTCGCGTACGCCAGCACCGTCGTATCCGGCCCGTGCGAAGGCGGCCCGGGCCGAGGCCAGGATCGCCTCGCGGGTCGCGGCCGCGTCGCGGCGGCGGGATGGCTTGGCCTGATCGTCCATGGGAAAAGTATACGACTGTAGACATCGGCTCGAACCCGAGCTAGTCTACAACTGTAGACATCCTTGGACAGGAGTACGCGATGGTGGAGACCGTCCTGGTCACCGGTGGGTCCGGCTTCGTCGCCGGCTGGTGCGTCGTCGGATTGCTCCGGCGCGGCTACGCCGTCCGTACGACCGTGCGCGACGCCGCGAAGGAGGAAACCGTCCGGGCGGCTGTCGCCACCGGGCTCCCTCCCGGGGTCGAGGCCGGCGACCGGCTGGAGTTCGCGGTCGCCGACCTGACCGGCGACGAGGGGTGGGACGCGGCGATGAAGGGCTGCGACCACGTCCTGCACGTCGCCTCACCGCTCGGCAACGAAGCACCGCGTGACCGCGACGCGCTGGTCGGCCCGGCGCGGGACGGCACTCTGCGCGTCCTGCGAGCCGCCACCCGGGCCGGCGTCCGGCGCGTGGTGATGACGTCGTCGACGGCGGCGTCCACACCGCCGCAAGGCCCGGGTGCGGTCGGCGACGAGACGGTCTGGACCGACCCGGACGAGCGTACGGTCAACGCCTACCGCCGCTCCAAGATCTACGCCGAACGAGCCGCGTGGGACTACACGACCAGCGAAGCCGGCTCGCCCGCACTGACCACGATCCTGCCCGGCGCGATCTTCGGTCCGGTGCTGTCGAAGGCCAACCTCGGCTCGGTCGGCATCATCCAGCGCTTCCTCGCCGGCGGCCAGGCAGGCGTTCCCCGCATCGGCTTCTGCGTCGTCGACGTACGCGACCTGGCCGACCTCCACATCCGCGCCATGACCGCACCCGAAGCCGCCGGTGAGCGGTTCGTCGCCACCGGTGACTTCCTCTGGATGCACGAGATCACGGCCACCCTGCGTTCGGCGCTCGGTGAACGTGCACGGCGCGTGCCGGCCCGGACGCTGCCCGACCCGGTCGTGCGGCTGCTGGCGCTGTTCGTGCCGATGCTGCGCACGCTCACACCGCTCCTCGGCCAGAAGCGCCTGTTCAGCTCGGCGAAGGCCCAACGACTGCTGGGTTTCGCGCCCCGCCCGGCCAGGGAGACCATCGTCGACTGCGCCGAGAGCCTGCTGGCCGTCGCGCCCGCGGAGCAGGCCTAGCCGTCGACCGGCGGGAACTCCGCCTTCACGCCGAGCAGCCGGATGGCGCGGCCGGGCTCGAACTTCGCCAGCGCCGCCAGCGCACCGGCCGTGATCACACGCACGTCCGTGGTGGGCTCGGCCAGCGGCACGGAAGCGGTGTGGGTCTGGAACGGCGCGAAGCGCAGCTTGACCCCGACGCGCACCGCCGGCCGGCCGTCGGCCAGCACATCGTCGGTGACGCGCGCCGCCAGCTTCTCGATCTCCTGGCGTACGACGTCCCAGTCGGTGAGGTTGGCCTGGAACGTGGTCTCGCGGCTGTGCGAGCGCTGGACGTATGGCGTGCCCTCGACCTTGGAGTTGTCGGCGCCGCGCGACAGCCTGCGGAACCACGGCCCCATCGTCGGCCCGAAACGCGCCGCCAGGTCGTGCGGATCCGACAGCGCCAGGTCGGCGACGGTGTGGATCTCCATCTCCGCGAGTTTCTTCGCGGTCTTCGGACCGATCCCCCACAGCGCGTCGGTCGGCAGCTTCGCCATCACGGGGTACCAGTTGTCCTCGGTCAGCCGGAACATCCCCTGCGGCTTGCCGAATCCCGTGGCCAGCTTGGCGCGCAGCTTGTTGTCGCCGATGCCGACCGAGCAGTGCAGGTCCTCCTGCTCGAGGATCGCCTGCTGGATCTCGCGTGCCTTCGCCTCCGGGTCGTCGGTGTGCACCTCGAGGAACGCCTCGTCCCAGCCGAGCACTTCGACGACGGGACACAGCTCGCGCAGCAGCGCCATCACGCGCTCCGACACCGCTTCGTACGCGGGTGGGTCGGACGGCAGGAAGACGGCGTCCGGGCAGCGTTTCGCGGCGGTACGCAACGGCATGCCCGACTTGACGCCGAACTCGCGCGCTTCGTACGTGGCGGTCGCGACGACGGCACGCTGCGTGGGGTCACCCGCGCCGCCGACGACGACCGGCTTGCCGCGCAGCTCCGGTCGCCGCAGTACCTCGACCGCGGCGATGAACTGGTCGAGATCGACGTGCAGCACCCACCTGGTCTCGCTCACGCTCCTAGTGTTACCCCCCAAGTCGGCCGCCCGCGCACAAGAAGCCTCGACCGGGTTGCCGAGCCGTCCCAACAACCGCGGCGAAACTGAGCACGGGCGGACGCGACTATGACGGTAGAGCTCGGACATGGGAGGCTACGTGCCGTGAGCCCGAAGAGCCGTGGCAGGAAGAACGATCGCCGTCCGTCCGACCGTCGGCGGCAGCAGCAACGTGAACGCCAGCGCAGCACCCTCCAGGTTCCGGACGAGGTGATCCAGACCCTCCTCGGACAGGCCGCCGAGCTCTTGGAACTCCAATCCCCCTTGCACGCTGAGGTTTTCGCCTCCGGAGTGCTGTCTGCCGGTCGTACGGACGTGCCCTCCGCGCAGGGCGAGCAGGCCGAGAACGCCCTCGGCGAGGCACTGGTCGAGGCGTTCCGAGGCATCGGCAGCCGGGAGGCCGCGGTCATGCTGAGCGTGTTCGGCGGGCTGGCGGCGCCGCCGATCGCGCTGCGCGCGCGTACGGCACTGACCGAGCTCGGTGCCGTCGCCGCCGGGCTGCCGGCCTGGGCCGGCCAGATCGGTACGGCGAAGCTGGTCGAGGCGCTGCGTGCCGACGACCGGCTCGGCGACGGAGTGCAGCTCGCGCTGGCCTTCCAGTACGCCGACGAGCCACCGCACGGCATCAGCGTCACCATCGACTTCACCTACGGCGGCGTGGTCACCGACGCCTGGCCGGCCGACTCGGCCGAGGAGCTGCTGGCCGGACTGCGCGCCGAGGCCGAGGAGGACGACCAGGTAACGGTCACCCCGGCCGAGCCGGCCGACGTGGCGGCGCTGGTCGGGTACGGCTACACCGTCGCCGACCAGGACGAGGGCCCGCGTACTGAGGACGCCGACGAGCTGCGCACGCTCGTCCTGTGCCGGTTGCGCGACCTGCCGGCCGGCGGCGTCGGTCCGCCGGTCCGGCGCTGGAGCCGGCACGAGCGCGAAGAGCTGATCGACGCGTTCCTGAAAGCGCCGGAGCTCGCCGAGGTGGCCTCGGCCGCCGAGCGCGAGTCGGAGCTCAACCTCGAGCTCGTCGAAGACGTCACGGCGACGATCGTCGAGGAAGGCTGCGCCGCCGACCTCGGCCGGCCGCTGCGGCTCAGCCCGTCGAAGCTCGACCGGCTCCTGCACGCGCTGCTCGACGTCGTGGGCCAGGAGGAGACCCAGGACGCGGTCGACGTGGTGCGCGCGTGGGTGCGGTTCGCCGCCCGCCGCGGTCCGGCACCAGACGACGTACTCCAGCTCACGCTCGCCGCGCTCGACGAGCTGGAGGAGGGCTTCCGGCTGGCGGTGACCAACCCGGAGCTGGTCGAGGCGTACGAGGAAGGCCTCGACGTCATCACCGCCGACCTCGATCCGGAGGAGCTGCCGGAGCAGGAGTACGAGGACGCGGTGAAGCGCCGGATCTTCGCGCTGCCGGTGCCGCCGGACGCCGGCTTCGACCCGGACGACGAGGAGTCGTTCCTGGAGATGGCCCGCGCCGAGCACCCGACCGCCGGCGAAGCCGGCCGCGAGGAGGAGTTCGACGAGGCGCACGCCGGTGTGCACGCGGCCGTGGCACGCCAACTCTGGGCGGACGAGCCGCTGGAGGTCTGGCAGACCGCGCTCCGGCTGGTGGGCCTCGGCTACGAACGTACGGACGTGCTGCACGCACTGGGCTTCGCGTGGCTGCGCAGCACCCAGGACGGCGGGCTGCCCTACCTCGACGCACTGAAGGCACTCCCGGAGTCCTGGACAGCCGGTAACGGCTAGGTCGCTTTCCCGTCGGCGGCCAGCCCTCGCCGGCTGGCCGCCGGCACGTACGGTCGATGGCGTGGAAGACGAACCGGTGCAGAGCCGGCGAACCATCCGGCTGCCCGGGCAGGAGTCGCAGGCCGTCCTGATGTTGCTGGCGAGCTCGACCTCGCTGCAGTTCGGTGCCGCGTTCGCCGTCATCCTGTTGCACGACATCGGGCCGATCGGGGCCGCGTCCCTGCGGATCGTCTTCGCTGCCGTGATCCTGCTGGTGTTCGTCCGGCCGAAACTGGCGGGCCGGCGGCGTTCGGATCTGGCGTTCGGCGCGATGCTCGGCCTCGTGCTCGCGACGATGAACATCTGTTACTACGCTGCCGCCGCGCGCGTGCCACTGGGCGCGGCCGTCACGCTGGAGTTCATCGGGCCGCTCGGCCTGGCCGTCGTCACCTCGCGGCGGCTGCGCGATGTCGTCTGGGTCGTCTTCGCGGCGGCGGGCGTCCTGCTGCTGTCCGAAGGCGGTGTCGAACGGCTCGACCCGGTGGGCGTCGCGTTCGGGTTCGCGGCCGGGGCGTGCTGGGTGTGCTACATCCTGCTCGGCGCGCGCGTCGGTCGCGCGTTCCCGGCCGGGCAGGGACTCGCCGTCGCGATGCTCACGGGGTCGATCGCGGTCCTGCCGCTCACCGCCGCCACGGCGACGGCGGAGCTGTTCGAGCCGAGGGTCCTGCTGCTCGGGCTCACGGTCGCGGCGATGTCGTCGGCGCTGCCCTACACGCTGGAGCTGGCCGCACTGCGCCGGATCCCGGCCCGTACGTTCGGTGTGCTGATGAGCCTGCAGCCCGCGGTCGCCGTCGTCGCGGGGTTCCTGATCCTGCACCAGCGCCTCACGGTCTGGCAGCTGGTCGCGATCGGACTGGTCATCGTCGCCTCGGCCGGAGCCACCCGATCGGCTCGCCCGGAGCCCGCCACGCCGTGAGGGCGCGCACGCAGAACGCGCCGCCTCGAACCGCGCCGCGGTATGAGCCGCACCTGCCCCCTCCTGCGAGGGAGGCCGATCAGCCGGTCGAGGGAGGTTCCGGCGACGGCGTTCCAGGATCGTCGGGTGCATGACAGCGCACTTGTCCTCCCGCCCATCGATCGCGCGTTACGTCGCCGGTTACGCCGGTGTCGCGTGCGCCTCGGTCTACATCGGCTTCAAGGCACTCTGGATCGCCGGCGTCCCGTTCGGTCTCGACGCGACCACGCTGGACCGCGAGGGAATGGTGGCCGGCAACGTGCTCACCGCCGGACTCGCCGTCGCCGGCGTGCTGGTCCTGCTGGCGTTCACGCACGGCAAGGGGAGACGGCTGCCGGCCTGGCTGGTGCTCGTACCGACGTGGGTCGGCACCGGCCTGCTCGCGCCGATCGCCATCGTGATGGTGACGCTGTCGGTGCTCGCGTTCGCCGGCGTCTACCACTGGCCGGTCGTCGAAGGAGCGGCGCCGTGGCTGCACGGCGTGGTGTACTCCTGCTTCAGCGGGCTCGGGATCTGCCTCGCGATCGTGTTCGGCCTGCACGTACACGAACGCTGGCCGGCGCTGTTCGAGTCCGCGCGACCGGTGCAGTCGCCCACGCGACCGGTTCAGCTGCCGTTGGCGTGGGCCGGCCTGGCGATCGCGACGTTGCTCGGGCTGCTCAGGTTGTACTGGGCGGCCGGCGGAACGGCAGGACTGGTCGCCGCGAACCTGCACAGGCGGGAGCTGCCGTGGCACCTGCTCCACCTGGTGTCCGGCGCACTGACGCTGGCGGCGGTCGGCGGCACGCTGTTGCTTTTCTATCGTCCGGCCCGCCGGCTGCGGATCGCGCTGCCCTTGCTCTGGGTCGGATCGGGCGGCCTGTTCGCGAGCGGCCTGGTGGAGTTCGGGCTCTCGCTGGTCTCCGGCCCGGTCACCGCGGCCTGGCAGAACCCGGAGGCGCCACAGGCGTACAACGGCATGTTGTTCGGTGCGCTGCTCGGCGGTGTCGCGCTGGGGTTCGCCGCGCTGCTGGCCGGCGTCGACCGGGTTTACTCGTCGCGGTGGACGGTGTCGGGCGAGAACGCCGGCAAGCAGACCGCGACGTACTCCGCACCTTCGGGTCCGGGCGTGGAGTAACGCACCCACTCACCGCGCTTGGCGCGCACGCCCTGCCCGGCGTTGACCTCCAACCGGCCGCCTTCGTAGTCGACGACCAGCGATCCGCGTACGACAACGGTGTATTCGTCGAACTCGGGACGCTGGCCCGGCTCGCTCCAACCGGACGGGCTGCGCATGTAGGCGACGCTCAGCTCGTCGGAACCGGTGTTGACGCGACCGACGTACTCGTGAATGGTCTTGGGTGGTTCGCCTACCGCGGTCACCTGGGTCGGTGCTTCGATGAGTTCGGGCATGCCGTCAGTCTGCCTGATGTAGCGGGGCAGCAGTTCAACGGCGCTCGGCACCAGGTCGAGACGCAACGCGTCGTGCGGATCGACGAACACCATCGCCTGTCCTTCGCCGAGCACAACGTCGTCCTGCGTGGCTTGGGTGGTGGCGGTGAAGTAGTAGTAGTGCACCTGCTTGCCGGTTCCACTGGGCGCCGGACGCAGACCGCTCCAGTACGGCAGCAACGTGTCGATGCGTAGGCCGGTTTCCTCGAGCAGCTCGCGTCGTGCGGCCGTTTCGGGATCCTCGCCCGGCTCGACACCGCCACCCGGAAAACACCACTGTCCCGGACAAACCGGAGCATCGTCGGTGCGATGTTGCAGCAACAACCGGCCGTTCGCGTCAGACAAAATTACGGCCGCGACTTCTCGTTCGACAGCATCCACACGGGCGATACTCTCACATGAATCGCCTTGTATGGTTGACGATTTCGCGGGGTAGCGTAGTCATGACGGCTTGACGCCGAATCCGCACACCTGCAGGGCTTGAGGATTCGACGACCCATTTTGGTTTAAAAGCGTTGCCGACTTGCAATGAAACCTTGCGACACCAAAGTCGTACACCAGGGTGTCCAGACAGAAGGAGGAGCGGTGCCTGCACGCAAGACCACCGCCGGCAAGAAGGCGACGACGAAAAGGGCGTCGATGTCGCGGCCTACGGCGAAGCGCACAACCGCATCCGCGAAGAAGACGACCGCACGCAAGACCGCGGCCAAGAAGACAGCGGCCAAGCGAACTACCGCGACGCGGACCACCGCGAAACGCGCGACGGCTCGCACGACCACTGCGAAACGGACCACGGCCAAGCGGGCTCCCGCCCGTAAGACCACGGCCAAGCGCGCACCGGCCAAGAAGACCACAGCGCGCAAGACCACGGCCCGCAAGACCGCGACCGCGAAGCGCGCGACGGCGGCCAAGAAGGCCACTGCGCGCAAGACCACGGCTCGCAAGTCGCCGGCCCGCAAGACCGCGGCGCGCAAGACCACCGCGAAGAAGACGACCGCACGCAAGACGGCGGCCAAGCGGGCTTCGGCCAAACGCGCGACAGCCACGCGGACGACGGCCAAGCGAGCGACGGCCAAACGCGCACCCGCGCGGAAGACCACCGCCAAGAAGGCGCCTGCTCGTAAGGCAACGGCCCGAAAGACCACAGCCCGGAAGACGCCGGCGCGCAAGACCACCACCTCGCGCCGCCGCTGATCCGGCCCTTGGTGCGCTTCCTGCGAATGACCACGTTAACCACGCTTTCAGCTGGTTAACGTGGTCATTCGCGCGCACGGTGGGACCGCAGAGCCGGTCCAGCCGCCACGCGACCGACGCTTCGCCACGCCACCAGGTGGTTCGCCACGCCCCGGGGCGTGGTCAACCAGCCAATTACGTGGTTAACGTGGTCATTCGCGCACGGGTTGTCGGGCGCGCGCGGGTTGTCAGCCGCACATGGGGTAGTCAGCCGCGCAGTTTGCTGGCCGGCACTGTGCCGTTCGCGCCCGCGGTGTTGCCCGGCGTGTCCCCGTCGACATCCGGGACCACCACGTCGACTTCCGCCTCGGCCAGCTCGGCGTCCGCACCCGAAGCCGACGCGCCCGGATCGGCAATCGCCTCGTCGACCTCATCGCCCGCCGCCGCCAGGTCGTCGGCGGGTTCGTCAGAGCCCTGCGGCTCGCTGATCGCGGTCTCCGCATCGACCGGCGTGGCGACGCTCGGGCCCGAGCCGTGCTCGCCTTCCCACTCGTCGTCGGCCTTCTCGATCAGGCGCTCCACCGCGGCGTTCCAACGCTCCTGCGCCAGCGGCTCGTCCGGTCCGAGCAGATAGAGCTTCTCCTGCTGCCGGATCGGCGCCATGCGGTCCTCCCCGGTGACTGCGGAAAGGATGTCGTCCATCTCCGCGCACCCCGGATGCAGCAGGTACGCCGCACGCGAGCTCGGGAACTGCTCGCGGAACTCCTCGTCGCTCATCGCCTTCGGGTTCGACACGATGTACGGCTTGTTGCTGGCCAGCCAGTCCGAGATCAGCGACGACACGTCGGTGATGAGCACGTCGGCGTTGTTGAAGCAGTCGAACAGTCGAGGCAGCTTCTCGTCGATCACCAGGTGCCGGCCGGCGTTCGCCTCCCAGAACACGGCGTTCCACTCCCCCAGCAGGCGTTCCTCGTCGGCGTCGCTGAGATCGGGTGCGGCCAGTTGCTGGCTGAACGACTCCAGGTTGATCACGGCAGCCGGGTCCAGCGAGCCGCCCTGCTTGGCCGCGGCCTTCGCGATCATCGCGCGCACCTTGCGGTCTGCCGCGGCGGCCTTCGGGTCGCGCGTGCCGATCATCGGATGTGGCTTGTAGATGATCCGGATCGGCACCGGCGACTTCAGCAGCCGCTTCACGATGTCGATGCTCATCTGCGTGACCGAGGTCTGGAATCCGTCGTCGGTCCAGCCCTCCCAGGTCGGCGCGTAGAGCACGGTCAGCGGCTTTTGCCTGGTCGGCCAGGGCTCCTCGCGCCGCAGTCGCAGCGGGCTGCGCTCGATCATGTCGAGCTGCGGCCGGCCGACCTCGACGATCTCGTCGTCGCGGACGCCGACCCGTGCCCGTGCGTAGCGGTCGCGGCCCGCCTGGCCGGCCACCCAGATCTCGTCGTAGACCTTGCTGAACGGGTTGAAGCTGGCCACCTTGTCGGAGTCGCCGTGTCCGATGAACACGTGCTTCAGCCGCGGCTCGCGCAGGAAGTGGATGTTGTTGCCGACGTTGACGACGTACAACGAGATCCGCGCGTCGGGCAGCGGGAAGTTCATCACGTCGACCTGGCTCGGGACGCAGATGATCGGCAGGTCGGTACGCGCGAGGTTCTTGATGGCGTGCCGCCCACGAACGAGGATCAGCGTGCGCCGGTTCGTGCGGGCGAGCGTGGAGTACCACATCTCAACCTGGTAAAGGGTGTTGGGCGCTCCACTGAAGTAGAGGATGACTTCCGGCGCGAGGTCGCCGACGGCTTTGGCGACCATGTCGACGTACGCCGTCCGGCTCGGCTTGCTGTTGAGCTTGAGCAGCAACCGCACCAGCCCGAGCGCCGAGATGCCGACCGCGACGACATACAACGCGACCACGACCAGGAACGGCCAGAACGTGTCCCACGCGACGCCGAGCGCTCCGAACAGCAGCGGCGGCACGCTCAGCACCAGCAGGCGCTGGCTGGTGGCGCTGGCGTAGGTCGGTGGCAGATCGAACGGCTGCGCGGCTTCGGGTAGCGCGAGGTTGCGGGTCTCGATCGGCAGCAGGAGCCGTCGCCGCACCAGCGTCAGCACGCCGAGATAGCCGATCCGGGTGACGGGCACGGCCAGCGCGAGCAACGTGATCAGCAGCAGCTCGATCCGGCTCATGTCGCGGTTGGCGTCGGTGATCGCGACCAGCAGCAGGAACAGGAACACCTGGACGAACGCCCGGTGCGAGATGCCGAACTGCGCTCGCCGCAGGATCGCGACGACCGGCGCGAAACGTTGCTCGACGATGATGTCGAAGACCGCGCTCACCAGCAACGTGCCGGCGAAGATGTACGGCCGCGCGAGGATCGCACTCACCGTGAGCACGAAATAACTCACCAACAGCAACGCGGTGACCGCTAGCAACGATCCTCGACGTGCGATCGATTCCAACACCGTGGCGACTCCCAGGCCCTACTCGCTCGACTGCCTTGTCGTTCTTACACCGCTTAGTTTGCCTGCTTGTTACTCACCGATCGCCTTACGGATCGCTTCTCGCAACCGTGCGGTCGCAGGCGGCTCCGCAGAACCTAGCAGGCGCGCGCGCAGCCCGACCCGTTCAGCGGCTGCCGGGTCGTCGCCACCTCGGGCCGCCGTCAGCAACGCTGTCAGGCCATGGCCGTCGGCGTCCATGAGGTAGCCGCCGCGGCTGGAAGGGTAGCGAACGGCGAAGTCATCGACGGACAGGCCGCCCGGATTTGTCACTCCATACGGCTTTTGCGTGACCAAAAACTCTGAGATAACGGACGAAACGTCGCACAGCAACACGTCCGTCTCGGCGAGACACTCGTACAACGGGAACTGTGGCCCGGACACCAGGACGTGACCGGGATGCTCGTTGAGGTAACGACGGGCCCATACCGAACGCGCGGCCACCAACTCGGTGCGTGACTCCTCGCTCAGGACGCCGGCGACCTCCAGCTCGTCCCGCGCCCGGCCGTACGGGTCGGGCCCGCCGGCCGGTTGCGCGACCGCCGGGTTGCCGAGCAGCGCGAGGATCTCGTGGTGGGCCCGGCGCACGGCCGGGTCACGTACGCCGAGGAGCGGGTGCGGGCGGTAGAGAAGCCTGACGTCCGGCTCGGCCACCAGCCGCCGGATCAGCTCGACCCCGGCCGGGCCGACCGAAGTCTGGCCCGGCTCGTCGTCGTAGCCCTCCCAGGTCGGCGCGTACAGCACCCGGATGCGCGTCTCGACCCGGTCTCCGCCCGAGGCGGCGCTGGCGGCGGCCAGCGCGTCCAGTTGCGGCCGTCCGATCTCGACGATCCGCCGGTCGTCGACGCCGAGCTCGGCGGACAGCAGCCGCTCCCGCGAAGCCGGACCGGACACCCAGATCTCGTCGTAGGCCTTCAGGAACGGGTTGGTCGTCACCGGCTTGTCTGAGTCGCCGTGCCCGACGAACGCGTGCACCACACCCCGCCTGCGCAGCAGGTGCAGGTTGCCGACCGCGTGCGAGGGATACAGCGCCAGCCTCAAGGCCGGCAGGTCCAGGCCCATCAGGACGTTGCCGTGCTCGACGCAGAGCACCGGCAGCTTCGTCGGGCCGAGCAGCCGGAACGTCTCGCGGTCGCGCAGGATCAGCAGCACGGGCCGGTCCAGCTGCTCCAGCGGTTCGATCCACATCTGAAGCTGGTAAACGGTGTCCGCGCCGCTGGCGAAGTAGAGCACCACTTCCGGGTCCAGCCGCACGAGCGCCCGCCGCACAGCGTCGAGGAACCGGGACCGCGGCACCGCGCGCATCGCCAGCACCGCGCGGGCCAGGACCAGGTCACCGGCCCAGATCACGAGCAGTGCGAGGATCCCGCTGCCGATGAGCACCGGCACCAGACCGGTCAGCGACCCGACCGCGGCGCCGATCACGAACAGCAGCATCGGCCAGGACAGCATGTCGCCGGCCCGGTCGACCAGCCACGGCGGCGGAGCTTCGGGGATCGTCAGCGGTCCGAGATCGAGCCCGCGGGTGACCATCGGCATCTTCCGCTGCCGTTTGTAGACCTCGGCCAGCCCGCTTCCGGCCAGCCGCGAAAGATGGATCAGCAGCACGCCGAGCGCCGACCACACCTCCCAGCGGTCGTGCGCGTCCGTACGTTCCACGAACACCACCAGCGCGATGCCCTGCAGCAGCAGACGGACCGGCGCGCCACCGGCCAGCCGGTCCAGCGTCCAGCCGGAGAACGGCGCCCGCCACGCGACCGCGACCTCGGCCACGGCGAGTACGAGCGCCGAGCCGAGCAGCAACCACGCCGAGGCCAGGAACGCGGACACCAGCAGCACGAGGTCCGCGAGTACGAGCAAACCGGTCAGCGCGAGCGGCACTCGCCCCAGGTCAGGGGCAGGCACCCGTTCGGTGACGCTGACCGTCCGCAAGGGTTCGGCTCACTCCCCCGGCGTGGCGGTGAGCCCAGACTCGGGTGCGGCCCCCTCCGGCCCCTGCCCCGGTGCGGGCGCGGGCTCCAGCCGGACGTCGACGACGTGACCGGTCTGCTCCGACAGCAGCACGTCGAGCGAGGCGAGCCCGACCGTGCGCGCCGGCAGCAGCGTGCCGGGCGGCTCCTCACCGAACGCCTTGGTGCGCATCGGTGTGGAGGTGCGTTCGGGGTTGACGCAGTTGACCCGGATGCCGTCGCCGGCCCACTCGTCGGACAGCGCCTGCGTGAGGTTGACCACCGCGGCCTTGGTCGAGGAGTAGAGGCTGTAGCCGGCCCGGCCCCGGGTGTAGGAGCTCGAGGTGAACAGCAGCAGGTGACCGCTGGTCTCGGCGAGGTAGCGGTGTGCGGCACGGGCGACGTAGATCGGCCCGAGAAGGTTGACGCCGATGCTCTCGTCGATCAGCTGATCGGACGCCTCGGCGAGGCTCTCGGTGTGGAGCACACCGGCGGTGACCGCCACGAAGTCGATCCGGCCGGTCTGGTCGTACGCCTCGGCCAGGGCCTTCTGGACCTGCTCGGAGTCCTGCACGTGGCAGCCGGTCTGGGAACGGCTGTGGGTGATCACCGTGGCCCCAAGCTCACGGGCGGCGACGGCGATCTCCTCGCCGATGCCGTAGCTGCCGCCGAACACCACCAGCGTGCGCCCGGCCAGCCGCTGCGACGCCTGGTCGGGGGACAGCGGGCTCGGCGGGTTGTGCGAGCCGAGCCGGAACAGCTGGTCGGCCAGGAACACGTCGATCGGGTACGTGACCTTCATGTTCTGCTCGGAGCCCTCGACGACGGTGATCGCGACGTCGGGGAGGTACTTCAGCACGACACCGCAGTTGTCGGTGCCGGTGAACCCGGGGTCCTTGGCGGCCAGCTCGTAGGCCCGGCGGATCGTCGACAGGCGGAATGCCTGCGGCGTCTGCCCGCGGTGCAGGCGAGCGCGGGTCGGGATGTCGGTGATCGTGCCGTCGTCGACCACAATGATCGTGTCCGCGCTCGGAATCGCGACGTCGACCGCGGAGTAGTTGTCGAGCGCGCGTACGCAGTCGGCGATGATCCGCTGGTCGACCAGCGGGCGTACGGCGTCGTGGAACAGCACCTTGGCCTCGGGATTGTCCTCGCCGATGGCCCGGATCGCGATCATGCTGGTCTCGTCGCGGGTGTCGCCACCCTCGATCACCTTGGTGACCTTGGTGAGGCCGGCGTTGCGCACGACCTTCTCGGCGTCCTCGGTCCAGCCGCGCGTCATCAGCACGATGACCTCGTCGATCTCGGGCGTCGCCTCGAAGACCTCGAGCGTGTGCTGCAGGACCGGCTTGCCGGCAACCTTGATCAGCTGTTTCGGCAGCCGGAGACCGACCCGGTTACCCATTCCTCCCGCCAGGACGACGGCAACCGTCCGCAGTCCGCCGTTCGCGGCGCCGTCATTGGCGCCGGTTGCGTCGTTGGGTCGGCTCTCCTGCACGGCCGCCTCACGTCCCCTCACGTACCTGTTGTCTCGACTTGGTCCTGGCTGCATCGCCGGTGTGCGCACCGATGGTAGTTGCCGCCAGCCGCTGTCGCCCGGTCACCCTGCGCGCACCAGATCATGCCGCAGCTTTCCGGCTGGCCAACACCACCCTTTCAGCAGGTTAACGGGGCCTGCCGGAAAGCAGGACAGCCGACACGGAGAGACGTGAGCAGAACCTCAGGTGAGCCGGTTGGCCGCGAGGCGGATCCGCGCCGCGAGCCCTTTCGGCAGCTTCGACAGCGCCCGCCGGCCGCGGCGCCGGAGCTCCGGCCGGAAGAGTACGCGGCCGAGCCAGGTGCGGGCCTGCCCCTGTACCCGGGCCTGACCGTAGGCGTCGACCGCGAGCCGGATCGCGCCCTGCGCGCTCGTCGGCCGCGCGCCGCGGCCGAGCCCGAGCGTCTGCATGCCGACCCACACGTCGTAGACGCCCTGGGCCAGCGGCCGCCCGCCGGCGATCGTGGCCGCGTCGATCGTGGTGGTGCCCGCCAGCATCACCTGGAACACCGGCCGGCCGAGCGTGTCGGTCCCGCGCGCCACGAGCTCCGGCCGTAGGTCGGCCGCCGGAAACCACCAGACCTTGCCGGCCCGGTCGAAGATCCGTACCTCGGCCTCGGCGTGGTCGAGCGGGTTGCCGACCTCCCAGCCGCCCTCGGGCAGGCCCTCGACACCGTCGACAAGCCGCGGCCCGAGCACGTAGCCGGCGCCCGACGAGGCGATCAGAACAGGTGAGCCGTCGCGATGGAACAGGCCAGCCCGGAGCTGGAACGTGAGCCTGCTGCCACGCTGGTGGATCTTCTCCACGACCGCCTCGCCAACCGGCTCCTCACCGCGCCGGGCCAGCTCCATCAGCGAGTCGAGCCGGCCGTGTTCGAGCAGGTGGGTGCGCAGCCGCATCATCGGCGACAACAGGGCCCGCACGCCGTCGGGGTCGCCGAACCGTTCGAGCAGGATCCGGCGCACGACCTCGTAGCTTCGCTGGCGGTACTGCTCGGAGTAGAGCAGCACCTTGGGCTCGCGAACCCGCGCCATCATCTCCACGCGCAGGAACCGCGCCAGCATGCGGTCGCGGACCGGGCCGGGCTCGGTGTCGGCCACCACGGCGTCCATCACCTGCTCGAGGTAGCCGAAATAGCTGGCGGGGGCGATGTAGCCGGAGCTGTTGTTGCCGCCGTCGTCGCGGCGCATCCAGTAGTAACAGGGGTAGTCGCCAAGGATCGAGATCGTCCGCGCGCGCAAGTAGGCCTTGACCATGAACAGTTGGTCCTCCAGGCGCACCTTGCCTTCGGGAAAGCGTATGTCCTGGTCAATCAGAAAATCGCGCCGGAACAACTTGTGCGGGGTAAGGCTTTCGCCCAGCTCGTGCTCCTCGATCGAGGCGTGGTCGACCGTACGCGCGAACACGTTGCTCGGGCCGGCCATCGTGCCGGCGACCTTGCCGAGCACGATGTCGGAGTCGTTGCGCCTGGCCAGGTCGTACAGCCGCTCCAGCGCCTCGGGCGCGAGCTCGTCGTCCTGGTCCACGAACTGGACGTACTCACCAACGGCGGTTTTGATGCCGACATTGCGTGGCTTGCCTGGCCAGCCGGAGTTTTCCTGGTGCGCGACGCGCACGTGCGGGTGCGCCCCGGCGTAGGCATCGAGCAACTTCTCCGTACCGTCTGTGGACCCGTCGTTGACCAGCACGATTTCGTACTCTGACGACGGCAGGCTCTGCCGTAACAACGACGTCATACAAGCTTCGAAGTAAGGTCCGGGGTTGTAGATAGGCACAACAACACTGACCTTGACCATTTGTCCTCCCCTGCGCCCACACCCGCTGCCCTCCCAGCCGCGGCCCGTCACAGTTACTGACGGGTGGACGCCGAGCAAAGGTTGGCTGGAACTCAGGTAAATTACCTCGCGCGACAGCCTGTATTCGCCAGACACACCCCCGACGAGTGAGGATTGACGCTTCGATGCCGGTCAAGGTGAGTGTGATCGTCCCGGTTTACAACCCGGGCCCGTACGTCGAGGACCTGATCTCCTCACTGCTCCGGCAGAGCCTTCCAAGCTCGGAGTTCGAGGCGGTGTTCGTCGACGACGGATCCACCGACGACACTCCCGCGCGCCTCGACGCGCTGATGGCCGAACACCCCCACCTCCGGGTCATCCATCAGGAGAACTCCGGCTGGTCCGGCAAACCCCGCAATGTCGGCATCGAGGCTGCTCAGGGCGACTACGTCTTCTTCGCCGACAACGACGACTGGCTCGGCGACGAGGCGCTTTCGCGGATGTACGACTTCGCGGTCAAGAACGGCTCCGACGTCGTGATCGGCAAGATGGCCGGTGTCAATCGCGGCGTGCCTCGCGAGCTGTTCCGCCGCTCCTACGACAACGCGACGCTCGACAACGCGCCGCTGATCGACAGCCTCACGCCGCACAAGATGTTCCGCAGGGCGTTCCTCAACGAGAACGGGCTGCGTTACCCCGAAGGCCGCCGCCGGCTCGAGGACCACGTGTTCGTGATCGGGGCGTTCTTCGCGGCCAAGCGGATCTCGGTGCTGTCCGATTATGTGTGTTATTACCACATTCGCCGCGAGGACGCGTCCAACGCGGGCTTCCAGAGCATCGATCCCAAGGGCTACTTCGCCAACCTGTCCGAGGCGCTCGACATCGTGCGCGACAACACCGAGCCCGGCGCGCTGCGCGACAAGCTCTACCGCCGCTGGCTGCGCGTCGAGATGGTCGAGCGGCTGCGCGGCAGCCGCCTGCTGCGGATGGAGCCGGCCGAGCGCTGGCCGCTGTTCGACGAGATCCGCCGGGTGATGGAGGAATACTTCGGTCCGGGTGTGGCGGCCGGGTTGCCTGCCATCCAGCAGCTGATCACCGCGCTGGTCAGGTCCGATGACCTCGACGAGCTGCTGAAGCTCTCGGCATGGGAGGCCGGCATCGCGGGCCGGGTCCGGCTCGACGACATCGCCTGGCGGGCCGGCACGGTCGAGCTGGCGTTCACCGCGGGCCTGGTGGCCGACGGCGAGCCAATGCGGTTCGTCCGCCGCGACGACCGGGAGCTGTTCGCCCCTCCGCTCGATGCCACGTTGCTCGAGGGCCTGCCGGCCCAGACGCTCGACGTCACCCAGCGACTGAAGGGAAGCCGGGTCGACCTGCTGGTCAAGGAGCGCAGCTCGCACGCGGAGTACTTCCAGCCGGTCACGTTCCAGCTCGAGAAGCTGCCGGCCGCCGGTCCGGAGGGCAGCCCTGACGACGGCTTCCACGCGGAGCTGTCGGCGACCGTACGGCTGGACC
>NZ_BAAGYY010000012.1:0-46285 GCF_054779015.1 Flindersiella endophytica
ACGAGGTCTCCGCGTATGAGGTTCGTCTTGGTCGATGAACCCCTCTACCGGAGACCTCACTTGTCGACGATCACGACACGCCCGACTTCGAAACACGGCCTAGCGCTCGAACACCGGCAGCACGATCCGGGACGGCGCGCGGCCACCGTGGTGGACGGTCTGGTCGGCCTTCGGGCTGAGGTCGTACTTCGGGAAGTTGGACGACGCGACCTCGATCCGCACCCGGTGGCCGGCCTTGAACGTCAGCGCGGTCGAGCCGACCTCGACCTCCACCGGCGTCGCGCCGGCATCGGCACCGGAGACCCGCCGGATGGAGTCGACGACCAGCATCGCGCGCTCGTCGGGGTGGACGTCGACCAGCTTCACCGTCACGTCCGCGGTGGGTGCGGTGGACTCGAAGTAGAGCTCCGCGCGTACGCCACCGATGATCGTGAGGTCGTGCTCCAGCACGTCGCTGGTGTAGACCAGCACGTCGGCGCGGCTCTCGACCGCTCGCTGGTCCAGCGGCCCGGGCGCCGGGGGAATCGGATGGAGCGTACGGCCGCCGGCGTTGGGCACCGGCGAGCCGGGGTCGTGCTGCCAGCGGTCGGCTCCGGCGGTCTCGGCGGGCGCCTGGGTGAGCCGTGAATCCTCAGCCAGGTAAAGCGAAACCGGCGACGTCGGCACCGGCCAGGCGTCGAAGTCGAGCCACTTGTCGTCGCCCATCACGAACAGCCGTACGCCGCTGGGCAGCTCGGGTGCGCCGGCCACGGCAGCGGTGAGGAACGCGATCTGCTCCTCGACCACACCGTTGAAGTCGCCGGCCGCCTGCACGCCGAAGTCGAGCTCGCCGGTGACCCGCCGCAGCATCGTCACGTGCGCCCACGGCCCGACCACCAGCCGCTGCCGGCGGCGTACGGACTCCGGGCGTTCGGAGGAGGTGAGCGCGGCGAACGCGTTGAGGTTGCCCTCGCAGAAGATGTCGTGCCAGCCGGCGAGGTGGTAGCCGGCCAGGTCGAGGTCGCCCAGCGAGGGCGAGACGTCGATGCGGTCCCAGCGTTCGGTGTTGTGGTAGTCGATCCAGTCGAGGCCCGAGGACGTGATCCGCGACAGCACCGTCTCCTCCAGCGGGGACGCGAGCAGGCCGGGCCAGCCGTCCAGCGCCTGCAGGGACTCCTGCTGCAGGCCGGCGTCGAGGTTGCTGCCGAGCGCGCTGACCCCGACCGCCCACCCCGAAATCGTCCCGAGCGTCAGCGCGCCGCCCTCGAACGTCACCTCGTCACGCAGGTTTGCCGCCGTGACGGTCGGCGCGATCGCAACCAGTCCCGCGGGCTTGCGCGAAGCCGCCAGCCACTGGACGAAGCCGAGGTAGGACGCGCCGATCATCGCGACCTTGCCGTTGGCCCACGGCTGCGCCACGCACCACGCGATCGTGGCGGCGCCGTCGTCGGCCTCGTTGTCGAACGGCATGAACTCGCCCTCGGAGTCCCAGCGGCCGCGAACATCCTGCACCACGACGGCCCAGCCGAGCCGGGCCATGCCGGCGGCGTCGTAGGCGCCACGCGCGCCACCCCGGCCGTAGGGCGTGCGCACCAGCAGCACGGGATGGCGGTGGCCATCGTCCGGCATGAACACGTCGGTTGCGAGCCGTACGCCGTCGGGCAGGACGACTTCGGTGTCGAGGCAGACCACGCGAGGAGCCATGCCTGTGAGGTTACGGCAGGAAGCGGCCAGCGAGCTTGCGATGACCGGATGCGGTTCCTAGCTTCAGGGCATGCGCGCACGATCGATCGGGCTGGTGGCCGCTGCTGTCGTAGCCGTCTCGTTCGCTGTTCCGGCTGCTACTGCAAACGCGGTACCGGCGGGCGCCCGCGCACAAGAAGCCGACCCCAGCGGTGAGCAACACACGGAGTCGACGGTGAAACTGAGCACGGACGACCGCGAAATGTATGCAGAGGTCTGCAACATCTACTGCGACAAGCGCGATCCCGCGCAGGCTGCCGGTGACCGGATCGCCGGTACGTCGAGCGTGTGGAGCCGGCAGGTCGTGCTGCACATCTCCGACGGCGACAACATGGGCTGGGCCGGCATCGAGAACGGCGACCCGGGCGACGAGGTGTGGCTGGACCGCTCGTTCGACGGCGGCCGGACCTGGGAGCCCGACGGCAGCAAGCTCGGCGACACCACGATCCCGTCCGGCCAGCGCGGCTGGCGCACGCTGATGTACAACGTCGACAACCCGTCGGCGCGTGGGATCGGCGCGTTGCGTGCGTGCGGCAAGGCCGGCAACCGGCCCGAGATCACCTGCACGCCGTGGGCACGTTCGACCGTCAACGCCGCCACCCGCGAGGCCGCGGCCGCGACCGCGCTGATGCAGTTCTACGACAACTCGCGCGGGCTCTGGAACACCACCGGCTGGTGGAACTCCGCCAACGCGCTGACCGCGCTGATCGACTACAGCCAGCGCACCGGCTCGACGACGTACCGCTACGCGATCGGGAACACGTTCGACAAGAACCGCGGGAACAACTTCACCAACGAGTACCTCGACGACACCGGCTGGTGGGGGCTGGCGTGGGTGCGCGCGTACGACCTGACGGGCGAGCAACGCTACCTTGACATGGCGCGGATCGACGCCGACTACATGCACTCGTACTGGGACGGGCACTGCGGCGGCGGGGTCTGGTGGCGGACCGACAAGACGTACAAGAACGCCGTCACCAACGAGCTCTACATCAAGCTGTCGGCCGCGCTGCACAACCGGATCCCCGGCGACACCGCCTATCTGGGACGCGCGCAGGCCGGCTGGAGCTGGTTCCAGGCCAGCGGGATGATCAACTCCTCGAACCTCGTCAACGACGGCCTCGACAACACGACCTGCCAGAACAACGGCCAGACCATGTGGACCTACAACCAGGGCATCGTCCTCGGCGGGCTGGTCGAGCTGTCGCGGGCGACCGGCGACGCCGGCATGCTGACGCGAGCCCGCCAGCTGGCCGACGCCTCGACCAATAACGGCACGCTGAACCCCGGCGGCGTCCTGCGCGAGCCGTGCGAGAACGGCGACTGCGGGGGCGACGGCCCGTCGTTCAAGGGCGTGTACGTACGCAACCTCGGCGAGCTGGACCGAGCGCTGTCCGGCCGTCCGTACCGCTCCTACCTGGCCAGACAGGCCGACTCCGCGTACGCGAACGACCGCAACAGCCTGTCGCAGTACGGCCTGCACTGGGCCGGCCCGTTCGACTCCTCCGACGCCGCGCGGCAGCACAGCGCGCTCGAGGCACTGGTCGCGCCGCTGTAGCGACGGCGGTGAGGCCGGCGCTGAACCCTGTGGTGAACATCGAGTCGCTGTGCGCGACCCCGTATGGTTCAAAGACGTGGCTTCAGATGGTTTGGTGGTCGGTTTCGACCTCGACATGACGTTGGCCGACACCCGGCCGGGAATCGGTGAGGTGTGGCGGGCGCTCGCCGAACGTACCGGCGTGCCGATCGACGTCGAGACCGTCATCAGCCGGCTCGGCCCGCCGCTGGAGGCGGAGGCGGCCAACTGGTTCCCGCCCGAGCAGGTGGCCGGAGCCGTGGCGACGTACCGCGAGCTCTATCCCTCGATGGGTGTGCCAGCGGCCGAGCTGCTGCCGGGCGTACGCGAGGCGATCGACGCCGTGCACCGTAACGGCGGGCGCGTACTGGTCGTGACCGCGAAGAACGAGCCGCACGCGAGGCTGCACATGGAGCATTTCGGCCTGCCAATCGACGAGGTGATCGGCGACCTGTGGGCCGAGCAGAAGGGCGTCGCGCTGCGCGAACGAGGCGCGGAGATCTACGTCGGCGACCACCTCGGTGACGTTCGCGGAGCCCGGGCAGCCGGAGCGGTCGCGGTGAGCGTGACCACCGGCCCGATCTCGGCGTCGGAGTTCGCCGAGGCCGGCACCGACGTGGTGCTGGACGACCTGACCGGCTTCCCGGCCTGGCTGGAGCGCTGGCTGCTGCCGCGCCGGCTCTCCGCGCTGGAGGCCCAGCTCAAGGAGCTCGGCTCGGTCCTGGTGGCGTTCTCCGGTGGCGCCGACTCCGCGTTCCTGCTGGCCGCGGCGGTCCGCGCGCTCGGGCCGGACCAAGTGGTGGCCGCGACCGCCGTCTCGCCATCGCTGCCGGACGCCGAGCTGGCGCCGGCGCGGGAGTTCGCGGCGTCTCTTGGCGTACGCCACCTGGCGCCGTCGACGAACGAGATGGCGCGCGACGGCTATCGCGCTAACGCCGGCGACCGTTGCTACTTCTGCAAGTCCGAGCTGCTCGACGTCCTGACGCCGCTGGCCGAGGAGCTCGGCATCGACCACGTAGCCACCGGAACGAACTACGACGACGCCCGCGCGGGCTTCCGTCCCGGCATCCGGGCGGCCCACGAGCGCGGTGCCGTGACGCCGCTGCGCGCCGCCGGTTTCACCAAGTCGCAGGTCAGGACCGCTTCTCGGCAGTGGGAGCTGCCGACCTGGAACAAGCCGGCCGCCGCCTGCCTGTCCAGCCGGATCGCGTACGGCCTGTCGATCACGCCGATGCGGCTGGTGCGGGTCGAGCGTGCCGAAGCGGCGTTGCGCGAGGTGTTCGACTCCGTGCGGCTGCCCGTCCAGAACATGCGTGTACGCGACGTCGGCGACACCGCCAAGGTCGAGGTCGACTCGGCGCTGGTCGAGCAGGTGACCGAGCTTCCGGAGGTCTACGAAGCGGTCGCCGCCGCTGGTTTCGACTCCGTGGAGGTCGATCCGAAGGGCTTCCGTTCGGGTTCGATGAACGAGCTGCTCACGGATCCTGAACGCTATCGTTGACGTCTGATCGGATAGTTGGTGCGTCGGCGCCGTCCGTAATCAAGGTAGTGGTTCGGCGTCGATACGTTTACCCTGGGAGACGGCCCCCTGAGAACCGGGGGCTCAGTTATGTCCACACCGTTGAGCGAGGTTGTTGTGCCGGCAGGCAAGGTTAAGTGGTACGACGCGGAGAAGGGCTTCGGGTTCCTCACCAAAGATGAGGGCGGCGATGTCTACGTGCGAGCCTCCGCACTGCCCGCGGGCGTGACCTCGTTGAAGGCAGGGCAACGCGTCGAGTTCGGCATCGTTGCCGGTCGCAAGGGCGACCAGGCGTTGTCGGTGCAGCTGCTCGAGGCGCCTCCGAGCGTGTCCAAGGCCCGGCGCAAGAAGCCGGAGGAGATGGTCCCGGTCGTCGAGGACGTGATCAAGCTGCTGGACAGCCTGGAGACCGACTACCGGCGTGGGCGGCACCCTGACGCACGTAAGGCCAAGCAGCTCGCGCAGGTGATGCGCGGCCTGGCCGACGAGCTCGAGCTCTAGTTCCTTTCGGCAGGAGCGGCGGCCGCCGGCTGGGTGGCCGCCGTTTCTCGTATCCTCACACGCGTCCGGAGCACGAACACCAGCGCGATCGCCAGTCCGGCGGCGCAGACGCCCATGCCGAGCGCGGGGATCAGCGGCAGCACGATGCCGAGGCCGCCGCCGAGCACCCAGGCCAGCTGGAGCACCGTCTCCGAACGGCTGAAGACGCCTGTGCGTACGTGCTCGGGGACCTCGCGCTGGATCAGTGCGTCCAGCGACAGCTTCCCGAGCTGCTGGCAGACACCGGTGACCAGCGCGAACACGGCGACGGCGATCAGGCCGTAGAGGACCGACGCGACCGCGGCCGTCACGGTGACCAGCGCGAGCAGGACGATCACGACGATTTCGGGGCGTTTCAGGCGGTCGCGGGTCAGCGCCCCGAGTGACGTGCCTGCGAACGCACCGACGCCTGCCGCGCCGGCGACGATGCCGACCTGGGCAGCGGTGGGCACGCCGGGAAGCGGGTGCTGGCGCAGCAGGAACGCCATGAACATCAGCAGGAAGCCGGCCAGTGCACGGAACGCGGCGTTGGCTCGCAGAGCGAGCACGACCACGGCGGGGATCTTGTGCCGGTTGCCGGCGACCTCGGCCATGCCGACGTTCTCCTCGCCTTCGGAGGAGTCGACGCGAGCGGGCAGCCGGATCGCGAGGATCGTACCGACGATGAACACGACGAACGCCCAGCGCAGCGCCCAGTCGGGGCCGATGAACGACAACCCGCCGGCGATCGCGGCGAACAGGCCGGCGCCGATCGTTCCGGCGAGCGAGATGCGCGAGTTCGCGGTGACGAGAGGGACGCTCGGGGGCAGCAGGCGGGGTACGGCCGAGGCGCGGGTGACGTTGTAGGCCTTGGAGGCGACCAGGCAGCCGAGCACGAGGGGATAGAGGTACCACTGCTCGGTGGCCAGTGCGCCGGCGACGACCCAGCAGAAGAACGCGCGGACCGCCAGCGTCGAGCCGATCGCCCACCGGCGCCCGCGGCGGAACCGGTCGAGGAACGGCCCGATCAGCGGCGCCAGCACCGCGAACGGAGCCATCGTGAGCGCGAGATAGAGCGCGACGTTGCCCCGCGCCTCGGCCGAGGGGACGGTGAAGAAGAGCGTGCCCGCCAGACCGACGGCCATCGCGGCGTCGCCGCCGTTGCTGAACGCGTGCAGCTCGATCATCCGGCCCAGGCCGGTCTCGCCGGCGCCCTGGGCATGGGTGACGCGCCTGATCCGCCGGACCGCGCCACGCCCGAGCCGCGCGCTTCCGCGGCCGAATCCGGCAGCGACCGCGCCGGCCTTCCTCGCCGCGGCCGCAGCTCCGGCCAGCTTGCCCGCCGGAGGAGCAGGGGTCGGTGGGGCGCCGACCTGCGCCTGTGTTTCGGCGGTGGCGCCACCCGGCGCCTCGGCCGACGATCCCGATCCGCCCGGCTCCGCATGGCGCTGGCCCTGG
Source organism: Flindersiella endophytica (assembly GCF_054779015.1). Classification (NCBI taxonomy): domain Bacteria; kingdom Bacillati; phylum Actinomycetota; class Actinomycetes; order Propionibacteriales; family Nocardioidaceae; genus Flindersiella; species Flindersiella endophytica. The sequence continues at coordinate 6,795 of NZ_BAAGYY010000012.1, forward strand.
GCGGCTGACGCGGCTGCCGGCCCGGGATGGCCCGCTCCGCCCGCTCCACCGTGGCGCGCTTCCGGCGTCCGGCCCGCCTCTGCCCGGCCAGCGCGGCCAGCTCTACCCGGCTCGCTGTCGCGAGCGTCAGCTGACCGGCCTGCCTCCGCGTGGCCGCCAGCGCCGTAGCTGCCGGGTGCGGCTGCCGGGGCGCCTGCCCTGCCGGGCTCGCCGTGGCGAGCGTCGGGCAGCCGGCCTGGTCCGGGCCGGCCCTGGCCATAGTCCGCGCGTGCGGCGGCTGGGCCGCGCGCTCCGCCCGGCTCGCCGTAGCGTGCGTCGGGCGGTCGGTCTGTCTCCGCGTGGCCGCCGTTGCCGGCTGATGCACCACCTGCTTCGCCGTGGCGTGCTTCCGGTGGCCGGCCTGCCTCCGCCTGGCCACCGCGGTCGTAGCTGCCGGGTGCGACTGCCGGGCCGCCTGGCTCGGCGCCGCGTGCGTTGGGTGCGTGGTCCGGATCGGCCTTGCCGGAGTCGCGCCACCAGGGCTTCCGGGCCGTCCGCCCCTCCTGCGCGGCCCGGCCGGCTGCGCTCTCGTCCGTCACCCGGGCGCGCGGAGGCAGGGTCGGTTTGCCGTCTTCCGGGTCGTGCGGAGGCGGCGCCGGCTGCTGCCGTTGTTCTCGCTGGGCGGGCACCTGTTCCATCGGGCGCGTGCCGTGCGGGCCGCCGTGGGCGTTGCGGTCACGCTCCGTACCCGCGTCGGCGTCGGCAGCCGTCGCTCGGCGGCGGGCACGGCGCCCGGGAGGTCCGAGCGGAGTGCCGGGTGCGTCGTCAGGTCGGTCGCTTCCGGGCTCCACCTCTCCCATCTTGCCAACGCTTCGGTAACCATGTCGGTCAACGCCTGGGACGCGTGTCACAATCGTGTACGTGAATGCCGACGTCAGGCGCTCTGTCCGAACCCCCCGCACGGTCCGCCCCGACACGCTGTGTGCCGAAGCCACCGAGCTCGCTCGTCTGGCCGCCCAAGAGGTGGCCGGCGAAGAGGAGCTCGGTGACTACCAAGGCTGCGATGCCGATGCCGAACGCGTGGTCACGCACTACTTCTCATGCGCCAACCCCGGCTACGTCGGCTGGCGCTGGGCCGTGACGGTGACCCGCGCACCCCGGCAGAAGGTCGTCAGTGTCGACGAGGTGGTGCTGCTGCCCGGCGCCGACGCGATCCTGGCCCCACCATGGGTGCCGTGGTCGGAGCGGATCCGTCCCGAAGACCTCGGTCCAGGCGACCTGCTGCCTACCAAGAGTGACGACCCCCGGCTGGTCCCGTCCTACACCGGCGCCGACGTCGACCTCGACGCCGGCGACTTCCGCACGCTCGCCGACGATCTCGGCGTCGGGCGGTCGCGGGTGCTGTCGACCGAGGGACGTGAGCTGGCGGCCGAACGCTGGTACGAAGGCCCGCACGGCCCGGAAGACCCGGTAGCGCAGGCGGCTCCGGCCAAGTGCGTCTCGTGCGGCTTCCTCGTGCGGCTGAGGGGCGAGCTCGGCTCGCTGTTCGGCGTCTGCGCCAACGCCTACTCACCGAGCGACGGCGAAGTCGTGTCGTTCGACCACGGCTGTGGTGCGCACTCCGAGGTCGTGCTGGTCGACGTTTCCGACTCGGTCGACCAGTTGATGCCGGTGCTCGACACTCTCGGCTTCGACGACGTCGACTAGACGACGCGGGGCAACCCGGGGTATGCGGGACTACTGGTGGTCTGCCGCCACCGGCGGGGTGGCGGCAAGCGCGCGGCGAAGCCGGCGGCGGCGGTCGAGGCAGTAGGCCTCGCCCATCAGTCCCAGCACGATTCCGGCCACGCAGGTCCAGATCCACCAGCCGTTGCCGGCGGCCTCCAGCCGATCGCGGAAGAGCAGCGAGCCCACCAGCACCACGGCCCACACCGCGGTGCCGACCGCGATCGTGCGGACGCCGGTCACATCGGCTGGTGGTACGTGCGCGGTCTCCAAGAACCGACGATCGTTGCTCACGCTGGCGAGCCTAATCCATATTTTCGCGTTCGACCGTGCTCAGTTCCACCGCAGCCCGCTGTTGTCGCTGTCTGCCATGGGCGGCTTCTTGTGCCGGTCGACCGCGGTGGCCCCTCAGAAACAAATCTCCCCTATCCTTCGCAACGACGCCTGGTTTGTCACCCGTGCGATGAGAGGCCCCAGATGGTCGATTCCAAAACCGACGCGCCGAAACCGCAGTCGCGAAACGCACTCGACCGCTACTTCAAGATCACCGAACGCGGGTCGACGTTCGGCCGCGAGATCAGAGGTGGCCTGGTCACGTTCTTCACGATGGCCTACATCATCGCGCTCAACCCCTTGATCATCGGTACGGCCAAGGACGCCGACGGCCAGCTCCTCGGCGGTGGTTCCACGCCCAACTTCGCGATGATCGCCGCGGCGACGGCTCTGGTCGCCGGTGTGGTCACGATCCTGATGGGCGTCGTCGCCAACTTCCCGTTGGCACTGGCCACCGGTCTGGGCCTGAACGCCTTCGTCGCGTTCGGAATCGCCAGCCAGATGAGCTGGGCCGACGCGATGGGCCTGGTCGTACTCGAGGGTCTGGTCATTCTCCTCCTGGTCCTCACCGGACTACGGAAGGCCGTCTTCGAGGCCGTTCCGAAGGAGCTCAAGGTCGCGATCAGTGTCGGGATCGGCCTGTTCATCGCGTTGATCGGCTTCGTCGACGCCGGCTTCGTCCGGCGTACGGCCAATCCGCCCGTGCCGGTCGAGCTCGGGTCTGGCGGCTTCCTGGACGGCTGGCCTGTCGTGGTGTTCGTCATCGGCGTGGTGGCGATCGCGATCATGATGCTGCGCAAGGTCAAGGGCGCGATCCTGTTCGGGATCATCGGTGCCACGATCCTCGCCATCATCGCCGAGGCGATCTTCCACATCGGCCCGTCCGTCGACGGCGACAAGGTGAACCCCACCGGCTGGGGACTGAACGTTCCGACGCTGCCGGAGAAGTGGTTCTCGGTGCCGGACTTCTCGCTGATCGGGCAGGTCGACCTGGTCGGCGCGTTCAGCCGGGTCGGTGTCGTCGCCGCCGTGCTGCTGGTCTTCACGCTGATGCTGGCCGACTTCTTCGACACGATGGGCACGATGACGGCGATCGGCGCTGAGGCGAAGCTGCTCGACGCCAAGGGCCAGCCACCGAACACCCAGCGGATCCTGATCGTCGACTCCGTGGCCGCGGCGGCCGGTGGTGCGGCGTCGGTGTCGTCCAACACGTCCTACATCGAGTCGGCCGCGGGTGTCGGCGAGGGCGCGCGGACCGGTCTCGCGTCGGTGGTCACCGGCATCTGCTTCTTGCTGGCGACGGTGTTCGCACCGGTCGTCGAGATCATTCCGTACGAAGCGGCGACTCCGGCGCTGATCATCGTGGGCTTCCTGATGATGCTGCAGATCAGGGAGATTCCGTGGGACCGGATGGAGATCGCGCTGCCCGCGTTCCTCACGATCGTGGTGGCGCCGTTCACCTACTCCATCACGGCGGGCATCGGCGCGGGCTTCGTGTCGTACGTCGTGCTGCAGGCGGTCAGCGGCAAGGCCCGCAAGGTGCACCCACTGATGTGGATCGTGGCGGCGTTGTTCGTCGTCTACTTCGCGATCCGGCCGATCAGCGACCTGCTGGGCGTTTGATGGAGCCTGCGATCGAGCGGCTCAGCGCGAGCCACACGGCGGCGTTGCTGGCGTTCGAGCTCGAGAACCGTGCGTACTTCGCGGCGTCGATCTCGGATCGCGGCGATGCCTACTTCCAGGAGTTCGACGAGCAGCTGGCGATGCGGCTCGCCGAGCAGGAGGAAGGCGTCTGTCACTTCCACGTCCTGGTCGAGGCCGACGGGTCGATCGTCGGACGGGTCAACCTGGTCGACGTCGCGGACGGATCGGCGGAGCTCGGCTATCGGATCGCGGAACGGGCGGCCGGCAAGGGACTGGCGACGGCTGCCGTCCGTGAGATCTGCGCGCTGGCGGTCGCGGAGTACGGCCTGACGGCGTTGACGGCGCGTACCACGCTCGACAACGTGGCCTCGCGGACCGTGCTCGAGCGGACGGGCTTCACCGTCGTCGGCGAGACCGCGATTGGTGGCCGGCCCGCGTTGCGTTTCGTCTGGGAGTCCGCGCTGCAGCTCTAGCCGTGGCGCCCAACTGGGTAGGTGTAGAGGCGGGAGCCATCTACGACAGGCGGCCGATGGGCGTCAAGCGCGCGTTTCTCACGATGCTGGCCATGCTCTGCGTGGCGATACCGGCGTCTCCGGCGGCACCAGCGGCGCCGGCGCCGGCGCCGGTCGAATCGGCGGCACCGGCGCCGGGTTCGGAACCGATCTGGGTGTCCGGGGCCCGGTTCTACGACGGTGGGCACGGCCCGGTCCGGTTGCGCGGCGTCAACATCTCCGGCGCCGAGTACGCCTGCCAGGAGGGCTGGGGCATCTGGGACACCCCGGACGGCCGCGCACCGGGCGACGCCACGCTCAGACGGCTGCGGGCGTGGGGCGCGAACACGATCCGCCTCCCTGTCAACGAGACCTGCTGGCTCGGGCTGGCCCAGGTCGATGCTGCGTACCGCGGCGGGCGCTACCGGAGACCGATCGAGGCGTTCGTCGCGCGTGCCACCCGCGCCGGGTTCGCCGTCGTACTCGATCTGCATCGGACGGCGCCCGGCTCGCGGCGGAGCCTGGAGCAGGATCCGATGCCGAACCGCGATCACTCGCCGGCCTTCTGGCGTTCCGCGGCGACGGCGTTCAAGGCGAACCGGCGGGTGCTGTTCGGCGCGTTCAACGAGCCGTTTCCGTACGGCGAGTACGACACCGCCCGGGCCTGGCGGTGCTGGTGGTCCGGCTGCCTGCAGGCCTCGGCGAACGGCGGAACGTACCAAGCCGCCGGGATGGGTGAGCTCGTGGCCGCGATCCGGTCGACCGGCGCCCGCAACGTGATCCTGCTGGCTGGTATCCACTGGGCGGAGAACCTGTCGCGCTGGCGTACGTCCGGGACGGCTCGGCGCTGGGGGCAGGTCGCGGCTGACGTCCACCTCTACAGCGTCAACGAGTGCAGCGACACCGGCTGCTACGACTCGACGATCGCGCCGGTGGCCCGGCGGGTGCCGGTGCTGGTGGGGGAGATCGGCCCGGACCTGCTCGTCGACGACCTCGATCGACCCTGCCGGCGTAGTGATGTGGGCGACACCGGCTTCGACCGGACGACGTTCGACTGGATCGACGGGCACCGGCTGTCGTGGACGGCGTGGGCCTACAACCCCTGGCCGGACTGTTGGGCGATCGCTCGTAGCTGGGGTGGCGAGCCCACCAGGCCGTGGGGCGAGGTCGTCCGGGCGCGGCTGGTGACGTAGCTCTCAGTCACAGCCGGAGCCGCGGATCCGTCTCCGTATCGAGTTCAGATCGAATGGAGGAACTCATGCGGGTGTATCGGTGGCTGTTCCCGGACAAGTGGTCCCGGGCCCTCGGGGAGTTCGCGCTCGCGTGCCTCGGAGTCCTCATCGTGACCGGGGTCGTGCTGATGTTCTGGTACAAGCCGAGCATCGATCCCGTCGTCTACGTGGGCGTCTACGCGGGGCTGCGCGGCGTCACGGTGTCGCAGGCGTTCGACAGCATGATGCGGATCGCGTTCGAGATTCCTGGCGGGCTGTTGATCCGGCAGACGCATCACTGGGCGTCGGTGCTGCTGAACGCGGCGGTGCTCGGGCTGCTCGCGCGGATGTTCTTCGGCGGCCTGTTCAAGGGCGCGCGGCGGGTTCCGTGGTTCGGCGCCGTCGGACTGATGCTCCTCAGCCTGGCCGGCGGCTTCACCGGCTACAACCTGCCGGACGACATGCTGTCGGGCTCGAGCATGGCGATCGCTTCCGGCGTCGTGCAGTCGATTCCCGTGGTCGGGACGCTCCTCCACGCGCTGGCGTTCGGCAGCGGCGGCTTTCCCGGCGACTTCGTCGTGAAGCTGTACTGGATCCACGTTCTCCCTGTGCCGCTGGCGATTCTCGGTGTGCTGGCCCTGGTCGTCCGGTGGGCCCGGAAGCAGGTGGACGTGGGCGTGGCCGCGGGCGCCGGCGGCGGGCAGAAGACGGCGGGGCGGCGGAACCTGGCCGAGCTCCTACAGTCGGCCGGCACCATGCTGATCGCCACGAGCACGCTGCTCGTACTCGGCGGGACCGCCCAGATCAGCCCGACGTGGGTGCAGGGGCCGTCGGATCCCGCGGGTTCGGGCAACGGCTCACAGCCCGACTGGTACCTCGGCTTCCTTGACGGTGGGCTGCGAATCTTCCCGAACTGGGAGGTGACGGTGTCGGGCTACACGCTCTCGCTCGCCGTTCTCGTTCCGGGCCTGGTGATCCCGGGGATCCTGTTCACGCTGCTGGTGGCCGTGCCGCTGGTACAGAAGCGGTTCGGCAGGGACAAGAAGACACCGAACGAGCCGGAACGGCCGCGCCAGGCGGCCACCCGGACGGCGTTGGGCGTGGCGTGGCTGCTGCTCTACGGCGTACTCACCGCAGCCGCCGCCGGCGACATCATCGCGACGCAGTTCCACCTGGCGGTCGAGCACGTGGTCTGGTTCTTCCGGATCGCCGCCCTGGCCGCGCCGGTCGTCGGCTACCTCGCGACCAAGACGCTCCTGGCCGGCCTCGTGGCCAACGCCAGGGAACAAGAGGAACACGGCGTCGAGACCGGCATCATCGTCCGCCAGCCAACCGGCGGCTACGAGGAACTGGTGACACCGCTCCGCTCCAGGCGAGCGCTCGACGCTGCCGCCCCGCCCACCCACCCGGACGACCCGCGCCACCTCGACCCGGCAGGCCACCCCGGGCAGCGCGCGGCATAGCCGAGACGGCCACTGTGTCGCAGCCATCGGCGCGGCCTCCGCGTCCGGCTGGACTCCGGGGGGCCACTCTGGGCGGCGCGCGGCACAGTCGAGACGAACCCGAGATTGCCAGGTCGCGGGATGGCGTCGCGGGCCCGCGGCGGCTGGCGACGGTGATGCCATCGGGATGGCCGGGGCATTGATGCGGGCGGCGCCGGCGGCCGGTTGACGGGCTGGAGCTACTGCGTGGCGATCACCACCCGGCTCCGTAACGCGGTCACCACGTCGGCGGCGCCCTCGATTGTGAGGCGGTCGAGTGGGGCGCGGCCCCACAGCCACAGCAGCAGGTCGGACGGATCGCCGGACAGTACGACGTCGGCGTCGTCGGTGATGGCGGGGTCGGCGGCGTGGTCGGTGACGGTGACATAGGCCGGCTCGAGCTGGATCCGCCAGGTGCGGGTGCCCGCCGACAGGTCGACAACCGTTCCCGCGGCCTCTTCGACCGGGAAGTCGGACCAGTCGCCGGCCAGCATCACCGTAAGCACCTCGTCGATGCCGTCGGCGGCGAGCAACGCATCGACCGGTGTCTCGGCCGCGTGCGCCAGCTCCACGTCGATCCGGTGGACGGCGGTCTCCAGCGCCATCCGCCGGAACCAGAAACCTACGGTCTGGTCCGGCGGATGCCAGGTGTAGGACGGTGCCTCCGGCCCGCGGGTGCGCAGCTCATCGAGCAGTTGCGCGCGGGTCTCGAGCAGCAACGCGATCGGCTCACGCCCCGACAGGCCAGGCGGCGGCCACGGTTGCGGGTCGGCCTGCCGGCGCATCGTCTCGGCCTTGTGGAGGTAGACCTCCGCGACGTGCGCTACCGCGTCCCGGACCGTCCAGCCCGCACACGACGGAACGGCGGCGTCAAAACCTTTGGCCGCCACATCCGCGAGCCGGTCAGCGTCGGTTTGGAGGTGTCGGAGGTAGTCGGAAGCTTCCACTCAGACAGCTTCTCATCGCCCACCGACACTGTGCTTTCTCCGGCCCCCGGCGGCTCCGCCGCCCTACTCCCACCCCCAACCGCCGCATCCTCGGGAAGGGGGTCCTCGGCGTCGGCCTCCACCGCGGCCTCCGCAGGAGGCTCGATGGCCGCCGATGCCTGTCGCGGCAGCCGGATCTGCTTGCGCAGGCCCAGGAAGTACGCCGCCACCACGGTGCCGAGCGCGCTCATGCCACCGCCGATGATCAACGTCCAGCGCGGCCCCATCACGTCGCCGATCCAGCCGATGATCGGCGAGCCCAGCGGCGTGCTGCCGATGAACACCATGGCGTAGACCGCCATCGTGCGCCCACGCATCTCGGGGATGACCGTCAACTGCATCAGCGCGTTCGCCGACGTGATCATGGTCATCGAGGCGAGCCCCATGGCCGGCAGCACCATGGCGTACGTGGCGTACGTCGGCATCAGCCCGGCTGCGATCTCGACCAGCCCGAAGACGCCGGCACCGATCACGACCGTACGCAGCCGCGGGTGGCTGCGGTGCGCCGCCAGCAACGCGCCGCCCAGCGAGCCGAACGCCATGAACGACGCCAGGATGCCGAACTCGCCCGCACCCTTGCCGAACACCTCGGTCGCCATCAACGCGCTGGTCAGCTGGAAGTTGAGCCCGAAACAGCCGACGAAGAACACGACCCACAGCAGCAGGACGAGGTCGGGCCGGCCACGCAGGTAGCGCAGGCCGTCACGCGTCATGCCCTTCTTGCGCGGCACGGGGTCCGGCGACTGCAGCTCCGACGTACGCATCTTCTGCAGTGCCCAGATCGTGGCGATGTAGGACACCGCGTTGATCATGATCACCCAGCCGGTGCCGACCAGCACGATCAGGAAACCGGCGATCGCCGGGCCGACGATCCGCGCGCCGTTGAACGACGCGGAGTTGAGCGCGACGGCGTTCGGCAGGTCCTCCCTGCCGACCATCTCGACGACGAACGACTGCCGCGCGGGGTTGCCGAGCGCGTCGGCCGCGCCGAGCACGAACGCCAGTACGTATACGTGCCAGACCTGTGCGTGGTTGCTCAGGTCGAGAACAGCGAGTGCCGCGGCGGTCACGCCCGAAGCGGCCAGGCTGGCCTGCAGCACACGCCGTTTGGAGAACCGGTCGGCGAGCACACCGCCGAGCGGGCCGAGCAACAGGAACGGCAGGAACTGCAGCCCGGTGGTGATGCCGAGCACGGTGCCGCTGTTGCCGGAAAGTTGGAGGACGAGCCAGTCCTGCGCGATCCGCTGGACCCATGTGCCGATGTTCGAGACTGCCGCACCGCTTGCGTAGAGACGATAGTTGGCGTTCCGCAATGACCGGAACGTGTTCACGATGCAGCCAGCCTTTCCAGGATCGGCGCCGCTCGGCGCAGGATCTCCTTCTCTTCGGGGGTCAGTTGGTGCAGCTCGCGAGCCAGCCAGGCGTCGCGGCGCTTGCGGTCCTCCAGCAGGATTCGCTTGCCCTCGGTGGCAAGCCGGACGAGGACCTGTCGCCCGTCGGTGGGATGTGGTTCTCGGGCCACCAGCCCGAGTTCTTCCATGGACGTCACGGTGCGTGTCATCGAAGGCGGGCGCACTCGCTCGTGCGCGGCCAGCTCCCCGACCGTCATCGGCCCAAGCCGCTTCAGGGTGCCCATCGCCCCGAGCTGGTTGGCCGACAGCAGGTGGTCGGCAGCCCGTTGAATGTTCAGGCGGCGGCGCAGCCGCATGATCGCAAGCCGCAACGTACTGGCCAGATCTGCGTCAGCGCGTGTTGACACAGATCGGCTGGTAGTTGGTGAAGGCATGGCTTCCAGTGTAGCTCGTTACCCATGCTAAGCAAATTTCGACAGAACGCCACGATGTGGGAGAGCGGTTTCCGCTTTAGTGCACGGAGAATCCACCGTCAACGAAGATCGTTTGGCCCGTGACGTAAGCCGACGCGTCGCTGGCGAGGAAGAGCGCGACGCCCCGGAAGTCGCCCGGCAACCCGTTGCGGCCCATCATGCTGCGGGCGGCAAGCGCCGTCTCGCGAACCGGGTCCCTGAGCGTCTCCTCCGTCAATGGTGTCTTGACGAAGCCGGGCCCGATGGCGTTGCAGCACACGCCGCGTCCGGACCAGGCTTCGGCCTGTGACCTGGTCAGAGCGAGGACCGCGGCCTTGGAGACGCCGTACGCGCCGCTGTTGCCGAACGCCCGGATCGACTGCTGCGAGCCGATGTTGATGATCCGCCCCCAGCCGCGTTCGGCCATGCCCGGCCCGAAGCACTGGCCGAGCAGGAACGCGGCGTCGAGGTTGAGCGCCATCGTCACGTCCCACTGCTCGACCGTCAGGTCGTCGAGGGGCGGGCGCAGGTTGACACCGGCGGCGTGGAGCAAAATGTCCGGTTCGCCGAAATGTGCCACGGCGGCGTCCGCGGCCCGGCGCAGCTCACCGCGGTCGGCGAGGTCGGCGACCACGTACGCGGCCCTACCGCCCTGACCGGCGATCGCGGTGGTCGTCTCCTTCAGCGCCTGCTCACCCCTGGCGACGACCACGACGGCGGCGCCGGCTTCGGCGAACGCCTCCGCGATCGCGCGCCCGATGCCGGAGCTACCGCCGGTGACGATGGCGGTGCGGCCGGAGAGGGAGAACAGGTGCGCGTCGGTCATGGGCCCATTGTGCGACCCGGCGTCGTCGGTTCCGCTCGGCCTCTATAGAACAGCCCCATGCGGTTGTTCGTCGCACTGTCGCCGCCACCCGAGGTCCTCGACGACCTCGAGCGGGTCGTGGACGACCTACGCGCCGCCGGCACAGCGGTCGGCGGACCGGCCGCCGACCTGCGCTGGACCACGGCTGACCAGTGGCACCTGACGCTGACGTTCCTCGGCGAGGTCGACGACCGGCAGCTCGACGAGCTCACCCGGCGCATCGGCCGGGCCGCGGCCCGGCACCACCCCCTCCAGCTCCAGGTCGGCCGGGGCGGGGGTTTCGGCTCCAGTCGGGCCGCGCGCGTGCTGTGGGCCGGCGTCGGCGGTGACACCCAGCCGTTGCGCCGGCTGGCCGACTCGACGACGGCGGCTGCCCGGCGTACCGGCCTTGACGTACGGGAGGGCCGCTTCCGCCCCCACCTGACGCTCGCCCGCCTGAAGCAGCCGGCGGACGTGCGGCCGCTCGTCGAGCGGCTCGAAACTTACGCAGGTCCACCTTGGCGCGCCGACCGCCTCGATCTCGTACGGTCGCATCTCGGGCAGGGACCGGGCCGTCGCGCGACGTACGAAACTATCGCCGGCTGGCCGCTCGGGGAACCGGGAACTTCCGGCCAGGAGTAGCCTCGCTCTCGTGCATCCGAAGTATCGCCGCCTCGTCATCCCCGGTGTGCTCGTGCTGCTCCTCCTGATCGTCGTGGTCGCCGGCATCGTTCGGTAATCGTTCAGGAAATCGTCGAACGGTTTCGACGGTCGCTGTGTCGCGGTTGTGATCTTTGGCCCGTTGACAGTGTCCGGCTCGGGCCATAACTTCCTTAGAAGTTCAACAACCCGAACTGCGTCCGATATATCGAACACGCGCGATCTCCGAGGGGTCGGCTATGAAAAGGATCGATTCGCAGGTAGAGGAAGCGGTCGAGACACTTCCGTTGTCTTCGGTCGCGCGACGGCGATTGCTCACCGGTGGGGGATTGTTCAGCGCGTCGCTGGCCGCTTCCGCACTTCTGGCCGGGTGTGGTGAGCAAGCCCCGGAAAGCGACAGTGGAGCAGGCGTGGGAGATTTTCCGGCCACGCCCAAATGGAAATTCACCTTCGTCAACCATGTGACGACCAACCCGTTCTTCCAACCTACACAGTACGGAGCCGCCGACGCGTGTGCGTTGCTCGGCCTCCCCAGCATCCAGTGGACCGGCTCCAAGACGTCGGTCATCGGCGAGATGGTCAGCGCTGTCAACTCCGCCACGTCCGCGAAGGTCGACGGCATCGCGGTCTGCGTCGTCGACACCAACGCGTTCAAGGCTCCTATCGACAACGCTTTGGACAAAGGCATTCCGGTCGTCACCTATAACGCAGACGGTGCGGTCGGTAACCCAGGCAGCAACCGGCTGGGTTACATCGGCCAGGACCTGTTCACCTCAGGTGTACGGCTCGGCGAACGCATCGCGAGCCTGGTCGAAGGCGGCTCGGTCGTCGGCTTCATCGCGACGCCCGGACAGCTCAACATCCAGCCGCGCATCGACGGCGCCAAGCAGGCGATCCAGGACTCCAAGAAGGACATCAAGTTCGACCAGATCGCCACCGGTGCGGAGCTGCCACAAGAGCTGAGCACCATCGACGCCTACTACCAAGGCCACAAGGACCTCAAGGGCATGTTCGCCGTCGACGCGGGCTCGACCCAGGGCGTCGGCGAGGTCATGACGAAATACAAGCTGAAGAGCCAGGGAATCGCCGCCGGCGGCTTCGACCTGGTGCCGAAGACCCTGCAGGCGGTCAAGTCCGGCGACCTCGACTTCACCATCGACCAACAGCCGTACCTACAAGGCTTCCTGCCAGTCCTGCAGCTCTACTTCTACAAGTTGTCCGGCGGGCTGGTCACGCCCTCCGACACCAACACGGGTCTGTCGTTCATCACCAAGGAGAACGTCGACCCGTTCCTGACCACGAAGACCAGGTTCCAGGGCTCGAGCAAGGAACAGCAACTGGTCAAGCGTTCCGGCGCGATTCCGCACGGGTAGGTCGCGTGGTAGCTGATAGCAGCGCTGCGGCGCAGCAGGGCAATGGCCAGCAGGGTAATGGATGGAGACGAGCCGCGGAGCTCTTTCTGCGGTGGCGCGAGGGCAGCATCGCACTGGTGGCCATTGGCCTGGTCATCTATTTCCAAGTCAGTACGGGAACGTTCTTCACCACCGCGAACATCGTCAACGTCTCCCAGATCGTCGCGGCGTTCGCGATCATCGCCGCGGGAGAGGTGTTGCTTCTGGTCAGCGGCGAAATCGACCTCTCGGTCGGCAACGTGTTCGCGCTGGCACCGTTCCTCATGCATTTCGCCGTCGATCTGTGGGGACTTCCGGTGATTCCCGGAATCCTGATCGCGGTCGCGATCTGCGCGTGCATCGGGTTGATCAACGGGTTGGTCACCGTCATGCTGCACGTGCCCTCGTTCGTCGGCACGCTCGGCATGCTGTTCGTCGTCAGCGGAATCACGTTGACGACGTCAGGGGCTTTCCCGGTGGCGATTCCGGAAGCGGCGGTCTCGATCCAGCCGTGGATGGGCCAGGCGCCCTGGGCGGAGATCACCTGGGCGTTGGTGATCGTCGCCGTTATCCACGTCCTCTTCACCCGTACGCGATGGGGCCTGCACACCATCGCGGTCGGCGGCAACGTGCTCGGTGCCAGCGAGGCGGGCATCCGGGTCGGCCGCGTGAAGATCGGCAACTTCATGATCTGCAGTGCACTGGGTGGTCTCGCCGGCATCATCGAGGCGTTCCGGATCAACACCATCGATGCCACCGCAGGCGGTACGAACACCATGTTCTACGCCGTCGCGGCGGCGGTGATCGGCGGAACGGCGCTCGCCGGCGGATCCGGCACCATCCTCGGCGCGTTGCTCGGCGCGATCGTCCTCGCGGTGCTGCGGGTCGGCTTCAACCTGATCGGCATCAGCGCCTACGCGTTCGACTACATCATCGGACTGGCGATCCTGATCGCGATGATCGCGAACGTACGCCTTGCTCAGCTACGTAGAGCCGGGAGGACCTGATGGCTGTCGGATCCGAGGAAGTACTCGCCGTCGAGCACGTGGCGAAACGGTTCGGTGCCGTCACCGCGCTGACCGACGTCAACCTGCGCTTGCGCAAAGGTGAAGTGCTCGGGCTGATCGGCGACAACGGCGCCGGCAAGTCCACACTGATCAAGATCCTGAGCGGCTTCCACCAGCCCGACACCGGGCGCGTCGTGCTCGAAGGGCAGGAGGTGCAGCTGAAGTCGGTCGAGCACGCCCGGTCGCTCGGGATCGACACGGTGTATCAGGACCTGGCGCTGATCAACGAGCTCTCGGTGTTCCACAACATGTTCCTGAAACGAGAGATCAGCCGCGGCCCGTTCCTGCGCAACCGCGAGATGAAGGAGCTCGCGCGGCAGCACCTGGCCGACATGGGGGTCAACATCTCGTCGGTGGACGTCGAGGTCGCCAAGCTGTCCGGTGGGCAGCGGCAGGCGATCGCGGTGGCGCGTTCGGTCTACTCGGAGGCGAAGATCCTCCTGCTGGACGAACCGCTCGCGGCGATGGGCGCGAAGGAAGGCAAGCTGATCCTCGACCTCGTACGCAAGCTCCGCGACCGCGGCGAGGTGTCGGTGATCATCATCGCGCACAACTACGCACAGGTGCTCGAGGTGTGCGACCGGGTGAACCTGCTGCGGCACGGCACGATCGAGCTGGACCGGCAGGCGTCGCAGACCACCGTGCAGGAGCTGACCGAGCTGGTGGTGGCGGAGTATCGGACGGGCGGTGGCTGAGGGTGCGGATGTGACGAAAAGCTGACGGATTCGCGTCGGGCGGGTCGTTCCTTGGTCCGCGGGGTGAGGATGGGTTCGTGGACTCTCCTGAGGCGCGTAGACCGTCGTGGCGGCGGGGGGCGCTGGCCGGCGTGCTCGCCGCCGTCGCCGGGCTCGGTGCGGCCGAGCTCGTGGCCGGGTTGCTCGGCGTCCAGCACACGCCGGTGGTGGCTATCGGGCAGGCGTTCATCGGCATCGTGCCCGGCTGGCTGGAACGCTCCGCGATCCGGCTGCTGGGCACGGCCGACAAGCCGGTGCTGCTCGGAGGCGTCGTCCTCGTCATCATCGCCGCGGCCGCGGGCATCGGCGTCCTGACCTCGCGGATCCGCAAGCTGGGGCTCGGCGTGGTCGTCGCGGCGGCGGCTGCGGTGGCGCTGCTTTCGGCGTACCAGCCCGACGCGACCGTGACGGCGGCACTGCCCGCGCTGGCCGCCGGGCTGGCGGCGCTGATCGTGCTGCCGGTCCTGCTGAACCGCTTCGATTCCGAGGACGCCGGACGTCGGCAGCTGCTACTCGGCAGCGGCATCGTGGTGGTCGGCGCGCTGGCCGGTGCGGGCCTCGGCCGGCTGGGCGGCGGCAACCGGGCCGGAGTGGAGGAGGCCAGGTCGACGCTGAAGCTGCCGTTGCCGCCGTCGACCGCGATGCCGCCGGGGGCGTCGCTCTCGGCTGACGGCCTGTCGCCCTGGCGTACGGCCAACGAGGTCTTCTACCGGATCGACACCGCGCTGCGGGTGCCGCTCGTCGATCCTGCCGACTGGCAGCTGCGCGTGCACGGCATGGTCGACAAGCCGATCACGCTGACGTTCGAACAGCTGCTGAAGCGCCGGATCGTGCACCGGTGGGTGACGCTGACCTGCGTGAGCAACGAGGTGGGCGGCGATCTGGTGGGCAACGCGCTGTGGTCGGGCGTGCGGCTGTCGGAGCTTCTGGAGGAGGCCGGTGTCCACGCGGACGCGGACGCGGTGCAGTCGACGTCGCAGGACGGCTGGACGTGCGGCACGCCGCTGTCGGCGCTCACCGACGGGCGTGACGCGATGCTGGCGTTCGCGATGAACGGCGCGGCGCTGCCGGTGAACCACGGCTTCCCGGTGCGGATGGTGGTGCCGGGGCTCTACGGCTACGTGTCGGCGACCAAGTGGGTGGTCGACATCGAGGTGACGCGCTTCGACCGCTTCAAGGCGTTCTGGTCGACGCGCGGCTGGGCGGAGAAGGGCCCGATCAAGACGGCCTCGCGGATCGACGTACCGCGGGAGGGCACCGGTGTCTCACCGGGGCCGGTCGTGGTGGCAGGGCTCGCGTGGGCGCAGCATCGGGGAGTGTCGAAGGTCGAGGTGCGCGTGGACGACGGGC
Source organism: Flindersiella endophytica (assembly GCF_054779015.1). NCBI lineage: Bacteria > Bacillati > Actinomycetota > Actinomycetes > Propionibacteriales > Nocardioidaceae > Flindersiella > Flindersiella endophytica. The sequence continues at coordinate 22,495 of NZ_BAAGYY010000012.1, forward strand.
CCTGGCAGGAGGCGAAGCTGGCCGGGCAGCCGACGAAGGACTCGTGGCGGCAGTGGAAGTGGACCTGGCAGGCGGCCGAAGGCGAGCACCAGCTGCAGGTCCGCGCGACGGATGGGTCGGGGGCTGTGCAGACAGCGGCGGTGGCCCCACCGGCGCCCGACGGATCGAGCGGCTACCACACGATCTCGCTGAACGTGAGCTGAGCTACCTGAGGTACGAAGCGCCGTTGAGGTCGAGGACGGCGCCGGAGGCGTAGCCCGCGTCGGGGGAGGCGAGGAAGAGGACGGCGGCCGCCACTTCTTCCGGTGTGCCGACTCTGCCGAGCGGGCTCTGCTCGCGGATTCGTTCGCCTTCGGGGCCGGCGAGGATGTCTGCGGCCATGTCGGTCTCGATGTAGCCCGGGGCGACGGTGGCCACGGAGATGCCGAGTGGGCCGAGGGCGCGGGCCATCGACTGACCGAAGGAGTTGAGGCCGGCCTTGCTCGAACCGTAGGCAGGGTAGCGAGGCTCGCCGCGGAAGGCGCCGCGAGAGGAGACGTTGACGATGCGGGCGCCGGGCCGCATCTGCTTGACGGCCCACCACGTGACGTTCGCCGGGCCGAGGAGGTTGACGGCAAGCGTGCGTTGCCAGGCTTCCTGCCACTCTTCGTAGGACACGTCGGCGATCTGGTGCTCGACGTAGATGCCGGCGTTGTTGACGAGAACGTCCAACTGTGCAACGGATCCGGCGACCGTCTCCATCATCGTGCGGACGGCCTCGGGATCGCCGAGGTCGGCCTGGACGATCAGATGATCCTTGCCAGGCAGCGACTCGAGTGCCTTCTCGATCAGGTCGGGTGAGTCGCGGTGATGCAGGATCACCCGGTCGCCCGCGGCCGCGAATGCCCGCGCCACCGCAGCCCCGATCCCCCGCGAGGCGCCTGTGACCAGAACCGTCCGATCGCTCATGACCACGACCCTACGTGGTCGATTCCGGCCACAGCGGTCAGACAACCGGCTAGCGTGGCGCCCGTGGAGGTGCTGCGCGGGGTGCTCATAGGGCTTGTCCTGGCCGAGTTCGCCTTCGTGGCCGGCTTCGTCCTCGTAGAAGCTGTGTCGTTGGTGCTGCTGCGGTGGACGACGAAGGTCGACCGGCGCGCGCAGGCGCTCTCGAACCAGCAGTACGCCGCCTGGTTCGCCATCCCGATGGTCACGGCCGGCTGCGGAGTCGGCATCGCCATCGGAGTCAACCTGATCACCGGCGAGGGCAACCTCAGCTACTCCGGCGGCCTGGTCATCGTCTTCGGATCGCTGATCCTCTTCGGCTATGTGTTGCTGGGGTATGCGACCGGGCACCTGCCGCGGACGCACTTCCGGGCCCGCGTACGTCGCCGGCTCGCGGAGACCGGCGAGAGGCTCGGCTCGACCACCCAGGTCAGCCGGGCGGACGCCGAGCCGCTGCGCGACCGGCTCCGGAGAATGGAGAAGGTCGGCGGACGGCTGTCCGACCGGGCCGCGACAGAGGGTTGGCGCATCTCGATCAGGAACGAGCGGACCTGGCTGGTGCTGGTCGTAGCCGCCGCCTTCGTCCTTCCGATCTCCGGGGTGGTGGGCGTGGCCGTCCTACGGGGACCTGGTGATCTCGAGCCGGACCGGCTGGAGGCCGTCGGCCTGCTGCTCACACTGTCGATGGCCACGGCCGCCGCCGTCGTCATGCGCCGGATCCGGCTGCGGTGGGAGCTGCATGAGCTGGGTGAGGAGCTGCGGACAGGCAGCGCGGCACTCCTGGAGCAACTAGCCGAGCTGACCGAACCCGAGCCCGTACCGAACCGGCCGTCGTTGCCGTCCAGGTTGCTGAGCCGGCTCGGCTTCAGACGGCGGTCAGGATGACCGGGCCGCCCTCGGTGATGGCGATCGTGTGCTCGGCGTGCGCCGACCGGCGCTTCCTGGTGGCGCGCAGGGACCATCCGTCGGTGTCGGTGGTGCAGTCGTCGCGGCCGCCGGAGAGGAACATCGGCTCGATCGCGATCACCATGCCGGGTTGGAGTCGCCAGCCGCGGCCCGGCAGGCCGACGTTCGGCACGAACGGCTCCTCGTGCATGCGCCGCCCGACGCCGTGGCCGCCGAAGCCTTCCGGGATGCCGTAGCCGGCAGCCCGTCCGATCTGCTCGATGGTGTACGCCACGTCGCCGAGCCGGTTGCCGGGCTGGGCGACGGCGATCGCCCGGTCGAGGGCGTGGTGAGTACGCCGGACGAGCTCCGCGTCGCCCTTGCGTGGCGTGCCGACGATGACGGTGACCGCCGCGTCGCCGTGGTAGCCGTCGATCGCGGCGCCGAAGTCGATGGTGAGTACGTCGCCGTCGCGCAGGCGGTAGCCCGTGGGGATGCCGTGCACGACGACGTCGTTGACCGAGGCGCAGATCACGGCGGGATAGGGCGTCGGCGCGAACGGCGGAAGGTAGCCCTGGAAGGACGAACGAGCGCCGGCTTCGGACAGCATCGTGGCCGCGATCTCGTCCAGGTAATGCAGCGACGTGCCGATCGTGGCCTGCTCGGAGCACGCCCGCAGGACCTGGGCGACCAGGCGGCCGGCCTCGCGCATCACGTCGAGCTCACCTGGCGTCTTCAGTTCGACCATCCGCGCGCCCCTCCCGGCCAATAGTTATACCGGTATTATCGCGGGCATGGTGAGGCAGCCACTGAGCATCGAAGATCGCGAGCGTGGCGTCCGGCTCGGCGAAGCCCTCCGCGCGGCACGTGGCGAGCGGAGCATGGCCGAGGTGGCCGAACAGGCGGGCGTCTCGGTCGAGACCGTCCGCAAGATCGAGCGTGGCCGGATCCCGACGCCGGCCTTCTTCACCATCGTCGCCCTCGCCGACGCCGTGGGGATCTCCCTCCCCGCCCTCTGCCGCGCGATCGACCTGCCACCAGTGCCCGAACGACTCTCCGCCTAACGCGGTCCGGCCGGACGAACGATGGAACGCGACCCGAGCCGGTGGCGGTCCCCTGCGACGAGAACGGTCGGTATCGTCGTGCTGGCGGCCGCCATCCTCCTCGGCCTGCAGTGGTTCGTCCGCCACAACGCCACGGACCAGCGATTCGTCGTCGCGATGAACGTGTGGCTGGCGATCGCGACCAGCATGCTCACGATCTGGCTCGGGCTGCTCTGGCGTGGCATCGCCACGATCCGCGCCCTCCCACCGCCGTGGCGGCGCGACCGCGCCTGGTGGGTGCGCAACCTGGCGGCCTACGTCGTGCTCGCGATCGTCGCGGTCTTCCTGCTGACTCTGTTGCAGGGCAAGCAGATCCTCCCGGTGCCGGTCGAGGGCTGGCGGCTGCTGATCGCGGGATTCGGGGTCGTCGGGCTGACGGCCGCGGCGCCGTGGGTGGTGCTGATCTGGCTGGCCCAGGAGCAGGCGCATCGGCTCCGGAGCAGCACCGAGCAGATCCAGCCGGCGAGCGTCGGCGACGAATGGTCTGCCGGCCAGCTGGACGCCGAGGCCAGCTCCGCTGCCGTGGCGAGCGCGCTGGCCGTGTGGAAGGCGTTCCAGTCCTGCGTGCTCGCGCTCGCGGCGCTGCTCTCGATGACCGCCCTCCTCAACAGCGCCCTGCGAGTCGCGCTGCTCGACGCCGAGATCCAGCGGCCGGAGGACTTCCCTCCGGCCGCTGTCCTGGCCTACGGGCTGGTCGCCGCCATCCTGCTGGCCGTTGCCGTCCTGCCGTTGCTGCTGAGCTATCGCGCCGAGGCCGCCCGGCTGGTGGAGCGCGCCATCGGCACGCCGGTGGCCGGCGTTCCGAGCCAGGCCTGGCTGGACGCCCGCGCGCGGCTGCAGGTGCGGTTGAACGTCGAGGCCAACCTGCTCCGGCAGGCGAGCACGACGTTCAGCCTGCTCGCACCACTGGTCACAGCCGCGTTGGCTGTGGCCGTGCCGACGTAGCACGACGGCGGCCGACGGCTCGGCGCAGCAGGCGGACCCAGGGCGACCAGCGCGCGGGCTTCGCCGGCGGATGGCCGGCCGCCACCGCTACGTTGTCCAGCAGGTCTTCGATCAGAGCGTCGTGCAGCCAGCGGATCGCGAACGCCCAGCGCAGGCGCGTGGCCGCGGTGGGCCGGCCGATCAGCGTGTGCCGGACCAGCGTCGATCCGGGCCGGGCGCCGGCATGCAGTTCGAGCGCGTGCGTGCCCTCCACACCCATCGACGGGTCGAAGGCGAACTCCAGGCGTTTGCCCGGCTGGTGGTCGGTCACGCGATAGCGGATCGGCCCGTGCCCGCCCGACGAACCGACCGCGAGCCCGTGGTCCAGGCGCAACGCCGGCCACCCCGCCGACGGCCAGATCGAGTCCGCTTCGAGGATGCCGTCCAGCAGGGGTCCGACCTCCGAGACCGGAACGGGCACCTCACGGCAGTGGACGTTGCGAATCATCGTCGCTCCTCCTCCATACGCAACCGTACGGAACAACTGTACGGTACCGTATGGAGGCATGCCCGCCAAGCGACGTACCAAGGACGACTGGACCGCCGCCGCCCTGCAGGCCCTGCGCGAAGGCGGACTCGCCGCAGTGGCGATCGAGCCGCTCGCCAAGCGGCTCGGCGCGACCAAGGGCAGTGCCTACTGGCACTTCGCCAGCCGCGAGGCACTCCTGCGCGCCACCGTCGAGCGCTGGGAGCAGGAGCACACCGAGCGCGTCATCGAAATCGTCGAAACCGAGCAGGATCCGGTACGCCGCCTGCGCAAGCTGTTCGGTCTGGTCCTCACCAGCCCCGACGGTTTCGCCGTCGAGCTCGCCCTGCTCTCGGCCACCGACTCCACCGTGACGCCCGTACGCGAACGGGTGACCGAGCGCCGGATCGACTACCTCGCAAGGCTCTTCGCCGACATCGGCTTCTCCCGCGCCGAGGCGAGACGCCGCGCGGTGCTGGGCTACTCCGCCTACGTCGGCTACGCCCAACTGGCCCGTTCCACCCCCGGCGCGCTGCCGCGCACCAAGTCAGCCCAGCGGGCCTATCTCGACAGCACGATCGCCGTGCTCACCACGGAGTAGTGGAAGAGAACAGCCTCAGCGCGCCCGCGGTGCCCGCACGCCTCCGGCTCGCCCGGCCAGGGCCGCCCGTACCAAGGAGGCGTTGTCCGTCGCCCGCCGACCGTCCGGCAGGACGAGGGTGTCCTCCAGCCCGATCCGGCTCGGAACGCCGAGCTTGAACGCGTGTCCCAGCACGTGCCAGGTGTTCTCGCCGTCGCCGTGCAACAGCCGGGGCTGCGTCACCCGGTGCCGGTCGAGCAGCCCCAGGATGAACTCGGCGTCGTGCATGGCCAGCAGCGCCGGACGTTCGACGGGCTCGATCAGCACCCTCATCGTGAGCTCGCGCATCGGTCCGTTCAGCCACTCCTCGGCCGCCGTGATCGTGAACAGCCCGGCCTCGACGCCGACGCCGCGTTTCACCAACGCCCGCGCGACCTCCAGGGCGCCGTCCTCGTGGACGTTGACGGTCGCGGAGTCGGGCAGTGTGGTCCAGTCGGACACCTGGTCGCGCCGGCGGATCGGGTCGGGCTCGATCCACGCACCGGTCGTCAGGCTGATCGCGACTCCTGGGACCTGCCGCCGGATCGCGCGTAGGACACCCGACACGTCGTTGGGTGTCAACGACTCGGCACCGCCGGGCCGGCGTGGATGGACGTGGACCTCGCCCGCGCCGGCGGCCAACACCTTCGCCGCCTCGGCTGCGAGCTCAGCCGGGCTCAACGGGACGCCAGGGTGTTCGTTGCGACTACGCCCACCGTTCAGCGCAGCGACAAAGGGCGTCTCTACCATGCGCTAGCCCATACCCCGTGCAAGACCTACTCCCCGAGAGTCGATCCCCGCAAGAATGTTGCTGTTAACGTAGAGCACTTTCCCTTGTGTCACAAGGGTTTCCCACAGGGCGAAAGGTGCCAATCAGGCGCTATCGGCTCCGGGTGGCCAAATAGGCCGCCAGCCCGGCCAGCAAAGAGAGCGCCCCCTCCACCAGAAATGCCGCGGTCGTCCCGTGTGCCCAGCCTGACGTACGCGCGGGACCGTGCGCCCAGGCGAAGAACAACGTGCCGAGCAGCGCGACCCCGACCGCGAGGCTCGACTGCTGCGTCGTCGTGAGCACGCCCGCCCCGAGCCCGGCCCGCGTTGCGGGAACGCTCGTCAGTACGAAGCCGAACAACGGCGGCATCACGAACCCCTGCGCGATCCCCACGACCGTCAGCGCGGGAACCAGCGTCGTTCCGGTGAGTCGCGGGTACGACAGTTCGGTCTGCGTCGCGAGAACCGCGAAGGCCGCCGTCAGGACGAGAGCGCCGGCGACGATCACCCGTCCGGTGCCGAACCGTCCGATCAGCCGCGGCCCGGCCAGCGACGCGGCCAGGAAGCCGAGCGCGTAAGGCGCGAGCGCCAGTGCCGTACCCAGCGGGCTCATGCCGAGCCCTTCCTGCAGCGAGACGCCGGTCGTGAGGAAGAAGCCGCCGGTCGCCAGGAAGAACAGCACGACGACGGCCAGCCCGCGCCGGAACTCCCGCCCGCGCAGCAACGACGTCGGCAGCAGTGGCGTCCGGCCACCGCGTTCGGTGCTGTGCTGGTGATAGCCGAACCCGGCGGCCGCGAGCGGCGCGAGTGCCAGCATCACGAACGTCCAGACCGGCCAGCCGGCGGCCGACCCGACGCTCAGCGGAACGAGCACGAGGGCGAGCGTCAGCGCCAGCAGCAACGCCCCGACGAGGTCGAGCCGCGAGTGCGCGCCGCGCGACTCCGGAGCGAGCCGGTGCGCGAGGTACGCCGTCAGCAGGCCGAGCGGCGCGTAAAGAATGAACACACCGCGCCATTCGAGCCCGGCGATGTCGAACTCGGCGGCGACCCCACCGAGCAGTTGGCCGACGACCGTGGCCAGCCCGGCCGTGGCGCCGTACAGCCCGATCGCCCGGTTTCGCGCGGGTCCGGTCAGTGTCGCCTGGATCGTGCCGAGGACCTGCGGCGTGATCAGGCCGGCCGCGATGCCCTGCACGAGCCGCGCGCCGGTGAGCATCCAGATGTTCGTGGCCGCCGCGCAGCCGAGGCCGGCGAGCCCGATCGCCGCCACGCCGGCGACGAACAGCTTCTTGCGGCCGTACCGGTCGCCGAGCCGGCCGCTGGCGACGAGCGTCGCGGCGTACGAGGCGCTGAACGCGGCCACCACGAGCTGCACGAGCGAAGCCTGCGCGTGCAACGAGCGGCCGATCGAGGGCAAGGCGATGTTGACGATGAAGAAGTTCGAGAGGCCGAGGAACAGCCCGAGCAGCAGGAACGGCAGCGCCCGCAGCGTGCCGGCGGAGGCATCCGCGCCGCCGAGGGGTGGGGACTGCCCGGTCGAGGTCTGCGCGGTTGCGGCCTGAGGGGTGGTGGACTCGGAGTACGTGGTCACGGCTTCCACCGTGCGGACCTGCTCAGCCTGGTACCAGAGTCGCTTCATACTGGTATTGCCACTACCTGGTACCCGTACGGTCAGCGCGGCATCATGGTGTTGTGTCCACCAACGACCGGCGTGCCGCACTGGCGGCTTTCCTTCGTTCCCGGCGCGAGCGCCTCAGCCCAGAGCTCGTCGGCCTGCCCGCGGGCTCCCGCCGCCGTACGCCCGGCCTGCGCCGCGAGGAGGTCGCGCAGCTCGCCGGCGTCGGCGTGACCTGGTACACGTGGCTCGAGCAGGGCCGGTCGATCAACCCGTCCCGCAACGTTCTCGACGCGATCGCCCAGGCGCTCCGGTTGAACGCCGACGAGCGCCTGCACCTGTTCACCCTCGCCGAGCTGACGCCGCCGGCGCCGGTGGTGAGCCACGACGAGCTCACTCCGGTGACCCAGCGTGTGCTCGAAGCCGTCCAGCCGTTCCCCGCGGTGATCCTGTCGCCGTCGTACCAGTTTGTGTCCTGGAACCAGGCCTACCTCCACCTGATGGGCGACGTCGGGCTGCTGCCGGTCGAGCGCCGCAACCAGATGCGGCTGATCTTCGTCGAGCCGCACTGGCGCACGATGCTGCTCGACTGGGACCAGGCCGCGCGGCACTCGGTCGCGCTCTACCGCGGCGCGATGGCCGACCGGCTCGACGACCCGGCCAGCAAACAGTTGATCGACGAGCTGACCGAGCAGTCGCCGGAGTTTCGCGACCTGTGGGCGGAGCAACTGGTCAAGCAGCCGACCACGACAGCGAAGCTGTTCCTGCATCCGGATGTCGGCCTGCTGCGGCTCGACTCCGGCAACTTCCTGCTGCCCGACCAGCCCGGCCTGCGGATGGGCGTCCACACGCCCTCGGACGAGGAGTCGGCCGAGCGGCTGCGCCGGCTGCCTGACTACGAGCCTTTCGCGGGCTGGTCGGAGGCGGTGCTCTCGCCCAGCTCGACGTCGTGAGTGAGCAGGTAGCGGTCGAACGTCCGGCCGGCCAGCCGGGTCTGCACGAACGCCACGGCCGGAACGAGCAGGGGCAACAGCACCGGCACGCCCAGGAACACCAGCACCGCGGCGCCGAACAGCAGCAGCCCGAGCAGCGTGGTGAAGATGTACGCGGCCGCGAACAGCCCGGCGTTGCGCAGCACCCGCCGCCAGGTCGCCGGGAAGCGCACCATCACGGGGAACAGGAACACCAGCGTGCCGGCCAGGAAGATCATCGCGACGATCCCGGCGACCATCACGACCGAACGCAGCGGAGCGCCCTCGGCCCGTAGGCCGTACCGGATGTCGAGGATGATGATCGACCAGACCACCGTCAGCAGCAGCGTGAACCACATCGACTGCTTGAAGAACGTGCGGAACGCCGCCCAGAACTCCGACCAGACGCTCGGCGGGCCGGACTCGGCCCAGACCGTCATCACGGCGTAGACGGCGATCGTCGCCGGCAGGGCGGTGACGACCGGCAGGCTGAACACAGTCCACAGCACGGCCGCCGCCACAAAGGCGAAGACGCCCTCGAAGATTCGCGTGAAGACAGTCATAACGCCCTATCGTCCACCACAAGTATCAGGGATACGCGCCGTGGTGTTACCGATCCCGGCCAGGATCGCCATATCTCTGGAGCAGAGCCGACGTAACCGGTCACGAACTCAGGGTGGGGATGACATGCGAAAGCTGCTGCGCGCCGGAATTCGCACGGCTGCGGCATACCTGGCAACCGGCGGCGTGGTGGCCGCCGGACTGATCGCCGCGGCGACTCCGGCGGGCGCTGTGCCGGCCCAGCAGGCCCGGCTCGCCGCCGCCGACGGCGCCGAGGCCGACCTGTACGGCGCGAGCGTCGCAGTCGACGGCAACACCGCCGTGGTCGGCGCCCTGGGCGCCGCGGGAGCGGGCGGCGAGGGCGCGGTCTACGTCCTGGTACGCAACGGCACCACGTGGGCCCAGCAGGCCAAGCTGGTCGCGAGCGACGGGCAGGCCGGCGATCATTTCGGCGCCAGCGTGGCGATCAGCGGGTCGACGGTCGTGATCGGAGCCGATGCGGCCGACGGTGCGGCGACCGACCAGGGAGCGGCCTACGTCTTCGTCCGGTCGGGTACGGCGTGGAGCCAGCAGGCGAAGGTCACGGCGTCCGACGGTGCGAGCTTCGACGGCTTCGGGCAGAGCGTCGCGCTGTCCGGTGACTCGGCGCTGGTCGGCTCGCCGGTGGCGGGCGGCGCCTACGTCTACGTACGTTCGGGCCCGGCCTGGTCCCAGCAGGCGAAGCTGACGGCGGCCGGTGCCGACGGGTTCGGCAACAGCGTCGACCTGGACGGCGACAGCGCGCTCGTCGGAGCGCTCAACACCAACGCGGGACAGGGCGCGGCCTACGTCTTCACCCGGTCCGGGACCTCGTGGTCGCAGCAGGCCCAGCTGGTCGCGGCCGACGGCCTGCCCGACGACTGGTTCGGCAACAGCGTCTCGCTCGCCGGCGACACCGCGGCGATCGGCGCGACCACGTCCGACATCGACGACGAGGACGCGCAGGGCGCGGCGTACGTCTTCGTCCGGTCGGAAACGACGTGGAGCCAGCAGGCGAAGCTGACCGCGGCCGATGGGGCGACCGGAGACTTCCTGGCGTGGAGCGTCGCGCTGTCCGGTGACACCGTGCTGGCCGGAGCTCGCGGCAAGACCGTGGGGGCGAACGTCGAGCAGGGCGCGGCGTACGTGTTCGGGCGGACCGGTACAACCTGGGCGCAGAAGAACAAACTGACCGCATCCGACGGCACCGAGGACGACAACTTCGGTGTGGCGGTGGCCCTGTCCGGACCGACGGCCGTCGTCGGCGCGCCGTTCGCGGCCGGGCCCGGATCGCCCGAGCAGGGCGCCGCGCACGTGTTCGCCGAGTCGGCCGTGGTGACGTTGCGGTATTACCTGCACGGCAACGACATTCCGGGCACCGCGGGCGGATTCACCATGAACGCCAACCAGCCGCCGAGCCAGGTGCTCGGGCTCAACCTGCTGAACGCACCGCGGTGGTACGGCGACCCGCCCGCGCGTGGCACGTTCGGTGCCGGAAGCACGTTCACGTTCCGGATGCCTTGCCTGCTTGGGCTTTCGCTCGCGACGACGTACCAAGTGGCGGCGACGGCACCGGACGGCGGTAACGCCCAGGTGATCGGTCAGGTGACGCGACCGGTGGAGCTGTGCATCGGCGCCCGTACGGTCACCATCCCGGTCTCGACGCCGCGCCGGATCGACGGACAGCGGCTGCGGCTGCAGATCTCGACGGCGGCCAGCCTGAACCTCAACCTGAACCTCGGATCGGGCACGTACCTGCAGGCGACCAACTTCACGCCCGACATCTGATCCGTTTGGTCACAGCGGGGCCGGGAATTCCCCGCCCCTCATGGACGTCTCGAAACCCGACGATGTCGGAGATGCCGCCGGCCAGGCCGCTCGATCCAAGCCCGTAAGGGTACTCGGACGCGGCGGCCTGGTCGCGCACGGCCTCGTACACGTGCTGATCGCCTACCTCGCGGTCCGGATCGCGATCGGTACGACCGGAGCGAAGGCCAACCGGGCGGGGGCGTTGCAGGAGATGGCCCGCAACCTCGGCGGTCGGGTGTTGTTGTGGGCGATCGCGGTCGGGCTCGCCGCCCTGGTGGTCTGGCAGGTCTCCGAGGCGTTCCGTGGCCACGACGGCTCGCGTTCGGCGTTGCGCCGCTGGATGAGCCGCGGCACGAACCTCGCCGAAGCCGTCGTCTTCGGAACGCTGGGGTTCCTCGCCGCGAAGATCGCCGCCGGGAAAGGGGCAGGCGGAGGTGGCCAGACGGCAACCGCCCGCGTGCTCGGACTGCCGTTCGGCCCGTTCCTGCTCGGAGCGGTCGGTGTCGGCGTGGTGGTGGTGATGGCCGTCGTGGCGTACCGCGGGGTCAAGGCCAAGTTCACCAGCGACATGGACTTCTCCGGCGTCAGCCGGACAGCCAGGCAGAGCGCGATCCGGCTCGGGCAGGTCGGACATGTCGCGGTTGCCGTGGCGTACGCGATCGCGGGAATCCTGATCGTCGTGGCGGCGATCCAGCACGATCCGTCGCAGCCTGTAGGGCTGGACGGTGCGCTGCAGACCCTGGCCGGGCAGCCGTTCGGCAAGATCCTGCTGTTCGTGCTCGCTGCCGGCTGGACCTGCTTCGGGCTCTACTGCGGGTTCGACGCCCGCTACCGCAGGGATTGACGCGCGCCCGGACCGGGGATCTTCTCGGGGACAGTTCAGGGATCGGCCCGTGATCGTTCCGGATGAGCGCACGGCAGGTGGAGGCGCAAGCTGGACGGCATGGTGAGTCACACGCTGCTCGCGTTCACGGTCCTGATGATGGCCGCCGTCCTGGTGTGGCGGCAGGACCGCCGGGCCGCGATCCACCGGCTGCCGCGGTCCGGCGTAGTGCTGATCGCGTGCCTGTCCCTGACGCTCCTGCTGCAGCGTGTGCTGCATCACCCGGTCGAGGAAGGCAGCGCCGTCGTGGGGTTCGTGCTGACCAGCGTGCTGCTCGCCGGTCTGCTGCCCCGGATCCGCCGGATCGCGATCTACGTACTGGGAGCCGCGCTCCTCCTCGTCACCCCGATCGGCGTGGCCGGGCTCGTGGTCGCCGTTGCCGGACTGGCGGTGGCGGTGCCGCTGAAGCTGACCACGCCGGCCGGCGCACGGCAGGCCCAGCGAGTCAGAGCAGCCGTCGGTAGCCGCACAGCGTCAGCATCTCGCGGCTGACTTTCCTCACCGACTCCGCAAGCGGCGTTCGGATCGCCGGCTCGGCGCCGAGTTCGAGCAGGTCAGCGGCGGTTCGGGCGACGTCCATCCGTTCTGAGCCGCCTGCCTGCCCGAAGTGCGGCAACCCGATTTCCCGGCCCTCGAAGCGGACACGCATTCGTAGCGGACAATGGACGGGTGCCTGAACCGCTGCGACCCGCGCTCGACAAGCTGCGCGACCTGCTACTCGACGACGAGCGGCTGGTCCGGGCCGTCGCGGCCGGAAAACGCCGCGGTGAGCCGGCTCCGGGCTGGCGCCGCACCGAGCTGCGCTACGTCGAGCTGCGCGCGGGCCGTCGCCTGCAGGTCACGACGTATGACCAGACTCAGGCCCACACCCGTAACGTCGAGCTCGGCAGTGCCACGGCCGAGGCCGTCGACTCCGCGCTGGCCGAGCCGTACGGCAACTGGCACGTCGACCTTCCCGACCAGACCGTGCAACTGCGGGTGACCAAGCAGGGCGACGCCCAGCTGCACACCGCGGCCAAGCCGGGCTCGTCCGGCGGTGCTGAGATGCCCGATCGGGCACATGATCGGGCCAAGCACCACGTCCTCCCGGCCGACGACCCGTTCCTGCGAGCGGTCGGCATCGCCGACGGCAGCGGGCGGATCAAGCCCAGCAAAATGGACAAGTACCGCCAGATCGAGGAGTTCCTGCGGCTGCTCGGCCCGGTTCTGGACGACGCGCTGAGTAGCGGACACCTGCCGGAACCGACCCCAGAGCGTCCGCTTGAGGTCATCGACCTCGGCTGCGGTAACGCTTACCTCACCTTCGCCGCCTATAGATACGTGACCCACCATCGCGGGCTGCCCGCCCGCTTCACCGGCGTGGACGTCAAGCAGCAGGCTCATCGCCGCAACAGCCAGCTCGCCGAGCAGCTCGGTGCGGCCGATGGCCTGACGTTCGTCCAGGCCGAGATCACCGACGTCGAGGTCGGCGAGCGGCCCGACGTCGTGCTCGCGCTGCACGCCTGCGACACCGCCACCGACGACGCGCTGGCGAGGGCGGTCCGCTGGCAGGCGCCGGTCGTGCTGGCCGCGCCCTGCTGCCACCACGACCTGCACCGCCAGGTACGCCGGGGATCCGGCCCGCCACGTCCGTACGCCCTCTTGACCAGGTCTGGAATCCTTCGTGAGAGGGTGGCCGACGTTCTCACCGACACGCTGCGGGCCGCCTTGCTGCGAATGGTGGGGTATCGGGTAGACGTGGTCGAGTTCGTCGATTCGGTGCACACGCCGCGGAACCTCATGGTGCGCGCCGTGCGGACTGGATCCGGCGCTCCTGCTGACGTGGTGAGCGACTACCAGGAGCTCACCAGCGCATGGGGAGTCACACCCGCGCTCGAGCGGAGGCTCGAGCCCGAGCTTGCGGAGGTACTGCGCGCGTGACCAGCGGGTTCCTGCGTCGTGCCGTAACGGCCTTGGCCGCGGCCGCCCTCGCCACCTCGGCGATGGTGGCTGCCGGCGTCGGCGGTGCCGGTGTCGCGTACGCCGAGGATCCCGATCCGGCGTTCACGATCGGCGACCCCGACATCCTGGAGTCGAGCGGGCTGGCCGCGAGCAGCGTCCACCCGGGCACGTACTACACCGTCAACGACTCCGGCAGTGATGCGCGGGTCTACGCCGTCGACTCCAAGGGTGAGACGTCGGCCACGCTGACCATGCGCAACGTCGAGCCGTACGACTGGGAGGCGATCGCCTCCGGTCCGGAAGGGCGGATCTGGGTCGGCGACATCGGCGACAACGACCGCGTGCGCGAGCGGGTGACGCTGTACCGCTTCAAGGAGCCCACCGATCTCTCCGACCAGCGGCTGCAGTGGAGCCGGTTCCGGTTCCGCTACACCAACGGCGCCCGCGACGCCGAGACGCTGCTCGTTCATCCGAAGACCGGACAGGTCTACGTCGTGAGCAAGACGCTCGGCGGTGGCGCGATCTACGCCGGGCCGGAGGATCCGAGCTCCGACTCGGTCAACTCGCTGGAGAAGGTCGCCGACGCGCCCTCGCTGATCACCGACGGCGCGTTCCTGCCCGACGGGTCGGCGATCGTGCTGCGCAACTACTCCACCGCGTACGTCATGAGCTGGCCGGATGCCAAGACGATCCGCACGATCACGCTGCCGAAGCAGCAGCAGGGCGAGTCGCTCGCGGTGAGCAACGACGGCAAGAACATCCTGGTCGGCAGCGAGGGCGGCAACTCCCCGGTCTACTCCCTGCCGGTCTCGGGCGCGGCGCCGCCGCCAGCGAAGTCCACACCGAAACCCGAGGCCACACCGTCGCCGAGCGTCAGCTCGGAGACCGCCGTCGAGAAGCGCGACGAAGGCGCGGGCAGCTCACTGTTCGGCGGGATGTCGATGTGGGTGCTGCTCTCGATCGCGGCGATCGCGCTGATCGCCGGCATCGCGGCGTTCCCACGGACGGGCCGCGGACGCAGGCACCACCCGCCGCGCGAACGCGGTGGCAGCGGAGGCGGCGGGCCGCGGGAGCGCAGGCCACCGCCCTCGCCACGACGCGAACCCGCGCCGGCGCCGTCGGGCAGCAGGGACCCGGAGCGCGAACGTGAGTCCGGAGGGCGCGACTCGGCGAGCTTCGGACCGGGACCGTACCGGCCACGGCGCACACCCCGACCTCCGAGCGGACGGCCGAGCGGGCCGTACGGCGGTGGCGGGCCCGGCGGGGGCGGACCGGGCTACTCCGGAGACCCCCGCTACCCGAGCGACCCCCGCTACCCCGACGACTCCCGCTACTGACCCCCGCGAATGACCACGTTAACCACGGCTTTGGCTGGTTAACGTGGTCATTCGCCCAGGCGGCGGAAGTCGGTGCTTCGCCACGCTGGTAGGTGCTTCGCCACGTCCCGGGACGTGGTTAACCCGCCAATTACGTGGTTAACGTGGTCATTCGCGACCAGAGTGGGCGGACAGTGCCGACCGGAGTGGGCGGACAGTGCCGACCGGAGTGGGCGGACAGTGCCGACCGGAGTGGGCGGACAGTGCCGACCGGAGTGGGCGGACAGTGCCGACCGGAGCGGGTCAGAGGCGTTCGATCACGTAGTCGACGCAGGCGGTCAGCGCCTCGACGTCGGCCGGGTCGACCGACGGGAACATCGCGATCCGCAGCTGGTTGCGCCCGAGCTTGCGATAGGGCTCCACGTCGACGACGCCGTTGGCGCGCAGCACCTTGGCCACCGCGGCCGCGTCGATCGACTCGTCGAAGTCGATCGTGCCGACGACGAGCGACCTCGCCGACGGCTCGGAGACGTACGGCGTGGCGTAGGAGGACTTCTCGGCCCAGGTGTAGAGCCGCGTGGACGAGTCGGTCGTACGCGCGACCGCGCCCGGCAGGCCGCCGAGCCCAAACAGCCAGTCGAGCTGCTCGGCCATCAGGAACAGCGTCGCGATCGCGGGCGTGTTGACGGTCTGGTCCTTGCGGGAGTTGTCGATCGCGGTGGCGAGGTCGAGGAACGCCGGGATGTAGCGGCCACTCGCCGTGATCTCCTCGACGCGGGCGAGGGCACGCGGCGACAGGATCGCCAGCCACAGCCCACCGTCGGACGCGAAGCCCTTCTGTGGCGCGAAGTAGTAGGCGTCGGTCTCGGCGATGTCGACCGGCAGGCCGGCCGCACCCGACGTCGCGTCGATCAGCAGCAGCGCGTCGTCGTCGGCGCCCTGGACCCGCTGGACGGGCGCCATCACGCCGGTGGAGGTCTCGTTGTGGGGCCAGGCGTAGGCGTCGGTTCCGGCCTCGGCGTACGGCGTGGGCAGCGAGCCGGGCTCGGCCTTGACCACTGTCGGGTCGGCCAGGAACGGCGCCGCCTTGGTCGCGGCCGCGAACTTGGCGGAGAACTCACCGTGCGTGAGGTGCTGAGCCTTCTGACGTACGAGACTGTGCGCGGCGATGTCCCAGAACGCGGTCGAGCCGCCGTTGCCGAGCACGACTTCGTAGCCGTCGGGGACGGCGAAGAACTCGGCCAGGCCCTCGCGGACCTTGCGTACCAGCTGCTTCACCGGCGCCTGGCGGTGCGAGGTGCCGAGGAGCGCGGCGCCGCTGGTCGCGAGCGCACTCACGGCGTCGGGGCGGATCTTGGAGGGACCCGATCCGAAGCGTCCGTCGGCAGGCTTGAGGTCGTCGGGGATCGTGAGGTTCGCGTCGGTCACGGGTGCCATTGTTCCAGGTGGATTATGTACAGACCGGTCCATGACCGGTCATCGGACAGCGCGGAACAGCTCCATCCGCTCGCTCTGGTCGTGCTCACCGTTGCCGAACACCGTGCGGAGCTCCTCCAGAACGCGGTCGAGCACGTCGGCGGGCAACGTCAGCCGCTTCGCGATCTGCGTCGGGTTCCGGCCACCGTGCCAGGCGACGACCAGGCGGCCGCCGGGCTTGAGCACGCGGCGCAGCTCGCCGAAGCCGGCCTCGAGGCTGGACCACATCGGCACGTTGTTGACGGAGATCACCAGGTCGAAGCTCGCGGCGTCGAAGCCGGTGTGTTCGGCCGTACCCTGCCGGATCTCGGCGGTCTCGGTGACCTTGGCGAGCCGTTTCCGCGCCATCTCGACCATCGTCTCGGACGGGTCGACGCCGCACACCTGCCCGGCGCCGGACTTGGCGATCATGGCGAGCAACGGCCCCGGTCCGTGCCCCACCTCGAGGACACGCTCACCGGGCTGCAGACCGAGGGCGCCGAACACGTCGGCCTGCTCGGTCTTGGTGTTACGGCTGAGCATCCAGCCGTACACCCTGGCGAACCGCCCGGACGGCAGCGCGAACCCGCTCAGCGGCTTCTCGATCAACCACGATCGCTGTGGAGCATGAGGTGATGTCTGCGTCATGGCTCCGAGCGTGGCACTTCAAGTGCACTTGAAGTCAACCTCCTTCGCGGGCTTGCAGGACGGCTTCGGTGTACTTCGACGTGTCGAGGTGGTCGAGCAGGCCGAGCTCGGCCAGCACGCCACGGATGACGGTGAGTGCGCCCTCCACCTGGTGCGGCTCCACGATGCTCTCCACCTCCAGGTACGTACCCTCCAGCTCCGGGACAGTGGCCAGCGTCGCCAGCAGGAAGCGGCCGTCGGCGGTGAAACGGTAGTTCAGGCAGTGCTTGGTGTAGCGCACCCGCTCCACCAGTCCCAGCCCGCCGAGGATCGCGGTGATCTGGCCGCCGGGGCCCAGCGTCGCCTCGTGCTCCGGCTTGGAGTCGCTCTCGGCGTCGACTGCCGCCGCCTTGAACGTCAGGAACTGCGTCCGCCGTCCCGATGTCACGTCCTCCAGGACGCGGCGCCGCAGCTCGCAGCCTGCCGTCGTCAGCCGGCGGTCCGGCCAGTCGTAGTAGGTGTCGTAGTAGACCGCCCGTTCCTCGGTCGCCCGGGCAGCCAGCTGCGCACGCACCGCCGGCGGGTCGGGTACGCGGGCCTTGAGCTCCGCTTCGATCACATGGATCAGGATGTCAGCATGTCCGCACAACAGCTGGTGCCGATCGGCGAGGCCGCCAGGCGCACGGGGTCCCGATCATGGCTCCGAGCGCTTGGCTTCGAGTCCACCTGAGGCCAGCCGTCGCCGCCGCCATCGATGCGCGACGTGCAGCACGCCGGCCGGTCCTCCGAGCAGCGCTGCCGAGATTCCTGCCGCCACTGGCGACGACGCAAGCAACACGATCGCGACCAGCAGGCTGGCGGCGATGATGTAGACGAGAGGCGCGACCCGGCGGAGCAGCAGGGCCGCCCGGCAGGTGCGATCTTCGTGATCCACGACGTATGCCACAAGCCCAACGAAGCTCGTGGGATACGTCACCTCGCCGCGATGTGGGCGGGTACGCAACGAAGAAACGTCTCCGCCGCCCCGTTTGCGGTCGGCTCGGTCCGGCTGCCTGCGCACGACACATAGCTCCTCGCGTGTTCGCGTGCCGGGCGACACGCTTCACTGCAAGAACATGTGCTTGAACACACGGCCCCGTCGACCGGTAGAGCATCCAGACAGACCGAAAGTGCTCCGCGGTGCAACGCGGAACGCCCGCCCGGCACGCCAGACGTCCCCAAGGCTTCGGACTTGGTTTCGTTCTGCCGCGGTCGGCAGGAAGCTCGTTGGCTGGCGATGCTACTACGGTTGGCCACGCTTCGCTCAATGGCGAACGATCGGTCAGATGAATCAGGATGTCAGCATGTCCGCACAACAGCTGGTGCCGATCGGCGAGGCGGCCAGGCGCACGGGCGTCGCCACCTCGACTCTCCGTTACTACGACGAGCGCGGCCTGGTCCGGCCGGCCAGGCGCGCCGCCGGCAAACGGTGGTACGGCCAGTCCGAGCTGCGCCGGATCGCGTTCATCCTGTTCACCCAGCGGCTCGGCATCAGCCTGGCCAAGGTCGCGAACGTGCTGAACGGCAGCGGCACCGCCTGGCGGGCGGCCATCGACGGGCAGATCGAGGCGCTCGGTGAGCAGATCGCGGAGGCCGAGCTGGCCCGGACGTTCCTCCAGCACGGCCGCGACTGCCCCCACCCGAGGCCTTGGCAAGACTGTCCCTACATGATCGACAGTCTGGACCGGTGGGTCGCCGAAGGAGGAGGAATGTCCGCGGACAAGGCCGAGGCCGAACTGGCCAACCTGCGCGCCAGCTACCAGCGCGGTGAGCTCGTCGAGGATCAGGTGGACCCCGACCCGATCGAACAGTTCCGCCGCTGGCTGCACGACGCGCTCGCCGCCGACGTGCCCGAGCCCAACGCGATGGTCGTCGCCACCGCGGACGCCGACGGCGTGCCCTCGGCGCGAACGGTGCTGCTCAAGGGCCTGGACCAGCGCGGCTTCGTGTTCTTCACCAACTACGAGTCGGCCAAGGCCGCCGACCTGACCGCCAACCCGCGGGCGGCGCTGGTCTTTCCGTGGCACGCGATGGAACGCCAGGTACGTGTGACGGGCACGGTGAGCAAGGTCGCGACCGAGGAGTCGGCGGAGTACTTCGGCAGCCGCCCGCGCGAGAGCCGGCTCGGCGCCTGGGCCAGCCCGCAGTCGACGGTCGTACCTGATCGCGACACGTTGGACAACTCCTACGCCGAGCTCGAGCTGCGCTTTCCCGACGGCACGGACATCCCGCTGCCGGACTTCTGGGGCGGCTATCGCGTCGAGCCGCAGACGTTGGAGTTCTGGCAGGGCCGGCGCGGCCGACTGCACGACCGACTCCGCTACCGCCGCGAGGGCGACAGCTGGATCTTGGAGCGCCTCGCTCCTTAGAAGTAGCGTCGCGCGAGCCGGCCCGGAAAATGGTTCGACCCGTAGGCCTGGGAGGCGGTCGCCTCACAGAAAGCCGGGGGACAGTCCGGCACCTACGGGTCGGGTGGCCGCCTGGTATTCGCCAGGACAGTCATGGTCCGATTCTGGAATGGACGGCTGCCTAGCGGACAGCCACCTCACGAGTCCCAGAGCTATGCATCTGTTGGACCACCTCCTTCCACGTGTACGACCGAACGTACGCGCCCTTGGGCTTCCGTGCAAGGGATATTTGCGGGGTTGCCCGCGCCTGGACGTAAACGTTCCGTTACCTACAATCCACAGCCTCTGCTCACAGACCGGGAAACCGTTATGCTCAGGTGCGAAAGCAGCATCTGTCCGGCTAAGCCGGGAAATGCCGAGAAGATGCTTCTCTTATATCGCATTCACCACCCCTTTGTAAGGCCTTTACAGCAACCTGCCAGCCCTCCGTAGGGCGGGTTGCGATGCCGCGCGGAGTACTGGTACGAATGCTCCTCGTTGCGCATTCCCCGGCATGAGATGAGCGTTCGATGTCAGAGCACGTCGAAGACCGAACCGCCAACCCAGTAAGTGATTACGACCGCATCGGGGGAGCATCTGCGGTGTCGGCGGTCGTCAACAACTTCTACGAGAAGGTCGTGGCAGACCCACAACTCGCCGATTTCTTCAGCAATGTCGATATGCCGCGGCTCAAGCGTCACCAGGTCTTGTTGATTTCCTACGTACTCGGCGGTCCGGCCAAATACGACGGCCGTGAATTACGCGACGCGCACGCCGGCCTCCCGATCACCAGTGAGCATTTCAAGCTCGTTGTCGTCCACTTGGTGGCGGCGTTGGAGGAGGCGGGCGTACCCGAGGAGATCATCGGCAGGCTCGGCGAGGCGCTCGCCGGCACCGAGCAGGACATCGTGAAGGCGGGAGCCAGCTGACCGCTGATGGACACAGCTGCGCTGAAGAGCAGCTGGGAGCTGGTCGCCAAGTCTGGTGACGAGGTGCCGCTGTTCTTCTACTCACACCTGTTCCTCTCCCATCCGAAGCTTCGCGAGATGTTCCCGATCGCGATGTCCACGCAGCGAGACAAGCTGGTCGCCGCGTTGGGCGCGGTCGTCAGCAACGTCGACCAGCTGGACGACGTGATCCCGGTGATCCAGCAGCTGGGTCGCGACCACCGGCGCTTCTCCGTGGTCGCGGACCACTACAGCCTGGTGGGCGCCTCGCTGCTCGCGACGCTGCAGCACTTCCTCGGCCCGGCGTGGACCGAGGAGCTGGCCGCGGACTGGGCCGAGGCGTACGGCCTGGTCGCGAAGACCATGGTGCAGGCAGCCGAGGCCGACTCCGAGCACAAGCCGGCCTGGTGGCTGGCCGACGTGATCGGTATCGAGCGGCGGACGGTCGACCTGGCCGTGGTCCAGCTGCGGCCGCAACAGCCCTACGCGTACCGCGCCGGCCAGTCGCTCGCGATGGAGATCCCACAGCGGCCGCGGCTCTGGCGCTACTTCAGCCCGGCCAACGCCCCGCGCGAGGACGGCACGATCGAGCTCCACGTCCAGGTGATCGACGGCGGACAGGTGAGCGGCGCGGTCGTACGCAGCCTCCGGCCCGGCGACACCGTACGCATCGGTGCGCCGGTGGGCGAGGAGCTCACCCTGCAGGACAGCCGCGACCTGATCATGATCGCCGGCGGTACGGGCCTGGCGCCGCTACGCGCGGTGCTGGAGCAGCTCGATCGCTACTGGCGCACCAACGGCAGCGCGCCCGAGGTGCGGCTCTTCCATGGCGCGAAGCTTCCGTGGAGCCTCTACGAACGCAGCCGGCTGCAGCAGTTGTCCAGCCGCCCCTGGTTCACCTATACCGAGGTCGTCTCCGATGACGTCTCGTTCCCTGGCATCCGCGGCCTGGTCGGCCAGGTCGCGGCCGAGAGCCGCGTGTGGCAAGGACGGCTGGCCATGGTGTGCGGCTCACCGCGGATGGTCAACAACACCATCGACTTCCTGGCGAAGGCAGGCATGCCCCGCAGCGACATCCGATCCGAGAAGCTTGGCGGTGCGATGTGACAGACATCGTTCGTGATCCAAGAACCTCGCGCAGGTCGCCTCGCGCGGTCCGGGCGGCATCGTTCAGCCGTCGCGTGCGCGGGGTCGACGAGTCCGAGGTCCGGGCGTTCCTCGCCGGCCTCGCCGACGAGATCGAGGCAGCCGATGCCGAGCGTGCCGCCTTACGGGCGGAGCTGGATCGGATGCGTTCCGAGGCGACGAACGGGCCGAAGCCGCGAGCCGAGATCAACGCGCACGCGGTGGCGTTGTTCAGCCAGGCGCAACAGGTGGCGGACCGGCTGGTGGCCGAGGCGGTGCAGCACGCCCGAGATCTGATGCTGACCGCGCGGGAGCAGCAGCGGGAGATCCTGGAGAAGGCGCACGAGCAGGCCGAACGGGCGGCGGCGAAGGCGGCCTCGCAGGCGCCGCTGCAGGATCCGCAGGTGGTGTTCGCCGACGAGACCGATCATGGCGTGACCGGGTTCGGCGTGGACCCGAGCGCGGCGTACGCACGGCAGATCCCGGAGATCGAGTACGTACGGACGTTTGCCAAAGTGGCACAGGTGCAGTTGCGCTCGGTGCTGGACGCGTTGACCGAGCAGGTGGAGCAGCTGGGCCGCCTGCCCAAGCTGCCGGACTCGCCCGAGCTGCCACCCGGAGGCGGGAACCACGTCTATCTCGAACCCATGGACGACGACCCGTTCGCCTGAAAGCGCTACCCGCGCGGGGCATACATGATGACGGCGACGCCCACGAGGCAGATCGCCGCGCCGATCAGGTCGAAGCGGTCGGGACGGAACCGGTCGACGACCACGCCCCAGGCCAGCGAGCCGGCGACGAACACGCCGCCGTAGGCCGCCAGGATGCGGCCGAAGTTCGGGTCCGGCTGGAACGTGGCCACGAAGCCGAGCGAGTTCCACGCGTCCATTCTCCGCGGGAGGAGGCGGCGACGCTCAGCGCTGGATGATCGGGCGTACCTCGACCGCGGTCATCATCGAGCCGGGTTGCAGCCGCGGCCACTCCGACGCGATCGCCACCGCATCGTCGATGTCGTCGGCCTCGAGGTAGACGACGCCGCCGATGTACTCCTTCAGCTCGGCATACGGTCCGTCCGTGATCACCGGCGGCCCGCCGGCGGCGGCGCGCACGGTCTTGGCCATCGACGCGTCGTTGAGCTCGGCGCCGCCCGGGACGACCTTCCCGGCCGCCGACCACTTCGTGAACCAGGCGTCGATCTCCGCCATCGTGGTGTCGACCTCGCCTTCGGGCAGCTCGGCGTACGGCACGTCCTGCCCGACGATCAACATCGCGTAACGACTCACCACGTGATCCTTCCAGTGCGTTCGTCGTCGCGGCCGAGCGAGAAGTCCGCGTCCAGCCCGGTCACGCTGTGCTCCCAGAATGTCAGGGGCCCACAGCCGAGCGCCGTGGAGTACGTCAGGCCGGCGGAGTCGACGTCGTAGATCCGGTACGTGCTCGCGCCCTGCCCGAGGCTGCCGGCCGTGACCTGCAGGCAGTGCGGGGCGAGCCGCGCGGTCGTGCTCACGTGGATGTGCCCGCAGGCGTAGAGCACGACGTTCGGATGCGTTCGGATGATCTCGAGCAGCGCCAGAGCGGACTCCGGCACGAACTCGTCGGACCCGAAGAACTTGTGCACCTTCGGCTCACGCACACCGAGCACGGGGTAGTGCGTCGCCAGAATCACCGGCCGCGGGTCGGACTCGAGGAGCTCCACGATCCGGGGCAGCACACCGTCGGGGTCGCGCTCGCGCAGCCCGGCGGCGATCACCCGGACCGAGCCCAGGTCGCTGACCTGGACCGGATCGGCGTCGAACGTCCGGCCGTAGCCGGTTTTCGCGTACGGCACGTCTTCGAAGTCGCCCGCTTCCGGGCTGGGCGACAAGTCGTGGTTGCCGGGAATCGCGAGGTACGGAAGACCCAGCTCGTCCAGCCATTGCCGGGCACGCTTCAGGTGGTCTACCTGGGCACAGCCGAACGTCGTCAGGTCACCCGTGACGAGGACGAGCTCCGCGCCCGCCGCGTGCAGCTGGTCCCGGTCGCGGTCGAGGGAGGCGATCACACCGGGCATCCGCTGTTCGGGTTCAGGCTCGATGTGAAGATCTGAGATGTGAACGATTCGCACGCTGCACGAACTTAGCGCTCTCCGGACTCACACGTCCCGCAATTCCCTGTAAGGAGGGATTTCGCCGGGCCGGTCCGGGACCACTAGACGATCTATTCCAAGGGGTCGCCGGTCAAGCGCGCGGCGCATGGCGCCGCGCTGGCAAGGCGGAGGAGGAGCCAGGAGGGGCCTCCGGCGATCGACG
>NZ_BAAGYY010000012.1:46401-131917 GCF_054779015.1 Flindersiella endophytica
GGAATAGATCGTCTAGACCAGCATCACCTTGACGCCGAGATCCTCGAAACGCTGCCGGGAGTCGTCGGGGATCGCGGTGTCGGTGATCAGGACGTCGATCTCGTCGGTCGCCCGGATCCGTGCGAACGCCTGCGTGCCGACCTTCGAGCTGTCGGCCACCACGACGACCTGCCGGGCGCGGGACGCCATCAGCTGGTTGATGTTGGCCTCGCCCTCGTGGTGCGCCGAAGCGCCGGAGACCGGGTCGATCGCGTCCACGCCGAGGAACGCCACGTCGAGGCTCACGCCCTCGAGGATGTGCGTGGCCAACGGCCCGGCCAGCTCGTACGACTGCGGGCGCGCCACGCCGCCGGTCACGACGATCTTGACGTGTGGCCGGACGGTCAGCTCGTTGGCGATGTTGACCGCGTTGGTGACGATCGTGACCGCGCGCCGTCCGGCCGCGGGGGACTGCAGGTCGGTACGCGTGGCGATCGCGCGCGCCACCTCGGTGGCAGTGGTGCCGCCGTTGAGGCCGATCACCATGCCGGCCTCGACCATGTCGGCTGCGGCCTTGCCGATCCGCTGCTTCTCGGTGGCCTGGCGAGCGGACTTGTAGCGCAACGGCAGGTCATAGGCGACCGAGTGCGCGACCGCACCACCGCGGGTGCGGGTGAGGAACTGCTGCTGCGCGAGATGGTCGAGGTCGCGGCGGATGGTGGCGGTGGAGACGTCGAGCTCGGTTGCCAGGGTCTCGACGTCGATCCGTCCCCGCTCGGCGACGAGCTCGAGGATGGCGTTGAGGCGCTCGTAACGGTTCACGTGCACCGCCCAGCATTCGTGCAGTCCCCCTGCGAAGTGCCGCCGCGCTCGTTCATGTCCATCCACCCCATGTCCAACGTCGCGCGTGCGCGGTTTCCTGCACGCGTTAGCAAAGAAACTGATCACAAACCGGGGGTAGTGCGCAAGTGATTTGAGCAAAGTTGCAGTGAAGACTGTGACCCGTTCTGGCCAACTTGCTCATCTCTGCTTGTTCTTGCGGAATACTGTGCACTAACGAGCGTTCGTGGATTACGCTGCAGAGGCATCGCTGACCGGGTGGTGAGCCTACGCGGGGATCCGGGAGAGAAGAAGGTTCATGAAGTACGTAACGGAGGAGATCGCCAGCCAGCCGGACAGCTGGCGGCGCGCCGCACGACTCGCGGGAGCGGGCGAGACGGCATCGGCCCTGCCCACCGACGGCGAGCGGATCGCGGTGCTCGGCTGCGGCACGTCCTGGTTCATGGCGCAGTCCTACGCCGCGCTGCGTGAGCAGGC
Source organism: Flindersiella endophytica (assembly GCF_054779015.1). Classification (NCBI taxonomy): domain Bacteria; kingdom Bacillati; phylum Actinomycetota; class Actinomycetes; order Propionibacteriales; family Nocardioidaceae; genus Flindersiella; species Flindersiella endophytica. The sequence continues at coordinate 47,698 of NZ_BAAGYY010000012.1, forward strand.
CGGCCATGGCGTGACCGATGCGTACGCCGCCTCGGAGTTCACCGACACCCTCCTGAGCACACGCGGTTACGACCGGATCGTCGCGCTCACTCGTTCCGGCACGACGACCGAGGTGATCGCGGCGCTCACCGAGCTGCGCGGCCGGATCCAGACCACGGTGATCACCGCCGACCCCACCACCCCGGTGATGGAGCTCGCCGACCGCACGGTCGTGCTGGACTTCGCCGACGAGGTTTCGGTCGTGCAGACCCGCTTCGCGACCTCCGCGCTCACCCTGCTGCGCGCGCACGTCGGCCTTCCCGTCGAGCAGTCGATCGCCGACGCCGAGCAGGCGCTCGCGCAGGACCTGCCGGACGGCGCGCTCGACCGCGGCCAGTTCACGTTCCTCGGCAGCGGCTGGACGGTCGGCCTCGCCAACGAGGCCGCGCTCAAGATGCGCGAGGCGTCGATCTCGTGGACCGAGGCGTACCCCGCGATGGAGTACCGTCACGGACCTATGAGCATCACCGACGACTCCTCGGTCGTGTGGTTCCTCGGCCCGCCGCCGGCCAACCTGTACGACCAGACCTCGGCGCTCGGCGCGATCGTCGTCGCCGAGCCCGACCGCGACCCGCTGGCCGAGCTGATCCGCGTGCAGCGCCTCGCGGTCGGCATCGGTGCCGCCAAGGGCCTCGACCCCGACAACCCGCGCAACCTGACCCGCTCCGTGGTCCTCCCCGCGCACTGATGGCGTCCGACGACAGCTGCGTACTCGGCCTCGACGTAGGCGGTACGTACATGAAGGGCGCCCTGATCGACGCGGCCAACCAGGTGCGTTTCCGCAAGTCGTTCGCCACCGGCGCCGACGAAGCGCCCGAGCAGGTGCTCGACCGGATCGCGGCCGCGTTCACCGAACTGGCCGCACAGGCGCCCGGGCTCGGCCTGACCGCGCCCCAGGCGGCCGGACTCTGCGTACCCGGCATCGTCGACGACGTACGCGGCGTGGCCGTGACGGCGGCCAACCTGCCGTGGCGGAACGCGCCGCTCGGCCCGCAGCTGCGCGAACGGCTCGGCATCCCGGTCGCGCTCGGCCACGACGTTCGTACGGGCGGGCTGGCCGAGTCGGTGGTCGGCGCGGCCGCGGGCGCCACGAACGCGCTGTTCCTCCCGCTCGGCACCGGCATCGCCGCGTGCTGCGTGGTCGACGGCTCGCCGCTGGTCGCGGGCGGGTACGCCGGCGAGCTCGGCCACGTCGTCGTCCACCCGGACGGCGAGCAGTGCCCGTGCGGCCAGCGCGGCTGCCTGGAGCGGTACGCCTCAGCCGCCGCGATCGGCCGCCGCTACACCGAGGCCGGCGGCCAGGAGGTCGACGGTTCGGCAGCCGTGGCCGCGCTCGTCCGCGACGGCGACCCGATCGCGGCGAAGGTCTGGGACGAGGCGATCGGCGCGCTCGTCCACGCGCTTCACACCGCGCTCACGCTGCTCGGCTCCGAGGTGGTCGTGGTCGGCGGTGGGCTGGCCGAAGCCGGCGACTTGCTGCTCGCTCCGCTGGCGGAAAGACTTGACCAGGCGCTGACGTTCCAGCGCCGGCCCCGGCTGGTCCGGGCCGCGCTCGGCGACCAGGCCGGTTGCCTCGGCGCGGGCCTGCTGGCGTGGCGGACCCTCAGTGACTCAGGTGATGGAGCTTCCAGGTGACCGTACTGTGACCGTTCTGGGCAACGGCCGGGTGGTGACGCACGACGCGATCCTCGACCCCGGCTGGATAGAGGTCGACGGCTCACGGATCGTGGCCGTCGGCGGCGGCGCGCCGGCCCGGATCGACTTCGACCTCGCCAACCGGTACGTCGTGCCGGGGTTCGTCGACACGCACGTGCACGGCGGTGGCGGCGGTGCGTACACCTCCGCCGACCCCGGCTCGATCGCGAAGGTGGCCGCGTTCCACCTCTCGCATGGCACGACGAGCACGATCGCGAGCCTCGTGTCGGCACCGGCGGAAGACCTGGAACGGCAGGTCACCGCGCTCGTGGAGGCGATGCGGTCCGGCCGGGCCGACACCGTAGCCGGTATCCACCTCGAAGGGCCGTGGCTGTCGCCGGGCAAGAAGGGCGCCCACGACCCGGAGGTGCTCCGGCCACCGACAGCGACCGAAGTCGGCCGCCTGCTCGAGCTGGCCGGCGGAACGATCCGGATGGTGACGATCGCGCCCGAGCTCGACGGCGGGCCGGCGGCGGTCGAGCAGGTCGTCGCGGCCGGCGCGGTGGTCGCGGTCGGGCACACCATGGCGACCTACGACCAGGCCAAGCGCGCCATGGACGCGGGCGCCACGGTCGCGACCCACCTCTACAACGCGATGCCGAGCCTGCACCACCGCGAGCCGGGCGCTGTCGCGGCGTTGCTGGAGGACCCGCGCTGCACCGTCGAGCTGATCGCCGACGGTCACCATGTACACCCTGCGATGCTCGACCTCGCGGTCCGCGCCGCCGGCGTTGACCGTGTGTCATTGGTCACGGACGCGATGCAGGCGGCCGGGCTCGGCGACGGTGAATACGAGCTCGGCGGCCGGGCTGTCAAGGTCCGAAACGGCCTGGTCCGGTTACGCGACGGCGACTCGATCGCCGGAAGCACGCTTACGATGGATGCGGCGTTCCGGTTCGTCGTTCGTGAGATCGGCGTCTCGATGATCGAGGCGGCACGGATGGCGGCGACCAACCCGGCAGGGGCGCTCGGGTTGGTCGATGTCGGTGCGCTCCGAACGGGCCTCCAGGCTGATCTTGTCCTGCTCGACAGCGCACTCGACGTGTCGGCTGTCATGCGGGCCGGCGCCTGGGTGCCCGACGAGCACAGGGAGAACTAGGTCAATGCCGTTCACGCCGACCGGTGACATCATGCGCCAGGCCCAGGAGGCCGGGCGCGGTGTTGGCGCGTTCAACGTCATCCAGCTGGAGCACGCAGAGGCGCTGGTCGCCGGCGCCGAGGCCGTCGGCGCTCCCGTGATCCTGCAGATCAGCGAGAACGCCGTGAAATACCACGGCGCGCTGGAGCCGATCACCGTCGGGACGCTGGCCGTGGCACGCGCCGCGTCCGTACCGGTCGCGCTGCACGTCGACCATGTGACCAAGCCGGAGCTGATCTACGCGGCGCTGGAGCTCGGCGTCGGATCGGTGATGTTCGATGCTTCGACGTTGCCGTACGAAGAGAACCTGCTGGCGACCGCCGAAGTGGTGAAGCGCTGCCACGACCGCGGCGTCTACGTCGAGGCAGAACTCGGCGAGGTGGGCGGCAAGGACGGCGTGCACGCGCCGGGTGCTCGCACGCGGCCGGAGGAGGCCCGCGCGTTCGTCGACGCGACCGGCGTCGACGCGCTGGCGATCGCCGTCGGCACCTCCCACGCGATGCTCGAGAAGACGGCCTCGCTCGACTTCGACCTGATCGCGGCCAACCGTGACGCGGTCGACGTGCCGCTGGTGCTGCACGGCTCGTCCGGCGTGCCCGACAGCGACCTGACCCGCGCGGTGGAAGCCGGCATCACGAAGGTCAACATCGCGACGGCGCTGAACCAGGCGTTCACCAACGCTGTGCGTGATTACCTCACGGCCAACCCGACCGTGGTCGACACCCGCAAATACCTCACGCCCGCGCGCGATGCGGTGACCCGTGAGGTCACCCGCCTGCTGGGGATCCTGAAGGCTGCCTAGCTCGTCGAGCTAGGCAGCCGCTGAGCTGCCGTCGGGCAGGAGGAAGAGCAGGATCACCGCCACGATGGTGACGGCCGCGAGCGCGATCGTGCCGTAGCCCAGGAATCGTGGCCGGGCAGTGGCGTCCTGCTGCCCCTTCACCCACGCCAGGATGACGAACGTCACCCACGCGGCGAGGCCACCGATCGACTGCACGAGCAGGGCGATCGCCAGCCCGGCGTCCTGGTCGGAGTCGTAGTCGCCGGCGGTGCTCAGGCGCACCGCGAAGGCCAGGATCGTCACGCCCAGAATGCCCAGGGCCCAGGCGATCGGCAGCGCGAGCGACCAGAGGTAGGGCAGCACCAGACTGCCCGGCTTGGGCCACTGGGTCGGTGCCTGTGGCATTCCGGTGTTCATGATGTCCTCCCGCTCGCGCTTGCCGAGGAGCCGAACTTACCCGAGTCGTCAACGCGGTCGGCTGTCCACGGCGTTCGTGCGGTAGAGCGGAGCGGGGGCCGACCCGCCCGCCTGTCGCGTCGAAGGGGAGCCGATGCCCAGAACGGGCGGCCCGTTGCGAAGGGCCTTGGGTTGGATCGCGGGAGGAGCGCTCGCGGTCGGTCTGCTGACCGCCGCAGGCCCACCCGGAGAGGACGGCAGGCCAGCCGTCGGTACGAGCGACGTCCAGCGGTCGTGGCGGGTCACGCTCGTCACCGGAGACGTCGTACGGGTGGACAGGACCGCGCGGGGCTACCGGGCGGAACCGACTCCCGGTGCCGGACGGGAGAACATCACGTTCGGGATCCGGCAGCTCGGCGGAGAGATCTCGGTCTACCCGTCGGATGCCGTCCCGCTCGTCATGAACGGCTCGGTCGACGAGCGGCTGTTCGAGGTCACCAGCCTCGTCGAGGACGGCCTGGACGACGCGGCGACCAAGGACCTGCGGGTGCTCGTCGCCGGCGCCGAGCTGCCGGCTTCGGCCAAGGCTGTACGCACCTACGAAAGCCTCGAGCTGCGGGCCGTACGAACGCCGAAGGCCAAGGCGACCGCGCTGTGGACGAAACTGCGCACCGCCCGGACCGGCCGGGCGAAGATCTGGCTGGACGCGAAGGTGCGGGCGAGCCTGGATCAGAGCGTCCCGCAGGTCGGCGCTCCGGCCGCGTGGGAGAAAGGCTTCACCGGCAAGGGCATCCGGGTCGCGGTCCTGGACACCGGCATCGACACCGACCATCCCGACCTGACCGGATCCAAGGTCGTCGCCGAGCATGACTTCACCGACTCCGGGACACCGGACGACCGGTTCGGCCACGGCACACATGTGGCTTCGACCATCGCCGGCACGGGAGCCGCGTCCGGAGGGCGTTTCAAGGGCGTGGCTCCCGGCGCGCAGCTGATCAACGGCAAGGTGCTCGACGACTCCGGGTTCGGATCGACCTCCGACATCATCGCGGGCATGGAGTGGGCCGTCGGCCAGGGCGCGGACGTGGTCAACCTCAGCCTCGGCGGGAACGGCGACGGATACGGGACCGACCCGATGTCCCAGGCGGTGAACCGGCTCACGGAGAGCACGGGAACGCTGTTCGTGGTCGCGGCCGGCAACTCCGGTGACGGCGAGCGGACGATCGGCGCCCCCGGTGACGCCGACCGAGCGCTCACGGTCGCGGCGGCCAACCGGGACCGTACGACGGCGGACTTCTCCAGCCGTGGGCCGCGGTACTACGACCGGGCGATGAAGCCTGATCTCGCGGCGCCCGGCGTCGACATCGCCGCCGCGAGGGCAGCCGGCGCCGTGGTCGGCGACCCGGTCGACGAGCACTACAGCAGGTTGTCCGGTACGTCGATGGCCACGCCGCATGTCGCTGGTGCGGCGGCGATCCTCGCGCAGCGCTATCCGAAGGCCGGCGCGGACCGGCTGAAGGCGCTGCTGATGGGCAGCGCCACCGCACCGCTGGGCGCGAGTTCGGTGTTCGAGCAGGGCGCGGGGTTCCTAGACGTCGCGAAGGCGATCGAGCAACCGGTCTGGGCCGCGGGCGGGAGCGTCTCGGCGTTCCTCGACTGGCCGCACGAGGGGCCGGCGGTCGAGAACGTGACGTACCGGAACGACGGCGACCAACCGCTGGCGTTGCGGCTCGCGTTCTCGCCGGCCGACTCGGCCGGGCACCCGGCGCCGAAGGGACTGTTCCGGATGCCGGACGAGGTCACGGTTCCGGCCGGCGGCAGCCGGACGGTCCGGCTCGTGGTCGACCCGGCCCGCGCCGCGCTGGGGACGCAGTACCAAGGCACGATCCTCGCCAAGGGCCGCGGCACCGCGATCCGTACGCCGGTGGCTGTGTTCGTCGAGGGCGAGAAGCACGACGTCACGTTCGAGTACGTCACCCGGGACGGTGAGCCGATCACGGCGACCGGCCAGGGGAATTTCGCCGAGGTGCCGATCATCGTGAACGTCGAGACTGGCGAGGCCGAGCCACTTCGGATGACCGGCGGCAAGCTCGTCGCCCGGGTCGCTCCAGGTCGCTACACCTCCGCCGAGCACATCCTCGGCTGGGACGGCGAGGAACTGGTCAGCTCGACCCTGGTGGCCGCGCCGGAGATCGTGGTCGGCCACGCCGGCACCACGGTCCGGCTGGACGCGCGGGAGGCCAGGCCGGCCAGGTTCAGCGGAGACGTGACGACCACCAACCACGAGCTGCTGCTGTCGAGTCTGGTGCAGAGGGTAGGTGACCTGCCCTTCTACGCGCAGTTCCGCGACCGCGGCGGGCAGAGCGAGCTCTACGTCCTTGCGACGGAGCCGGTCGAGGACCGGCCGTACTGGTTCTCGCTGTACATGCACCTCGTCGGAGCGGACGGCACGAGGTACAGCCTGGTCGACGGTGAGCGCGGCCGGCTGCCAGACGATCCGACGTATCCGGTCGATGCCGGCCAGTTGGCCGACCTCACGCTGGAGTTCGCCACACCGGGCGACGAGCCGTTGGACGGGCTGGTGGCTCTGCACGGTGACCTGGAGGTCGACGGGCTGCCGCTACAGCTTCTCAACGCCGGCCCCAGAGTCCGGCCGCCCGGCCGGCAGCGGATCCTGGTGACCGCCGACGCCTTCGGGACCAAGCCGCTCTGGAGCGGAGGGCTGGAGCTGACCGTGCCGCCGGACTTTCTCGCCTACGCCGACGATCTGCCGCCGTCGACGTACGTGCCCGGTGAGCGCCGTACGTACCGGTTCGGTGCGGCCGCCTGGGGTGCGAGTGCGCAGGCCTACCACGGAAGCGACGGAAGCCTCGGCGTCCGGCTGTGTCCGGTCTGCCCGGCCGGCAGCGACTACCTGACCTACGTGCTCGCGGAGCCGCCGGTGGGCCACACCGTGCTGAAACGCGACGGCGAGACGATCGCCGAGGAGGACACGACCACGGGCGTCTACGTCGAGAACCAGACCGGCACAGGCACCTACACCGTGGAGCTGACGGCCGAACACACGCTCAGCTATCTGGCCTATGCCCGGAAGGTCAGCGGGAGCTGGACGTTCCGGTCCTCACCCGCGCCGGCGGGCGACGACAGCCCGGTTGGCACGGTCATCGACGCGCGGGTCACCGGTCCGTTCGACCTGCGTGGCCGGGCGGCGCCAGGCACCACGCTCCCGCTCACGATCGACGTCGTGGGCGGCGACCGGGCGACGATGAGCACGCCGGAACTGGCGATCTCGTACGACGACGGCGCGACCTGGCGCGATCTCGAGGTGCGTCAGGTCGACGGTCACTGGGTGGCCGACGAGACCACGCCGAACGTGGAGCAGGCGTTCGCCAGCCTCCGGATCCGAGTCGCTGACGGCGCGGGGAGCAGCACGGACGTCACGACACACCGCGCGTTCCAGGTCGGCACACCCTAGACAACGAGCTCCCGGTAGCGCTCGACCATCGTGGTGAGGACGGTGTCGGGGTCGGCGGCCCAGATGTCGGCGTTGAAGATCTCCACTTCGATGTCGCCGTCGTAGCCGGCGGCCTCGACGGCCTCCCGAAACGGGCGGAACTCGATGAAGCCGTCGCCCATCATGCCCCGCGCGAGCAGGTTGTCCTCGGGGATCGGCAGGTTGAAGTCGCAGACCTGGAACGACGCGATCCGGTCGCCCGCGCCCGCGCGGCCGATCTGCCGCCACACGTCGGGGTCCCACCAGATGTGGAACGTGTCGACCACGACGCCGACCTGGGCCGACGGGAAGTTCTCCGCCATGTCCAGCGCCTGGCCCAGCGTGGACAGCACCGCCCGGTCCGCGCAGTACATCGGGTGCAGCGGCTCCAGGGCCAGCCGTACGCCGGCCGCGCCCGCCACCGGTGCCAGCTCCGCGATCGCCGACCCCACCCGGTCGCGGGCGCCGGCGAGGTCCTTCGAGCCGTCCGGCAGGCCGCCGACCACCAGCACCACGCACGGTGCACCCAGCTCGGCCGCCTCGTCGATCGCACGCCGGTTGTCGTCGAGTGCGGCCTTCCGCGCGACGGGTTCGGCGGCGGTCAGGAACCCGCCGCGACACAGCGACGAAACGCGCAGCCCCGCGTCCCGGACCAGCCGGGCGGAGGCAGCCAGCCCGGCCTGCGCAACGTGCTCCCGCCACAACCCGATCGCCGGGATGCCGGCCCGAACACACCCGGAGACGGCCTCGGCGACCGTCCACCGGTTGGTCGTCTTCTGGTTGAGCGAGAGCCGCGCCAGTGATCCCGTCGTCACAGCGTGACCTCGGGCACCTCGATCCGCCTGCCCTCGGCGGACGAACGCAGGCCCAGCTCGGCCAGCTGGACACCGCGCGCGGCGGCCAGGAAGTCGTACGCGAACGGCTGAGGCTCCTCGGCCATGACGTAGCGGATGAACTGCTCCCACTCGACCTTGAAGCCGTTGTCGAAGTTCGTGTTGTCGGGGACCTCCTGCCACTGCTCACGGAACGTCTCCGTGGCGGGCAGGTCGGGGTTCCACACCGGCATCGGCGTGCTCGCGCGGTGCTGGATCCGGCACCGGCGCAGCCCGGCGACCGCGCTGCCGTGCGTGCCGTCGACCTGGAACTCCACCAGCTCGTCGCGGAACACCCGGACACACCAGGAGGAGTTGAGCTGGGCGATCACGCCGCTGTCGAGCTCGAAGATCGCGTACGCCGCGTCGTCGGCCGTGGCGTCATAGGCGTCGCCCTGCTCGTCGTACCGCTTCGGGATGTGGGTGACAGCGCGTGCCGTCACCGCGCCGACCCGGCCGGCGATCGACTCCAGGACGTAGTTCCAGTGGCAGAACATGTCGAGCGTGATGCCGCCGCCGTCCTCGGCGCGGTAGTTCCAGCTCGGCCGCTGCGCGGCCTGCCAGTCGCCTTCGAAGACCCAGTAGCCGAACTCGCCGCGGATCGACAGGATCCGCCCGAAGAACCCGCTCTCGACGAGCCGGCTCAGCTTGCGCAGCCCGGGCAGGTAGACCTTGTCCATCACGACGCCGACCTTCACGCCGGCGTCGGCAGCCGTCCGAGCCAGCTCGACGGCGGAAGTCAGGCTGTCGGCCGTGGGCTTCTCGCAGTAGATGTGCTTGCCGGCCGAGATCGCCTTCAGGACGGCCTTCTCTCGGGCCTGGGTGGCCTGCGCGTCGAAGTAGATCGACATGCTCGGGTCGCTCAGTGCGGAGTCGAGGTCTGTCGTCCAACGGGTCAGACCGTGCCGCTCGGCGATGTCGCGGAGCTTGGCTTCCGAACGTCCTACGAGCAGCGGCTCCGGCACCACGCGCGTGCCGTCGGCCAGTTCGATGCCCCCTTGACCGCGGATGGCAAGGATCGAGCGCACCAGATGCTGGTTGTAGCCCATTCGCCCAGTCACGCCGTTCATCACGACGCCGAGCTCGCGCACGCTCATGCGGTCCCTCCGTCTCTCAGTACGCCTGTCTGGGCCATCCCGGTCGCCCCCTTTTGCGCGCTCCCTGCAGCCCGTAACTAGGTGTGTTCCCCCTCCACGCCATCGACGTAGCGAGGAAAGCGTTTTCCACCGTAACCGAAGACCAGCACCGGAAGCAAGTCCGCTGATCAGGTCCGGCGGAAACCGGACACCGTCATTCGACTGGTTCGACGCAGAGGAGGGTTCACCCCTAGTAATCCCAGACGGACGGCCTCGGCAGCCGTTACACCTGTTACTTCAGGGCCCCTGCCGTAAGGCCTTCCTCGACCCGGCGCTGGAACACGATGTACACGGCGAGTACCGGAATCATCATGATGATCAGGCCGGCGAACAGCTGCCCGGTCGACGTCGCACCCGACTCGTACCGCTCACCGAGCGCGAGGTCGGCGAGGCCTTGGGTGAGGACGAAGTTCGTGGGCGGGTCGCCCTTCTGGGGGTTCAGCACGAGCGGGATGAGGTACTGGTTCCACTGGCCGAGGAAGTTGAACACGCCGATGCTCAGCAGGCCCGGCTTCGCCAGCGGCAGCATGATCTGGAAGAACGTACGGAAGTGCCCGGCGCCGTCGATGAACGCCGCCTCCGCGAGATCCATCGGCAGCGTCTGGAAGAACGCCGTCAGGAAGAAGATGGAGAACGGCAGCGAGAACGCGACATAGATGACGATCAGGCCCAGCAGGTTCTGGTAAAGCCCCATGTTCTGCGCGATTCTGAACAACGGAACGATCGCGAGAAACAGCGGGAACATCATGCCGGCGAGAAACAGGTAATAGATGATCCGGCTGCCGGGGAACGTGTAACGCGCGAGCACGTACGCCGCCATCGCGGAGAACAACAATGTGAAGAACACGCCGCACAGCACGACGATCAGCGTGTTGACGAAGAACTGCCCGATGTGCGCTTTCTGCCACGCGTCGACGTAGGTGTCGAAGTGCCAGACCTGAGGCAGCCCGAACGGGTTGTTGTAGAGCTCGCGGTTGTCCTTGAACGACGACAGGAAAACCCACAGCATCGGCAGGATCACCAGCAACGCCCACGCGACCAGGAAGACCTGCGGCACGCCGTCGCTCAGCACCCGCGCACCGGAGAAGCGGTTCGGTGGCAGGCCGGCCTTCTGCTGCGGGGACTTCGGTGCCGTTCCGGTGGCGGCCGAAGGTGTTGGTGTCGTCGGTGTCGTCGCCATGGATCTCTCCTAGTACTCCAGCCGTTCGCGGCGGGTGAGACGGAACGTCACTGCCGCGAGGAGCAGCGAGAAGACCAGCAAGAACGTCGCCATCGCCGAAGCCAGCCCGAACTGTGAGTTGCCGGCGAACGCCGTGCGGTACAGCTGGGTCGCCATCACGTCGGCGCCACGGTCGGCGCCGTTGCCGTTCTGCGCCATGACCGACAGCAGCGCGAACATGTCGAGTGTGTTGGTGGCGATGAAGACAACCGCGACCTGCAGATGGCCCCACAACAGTGGAAGCGTGACGCTGAAGAACATCCGGGTCCGGCTGGCGCCGTCGATCGCCGCGGCCTCGAACAGCTCGCGGGGGATCTGCTGCATTCCGGCGATGAACAGCACCATGTAGAAACCGACGCCGGCCCAGATCGCCACGAACGCGATCGCCCACAAAATCGCGTCCGGCGTTCCCAGCAGTCCGTTCGGAATGATTCGCAGCATGTCGATTCCGACCAGCTTCAGCGTTTGCTGCAGCAGCCCGCCGTCGGTGCTGTAGACGAACTGGAAAAGGATGCCGATCAGCACGACCGGAAGCACCTGCGGGAAGAAATAGACGATGCGGTAGAAGCCGGAGCCGCGCAGGTTGGCGCTCGAGCCGCCGGTGCCGCCGCGGGTCAGCAGGGCGGCGAACACGAGCGAGACCGCGAGCGTGCCGAGCGGCAGGACGAGCAGGAACTTGAGGTTGTTGACGACCGCGTGCCACCACGGCCCGCTCTGCATCAGGAACTCGTAGTTGGCCAGGCCCACGTAGTCGAAGTCCGGCGTGAAGCCGGTCCAGTTGGTGAACGAGACCTGGATGCCCTGAGCGAACGGGGAGAGCACGAAGACGAGGTAGAGCAGGAGAGCGGGGGCCAGGAACGTGATGATGAACGGAATACGACCCTTGCGCATGGCGAATCTCCTGCTTCTAGCGTGCGGGAAGGCGGCCGGCCACGCCGGCACGCGTAGCCGGCCGCACATTCAGCGGCCGGCTACGCGAGGCGCGGTCCCGGCCGGTCACCGCCATCGTCACCGGGTGAACTTCTTGATGCTCGGGTTCTTCTTGATCTCGTCCGCCTTCTTCTGGCAGCGGGCCAGGAAGCCCTTCGCGTCGAGCTTGCCGGTGAGCAGCTGGCCGCACGCGTTGTTGACCTCGTCCTTCATCTCGACGTACCACTGGGAGTACTTCACCGAGTCGAGAATCTGCACCTTCTGCGCCGCCTTCAGCGTTTCGAGCGACGAGGTGAGCACCGGGTCGAACGTCTGGTCGTCGTGCGCGCCCTCGACGACGGTCAGCGCGAAGCAGAGCTCGGCGAACTTCTGCGCGCCTTCCTTCGAGCACATGATCCGGATCATCTCGAGGCCGCCGGGCACGTTCTTCGCCTTCGACGGAACGATGTAGTTCTCGCCCGGACCGTACGGCGTCGCTTCGTACGGAATCTTGTCGCTCGCGTCCATCGAGGGCGTCGGGTGGATGACGAACTCGAAGTCGGACGGAACCTGCGACTCCATCTCCTTCTTCAGCCACGAGCCGCACGGGATCAGCGCCGCCTTGCCCTGCAGCCAGGCCGCCTGCGCCTGCGTGTGATCCAGCGCGGCCGTGCCCGGCATGATGTACTTCTTCGCCTTCAGCTCCTCGAACGCCTCGGCGACCTCGCGTACGGCGTCCTGCGACCAGGCGCCGTCCTCGAGGTTGTCGATGGCCTTCATCGCCACGTTGCCGTCGCGCTTGTTCACCAGCGAGTGGAAGACGGTCATCATGTAGCCGGGGTACTGCCCCTGGTACGTCAGCAGCGGCAGGCCCTTGGCCTTCGTCTTCTCGCCGAGCGCCATCAGGTCGTCCCAGGTCTTCGGCGTCTCCCAACCGTTGGCCTCGAACGTCTTCTTGTTGTGCCAGAGTCCGCTGATGTTCAGGACATACGGCAGACCGTAGGGCTTGCCCTCGAACTTGAGCGGATCGAGCGCGCCCTCGATCAGCGTCTGCTCGACCGTCTTCTTCGGGTCGTCCCACGACGCGGCCTTGAGCACCTCGGAGATGTCCTGGACCTGGCCCTGGGTCACAAGGGTCGCGAGGTCCATCATCTGCGCACCGGAGTTGTCGATGAAGTCCGGCGGCGTTCCGTTGGCGAAGCGCGTCTGCAGCTGCCCGGCGATCTCGCGGGTGCCGAGGTGGCTGACCTTCGAGCTGGGATAGCGCTTCTTGTACATGCCTTCGTGGTACTTGGCGTACTCGTCGCTCCAGCCACCCTTGAAGATGACGACGTCCAGAGGCGCGCTGGCGTCGACGCCGAGGGGATTCTGCGCGGTCTTCTTGCCGGAGGACTTGGGCTTGTCGTTGGTCGTGTCGCCGCCGCCACCGGTCGCGCAAGCAGCGAGCAGCCCAGGACTGCTGACGGCTGCGCTGAGGTATGCGGCGCGACGGAGAAATGCTCGGCGGTCTAGACCGGTGCGTTTGCGATCGTCGGTCATCGTGCCCTCCCCGGCGCGATTCGGTGAACCCACAGTGCTCATCCGGCCCCGCGGCCTTCGGCCGCACGGGCCACCCGCTCCTACGTATCAACCCGAGTGCGAGCAGCGTAGTGTGACTTCTTGGCCAGAACAAGGCCTGAGTGGACACTTTTGTGCAGCTGTACCTCGAGAATGTCGACGTTGAAACGCTAAAACCTGGTCAGGGCCGTTGACCGCGGCAAAGAAACCGTGGCGAGTTGGCCGGAATGGGGCTGTGTTTCCGGCATGCTTGACACCGTAGGAGCACAGAAGTACGGACACCATGGGCAGACCAGGCGGAGAATCGCGAAGATGAGCAATTCCACGGTTGTCACCTTGGGCGACGTTGCGCGCAGGGCCGGCGTTTCGCTCGCCACCGCGTCGCGTGTGCTCAACGGGAGTACGCGCCGGGTCAACGAAGATCTTCGCGTTGTCGTCTTGCAGGCGGCCGAGGAGCTCGGCTACACGCCGAACGTCCACGCGCAGGCCGTTGCTCGAGGCACCAGTTCGACGGTCGGTCTGATCGTCCACGACATCGCCGACCCCTACTTCTCCGCCATCGCATCCGGCGTCATGGGCGTCGCCGACGACCGTGGGCTGATCGTGACCCTGGGGACGACGTCGCGTAATCCCAATCGCGAGCTGCAGTACGTCGCGATGCTGCGGGCGCAGCGGGCGCGGGCCGTCATCCTGGCCGGGTCGCGGGTGGCCGACAAGGCGCAGACCGAGCGGCTGGCCAAGGAAGTCGACGCGTTCCGGCGGTCGGGCGGGCGGATCGCGTGCGTCAGTCAGCACAAGCTGCCGACCGACACCGTGCAGCCGGAGAACCGGGCCGGAGCGCGGGAGCTGGCTGTGCGGTTGGCAGATCTCGGGCACCGCAAGTTCGGGGTGCTGGCCGGGCCGCGGGCGTTGCTCACGGCGTCCGATCGGTTCAAGGGCTTCAAGGACGGACTAACGAAGGCCGGCATCGAGCTCGACCCGCAGGCCGTGATCGACGGAACGTTCACGCGTGACGGAGGATACGAAGCGGCCAAGCAGCTGCTGTCGCGCGCCCCGGGAGTCACGTGCGTGTTCGCGGTCAACGACGTGATGGCGGTCGGCGCGATGGCGGCCTGCCGGGAGCTCGGCATCTCGGTGCCGGGTGAGATGTCGATCGCGGGCTTCGACGACATCGAGACGTTGCGGGATCTGACGCCTTCGCTCACGACGGTGAGGCTGCCGCTGGAGGAGATGGGCGTACGCGCGGCCGAGTTGGCGCTCGACATCGACCCGCCTGAGAAGGACCGGATCGAGAAGATCCGTGGCGAGGTCGTCATCCGGGAGTCGACCCGGCAGCTCTAGCTTTCCGCCTGCCGCGGCGGGCTCCGAAACGGCGAGCGCGCGGCTGCCGAGCGCCGTTCTCGGACATCGGAAACCGCTATCCGCCCTGCTAGCCTGCACATTATGTCTGCTGCCGCTCCAAGCCGCCCGAAAACCGTTCTGGCCATGGGTCCCGGAAACCTTGGGCGGCTGCTCGACTCCGACCTCCGCGCTCGCCTGGGCGAGACGGCCGACGTCGACTTCGACGAGAGCAGGATCCTCACCGACTTCCGGTCGCCCGAGGCCGCCGCCGCGCTGGCCGATGCCGAGGTGTTGTTCACGTGCTGGGGGTGCCCCCGGCTCGATGCGGAGGCGCTCGCCAAGGCGCCGGAGCTTCGGGCGCTCGTGCATGGTGCGGGCACGGTGAAGGGCATCGTCACTGACGCGTGCTGGGAGCGTGGCCTCCAGGTCTCCTCGGCGGTGGCGGCCAATGCCGTTCCGGTCGCGGAGTACACCGTCGCGATGGTCGTGCTGGCCGGCAAGCACGCCTATGCCGCACAGGCTGCCTATAAGAACAGTGCGGATCGGCGTGGGTGGGGTGCGGGCTTCTCGACGCTCGGTAACTACGGCACGACGGTCGGGCTGGTCGGCGCCTCTCGCGTCGGCAGGCGAGTGATCGAGTTGCTGGCGTCGTACGACATGGAGGTGGTGCTCCATGATCCGACGATCAGTGCGGCCGAGGCCGCCGCGCTCGGCGTCGAAGCGGTCGAGCTGGACGAGCTGGTCCGGCGTAGTGATGTGGTGAGCATTCACGCGCCCGACATCCCGGCCACGCATGACATGTTCGACGCCCGGCGGCTGGGACTGATGAAGGACGGCGCCACGCTGATCAACACCGCTCGCGGGCGGCTCGTCGACACCGAGGCGCTGACTGCCGAGCTCGCCACCGGCCGGATCTCCGCCGTCCTCGACGTCACGCATCCTGAGCCGCTGCCGGTGGACTCGCCGTTGTTCGCGATGCCGAATGTCGTGCTCACGCCGCACATCGCCGGGTCGCTCGGCAACGAGGTGCTGCGGATGGGTGCGCTGGCCGTTTCGGAGGTCGAGCGCTATGCGCAGGGCCTCCCGTTCGCCTACCCGGTACGCCCGGAACAGCTCGCGATCCTCGCCTGAGCCCACGCTGCGGGCGGTGACCGGTACTCTTACCGACCATGGGAAGAGGAGACCGACCGAAAGTTCGCTGGGCCAAGGAGCGCGCACGCGCCAAGCGCCGCCGTGACCGCCGCAAAGCAACCGAAAAGGGTGCCGCCCGCAAGGGGTAAACTCGGCATCTGCCCGTTACGCCCCCGCCAGGTCACAGGTATCCTGGACGGGGGTTGAGCAGGCATCCCCGAAGAAGAGGACGGCAGCGGCGTGAGCCATCACAGCGATCTCATCGACACAACCGAGATGTACCTCAAAACAGTCTACGAACTGGAAGAAGAGGGCATCGTCCCGCTGCGCGCCCGGATCGCCGAGCGGTTGCACCAGTCCGGTCCGACCGTGAGTCAGACCGTCGCGCGGATGGAACGTGACGGGCTGCTGGCTGTCGAGGGTGACCGGCATCTGGAGCTGTCGGCGATGGGCCGTTCCTACGCCATCCGCGTGATGCGCAAGCACCGGCTCGCCGAACGCCTGCTGACCGACGTTGTCGGGCTCGACTGGGCGCTGGTCCACGTCGAGGCCTGCCGCTGGGAGCACGTGATCTCCGAAGACGTCGAGCGACGGCTGGTGCAGGTGCTCGACCACCCGGTCAAGGATCCCTACGGCAACCCGATCCCCGGTCTCGACGAGCTCGGTGAGCACCTCAAGCCGGCGCAGCTGGACGAGGCCGAGCCGATCGACAAGGTCCTCGCCGACGCCGGGGGCGACCACGTCAAGGTGACCCTGCATCGCATCGCCGAGCCGTTGCAGACCGCACCCGACCAGCTCGAGGTGCTGGAACAGGCAGGGGTGTTCCCCGGCCGCGAGGTCCAGCTCTCGCAGGTCGGCGACCGCGTACGTTTCGCCCCGCTCGACGAGTCCGGCCAGCCCGGACCTGCCGCCGAGCTCGCCGAGGCCGACGCGGTGCACATCTTCGTCAGACGCCTTTAGCGCGGGCTGACCAGGCAACAGGCATGACAGCCGGCGAACGGGAGGGGTCTGCTCGCGGAGAGCGCGAGCCACTTCGCCGTCCCGGTGACAGTCCCGGTGACAGTCCCGGTGACCTTCCCGGTGACAGGGGGAGGACGACTCCCCACACCCCCCGCGATGTTGTCCAGGCGCTGCTGGCCGACTACCGCTTCGCCGGAGTCGCCGCCGTCGTCCGGTTACTCGACCTGCCCGCGTCGACCGTGCATCGCATCGAGGCGCTCGCCAAGACCGGTGAGCGCCTGCTCGACCTGGATGCCGAAGACTTCGACGAGCTCGCCGCTCGCGAAGACCTGCCGCCGGAGGTCGTCGAGCCCGTACGCGCGGCGCAGTTCCCGCGCCGCCCGGGCGGCCAGACCCGCGGGTCGCTGCGGTCGCTGCATCCGTTGTACGCACTGATGCTCGAGGCACTCGACATCCGCTGGCTGCGCCGCGAGCCGGTCCACGTCGTCGTGCTGCTGCACCTGTTCGCCGAATACCTCCCGATGCTCGCGTGGGAGAGCGTGCTCGGCAACTCCGGCGACCCGCGTGAGCTGATCCGGTTCACCAGCGTCCAAGGCAGCCTGTGGGGTCACAAGGAACGCGCCTGCGACCACACCGCCGCGCAACGCGCCGCCGCTCACCGGATGGGCCAGGCGATGCGCGGCGACGAGGAAGGCTGGACGGTCTACCTCGACCGCTTCCACTCCCGGGTCGCCGACGCACTCGGCCGCTGTGCGTCCCACCCGGTCTCCGGTCGTCCGATGATCGACGGTGTCTGCCGGCGGCCGTGCGGGCTCTGGCTCCAGCTCTCCGAGCCCGTCCGCGAAGACCTCGGCGCTCGCATGCACCTGGCCCGGATGTACGCCGAGAGCCCGGTCGTCGCGTTGCGCCATCACGCGCCGGTCGGTCACTTCTTCGGTGTGCCGGCTCCGTCGGAGATCGCGCAGGCCTGGGAGCGCAGCTGGCAGCGGCTCGACCGCCCGTGGGACTCCGGCGACAACCCGCTGCACCAGTCGGCTCGCTCGGCCGGCCAGGGAAACGGTCACGTCGACGAGCACCGGCGCGGCCGCTCCGCGCACAGCACTTCCGGTGCGAATCCGGCCATCTCCGGTCAACAGGCGGTGAACGACCTCGCTGAGGCGTTGCCTGGGATCGGGCGGGTACTGTCCGCGGTGGCAGGTCGGCCCGTGCACGCCGGCGGCGTGCTGAGGACGATCCGCGACAGCATCGCAGGCCAGCTGCTCGGCGACTGATCGCTCGCTCGCCGGCCCGCCCATCGACCTGGAAGGACCGCATTGACCTCGAGCTCCTCCCGCGCCGGCCGGCGCCTGGCGACCCGGGCGTACCGGTACCTGCCGATGATCGGATTGGCCAGGACACTGGATGGTCCGATGTCAGGTGACGACGACGATCAGGTGCTCGTGCCCAGCCAGCCGGCCACCAGTTGGCCCGACTACCTCGAGCGCTTCCACGCCGGCCGGCCCGGCCGGGTCGAGCAGGCGATGGAGCGCCTGGTCGCCGACGGCCTCACGCCGTACGCCTGGGTGAACCGTCCGGTCGCCGGCCGGGCCCGCCGGGTGCTCGACCTGGGCTGCGGTAGCGGCGGCGCGGCCGCCCGGTTGCTGGCCGACGAGACCCGGGCCGGGCAGGAGCGTTCGATCGTGATCGGCCTGGATCGCTCGGCCGCCGAGCTGGAGCTGGCCCGCGACGAGCACGAGCTTCCGGTGGTGCACGCCGACGCCGTGGGCCTGCCGTTCCGCGACGGCTGCTTCGACGCCGTCGTGTGCTCGATGGGCCTGATGGTCGCCCAGCCGCTCACGGACGTACTCGCCGAGTCCGCGCGCGTGCTGCGTTCCGGCGGCGTGCTCTCGGCAACAGTCGCCTCGTCCAGGCCGTTACGCCCCTCCGATCTGCTGACGCTCGGACCACTCACCGCCAAACTGCGCTCGACTCCGCGCTTCCCGAGCGGTGGCGAGCTCGGCGGCGTCCAGCAGGCGTTGGAGAGCTCGGGATTCCTGGTGCTGGAAGATGCCCGCGAGCGCTTCGAGTTCCGCGTGCGCGGCACCGCCGACGCCCGGCTGCTGCTCGAATCGCTCTACCTGCCAGACGTTCCGGCGAGCAGGCTCGAGCAGGCGATCGCCTGGCTCACCGAACGAGCGCAGGCCGGCCGCGACGGTATCGTGGTCGCGACGCCGATCCGGCGCATCCTCGCTATGCGCCATTGACCGCGCACAGACGCGAAACCCCCACCCCGCCTCTCTCCCGCAAATGACCACGTTAACCACGGATTACGTGGTCAACGTGGTCGTTCGGAGCAGTGAGCTCAGCCGCTGGATTCGCGGACGATCAGCTCGGGCTGGAAGAGGATCTGCTGGTGCTGGTGGTTGTCGGGCGAGGCCTCCGACAGCAGGAGGTCGGCCGCCGTGCGTCCGAGTTGGTAGCGCGGCTGGCGCACCGACGTGAGCGGAGTCGACAGCACCGCGGCGAACTCAACGTCGTCGTAGCCGACCACGGCCACGTCCTCGGGCACCCTCAACCCGTGCCTGCGCAACCCGCGCATCACGCCGAGCGCTGTCAGGTCGTTGACGCACGCGATCGCGGTGACGGGTTCGTCCAAGCCCAGCAGGCTTTCGAGTGCCCGCTCACCGCCGCTGGCGTTGAGCGACAGTCCTACGTTGGTCTCGACCAGCGATTCGTTTATCGTCAAACCCGCGGCTCGTAACGCTTTGCGGACTCCTCGGCGCCGGTCGGCGCACTGGCTGATCTTGGACGAGCCGTTGACCAGCCCGATCCGGCGGTGCCCCTTCTCGACCAGGTGGGTGGCAGCGAGCTCACCACCGCGTACGTCGTCGACGGCGACCGAGCACAGGCCCGGCGAGGGGCTGGTGCGGTCGAGCAACACCACCGCGGTGCCGCGCTCGCGGGTGGCGTCGAGCCAGGCGATGTCGTTCTCCGTGGGGCTGACCAGAACGCCTTGCACGCCTTGTTCCTCGAGCAGGCGGAGGTAGCGCTGTTCCTTCTCCGGGCGCTCGTCGGAGCTGGCCAGGATCAGGATGTAGTCGTCTTCGGCGAGGCGGTCCTCGACGCCGCGCGCGACGTCGGTGAAGAAGGGGTTGGAGATGTCGAGCACGATCGCGCCGATCGCACGGCTGGTGCCGGCGCGTAGTTGCCGGGCCGGGCCGTGGCGGACGAACCCGAGCTGGCGAATCGCCTCCTCGACCTTGGCGCGCGTCTCCTCGGCCACGACCGTTGGCCGGTTGAGGACGTTCGACACCGTGCCGACCGACACACCGGCGAGCTGGGCGACGTCGCGAATGCTCTGTCGTCGCCGGGGCAGGGGAGCCGACTCGCCACCAGACTTGTCGATGGTCGTCGTCATGGGCGAGCACCTCCCCGTGTTCGTGGCACGCCAACCGCTGCCAAGGACCACGGATGAGCAGCTTCGATCGGAGATAACCCCATCGCTCCTCCTCCGCCGCCGTCACTCATGGATTCGCCGTCAGGATAGGCCTCTTGACAGCGTGGGGCCTCCACCATAGCGTCTCGGATTGGCCCGGTTGAAAGGTTTCAGATCACTCCATTTGCCTAGGGGACGACCTCCGTACCCCAGAGGCCGGGTCGGCACCGCAGCCTATTCCTCGGCGCCCAGTGGGTGTCGTGCAGGTGAACGTAGACAAAATCGGCCGGATCCACGACGAATGGTCGCGACATGGACGCAAACTCGGAACTTCCAGCTCCCGTTGATCTCCGTACTGAACGCCGGCATTCCCCGCTGGGCTTGGATAAACGTCTGCCGTTACTGGCCTGGAAATTGGCCGCTACCGGTCGCGACGGTGCTGACTCCTCGGCACAGGCGAGCTACCACGTCAGAGTCGTGGTCGACGCCGACCCGACCGACCCGGAGGTGCCCGCGGTATGGGATTCCGGCGTTGTCGAGTCCGCTGACAGCGTTGACGTGCCCTACGCCGGACAGGAGTTGCGGTCGCGCACGCGATACGCCTGGGCCGTCCGTGTGACCGACACCGAAGGCGGGCAGAGCGCCTGGAGCGAGCCTGCCGTTTTCGAGACCGCGTTTCTCGACAGCTCCGACTGGAACGACAGCATCGCGGCCGCGTGGATCGGCGGGCACGACGAGCCTGGCCGGGAGGCCGCCGTCAATCTCGACATGGCGGGACCGCACAAGCACGTCGAGCGGATCCGGGTGCCGCGAACGGGCTCGCCGGCGGGCGGCCAGCGGTTTCGTTTGACGTTCGACCTACCCGATGATCGGACGCCAGTCTCGGTCAAGCTGGCCGCAGACGCTTGTGGCGTTGACGTTCGGGCGTCGGTAAACGGTACGGAGGTGTCCGATGCCGGACTGACCGGTGGGTCGGTCGGGCACGTGCTGCGGTCCGGCGAGAACGTCCTCGACGTCGAGGTGGGTGCCGGTGAGGACGTCGCGCTCGCGGCCCGCCTCGAGGTCGGCTTCGGCGACGACGAGCCCGTGGTCGTGGTCAGCGACGGCAGCTGGCAGGTCGTGGGCGCCGACGGTACGACCGGCGAGACGCTCGCCGAATCTCTAGGCCTGCAAGGCCGAACCGGCCACGGCCGCGCACCCGCGTCCTACCGCCCGAGCCCGCTGCTGCGTACCGGCTTCGAGGTCGGCAGTCCCGTCAAGCGGGCACGTTTGTACGCGACTGCTCTTGGACTGTACGAAGCGCGCATCAATGGACAGCTGGTGAGTGACGACAAGCTCGCGCCCGGCTGGACCGACTACCACACGCGCGTGCCGTACCAAACCTACGACGTGACGGACCTGATCGTCGAAGGCAGCAACGCGATCGGTGCCGTGCTCGCCGACGGCTGGTACGCCGGGAGCCTGTGCTGGTGGGGCGCGTTCTTCTACGGCGACACGCGTGCGTTCAAGGCGCGGCTGGAGATCGAGCACACCGACGGCTCGCGGACGGTCGTCGCGAGCGGCGGCGGCTGGAAGTCCGGCACCGGCGACATCCGCTACGCCGACCTGCAGAACGGCGTGGTCGTCGACGCGCGAGCCGCTGTCGACGGCTGGGACCTGGCGGAGTTCGACGACTCCGGCTGGGCGCAAGCTGTCGTTGACATGCCGCAGGGCGTCGGGGAACCGCAGGCCCAGCGGGCGCCGTCGATCCGTGTCCTGCACGAACTCCCGGCGGTCAACGTCGAGAAGCGCGGCGAGGGCAACTACCTGGTCGACTTCGGCCAGAACCTCGTCGGCTGGGTGCGGCTCGACGTACGCGGTGGTGCGGGCAGAGCCGGAACCCGGCTGTTCGTCAAACACGCCGAAATCCTCGACCACAAAGGCGAGTTGTACCTCGAGGCGCTGCGTGGTGCGCGGGCGTGCGACGAGTACATCCTGTCGGGTGCGCCTGACGGCGAGGTGTTCGAGCCGGCGTTCACCGTGCACGGCTTCAGGTTCGCCGAGATCGCCGGCTATCCGGGTGAGCTGTCGGCCGGCGACATCACGGCGAAGGTCGTCTACGCCGACATGGAGCAGATCGGCGAGTTCAGCTGCTCCGACCCCAACCTCACCAAGCTGCAGGAGAACATCGTCTGGGGCCAGCGCGGCAACTTCCTGTCGGTGCCGACCGACTGCCCGCAGCGCGACGAGCGGCTCGGCTGGACGGGCGACGCGCAGGTGTTCGCCTCGACGGCCGCGTTCAACTACGACGTACGGACGTTCTTCGACAAGTGGATGCAGGACCTGCGCGACGGCCAGTTCGACGACGGTGGTGTTCCGCACGTCGCGCCTGACGTGATGTCGGGCCAGCGGCAGAACGCCGGTGGCGCGGCCGGCTGGGGTGACGCGATCGCCGTCGTTCCGATCGAGCTGTTCCAGGCTTACGGCGACCTGCGTTCGGTTTCCGAAACATATCCGGCCATGGTGAAATGGCTGGAATACCTCGACGCCAACAGCACCGAATACATCCGGCCGAATGACGGATTCGTCGACTGGCTCGCGATTACGCCCACGCCGAAGCCGCTGGTTTCGACGGCGTTCTACGCGTTCGCCGCGAAGCTCGCCGCCGAGGCCGCGGAAATCCTCGGCAACGCCGACGACCAGCGCAAGTGGTCGGAGCTCTATGCCGCGGTCCGGTCGGCGTTCCGGTCGGCGTTCGTACGCGGCGGCGGCCGGATGGTGTCCGGCACGCAGACGTCTTACGTACTCGCGCTGCACTTCGGACTGCTCACCAAGGAAGAGGAGCCGCTAGCGGCCGCGCACCTGGTGGAGGAGCTGGCCGCGCGCAACTGGCACCTGTCGACCGGCTTCCTCGGCACGCCGTACCTGCTGAGCGTGCTCTCCACCCACGGCCACGAGGAGGCGGCGTTCAAGCTGCTGATGCAGGACACGTTCCCGTCCTGGCTGTACCCCGTGGTCTACGGCGAGGCGACGACGATCTGGGAGCGCTGGGACTCCTGGAGCCACTCCCGCGGCTTCCAGGATCCGGGCATGACGTCGTTCAACCACTACGCCTACGGCGCGGTGGGCGCCTGGATCTACGCCAACCTCGGCGGGCTGTCGGCGGCGGAGCCCGGGTACAAGAAGCTGCTGGTCCGGCCGCGGCCGGGTGGCGGTGTGACCTGGGCGAAGACCGCGCTGGAGACGCCGTACGGCCGGGCGGCCGTCGACTGGCGGACGCCGGACGGCGGCGGATTCGAGCTCGACGTCACGGTGCCGCCGAACACGACGGCCGAGGTCTGGCTGCCGGGTGCGGCCAAGGCCGAGGAAGTCGGCGCCGGAACGCACTCGTTCCAGGCGTAGATCTGATGTCCGCAACCGGTTGGAATTACACGGTTGTCGTTTGAGGGTTTCCGGTGTGGAGTGGGCAGTAAACCTGCCCGAGGGATGCTGTTGTTTCCTGCCACGACGTGCGAGGAGGTGCAGGGGTGGCCCGCATCTTCGTGGTGTTCGCGCTCGTGCTCGGCATCGGATTGAGCACTGTCGTGCCGGCCGGACCTGGTGGTTCACCGGGTCCGGGCGGCACGACCGCCTACGCCGCTCCCGATCCGGACGGCTTCCCCAGCAAGGACGACGTAGACCAGGCCAAGCAGAAGGCCGCGACCGCTGCCGACGAGGCCGGCCGGATCGAGGCACAGCTCGCGGCGGCAAACTCCGAGCTGCGCCGGCTCGACGGGCAGTTCGAGATGGCCGCCGAGGCCTACAACCAGGCACGTTACGAACTCCAGCAGGCCGACCACGCGGCCAAGGCGGCTAAGTCCCGGGCGGCCTCGGCCCGCCGGGCAGCGGAGGACAAGCGCCGGGCGGTCGGAGCCTTTGCCGCACGGACCTACCAGCAGGGCGGCGAGCAGGCCCGGCTGTCCGGCCTGCTGTCCACGTCCGATCCGCAGCAGCTGATCGACCGGGTGGCGCAGGTCAGGCACGTGTCCGACGCCGCGGCCGCCAACCTCCAGAAGCTGCAGGCCGCCCGCGCGGTCTCCGCCGTACTCGACCGGCAGGCCGCCGCGGCTCGGGAGCAGCGCCAGGCCGCGGCTGCCGCGGCCGACCAGGCTAAGACCAAGGCGGAGCAGGCGCTGGCCGAGCAGGACCGCGCGGTCGAAGCGGTCGAACGGCAGAAGGAAGCGCAGCTCGCTCGGCTGGCCGAGCTCCGGCACACCTCGGTGCAGCTGGCCAAGCAGCGCCAGGCCGGCCTGGAGGAGCTCGCACGCAAGCGGGCGGAAGAACAGCGGCGCAAGGCCGCGGCCGAGGCGGCGCGCCGGGCCAGGGAAGCCGCCGAACGCGACCGTCGTTCCGGCTCAGGTGACTCCGGCTCCGACGGTTCGGACGTGCCGGCCCGCGGGACGGCGTCCGAGGCGGTTCGGTACGCGCTGGCGCAGGTCGGTGAGCCATACGTCTTCGGCGCGGCCGGGCCGGGCACCTGGGACTGCTCGGGCCTGACGATGCGGGCCTGGGCGCAGGCCGGTGTTTCGATGCCGCACTTCGCGCGCGGGCAGTACTGGCAGTCGAAGCACATCGGCCTTGGTGACCTGCGGCCCGGCGACCTCATCTTCTGGGCGAACGACCCGGGCGACTCCAACACCATCCACCACGTCGCGATGTATCTCGGCAACGGCCGGATGGTGCACGCGCCGCGACCCGGACGTAGCGTCGAGATCCAATCAATGTGGTACATGGGCACGCCCACTCATTACGCTCGCCCTTGATGATCGCTTTCCTCACCGACTACGGCACCAGGGATGCGTTCGCGGCGGTCTGCCATGGCGTGATCGCGCGGATCGCGCCGGAGGAGCGCGTCCTCGACCTCACCCACGACGTGCCTGCGCACGACATCCGGCACGGCGCGCGGGTGCTGGCGCGGGCGGCCGAATACCTCCCACCGTGCACCTACGTCGCGGTCGTCGACCCGGGCGTCGGCACCAGCCGGCGCGGAATCGCCTTGCTGGCCGGTGAAAGCGTGCTGGTCGGGCCCGACAACGGACTGCTGCTCCCGGCGGCGCACGAGCTCGGTGGTGTCCGCGAGGCCCGGCAGCTCACCAACCAACGGCTGTGGCTGGAGAAGGTCGACCGGACGTTCCACGGCCGCGACATCTTCGCGCCGGTCGCGGCGCACCTGTCAACGGGTGTGGACTTCGCCGAGGCCGGCCCGGTCGTCTACGCCGGCAGCCTGGTGCGGCTGCCCGAGCCGAGGTGGTCGTTCGACGAGGGCGGGTTGACTGCCGAGGTGACCTACGTCGACGGGTTCGGCAACGTACAGCTGGCGCCCGGCGGGGAGCAGTTGCCGCGGATCGCCGAGCGTACGGACGCCGTCGAGATCCGTCATGGTGTGACGGTGCTGGGCCGGGCGAGGGTCGGCGCCGCGTTCGGTGACGTCGAACGTGGCGAGCTCGTGCTCTACGTCGACGCCGACGGCCGGGTGGCGATCGCCGTCAACAGCGGGAATGCGGCGCGGACGCTCGGCGGCGTCACGACGGGGACCATGCTCGAGCTGGTCCCCGTTTCGGGCTGAGCTCAGGAGTGCTCGCTCTCCTGCAGGCGCTTCTGGGACGCCACGATCTCCGCTTCGGCCTCCTCGCGGCTGACCCAGGTCGCGCCCTCGACCGACTTGCCGGGCTCGAGGTCCTTGTAGACGGTGAAGAAGTGCTCGATCTCCAGCCGGTAGAACTCCGGCACGTCACTGAGGTCGTGCATGTGGTCCTGCCGCTGGTCACGAGCGGGTACGAACAGCACCTTGTCGTCGATGCCCTTCTCGTCGCGCATCCGGAACATCCCGATCGGACGCGCCAGGATCAGGCAGCCCGGGAACGTCGGCTCCTGCAGCAACACCAGTGCATCCAGCGGGTCGCCGTCCTGGCCGAGCGTCTGCTCGACGAAGCCGTAGTCCGCGGGGTACTGCGTCGCGGTGAACAGCGTCCGGTCGAGACGGATCCTTCCCGTCACGTGGTCCATCTCGTACTTGTTGCGCTGGCCCTTGGGAATCTCGATCGTTACGTCGACTTCCACGACGAATCACCTTTCTCGTGCACCATCGGATACGTAGTCTTCCGTACATGCCGTTCGACTATGCGACTACTGACATCGACGCGAAGGTGCTCGGCGGCGCGCTCGTCGAGACGATCGAGTTCGACGATGGCAGCGGCGGCCGGGCAAGCGCCTACCTCGTCGGTCCCGCCAAGCGGCCGGACCATCCTCTGCCAGGGGTTGTCTACGCACACGGCGGTGGCACCACCAACGTGCGGTTTCTCGGCGAGGCGATCGAGCTCGCCGGGGTGGGCGGCGTCGCCGTGCTGCCGCAGAACGACATCCTGCTCGACGGCGATCCCGAAGTAGACGTGGAGCTCGTCCATGCCGGCGTCGTCGTCGAACGTCGCGCGCTGGACGTGCTGGCCGCCGACCCGCGCGTCGACCCGAACCGCCTCGGTTACGTGGGGCACAGCTGGGGCGCGTCGATGGGCGCGATGCTGTCGG
Organism: Flindersiella endophytica; assembly: GCF_054779015.1. Taxonomy (NCBI): domain Bacteria; kingdom Bacillati; phylum Actinomycetota; class Actinomycetes; order Propionibacteriales; family Nocardioidaceae; genus Flindersiella; species Flindersiella endophytica. The sequence goes on from NZ_BAAGYY010000012.1 coordinate 74,323, forward strand.
GCATCGAGACCAGGCTGAAGGTCGTGATCCTGGCCGCCACCGGTGCCCGGCTGGCCGGCTTCTTCTGGCGCTGGGGCCCGGGCAACGCCGACGAGGACGACTACGTTGCCACGGTGTCGGCCGTCGATCCGGTCGCGCACGTCAGCACGGTGGCAGATCGCGGTGTGCTGTACCAGCTGGGCACCCGCGACAGCATCCCGCTGGAGGACACGCAGTACTTCTGGGCCGCGATCGCCGGCGACAAGGAACGCCGCGAGTACGACTGCGACCACAACCTGGTCGACCACGCGCCGGCCCGCGCGGATCGGCTTGCGTACCTCGCTGACAGGTTGGGCCTCTAGACGATCTATTCCAAGGGGTCGCCTGACGCGCGACGCCTGGCATCCACGCTGGCTGCGTTGTCGTCGATCGCCGGAGGCCCCTCCTGGCTCCTCCTCCGCCTTGTCAGCGCGGCGCCATGCGCCGCGCGCTTGACCGGCGACCCCCTGGAATAGATCGTCTAGACTTCCGCCGGTGCGAGGGAAACCGAGAGCGGTCCTGATCGGACTGTGTGCCGTGCTGTGGGTGACCGCGCTCGGTGTCGGAGGCTATGCCGTCTTCACCAAGCTGTCTCCGCGGATCCTCGGGCTGGGCGGCTCGCAGCCGTCCGCGACTCCGACGCCCACACCGACTCCGACCCCCACGCCTTCTCGTACTCCCGCGTCGCCCGTGCTCGGCGCGCAGGCGTCCGCTCCGACCACTCCCACGCGGGCCGGGCTCGCGCAAGCGCTCTCCGGACCGCTGTCGGCTTCCTCGCTCGGCTCGCACGTCGGACTGGCCGTACGCGACGTCGCCACCGGCAAGCTGCTGTACGGCAAGAGCGCGGAGACTTCGTACGCTCCGGCGTCGACCACGAAGATCGTGACGGTCGCGGCGGCGCTGCAGGCGTACGGTCCGCAACACCGCTTCTCCACGTCGGTCGTCCAGGGTGCCCAGCCCGGTTCGATCGTCCTCGTCGGCGGCGGTGACCCGCTGCTCGCGACCAAGGCCGCGTGGGCCCGGCGGGGAGAGGCTTCGGCGGATCGCCGCTTCCCCGTTCCCGCCACGATCGACGACCTCGCGGCCGCGGCCGCCGAACAGCTGAAGTCGGGCGGGCTGACCGAGGTCTCGGTGACGATCGACGACACGCTGTTCGAGGAAGCAGTCAGCCCGGAATGGGAGCCGACCTACGTCACCTCGGGGGTGGCCGCGCGCGTGATGGCGCTGTGGGTGAACGAGGGCCAGCTCGACTGGCCGGCGAACAGCCCGCGAGCCACCGATCCGGCGCTCAACGCGGCGAAGGCGTTCGTCACGGCCCTGGAAGCCAACGGCATCCAGGTCGGCGGGGACCCCACTCGTGGCCCGGCTCCGGCGAACGCCAAGTCGATCGCCGCGGTCTCGTCGCCCACCCTGGCCGACATCGCCGAGCACGTGCTGATGAGCAGCGACAACGACGGCGCCGAGGTGCTGGCCCACCAGGTCGCCGTGGCGAAGAAGCAGCCGGCGACCTTCGCCGGCGCGGCGGCCGCGGTGTCGGAGGTACTGCAGCCGCTCGGCGTCGACGTCGACCAGCTGAAGCTGAACGACGGCAGCGGCCTGGCCCGGAGCAACCGCATGACACCGGAGGTCCTGACCCAGGTCCTGGCGCTCTCCGCATCGGACGACCACCCGAAGCTCCGGCCCCTGCTGACCGGCCTGCCGGTGGCGGCCTTCAACGGAACCCTCGACGACCGCTTCGACTCGGACTCGGCGTCCTCAGGTGCGGGCGTCGTCCGGGCCAAGACGGGGACGCTCAGCGGAATCTCCACCCTCGCCGGCGTCGTCACCACCAGGGACGGCGACCTGCTGGCGTTCGCGGTGATGGCCGACCAGCGGGACGGCTTCGCCGAGCCCGCCCTGGACCGAGTCGCGGCCAAACTGGCGACGTGTGGATGCAGCGGGTAGTGCTGCTGCGAGCCGGCCTGGGGCCGCGCCACCTCAGGGACAAACCCGGGTTGCTTGGTTCCGTATCCGCAGCTACCCCACGTACGGTGGTGGCATGAGCGCGACGGACACCACCGAGCACACCACCCCGCAGATGGTCGACTGGGGCCTTGCGATCGCGACCGCACGTCGCCTGGTGCGGCCAGGCCCCGAGGTCAGCGTCGGGCAGGCACAGCACGCGGTCGCCGAGCTGCGCGAGCTGGCCAAGGTTGCCGAGGGTCACGTTCGCCAATACACCGGGCTGCACGCCGAAGGCCTGCCCGCGCCCGTCTATGTCGTCGACCGCAACGGCTGGGTGCAGGCCAACGCCGACGCGTTCAAGCTGCTCCTGCAGCCGCTCGGCGACAAGTACCAAAGCAAGCGCGCCGACTCACCCGCGTTCATGACCGCCGTCGGGTCGCGGATGACCGGGCTGGAGGCAGGGGCGCTGCTGGCGTTCCTGTCCGGCAAGGTCCTCGGCCAGTTCGACCCGTTCTGGGACGGGCCGGCATCGAAGGTCAACGGCTCCGCCGTGGTGCCGGGCACCGAGTCCACCTCGCAGGAGCTCGTGCAGACCGACCCACCCGCCGGCCGCCTGCTGCTGGTCGCCCCCAACATCGTCCAGGTCGAGCGCGAGCTCGGCGTCGACGCCCGTGACTTCCGGCTGTGGGTGTGCCTGCACGAAGAGACCCACCGCGTGCAGTTCACCGCGGTGCCGTGGCTCCGCGACTACATGCGCGGCGAGATCCGTACCTTCCTGGAGCAGGCCGACCTCGACCCGAGCGCGATGGCCGCGCAGCTGCGTTCGAGCCTCGACCAGGTGGTCCGCGCCGCCCGTGGTGAGCAGGAGGTCTCGCTGATCGACCTGGTGCAGACCCCCGAGCAGAAGAAGATCCTCGACCGGCTGACCGCCGTGATGTCGCTGCTCGAAGGACACGCCGACGTCGTGATGGACGGTGTGGGGCCGGAGGTCGTGCCGAGCGTGGCGCAGATCAGGGAGAAGTTCCAGCGCAGGCGCTCCGGCGGCGGCTGGTTCGATCAGGTGATCAAACGCCTGCTCGGGCTGGACGCCAAACTACGGCAGTACCGCGACGGCGCCGCGTTCGTGCGTTACGTCGTCGACGCCGTCGGCCAGGAGAGCTTCAACAAGGTCTGGGAGTCGCCCGAAAACCTCCCGCTGCGGGACGAAATCGCTCAGCCGCACCTGTGGGTGCAGCGGGTCAACCCGTAAGAGAGATGGGCCCGCACCCGGCCGTCGCCGCCTGCCGGAGGGCGGTACGCGAGCAGCTCGCCGATCTCGAGCCGGGCGCTGTGGTGCTGGTCGCCTGCTCCGGAGGCGCCGACTCGCTGGCCCTTGCCACCGCGACTGCATTCGAGGCGCCCGGCGCCGGGGTGTTCGCGGGCGCGGTGACCGTCGACCACGGCCTGCAAGCGGGCTCCGACCAGCACGCGAAGAAGCTCGCCGAACGACTGCGCACGCTCGGCCTCGACCCGGTGGAGATCGCGACGGTCACCGTCACCGACTCCGAACCAGGCGGGGTCGGCCCGGAAGCCGCCGCCCGGAGAGCGCGCTACGCCGCGCTGGCCTCGGCCGCGGGACGTGCGGGTGCCCAGGCCGTCCTGCTGGGCCACACCCGCGACGACCAGGCCGAGACCGTTCTGCTCGGGCTCGCCCGCGGCTCGGGCGCCCGCAGCCTGGCCGGCATGGCGCCGGTCAGCGGCCTCTACCGCCGTCCCTTTCTCCAGCTCGACCGCGAGACCTGCCGGCTGGCCTGCGAGATGCTCGGCGAGCAGCCCTGGGACGACCCGCACAACCTCGACCCGGCCTACACCCGCGTACGCGTCCGGCACCAGGTGCTGCCCGTCCTCGAGCGCGAGCTCGGCCCGGGCGTGGCCGCCGCGCTGGCGAGGACTGCCGACCAGCTGCGCTCCGACGCCGTCGCTCTCGATGCCTGGGCCGACGAGGGCTACTCCAGGGCGCTGACCGAGCAGGGCCTGCGGGCCAGGGACCTGGTGGAGCTGCCGGAGGCGATCCGCCGCCGGGTGTTGCGCCGCGCGGCGCTGGAAGCCGGCTGCCCGGGCACCGACCTGTTCGCCGTCCACATCGCCGGGATCGACGCGCTGGTGGTCAACTGGCACGGTCAGGCCGGAGTGGATCTTCCGGGCGGTATCCGGGCGTTTCGACGTGAGGGCTGCATCTGGTTCCGTCCAGTAACTGTGGGACCCTGAGCCGCGTGGACCCCGATCACATCGAAAAGGACCTGGTGGGCGTTCTGGTCTCCGAGGCGGAGATCCAGGCAAAGATCAAGGAGCTCGCCGAAGCCGTCGAACGGGACTACGAGGGCAAGGACCTGCTGCTGGTCGGTGTGCTCAAGGGCGCGGTCATGGTGATGGCCGACTTCGCCCGGGCGCTGACCAGGCACGTCGAGATGGACTGGGTGGCCTACTCCTCCTACGGCTCGGGCACGCAGTCGTCGGGCGTGGTCCGGATCCTCAAGGACCTCGACACCGACATCACCGACCGGCACGTGCTGATCGTCGAGGACATCATCGACACCGGCCTCACGCTGTCGTGGCTGACGACGAACCTGAAGTCGCGTGGTCCGGCCTCGGTCGAAATCTGCACATTGCTGCGCAAACCGGGAGCGGCCAAGATGACCGTGCCGGTGAGCTACGTTGGATTCGACATCCCGAACGAGTTCGTGGTCGGTTATGGCCTGGATTACGCCGAGAAGTACCGGAACCTGCGCTGTGTAGCGAAGCTGTCTCCGGCTGTTTATGAGGCGTAGCTGACGCGTAGTTTCCGATGATCCCGGGAACACAGGCGGTAACCCGTACCGTTGGGCTAAACGGTTGGCAAAAACCAGCACTCACCGGATCCGGTGTTGTACCCGGGAGTGTCTTCGGGGGTGTACGGAGCGTACGCCGCGTACGTGCCTTTGGGCGACGCAGTGTACCTTCTACGGTCTACCCAAGGTTCCGTCCCGCCGGACAGCCCGGTGGGAATCGGCGGATCGAGTGAGCAGGAGGGACGGGGCCGGAAGCCCCGGAGTATGGACTTCAAGCGCTTCTTTCGCGGGCCGATCTTCTGGATCGTGGTCCTCATCCTCGTTGTCCTGCTCGTTGGCGACTTCGCGACCAGGTCCGGCGGTTTCAAGGAAGAGGACACCTACAAGGTCGTCCAGCTCATCCAGCAGGATGAGGTCAAGTCAGCTGTCGTGATAGGTGGGACCGAGCAGGAGATCCGGGTCACCACCAAGGACGACCAGAAACTACGTGCCGAGTACGTCGAGGGCCAGGGCAAGGACCTCGTCGACCTGCTCCAGGACAAGGCCGACGCCAAGAAACTGCCAGACGGCTACAACGTCAACATCGCGACGCCAAGCCTGATCGGCTCGTTGCTGTCGACGCTCTTGCCGTTCGTGCTGATCGCGCTGCTGTTCCTGTTCCTCATGAACCAGGTCCAGGGTGGCGGCAGCCGGGTGATGAACTTCGGCAAGTCCAAGGCGAAACTCATCAGCAAGGACACTCCCAAGTCGACGTTCGCCGACGTCGCAGGTGCTGACGAGGCGGTCGAGGAGCTCAGCGAGATCAAGGAGTTCCTGCAGGAACCCGCCAAGTTCCAGGCCGTCGGCGCCAAGATCCCCAAGGGTGTGCTGCTCTACGGCCCGCCTGGCACCGGTAAGACCCTGCTCGCACGAGCGGTCGCGGGTGAGGCCGGCGTGCCGTTCTACTCCATCTCCGGCTCCGACTTCGTCGAGATGTTCGTCGGTGTCGGTGCCTCCCGGGTGCGCGACCTGTTCGAGCAGGCCAAGGCCAACGCGCCCGCGATCGTGTTCGTCGACGAGATCGACGCGGTGGGCCGCCACCGTGGCGCCGGTCTCGGTGGTGGTCACGACGAGCGCGAGCAGACGCTGAACCAGCTGCTGGTCGAGATGGACGGCTTCGACGTACGCGGTGGTGTGATTCTGATCGCCGCGACCAACCGGCCCGACATCCTCGACCCCGCACTGCTGCGTCCCGGCCGGTTCGACCGGCAGATCGGTGTGGAGGCGCCCGACCTGATCGGCCGCCACAAGATCCTGCAGGTCCACGGCCGCGGCAAGCCGGTCGAGACCGACGTCGACCTGATGGCCGTCGCCCGGCGCACGCCCGGCTTCAGCGGCGCCGACCTGGCCAACGTCCTCAACGAGGCCGCACTGCTCACCGCGCGTGAGAACAAGAAGCTGATCGACGACCACGCGCTCGACGAAGCGATCGACCGCGTGATCGCCGGCCCGCAGAAGCGCACCCGCGTGATGAGCGACAAGGAAAAGACGATCACCGCCTACCACGAAGGTGGGCACGCACTGGTGGCGGCGGCCCTGCCGGGCACCGACCCCGTGCACAAGGTGACGATCCTGTCCCGCGGTCACGCGCTCGGCTACACCATGGTGCTGCCCGACGAGGACAAATACTCCACCACGCGGTCGGAGATGCTCGACAAGCTCGCCTACATGATGGGCGGCCGCGCTGCCGAGGAGCTGGTCTTCCACGACCCGACCACCGGCGCCGGCAACGACATCGAGAAGGCGACGACGCTTGCCCGCGCGATGGTCACGCAGTACGGCATGACCGAGCGGCTTGGCGCGATCAAGTTCGGCGAGAGCAACTCCGAGCCGTTCCTCGGTCGCGAGCTCGGTCACCAGCGCAACTACTCCGAAGAGGTCGCGGCGCTGGTCGACGAGGAAGTCCGCCGGCTGATCGACACCGCGCACCAGGAGGCGTTCGACATCCTGGTCGAGAACCGCGACGTTCTCGACACCCTCGTGAGTGAGCTGCTGGAGAAGGAAACGCTCGACCGCGAGCAGCTGGCGACGGTGTTCTCGGCGATCCGCAAGCGCCCGGTCCGGCCGGCCTGGACCGGCTCGCCCACGCGGCGGCCGTCCGACATCCCGCCGGTCGAGGTGCCGAAGGCGCTGTCGCAGAACGGGCACGCTGCCGACCAGAGCGGCGGTGGCCTGGTGGTCGGCCCGGCACCGTCCGGCGAGCCCGACGTCCAGCCCGAGCGTGGCGACGACTCCAACCGGGGTTGGCCACAGTCTTGAGCCCCGGAGCGGTCGACGAACCGCCCGTCCCGCCGTTCGATCAGGAACGGGCGGAGCGGGCGGTTCGTGAGTTGTTGCTCGCGGTCGGGGAGGACGCCGACCGCGAAGGCCTGAAGGACACGCCGGCGCGGGTGGCGCGGGCGTACGCCGAGCTGTTCGCCGGGTTGCGGCAGCGGGCCGAAGACGTTCTCACCACCACGTTCGACCTCGGTCACGACGAACTGGTGATCGTCAAGGACATCGAGGTGGCCTCGTTCTGTGAGCACCACCTGCTGCCGTTCGTCGGTGTCGCGCACATCGGGTACATCCCGAACGTGCACGGGCAGATCACCGGGTTGTCGAAGCTCGGCCGGCTGGTCGATGTCTTCGCGCGGCGGCCGCAGGTGCAGGAGCGGATGACGACGCAGATCGCGGACTCTCTGGTACGGATCCTGGAGCCGCGCGGTGTGATCGTGGTCATGGAGTGCGAGCACCTCTGCATGACTATGCGTGGTGTCCGTAAGCCTGGCGCCAAGACGTTCACCTCGGCTGTACGCGGGATGCTCCGCCGGGCCGAGACGCGCGCCGAGGCCATGGCGCTGCTCAAGCACGGCTGACGGGCTCGCAGAAGAAGATCTTGAAACGCCGAGGCCCCTGCCTTCCCAGCGATGGGGAAGCAGGGGCCTGACGGCTTTAAAGGCCTAACTAAAGGCTTTGAGGTCTTAAAGGCCGACCGGAACGTGCGGCAGATCGACCCACAGCTGACGCTGGTGGCCGTAATGCCTGTCCGGAAGTCGCTCCAGCAGAGCGACGAGCTCTGGCCGCGCAGAGTGAACGCGGGCTACTTCTACCAGCTCCCCGCGTGACGCCGGTCCGACGGCAAACGCTCCGTCGAGTACGTCGAGGATCTCGACCCGGGTAACGGGGTTCGCTACATCACCGATGTGGGAAACGGCGATGTCAGCGGGGGCGGTGCTCATGACACTCCTTTCGGTGGCCGATCGGCCTTCGGGCTCTGTGCCCCTTCCCTCACTTAATGACAACGCTTGACCCTGCCCAGAGGCTACGGCCTGGCGAGGATTCCCCGTAGCGATCTGGTCTGCCTGCTTGAACATGATCGTCTCGCCGCTCTGTGCGTGGTTGGGCCTCTGCAGACTTAGATGTTGGGCGGCTCACACCGGTTGCGGGCGTTATCGCCTTGCGACCTAAGCTTTTCTGCCTTCCGCAGAGTGGACTGGTCCGAACTCCGGCAGACTGGGGAGATGGGCATGCCAACGGCTTACCTGCCAGGGTTTCCGCAGCCCCCGCGAGCTCAGGTGATGGGTGTACTCAACGTGACGCCCGATTCCTTCTCCGACGGCGGGCGCTGGTTCGAGCCCGATCGTGCGATCACGCACGGGTTCGAGATGCTCAAGGAGGGTGCCGACATCATCGATGTCGGCGGTGAGTCGACCCGGCCGGGCATCGCGCGCACCAGCGAGAACGAGGAGTTACGCAGAGTAATTCCGGTGGTCGAGGAGCTGGTCACGGGCGGGGCGGTCGTCTCGGTCGACACGATGCGGGCCAGCGTGGCCCGGGCGTCGATCGAGGTGGGGGCAAAGCTGATCAACGACGTGTCTGGTGGGCTGGCCGACCCGGCGATGCTGCCCACCGTGGCCGAGGCGGCCGGCGCGGGCGTCGCGTACATCTGTATGCACTGGCGTGGCCACTCCAAGACCATGGACCAGCACGCCGACTACGCCGACGTCGTGACCGAGGTCGTCGACGAGCTGCGGGAGCGCGTCGACCAGGCGGTCCGGGCCGGCATCGCGCCCGAGCGGCTCGTCATCGATCCCGGACTCGGGTTCGCCAAGACCCGGCAGCAGGACTGGCAGCTGCTCGCCCACCTCGACCAGGTGGCCGCTCTCGGCCTGCCGGTGCTGGTCGGGGCGTCCAGGAAGCGGCTGCTCGGTGAACTGCTCGCCGACGCCGAGACCGGTGAGTTCCGGCCACCGGGTGAGCGAGATGATGCAGGTGTGGCGGTTGCCGCGCTGGCCGCGCACTCGGGGGCCTGGTGCATCCGTTCACATGTCGTACGACCGGTGGTCGACGCGGTACTGGTAGCGGCGCGCTGGGCCGAGAGCTCCGGTCAGTGAATCACTGATGAACCGCGGGCGCCGGATGGGAGAGCGGTTTTCCCTCCGGGCGCAAACCTCGGTACTGTCATGCGCAGGGTCGAGCCGACAGGCATTGGGGAATGGATGCAGACAAGGTGGCGGAGAACGTGGTTCTAGATCGGATCACGTTGCGAGGGATTCGGGTGCACGCCCATCACGGCGTCTTTCCCTCGGAGCGTGCCCAGGGCCAGCCGTTCGTGATCGACGTCGTTCTGGGCGTCGACACGTCGGTGGCCGCTGCGACCGACGACCTCGCCAACACGGTTGATTACGCCGAACTGGCCGGAAAGGTTGCCAAGGCGGTCGGTAGTGACCCGGTTGATCTCATCGAGACGGTGGCACGCCGTGTCGCCGACGTGTGCCTCGAAAGCCCGCGGGTCGCGGACGTCGAGGTGACCGTGCACAAACCGCAGGCGCCTGTCGGGGTGCAGCTTGACGACATCGCCGTGACCATCCACCGGAGCCGTACGTGACCGAGACGCCGAACCCTCACATCATCGATGCCGACACCCTCACCGGAGGACTCCGCCCGATCCGGCGCGTCGTCCTCGCTCTTGGCAGCAACGTCGGAGACCGGAACGCCAACCTGCAAGGCGCGTTGAACGCCCTGGCCGACACACCCGACCTCGAGGTCGTGGCGGTGTCGCCGGTCTACGAGACCGTCGACGTCTACGGTCCGGAAGGCTCGCCGGCGTTCCTGAACGCGATCGTGGTCGCCGATTCCACCTTGCAGGCAAGGAGTCTGCTGGAGCGGGCGCTGGCGATCGAGGACGCGTTCGGCCGGGTGCGGACTTCTCGGGGCGCGCCTCGCACGCTCGACGTCGACCTCGTGATCGTGGGCGACCGCGTGATCGACGAGCCCGACTTCGTGCTCCCGCACCCGAAGGCCCACGAGCGCGCGTTCATCCTGATCCCGTGGGCGGAGGTCGGCTCCGACGACGTCCTGCCCGGGCACGGCAGTGTGGGCGAGCTGGTCGGCCAGGTCGACCGCACCGGCGTGACCAGGGTCGACGGGTTCGAGTTGAGGCTGGACGAGTAGAGATCGTGCGTACCACCCAGTTCCGTCTCGTCATCGGGCTGTTCGCGCTCGGTGCGGCGCTCGGCTGGACGGCCGTCGCGTTCTTCCGTACCGGCGCTCAGGCGATGCCGGGTGTGCCGTGGTCCACGCCGGGTGCGCTGCTGTTCTTCGCCGCGCTGCTCGGCGTGGGCGCGTGGTACATGTACGACCGCGTCCACCGCAAGCGCCGTGGCGTCGACGCGATGGTGGCCGTACGCCTGCTGGTGCTGGCGAAGGCGAGCGCGATCGTCGGCGCGCTGGTCGGTGGCGGCTACACCGGTTTCGCCCTGCGGTTCGTCGCGAGCTTCGACTCACCGGACGGGCGCGACCGGGTGGTCCGGGGCTTCGTCACCGCGGCGACGGGTGTGCTCGTCGTGGTGGCCGCGCTGATCCTGGAACGGGCCTGCAAGGTGCCGAAGGACGAGGACGGCGAGGCTTCGAACGGCGGAAGCCGGGAGCAACACCCTGAAACGAGTCCGTAGCGCCTCGTATCCAAGCTCTGTAACGAAGCTCGTACCTTCAGTGATTCTCTGAGCTAATCGGCGGGTTTGCTTGGACACCATGATCGGCCGACCGTAGTCTCGGGGCCATGCCCCGCTCCGGTGATCACCGTATCCGCAGTCTTGCCCGTTGGCTGGCAACGCCACTTTTGTTGCTGGACGCGGTGTTGATCGGCTATGCGGTGTGGAGTGGCGAGGTGTCCGTTTTGCGCATCGCCGCCGTATCCGCGTTCGTGGTGGCTGTGACAGTTGTCGCACTGTTCGATTTCGAGCTGGTCCGCAACCGTCGCGACCACGGTGCCGAGCGAGCGGCTCAGGCGAAGGCCTACATCGAGCTCTACGCCCAACGGCTGCGCGAGCACATTCACGCCACCGCCGTTCCCGTTCCCCGGCTGCCGGAAGAAGAGGCGATGGCCGCGCGGGCGATCGGCGACACCACCGTCGAGCCCGAGGGCGCGGAGCAGCCGAAGGTCTTCGACCCGGCGACGGCACCAGTGCCGAAGCCGGCGACCCCGCGTGCCGAGGAAGACCTCTGGGACGACCAGGACGCGCCGACTGTTGTCGACCTGATCGCCTACGAAGTGCGGGCACGGCTGGCCGAGGACGAACGCAAGGAACGGGAAGCGGCCGCGGCCGCCGACGAGCCGAAGGCCGCGACCGGCAGCTGAGCTCGCCTGGTTACTTGTCGATGTCTCCGACCACGAAGAACATCGAGCCGAGGATCGCGATCAGGTCGGCGACCACACAGTCCTGAACGAGCTCGGGCAGCACGGCGATGTTGTTGAACGACGCCGACCGGAGTTTCAACCGCCACGGCGTCTTCTCGCCGCGCGACACGAGGTAGTAGCCGTTCAGACCGAGTGGGTTCTCCGTCCAGCAGTACGTCTGGCCTTCCGGTGCCTTCAGGATCTTCGGCAGCCGCTGGTTGATCGGACCCGGCGGCAGCGTGCGCAGCTTGTCCAGGCAGGCGTCGGCCAGGTCGAGCGAGACGTGCACCTGGCCGCGCAGCACGCTGAACCGTGCGAAGCAGTCGCCGTCCTCTTGTGTGACCACGCGGCCGGGGCCGTCGGGGCCGAACAGTTCGGAGTATGCGAGGTAGGGCTCGTCCCGCCGCAAGTCGAAGTTGACGCCAGTCGCTCGGGCGATCGGGCCGGAGACGCCGTACGACTCCACGAGCTCCGGCGTGAGCACGCCGACACCTTTCGTACGGGCGCCGAAGATCTCGTTGTCGAAGATCATGTTCTCCAGCTGTGGCAGGCGCCCGCGGATCGCCGCCAGCGCTTGCGCGACGCGGGCGAGCCAGCCGGCCGGCAGCTCCTCCTTCAGGCCGCCGACCCGGTTGAACATGTAGTGCATGCGCCCGCCGGAGATTTCCTCCATCACGTGCTGGAGCGTCTCCCGCTCGCGGAAGGCGTAGAACATCGGCGTGATCGCGCCGATCTCGAGCGGGTAGCTGCCCAGGAACATCAGATGGTTGAGGATGCGGTTGAGCTCGGCGAGCAGCGTGCGCGCCCAGACCGCGCGTACCGGCACCTCCATGCCGAGCATCCGCTCGACAGCGAGCACGACGCCGAGCTCGCTGGAGAACGCCGACAACCAGTCGTGCCGGTTGGCGAGCATGATGATCTGGCGGTAGTCGCGCACCTCGAACAGCTTCTCGGCGCCGCGGTGCATGTAGCCGACGATCGGCTCGCAGGCGATGATGCGCTCACCGTCGAGCGTGAGGCGGAGGCGCAGCACGCCGTGGGTCGCCGGATGCTGCGGCCCGATGTTGAGCACCATGTCCTGGGTGGCCAGGTCGGCGCCGCCGCCGCGCTCGTACAAGCCCGCCGCGCCCGCGCCGAGACTGACTGTCCGCTCTGACGTCACATCGCCACCGTAGCGGTTGTCTGGCATAAACCCGCAGCGTCTAGGGCCTGGGTTCCCATGCCCTAGGGATAACCTCACTGGTTGTGGACACCTTGTTTGCGCCACCGGGCGAAAACTGGCAGCGCGTCTCGCCGCAGCTGCGTTCGCTGCGCCGGACGCTGCTGCTCATCTGGCTCGGCATCGGCACGGTCGCCGCGATCATGCTGCTCGGGATCTTCCTCAGCTGGCTGCTGGTGATCCCGGTGCTGGCCGTGGCCGCCGTGGGGTTCGCGTGGGGCTGGGTGCTGGCGGGGCGCAACTGGGCGTCCTGGGGGTACGCCGAGCGAGCCGACGATCTGCTGGTCACGCACGGTGTGCTGTTCAAGGAGCTGGTCGTTGTGCCGTACGGCCGGATGCAGTTCGTCGACGTCACCGCCGGGCCGATGGACCGCCGGTTCGGCATCGCGAAGGTCGAGCTGCACACCGCGTCCACCGCGACCGATGCCGTGATCCCGGGGCTGACGCCGGAAGAGGCCGAGCGCCTGCGCGACCGGCTGGCCGCGCTCGGCGAGGCAAGGGCAGCCGGACTGTGAGCGACCCGGAGCCCGTCGTCGGCAGGTCAGCGGCATCGGATCGATCCGAGCCGAACGGCGCTGAGCCGGCTGGTGTTGAGCCGGCTCGTGCGACGCCGAACGGCGAGGCCGTGGACAGCCCGGCCGACCTGAACGGCTCCGAGCAACCCAGTCCTGAGGAACCCAGCCCCGAGCAACCCGGCTCCGGTGAACCCCCGTCTGGGCTGCCGGGCACCGAGCTGCGCCGGCTGCACCCGTTCACCCCCTTGTTACGCGGCTGGAAGTTCTTCGCGATCGCGGTCGCCGCCCTCGGCCAGGACGCGATCCGCGACCTCAACCTCAAGCTGTTCGGCCTGCAGCTCGCCGGCGCGATCATCATCGGCCTCGTGCTCGGCCTGCTGTCGTGGTGGTTCACCAAGTACCGCATCGAAGGCGACGTCCTCCGCGTCGACAGCGGCTTCCTGTTCCGCCGCTCGCGCCGGATCCGGCTCGACCGCCTGCAAGCCGTCGACATCGTGCGCCCGGTGCTGGCCCGCCTGCTCGGCGTCGCCGAACTCCGGCTCGAGGTCGCCGGCGGCGGGCGTACGGAAGCTCCGCTGGCCTACCTCTCCGAGGCGGGTGCGCACCAGCTGCGCGCCGAACTGCTGGCGCGTGCCGCCGGCCTCGACGCCGACACCCCGGAAGCGCCCGAGTCGCAGCTGGTGGCGGTGCCTGCGGGTGTCCTGTTCGCCTCGACGATCGTGTCGGCGCCGTTCCTGGTCTCGCTGCTCGGCTTCGTGGTGGTCGCGATCACGACGGTCTACCTCCGCGAGGTCGTCGGGCTGGCGTTCCTGGTGCCCTGGGCGCTGGGCGGCGTCGGTGTGCTGTGGCAGCAGTTCATCGCGGAGTACGGCTTCACCGTCAGCGAGTCGCCCGACGGCCTGCGGATCCGCAAGGGCCTGCTCGACACGGTCGCCCAGACGGTGCCGCCGGGGCGGGTCCAGGGCGTCGAGATCGAGCAGCAGTTCCTGTGGCGGCCGAAGGGCTGGGTGCGGTTGTCGGTCGACGTCGCGGGTTATGGCCGGGGCGACGGCGACGGCCAGAAGTCGTCCACGCTGCTGCCGGTGGCGCCGTGGCCGGTGGCTCTCGGCCTGCTGCAGCGGGTCCTGCCGGGCGTCGACGTCGACAGCGTGCCGCGGGTGATGGCGCCTCGGGCCGCGCGCTGGCTGCGGCCGATCGGCTGGAAATACCTCCGCCACGGCGTCGACGAGCGTGTGTTCGTCACCGACCGCGGCTGGCTGACCAAGCGGATCGCGGTGGTGCCGCACGCGAAAATGCAGAGCGTACGGATCGAGCAGGGACCGATCCAGCGCCGCCTCGGGCTGGCCACCGTCCACGTCGACACCCCGGACGGCCCGGTCAACGCAGTCGCCCTCCACCGCAGCTCGGGCATCGCCCGCGAAGTCGCCGAACACGAGGCCGAGCTGTCCCGCGAGGCGCGCCGGATCGCCGTACCGGAACGCTGGATGAGCAGGTAGCACCCCGTACCGGCCGGTCCGGAGACCGTGGTGCGCTGCTACTTCCTGCGGTGCGCTTCTCCAGGTCGATCGAGCGGAGCGAATCCTCGAACGGCGGCTGTCGTGCTGCCGCCGAAGCCTCATAGCCCGCGGAGCTGCCGCAGCCACTGGAAGTCGCCGAGTCCGCCGGGTGCGACCAGCTCCGACTGCTCGCTGGCCCGCGCCAGCGCGGCGAGGTAGCCGGCCGGATCGGTACGCGCCATCGCGAGCGGCGGCCGCCGCGGATCGAGCCCGAGCGACCGGAGCGCGTCGCCCTGCCGGCTCAAGGTCGTGCCGGTCGCGCCCGCCGCCTCGCCGGCCGCGGCCACCGCGTCGATCGCGACGTGGGCGGTGACGTCGCACGATCCGTCCGGCACCGGGTGCACCATCTGCCCGCCGCGGTAGCCGGTCAGCGTGCCGTCGTACGGCCGCGAGTCCGCCAGGTGCCCGTAGTCGACCGCGACCAGGACGCCCCGTCGTACCTGCCGTACGGCGAACGCCCAGGCGTCGTCCCGTGGGCGTCCGATCTCCGCTCGGCTGCCCGGCGACGCAGAGTCGAGCGGCCACCACTGCCGCAGCCAGGCCTCGTCCGCACCCGACACGGGATCGCCGAGCCGCTCCTCGCCGCCCTCGGATGCCACGTCGACGAGCACCATCCGCGCGACACCGTGCGAGTCGACCTCCGCCACGTCCAGCGGCACGTTGTCGAGCCACTCGTTCGCGACCACCAGCGCGCCCGACACCTCCGGCAGCCGCCCGACCCAGGTCACCGCCGCCGGCAGCTCGGGCGGCCGCTCGGCGACCTCGACGCCACACAGGCCGAGCTCCGGATCGAGCTGGTGGAGCGCCGCCAGCAGCTCGCCCCGCCCGGCCCCGACGTCGACAACGGTGTCCAGCTCGTACTGCCGCGCCAGCGAGAGCAGTGCCTCAGCGTAGACCGGCGACACGTGTACGGAGGTACGGAAATGGTCGGCCGGAGCTTGCGTACGGAAGAAGCCGTCCGGCCCGTAGAGCGCCGCGCTCATCGCCTCGCGCCAGGTCCGCCAGATCGCCATCGCGCGCCAGTCTCCCATAGATATCGTGATATCTTGATATCCATGGTCAAGGGATCCAGTGGAACGAAGAACATGCTGCTGCGGCTCGACCCGGAGCTGGCCGAGCGGCTGCAGGCGGTCGCCGACGTCGAGGGCCGCTCGGTCTCCGACGTGGCGCGCGAGGCGATCGCCGCCCTCGTCGACCAGCGTCGCGGCGACCAGCAGTTCGTCGCCCTGCTCGAGGCGAGCCTCGAACGCCACCGCCGCACGCTCGATCTGCTGCGTGAGGACGGCGACGACGAGTGAAACTTCCCGACTACCCCGACGTGCTTGCAATCGCCGGCCGCACGATGAGCTGCGACAGCCGTACGGTCGTCGACCGCACGAATCTCGACAAGCTCGCACCGGTGCTGCGTGCCATGCATACGTCAGCCGGCTCGGGCGATGTCGTTACGGCGGCGGCCACCTTGCTGCACGGACTCGTGCGTGAGAAGCCGTTCCGCGGCCCCAACCGGCGGATCGCGGTGCTGGCGACGCTGCATCTCCTGGAGCTGAACGGGCTCGACCTGGAGCTGGATCCCCTCGAGCTCAACAAGCTGCTCGACGACCTGGCGTCCGGGGCGACGTCTGTGTCGTACCTGACCCATCAGCTGCGGGGCATGGTGCGCCCGCTGCGCAACGAACTCACCACCGTGGAGGGGAACATGTTCGAACGCTTCACCGACCGCGCGAGGCGGGTTGTCGTCCTGGCCCAGGAAGAGGCCCGGATGCTCAGCCACAACTACATCGGCACGGAGCACATCCTGCTCGGCCTGATCCGAGAGGGTGAGGGCGTTGCCGCCAAGGCCCTGGAGAGTCTCGGTATCTCGTTGGAGGCTGTCCGCGCCCAGGTCGAGGAGATCATCGGCCAGGGTCAGCAGGCGCCGAGCGGTCATATCCCGTTCACACCGAGGGCCAAGAAGGTGCTGGAGCTGTCGTTGCGCGAGGCGATGCAGCTCGGTCATGACTACATCGGCACCGAGCACATCCTCCTCGGCCTGATCCGGGAGGGCGAGGGTGTGGCCGCCCAGGCGCTGATCAAGGTCGGCGCCGACCTGGGCCGCGCCCGGCAGCAGGTGATCGAGCTGATCTCCGCCGGTGAGGGCGACCCGGCGCCGGAGGATATGCCGCCGCGGGTGGGCGGTTTCTCGGGCCGGCGCGGGCTGCTGATGAAGGAGCTCACCGCCGTACTCGACGAGAACGAACGCCTGCACGCGGAGCTGGCCCGAGCCCGGGAGCTGCTGCGCCGCCACGGCATCGACCCGGACGAGCCCGACCTCCCGTTCGGCGACATCGTGAACGACTGATCGCGGGCGCGCGAATGTCCGTCCGACCTGCCGGCGGTGGTGCGGTCGAACCCCGACTGCCTCGAGACCACTGTCGCGCAGGCCGGCGACCGCAGCATCGGCGACGCGCTCTGCTACACAGCGGATACCGCGCCGCCCTGCCCTGCGATTGACGAGCTCGCGGCGGCTGCTCGATCCTGCTGATCCTCACCCGCCTCAGAGCGTGGCAGGACCACCCGATGCTGCCGGCCGAAGCCGCCGCGAGCGCGTTGACCGCAGCGCTGGGCGAGGTGCTCGACCGGGTGCGTGCCGGTCGGCGGGTGGACGTCGACTGCGTTGGCGGTCACGGGCACACCGAAACCCCGGCGCAGGAGTTGTTCGTCGCCGGCTTCGTCAACCCGGAGGATGACGCGCCTCAACCCGCGGGCTGACGCCTGCCGCCATGGCGGCAACGTACGCTTCGAGGTTGTGCGACAGCACCGGGTCTACGAATGGCTGCGCCGGCATCCCTATGTCGTCGACGCGGCCATCACGGGCCTGCTCGCATTCGTCTTCTACGTGATGTACGGCAACGGCGCAAGCGGCCACCCGGTCATCTCGCTGTTCCTGCTGGCCCCACTGATCTGGCGCCGGCACTATCCCGCGACGGTCTTCGCGATCATCGCGCTCACCTGCTTCGTCCAGCTGTTCCTCGTCCACACGGCGATCCCGGTCAACGTGACGTTCCTGGTCGCGCTCTACGCCGTCAGCGCCTACTCCCTGCGGCGCTGGGCCCGGTTCGGTGCACTGGCGGTCGGGGTTCTCGGCGCGTTCCTGGCCGTGGTGAGCACGTTCAGCACACCTGTGAACAGCGGCGACGGCCTGCGGCCGTTCATGATGGCGTTCGCGCTCATCGCGGCCAGTGTCGCGTTCGTCTGGACGCTCGGCGACCTGATGCGCACCCGCCGGGCCTACATCGGCGAGCTGGAGCAGCGTGCGATCCGCCTCGAAGTCGAACGTGAGCAGGAGACCCAGATCGCGCGGAACGCCGAGCGGGCGAGGATCGCGCGTGAGTTCCACGACGTCGTGGCCCACTCGCTGGCGGTCGTGATCGCGCAGGCCGACGGCGGATCGTACGCCGGCAAGGAGAGTCCCCAGGCCGCGATGCGCGCGCTCGAGACGATCGGCGTCACCGGCCGGCAGGCGTTGAGCGAGATGCGCCGGCTGCTCGGCGTCCTCCGTACCGAAAGCGACGACAACGGCCAGTTCGCACCGCAGCCCGACCTCTCGCGGATCGGCGAGCTGATCGCGCGGATCCGTTCCGGCGGCCTGCGCGTCGAGCTCGACGTCCAGGGTGAGCCGCGCAAGCTTCCGCCCGGGCTGGAGCTCGCCGCCTACCGCATCGTCCAGGAGGCGCTGACCAACACGCTCAAGCACGGCGGGCCGGCCGCCACCGCGAAGGTGACGATCACCTATGCCGAGCGCCGCTTGCAGGTTCGGGTCGTGGACGATGGCCGGGGAGCGGCCGCCCACAGCGACGGCCGCGGGCAAGGGCTGCATGGCATGCGCGAACGCGTGGCACTGCACGGCGGCGAGCTGCGGGCCGCCCCACGAGCCGGCGGCGGCTTCGAGCTGTTCGCCGACCTGCCCTACCCCCAAGAGGCGATGGAGAAGCCCTACGCCTACGAGCACAAGGAGAACGGTTGAGTATCCGCGTGTTCCTCGTCGACGACCAGGAGTTGGTGCGCGCCGGCTTCCGGATGGTCGTCGACTCCCAACCAGACATGGAGGTCGTCGGCGAGGCAGGCAACGGCGGCGACGCGCTGGCCAAGCTCGCCGCCACCGCGGCCGACGTCGTGCTGATGGACGTACGCATGCCTGGCATGGACGGCGTACAGGCCACCAAAGCCCTTCGTGCCAAGGCCGGAGCGCCGCAGGTGCTGGTGCTGACGACGTTCGACCTCGACGAGTACGTCTTCTCCGCGGTCAAGGCCGGAGCGTCCGGTTTCCTGCTGAAGGACGCGCCGCCAGGCGACCTGCTGGCCGGCATCCGCGCCGTCCACTCCGGCGACGCCGTAGTCGCGCCGAGCGCCACCAGACGTCTGCTCGAACGCTTCGCGCCCCACCTGCCCGACGACTCCGCACCCGCCGACACCAGGGTCGACACGCTGACCGACCGCGAACGCGAAGTCCTGCTGGAAGTCGCGCGCGGCCTGTCCAACGCCGAGATCGCCGCGCGGATGTTCCTCTCCGAAGCGACGGTGAAGACCCACATCGGGCGCATCCTCGGAAAGCTCGGGCTGCGCGACCGCGTGCAGCTGGTGGTGTTCGCCTACGAGAACGCCCTGGTTCGTCCCGGAGGCTGACCCCTACGACTCAAGGCCGACCCCTCAACCCTTGGTTGTACGTTCGAATGACCACCTCAAGGCTGATGTGCCGGCACCCCCGTTTCCAATAGCTTCGCCACCATGCAAAGTGCGATGACGAACCTCCGCGCGGCGACCGGCGCCCGCGAACTGGTGAAGGTCTATGGCTCCGGTGCCGCAGCGGTCCGAGCGCTCGACGGGGTGACCGTCGACCTGCACGCCGGCCGGTTCACCGCGATCATGGGGCCTTCGGGTTCCGGGAAGTCCACGTTGATGCACTGCCTGGCCGGGCTCGACGCCGCCAGCGGCGGGCAGGCGTTCCTCGGCGACACCGAGCTCACCGGGCTTTCCGACAAACAGCTCACAATCCTGCGCAGGGAACGCGTCGGCTTCGTGTTCCAGGCGTTCAACCTGCTGCCGACGCTCACCGCCCAGCAAAACATCCTGCTGCCGCTCGAGCTCGCCGGCCGCAAGCCCGACAAGCAGTGGTTCGAGCAGCTGTGTGAGGTGCTGGGCATCGGGGATCGCCTGTCGCACCGGCCTTCCGAGCTTTCCGGCGGCCAGCAGCAGCGGGTCGCGGTGGCGCGGGCGCTGATCACGCGGCCCGAGGTCGTCTTCGCCGACGAGCCCACCGGCAACCTCGACTCCCGTTCCGGAGCGGAGGTGCTGTCGTTCCTACGCAACTCCGTGCGCGAGCTCGGCCAGACCGTGGTGATGGTGACGCACGACCCGACGGCGGCTTCCTACTCCGACCGCGTGCTGCTGCTTGCCGACGGCCGGATGGTGGGCGAGATCCTGGAGCCGACCGCCGACACCGTACTCAGCGCGATCCGGCAGCTGGGGGCCTGACCGTGCGCCGGATTCTCACCGCCTCGTTGAAGGGGCACGCCCGCCGGTTCGTCGCGGGCGGGATCGCGATCGTGCTGAGCGTCGCCTACGTCGCGGCCGTGCTGATCGCGATCGACTCGGCCAAACAGACGCTGCAGAACGCCTTCGGCCTGCACTACGCCGCTGCCGATCTCGTCATCACACCCAAGGAAGGGCAGCTGGCGCCTGAGGTCGTCGACAAGGTCAGGAACGCCCCCGGCGTCGAGGCCGTCGCGGTCGACTCCTCGGCCTACCTCGAGACGCGTTATCCCAACGGCTCCAAGGCCTTCGCCCAGGTCGCTTCGGTGCCGCAGGACAAGGAGCTGCGCTGGCAGGAAGCCTCGTCCGGACGACTGCCCGAACGCGACGGCGAGGTCGCGGCTTCGGCCCGCCTGGTCAAGAGCAAGGGGATCAAGCTGGGCTCGACGGTCGAGCTCCACGCCTATGGCAAGTCCGGGCGTACGTTCAAGGTCGTCGGCCTGATCGACGCGGCGTGGGTGGCCAACGCCGGCGACTTCTTCATGCCCGAGTCCTCGATCGCTTCGTTCAACCAGGGCGGCCCGCCGTCGGGTGACCTCCTGGTCCGCACGAGCGGCGACGCCTCCGCCGCGGCGATCAAGGCTGCCGCCGGCCCGGGCGCGACCGCGATGACCGGGCAGCAGAAGGTCGACGAGATGGTCGCGGCGTTCACCGGCGGGATCAACATGATCGGCGGGATGCTCCTGGGCTTCGCCGCGATCGCGATGTTCGTCTCGCTGCTCGTCGTGGCCAACACGTTCACGATCATGATCGCGCAGCGGGCGCGGGAGCTGGCGCTGTTCCGATGCGTCGGTGCCGGCAAGGGACAGGTGTTCCGGGCGGTGCTCGCCGAGTCGTTGCTGCTGGGCACCGGCTTCGCACTGGTGGGCGCGATCGCCGGGATCGGTGTGGCGCAGATCGGCCTGCAGGTGGTCGGGCGGTTCGCCGAGCTCAACGTGCCGCTCGACCTCGCGCTGCGGCCGTTCGCCCTGCTGATTCCGTTCGTGATCGGGGTGCTGACCACGGTGGCGGCGGTACTCGCGCCGGCTCGACGGGCGACCCGCGTGCCTCCGCTCGCGGCTCTGCACCCGGAGGCGGCCGTACGCGTCCGTTCCAAGGCCGGTGCGGTGCGGCTGGTGCTCGGCGCGCTCCTGCTGCTCGGCGGTGGCGCCCTGCTCGCGGTCGGCATGCAGGGCACGACCTCGGCGGCCGGCATGCTGGTGGGGATCGCGGGCGGCGTCGTGTCGTTCCTCGGCGTGCTGCTGTTCGCGCCGATCCTGGCTCCGGCGGCGGTGCGGTTGCTCGGGCTGGTCGCGCGTACCGGTGGCGTACCCGGCAAGGTCGCGATCGGCAACGCGGTGCGCAACCCCCGGCGTACCGCGGCGACGGCCTCGGCTCTGCTGGTCGGCGTCACGCTGATCTGCATGCTCGTCGTCGGTGCGGCCTCGTCCCAGGCAACGGTCAACAAGACGCTCGACGACCAGTTCCCGTTCGACGTCGTGGTGTCGCTGGAGGGCGGCGGCCTGCCGGAGAAGGCGTCTGATCCGCCCGATGCCCTGCCGGCGAGCACGGCCAAGGCCCTGGCCGACGTCGACGGGATCGACACGGTGCTCACGGTGCCCAGCGTGACCGGACAGCTGAAGGGCATGGAGTCCCCGGTCGTGGTGAGCGGGATCGACATGAAGCAGGCAGCCTCGGTGGTCCGCAACCCGCGGCCGCTCGACGGCCTGCAGCCGGGCGTCGTCGTACTGTCGCCGTCGATGGCCGGCGCGGTGTCCGCCTCCAACGGCTCGACGCTCCGCGTGTCCGTGGGCTCGCGGTCGCTCGACCTGAAGGTCCGCGTGATCAACGAGATGGTCACACCGGAGGTCATGGTCACCACCAGCGACCTGTCGAAGCTGAGCAGCTCGCCGGTGCTCACCGAGGTCTGGGCCAAGACCGACACGGGTGTCGACGCGCAGAAGCTGGTCAAGGGCGTGAAGGAATCGCTGACCACCGTCCCCGACGCGATGGTGGGCGGCTCGTTCGCCGAACGCGCGCTGTACGCCCGGATCCTCGACGTCCTGCTCATCGTGGCCACCGGCATGCTCGCCATGGCCGTCGCGATCGCCCTGGTCGGCGTCGGCAACACGCTGAGCCTGTCGGTGCTCGAGCGGACCCGGGAGAACGCCTTGCTGCGGGCGCTCGGCCTGACCCGCGGCCAGCTGCGGGGAACGCTGGCGATCGAGGCACTGCTGATCTCGGGCAGCGCCGTCCTCATCGGCCTGCTGCTCGGATCCCTGTACGGCTACGCCGGAACGGCAGCCCTGCTGGGAGCGGCGCAGGAAGTGGGCTCGATCCAACTGTCGATCCCCTGGCCGCGAATGGCGTTGATCGTGCTGGTGGCACTGGGGGCTGGGCTGCTCGCCTCGGTGCTGCCGGCCAGGCGGGCGGCAAAAGTACCGCCGGCCGCCGCGCTGGGAGACGAGTAGGGGCTGCGCCCAGTTGAGCCGTCCCTCACCACGGCGGGATCCACCAGGGACGCCTCAGCCGGCCGCACTCGTCTTCAACCGCTGGCCAGCGCCGTTTGGCGCTGGCCAGCACCAGCGTGTCCAGTGCAGGCCGCGCCGGCTCCGCCCGCCTGATCCGCCGCGAGAAACCGTTGGAGCGGCTTTCCGCCGGCCGGGCTACGTGGGGCGATCGCTGGCGACGCCGCTCTAGGGGGTGTCCTGTAAGTGTCGCCGGGCTGCGGCGGCCCTGGCCCCACGCTGGCTGCGTTGGACGAAGATCGCCCGTATGACCGATACGAACGACTCCGCCCGCCTTGCCAGCCCGGCGCCAGGACCGTCCTCGCTAGCCACCGACACTTACAGGACACCCCCTAGGCGTTGAGTCCCCAGATGAGGCCCAGAACCACGAGGATGCCGAGCAGCGCCAGGCCGAGAAAGCTGTAACTGATCGCGAGCCCCGCTATCGCCAGCGCGCGGCCCTCGGTGCCGTCCCGCTTGATCTTGCCCAGCGCGAGGTGCCCGAGAATGATCGACGGGACGATGGTGATGCCCGTGAACGGCACCAGGATGCCGAGCGCGAGCGACGCCGTCGCCATCGGCTCGGTCGGTTTGGGGGAGACACCCGTCCACTTGCGCGGTGCGCCCTCGGGCAGGTCGCGCACGAGGCGGCTCAGCTCGCCGTGCGTCTGGGCCCTCATCACCTGGTCGAGTCGCTCTTCGTACTCGTTCCAGTCCAGTCGTCCGTCGGCGTGTGCGGACTTGAGGACGTCAGCCGCCCGGTCGCGATCGGCGTCCGCAGCGCGCATGGGATCCCAGTTGCCACGCGTCGGATCCCAGTTGGCCGGCAAGCTCATCCCTTGGTCCTCCTGATCGACGGTGCGTCCTATTCTGCGCCGTCAGCTGGAGGACTCGCCAGCCACGCGCTCGACCGCCCCAACGGCAACGGGCCGGCCCAACCTGCTCTCAGCTACCGATGCCGATGATCACATAGAGCAGGAACGGTATGAAACCCAGTGCCGCCGTGACGTAGCCGATCGACAGGCCCGCCACCGCGAACCCGTGGCCCTCGGTTCCCTCCCGTTTGATCTTGCTCAGCGCGATGTGCCCCGTGATGATCGCCGGAATCGTGGTCGCACCGCAGGTCAGCGGCGCGAGAATACCGAGAACGAGCGACGCGGTCGCCGTGCCTTCTGTGGGCCGAGGCGACGGCGGGCCCCAGTTGCGTACGGCGGGGTACCGATCCGCCGGTGCGACCGGTAACGCACCCTGCGGCAGGTCTTCGATCAGCCGCCGCAGCTCGCCGTAGGTCTGAGCCTTCATCACGCGGTCCAGCCGCTGATGATGCTCGTCCCAGCTCAGCCGGCCTTCGGCCACAGCGGACTTGAGTACGTCGGCGACTCGTTCACGGTCAGCATCAGCCGCACGCATCGGGTCCCAGTTCTGGTTTCCACGCATCGGATCCCAGTTGGCCGGCAAGCTCATCCCAAGGCCCTCCCGTTCAGCGGTACTCTCCCATTTTGCACGCTGAGCCTGGGAATTCGCTCACTCATGTGACCCTTAGATGTCCCTTACGGGATCACGTCGAGAGACCTGCGGCATACGGCCAGTGTTCCCTGGTCAGTGCCTGGAGTGCCGCCGCGTTCAGCATGGAGAACGCCAGCTCGAAGCCCTGCTCGGCGCCCGTACGTTCGAGGTTGCGCAGGAACCGGATGCCGGCCGGTCCGAGTGACGTGACTTCCCTCGCATCGACCACCACTCGATGCAGGTCGTCGAGCCGCTCGAGCAGGGTCACTTCCGACAGCGCCCAGTCGAGCTGCTCCTGCATGCCACCGTCGATGTCGCCCGCGAGAAAAACGACGATCTCTTTGCTCGCGCGGTCGACCACTCGGACTTGGCCCATTGCGCTCACCTCCGCAATGCTGAGGGCACATCTGTCACCAGTGTGAGCGGTTTGGCTACGAAACGCCAGAGCCCAACGCCTCACGAATGGCATCCGGGTAGTCCGTGGTGATCCCGTCGACGCCCAGCTCGCGGGCCTTGGCCAGCACGTCGACGTCGTTGACCGGCCAGGTGAACACGCCAAGACCCGCCTCATGCGCCCGTTCGACCAGTTCCGGGCCGAGCTTGCCGATTCCGGGGCACACAATCGAGGCACCGAGCGACATGGCGGTCTCCACCGACTCGGCGGGGGCACCGGAATAGATCAAGCCCGTGCGTACCTCCGGTAGGTATTCCTTCGCGACGGACAAGACGTCAGCGTGGAAAGACGTGACAGTGATCCGGTCCAGCAGCCCACGGTCGCGAATCGTGTCGATCGCCGCGCGCGCCGCATCCATCGTCTTGATTTCGGCCTGGATTGGCACGGTCACGACGTCGAGCACCTCGTCAAACGTGGGTACTGATTCACCCAATCCGGCGTCCAACTGCTTGATCTCGGCCAGTGTCATACCCGCGACGTCACCCGTGCCATTGGTGGTTCTCTCCACGTTTCCGTCATGGAGGATCACCAGCTGTCCATCCTTGCTGAGCCAAAGATCCAGCTCGATTTCATCCACTCCTTCCCGCTCGGCCCGGAGAAAGGAGCGAAGGGTGTTCTCGGGCTCAAGTCCCATAGCTCCGCGGTGCCCAACGACGGTGAACGTCACGGTGTCTTCCTGTCTGGTTCGAGGTCTATTTGTCCGGCGTGTTGAGGCAGGTACGGATATGGCCTGCCCTGCGCGCGCCTGAGCCTTACAAACCCGTAACCTTAGATGCCACGACCGACGATGCGGACGGCGGCTTTTCGTCCTGCGGACGGCGTACAGGTCACGGCCCATACTCCGGCCCGGGAATGCGATGACCGGCTTTGAGAGGCTGCGCACCGGAAGATGTGCGCCGGGATTGCTGCCGAGTCTTCACGGGTACATCCCAACCGGCAACCAAATATTGCCAAAATTTGCGAAGATCGTGCGCTGGTCCTATCGTATGTACGGCCCCCCACGTAATTCGAGAAGGGAACTGCAGTGGCACAGAAGGTGTTAGTCGCCCTCGTTGATGACGTCGACGGTTCGGAGGCTGACGAGAGCGTTAAGTTCGCCTTGGATGGCGTCGCCTATGAAATCGACCTGTCCTCCAAGAACGCGCAGAAGCTGCGTGGCGTGCTCGAGCCCTACGTTGAGGTTGCTCGACGGACTGGTGGACGCGCATCCCGTGGACGCGGACGCCCGGCTCGTTCCGCTGCCGCTGGTGGTTCGTCGGGCGGTCGCAAGGCGGAAACCGCTGAAATTCGGGCTTGGGCGAAGGCTCAGGGCTACGACGTCAGCGACCGTGGCCGGATTCCCGCCGACATCATCGACGCGTTCCACAAGAAGCGCTGAAGCGTAACGAGTCAAAAGAGCCGTTTCGCGGCCTGAGCAAGTGCGTGTTGCGGGGTCTGGGGTCGCCCCCGGATAAGCCGCAGTCGCGCACGAACTCGGTGCCACCGCAGTGACAGTTCCCGACGCTCGAGGTTGCCTGCCGGCTGGTCCTCCGCCCAGCCGGGGCGCCATCGGTTCCGCGGCCGCTTCTCGCGCGTTGGCGCAACCCCATCGAATACCCCGCTCGGCGACCCGCCGAGCGGGGTTTGTTTTCCCAGTTGTTACCCAGCTCCCGCGTTTCCGGCTTATCCGGGTGCCCCAGGCTCTTGGCGCTGATCTTTCGGGATTGTGAATAAGTGCAAGCACTCTGCGACCGATGAGCGGACTGTGAGCATCTCTGGCAGTATTGGTGACGTATTGATCGGACGCCGGTGCAGCCCGTGGTCCATGGCTTGAGCCCATATGCGCGCTCCCATTTTCGAGCGACGGCCAGAGCGTCGATTGCCACCGATCTCGCCGACAATCCCAACGCGAATCCCGGCCACAACCGACACCTGTCGACGGTGTGCCCATGGGGACGAGGTGGCGAGGATTCTGCGACCCGATTGACGACAACCGGCGAGCGACACATCGCACAGCATCCGCTGCTGCCGCGCTACCAGCCGTTTGCTGGCACTTGGCTGCCACCGCTCCACCGAGTTGGCTCCAAGGCCAACGGCGCAGCCCCCACCGCGATCCGCCGACGGCCAGCGTTTGTGTCGCCGCCGCGCGCATTTTGGGCATCGCAGCGGGTGGGTCGTGGCTGCTTAGTCTTTGTGCCGCACCGGACACTGCGCCGAGCCGGTCTCCGAGCCAGATCACCGCTGATGCCGCTGATGTCGTCTCGCGGCATCGAGCCGAGGTCGCTCGCGCGGCCCGCGGGTGCTGAGCAGGCGGTGGTGACCGCCTCGTCTGTCGGACCGCACCGGACGCTGCCCCGGGCCAGCCTCGGGCGTTTGCCTCCGCTGCCGTGCCTTTGGGCCCCACCGAGTGTTGCGCTGTGCCAGCGTCCGCGTTGCATCGCCGCTGGCGGCGTATCGGCGCCTCGGGCCGCGGTCGCTTCCGTAGCCCACACGTGCTGTGCAGGGCGGCGGCTGTCTTGTCTTTGGGAGCCCGGGAAGGTTGCACTCGGTCGGCCTCGGTCGTCGCGCCGTGTGATGTCGCCGGTGGCGTGCCGGCCATCGAGCCGCACTCGCGCGGGCCGGACGGTGGCTGCCTTGTCTTTGGGGCACGCCGCATGTTCGCGCTGAGCCGGCCCTCGGCGCGGTTGCCGCTGATGGCGTAGTCGGCGCACCGGGCCGAGTCGCTGGCACGGGCCGCGCGGCGGGCGTGGCTGCTTTGTATGAGGTGACGCCGGCTGCGCTGTGGGCCCCCGCCGCCAGCGGGCGGCCGGGCAGGTCCGCAATGGCGGTCACAGACGCTCCTGGATGCGCCTGCGACCGGGCTCGTACTTGTCGGGCCTGCCGGGACCCGTCTGGCCACTGCCGTCGCCTCAGCCGATGCCGTGCCCCTGGCCGCGCCGAGGGCCGCTCTTCACGTCGCCCCAGCGGGGGCGCGGGGCCGTCTTCAGCTGATCCGGCGGCTCGACACCAAACTGCCAACCGCCGCCAGTGCCGCTGGCCCACCGCCACCCGTCACCGCTCGCCGCTGGCTGGGCGGGGCACGCGCTCAGCCGCTACCCCGGCCGTTCGACCGTCGTCTGGCCATCTGATCGCGGGCGCAGGCCGTAAGATCGCGACCACGTTCTGCCAGTCCGCACGCCTGAGATCGGTGGCCGGTGTCACGGTTCTTTGCCTATCCGTGACTGTTCGCTTCCGGCGTAACACCCACACTCTCGTGACGGAGGGGGAACAGAGGTACCGTCGAATCGGTTACACCGTTACAACCCGTGTATGAACGGCGCCCGGTACTGCTCAGCTGACACGGCAGTGAGCACCGGGCGCAGTCGTGACGGGGCTAGCATTTACCCAAGGGGCCAGGGATCGTCCCTGTTCCCGCACCACCGTCTCCAGCCCGGGGAGCAGAAGATGTTTGAAAGGTTCACCGACCGCGCGAGGCGGGTTGTCGTCCTGGCCCAAGAAGAGGCCCGGATGCTCAGCCACAACTACATCGGTACCGAGCACATCCTCTTGGGCCTCATCCACGAGGGTGAGGGCGTTGCCGCCAAGGCCCTGGAGAGCCTCGGTATCTCGTTGGAGGCTGTCCGCGCCCAGGTCGAAGAGATCATCGGCCAGGGCCAGCAGGCGCCGAGCGGTCATATCCCGTTCACACCGAGGGCCAAGAAGGTCCTCGAGTTGTCATTGCGCGAGGCATTGCAGCTTGGCCACAACTACATCGGTACGGAACACATCCTGCTCGGTTTGATCCGTGAGGGTGAGGGCGTGGCTGCCCAGGTGCTGGTGAAGTTGGGCGCTGACCTTGGCAGGGTCCGGCAGCAGGTGATCCAGTTGCTGTCCGGCTACCAGGGCAAGGAAACCGCTGCCGCTGGTGCTCCCGCCGGCGAGGGGTCCCCGCAGGGCTCGCTCGTTTTGGACCAGTTTGGCCGCAACCTCACGATGGGCGCCCGCGAAGGGAAGCTCGACCCGGTCATCGGCCGGGAGAAGGAAATCGAGCGGGTCATGCAGGTGCTGTCCCGCCGTACGAAGAACAACCCTGTCCTGATCGGCGAGCCCGGCGTCGGCAAGACGGCCATCGTCGAGGGCCTGGCCCAGGCGATCGTCCGTGGCGACGTGCCGGAGACGCTGAAGGACAAGCAGATCTACACCCTCGACCTGGGTGCGCTGGTCGCAGGCTCGCGCTACCGCGGTGACTTCGAAGAGCGCCTGAAGAAGGTGCTGAAGGAGATCCGCACCCGCGGCGACATCATCCTGTTCATCGACGAGCTCCACACGCTGGTCGGTGCGGGCGCCGCCGAGGGCGCGATCGACGCCGCGAGCATCCTGAAGCCGATGCTCGCCCGCGGTGAGCTGCAGACGATCGGCGCCACCACGCTCGACGAATACCGCAAGCACCTCGAGAAGGACGCCGCGCTCGAACGCCGGTTCCAGCCGATCCACGTGCAGGAGCCTTCGATCGCGCTGACGATCGAGATGCTGAAGGGTCAGCGCGACCGTTACGAGGCGCACCACCGCGTCACGATCACCGACCAGGCGATCGTCGCGGCGGCTCAGCTGGCCGACCGCTACATCTCCGACCGGTTCCTGCCCGACAAGGCCATCGACCTGATCGACGAGGCCGGCTCGCGGCTGCGGATCCGCCGGATGACGGCGCCGCCCGACCTACGCGAGTTCGACGAGCGGATCGCCAACGTCCGCCGCGAGAAGGAAGCCGCGATCGACGGCCAGGACTTCGAACGTGCCGCCAAGCTGCGCGACGAGGAGAAGAAGCTCTCCGCGCAGAAGGACGAACGTGAGAAGCAGTGGAAGGCCGGCGACATGGACGTCGTGGCCGAGGTCGATGAGGAGCTCATCGCCGAGGTGCTGTCGACGGCCACCGGCATTCCGGTGTTCCGCCTCACCGAGGAGGAGTCGCAGCGGCTGCTCCGCATGGAAGACGAGCTGCACAAGCACTACATCGGTCAGGAAGACGCGGTGCACGCGCTGGCGAAGTCGATTCGCCGCACCCGTGCCGGTCTGAAGGACCCGAAGCGCCCGAGCGGTTCGTTCATCTTCGCGGGTCCGTCCGGTGTCGGTAAGACCCACCTGTCGAAGATCCTCGCGGAGTTCCTGTTCGGCGACGCCGACGCGCTGATCCAGCTCGACATGAGCGAATACTCCGAGAAGCACACCGTCTCGCGGCTGTTCGGTTCGCCTCCGGGCTACGTCGGCTACGACGAGGGTGGGCAGCTGACCGAGAAGGTGCGGCGCAAGCCGTTCTCCGTCGTGTTGTTCGACGAGATCGAGAAGGCACACCCGGAGATCTTCAACTCGCTGCTGCAGATCCTCGAAGAAGGCCGCCTGACCGACGCCCAGGGTCGTGTGGTCGACTTCAAGAACACCGTGATCATCATGACCACGAACCTCGGCACCAAGGACATCGCGAAGGGCGTCAACCTCGGCTTCGCGCAGTCCAACGACCTCACGGGTTCGTACGAGCGGATGAAGAACCGCGTTCAGGAGGAGCTGAAGCAGCACTTCCGGCCGGAGTTCCTCAACCGTGTCGATGAGATCATCGTGTTCCCGCCCTTCACCGAGGAAGAGATCCTCGCGATTGTCGACCTGCAGATCGCCGAGGTCGAGAACCGGCTGAAGGACAAGGACATGGGTATCGAGCTCACCGCTGCTGCCAAGCAGCTGCTGGCCAAGCGTGGCTGGGACCCCGTGATGGGTGCTCGTCCGCTGCGTCGCACGATCCAGCGCGAGGTCGAGGACAACCTGGCGGAGAAGCTGCTCTACGGCGAGCTGTCTCCTGGCCAGATCGTCCTGGTCGACATCGAAGGCGAAGGCAAGAACGCCAAGTTCGTGTTCCGCGGTACGTCGAAGACCACGGTCCCCGAGCTGCCTCCGATCGAGACCACCTCGTAGGTCGCAGACCGGCCAAACGCAAAGAGGGCGTCGCCTCCGGGCGGCGCCCTCTCGCGTCTGTTCAGCCCTTCTGTTCAGCTCTTCCGCAGGGCGACCCTCAGCGTCTTGGTCGCGCCGGGATCGTCGGCGAAGTCGGCGGCGAACGTCAGGGGATCGAGGCTGGTCACCGTCACGCCGGCGTCGGCCGCGACGACCTTCGCGGCCGCGATCCGTACGGTCGCCGAGGCAGGCGCCGTTGTCCGGCTCGGGTCGCTGACCGCGATCTCCGCCTCGCCGGCGCCGCGCTTCACCAGGACCGACATCGGCCCGGTCGCCGTCACGATGTCCGCCGTACCGGCTCGCCAGAAGTTCGCGGCCAGGAGGTCCGGCCGGTGGCAGCGCACGGCCTGCACCGCATCGGTGTTCGCGACCACCTTCACCGGCGGGTTCGCCGCGTAGGAGGCCGTCTGCACGGGAGTCGCGGCCGGCAACAGGATGTAGGCGTACGACTCGCCGCCGGGATCGACACCGTGCGGCACGGTCGCCGTCAGGTAGGTGCGCGTGATCGGGTCGGGCTTGGCCCAGTTCGGATGCGTCGTCACGTCGGTCCACGCGCCGGTACGTACGTCGCGCCGCAGCTCCAGCGATGTCGGCGAGACGAAGACGTACCCGCCGGTCTCCGCCAGGTGGAGCCATCGCACGCGCTCGGCGGAGGCGGCGTCGCCGGGTGCGGGTACGACCGGCGAGCCGTCGACCAGCGCTTTCTCCGGCCCCGCGATCCGGCGGTTCTCCACCACGGTCTCGACCGGCCTGCCGTCCGACGCCGTGATTCCGGCGCCGAGCGCCACGACCTCGCTGTCGAAGCAGAACCACGACTTGCGCGCGGTCAGCGTCGAGCCCTCCGCGTTCAGGTCCATCCCGGCCGCGGTGTAGCGCCCGCCCAGGCAGGCGCCGCCGACCCAGGAGTTCGGGCTGCGGTGGTACCAGTCCTCGCT
Organism: Flindersiella endophytica; assembly: GCF_054779015.1. Lineage (NCBI taxonomy): Bacteria > Bacillati > Actinomycetota > Actinomycetes > Propionibacteriales > Nocardioidaceae > Flindersiella > Flindersiella endophytica. Next base: position 105,986 of record NZ_BAAGYY010000012.1, read on the forward strand.
CGCTGCCCGCTCCCGTACGTCGACCGTCGTGCCGGGGATCCGGCTGTGGTCGACCGTTGCCCAGAAGTCTTCCTGGTACTGGTCGGAGACCCGGCGGTACAGGTAGGTAGCGCCGTCGGCGGTCAGCCAGCCGCGCAGGTTCTCACCGTTGATCGACTCGTAGTTGGCGATCCGGCTGGAGTACATCGAGATGCCCAGCGCCCACTCCGGCCGCCGGTGCACGACCCGGTCCTCGTTGTGGAACACCCACGAGCCCACCAGCCGGCCGCGCCGTTTGACCGTGTCGTCGTCGCGCAGCTGTGTCGCCGCCAGCAGGACGGGGATGGTCCGGGTCGGCGTCGGATCGTCGTACGTATCGCTCAGCAGCCATTCCTTGAGCAGCGCCCGCAGCCGTTCCTTCTCGTCGGCCGGCGCGCCGGCGATCAGCCCGATCGCGGCCTGCAGGACGTAGTGCGCGTGGTAGTGCTCGTGCTCGTTCCAGCGCGCGATCGTGCGGCCGCTCACCAGGTCGAACAGCGCGCCGTTCCAGATCACGGGCTCGAACGCCTCGTGCAGCCAGCGATAGAGGATCGACCCGTCGACCGCCCACTGGGTGCCCGCGACCGTAGTCATGATCGGGCCGAGTGACTCTAGGATCAGTGCGCCGTAGCCGCCGAGGTAGGGGAAGTAGTCGTGCTGGATGAACGAGCCGTCGATGTAGAACCCGTCGCCGCTCTTCACGTACGTCAGGACGGGCGGCAGACCCGCGATCCCCGTTGCCACCGCGTCCGGATCGCCGGCCAGCACGCCGCGGCCGACGACGACGTTAGCCGTCAAGGCTCGGTTGGCGGCGGTGCCGCTGGGGGCGGGCGTGAAGTTGGCGACCGCACGGGTGTACGCGCCGATCTGCGCGTCGCTCAGGCGGCCGTAGAGCAACAGGACCGCATCGTTGAACGCCATCGGGCCGCTGATCTGCCACTCGTACCAGTTGCCGATGATCTCGCCGTCTTCGCGGTAGTAGTGCTCGACCATCCAGTCCAGCCCGGCGATGGTGTCGGCGACCAACCCGGCGTCGGCGGCGAGGCCGGAGCCGGGGGTCGCCCAGGCCAGCGCCATGGAGTAGAGCCGGCCGAACGAGCGGGAGATCGCGAACGACTGGTCGACGTCGAGCCGCGCGTCGTCCCAGAGAAATGTCCGGCCGGCTGACTTGTCGAGTTTGTCCCACCAGGTCTGCGCGTCCGAGGTGATCCGCGCGAGGACAGCCGCGATGGTGGGGTCGGAAGCGTCGTACCCCTCCGCGACCTGCATGGATCGCCACTGCGTACGCATCTGGGTGAACTCGTCGGCCATCGGAACGCCTCCCTGGATTCGATCGATAAGTACGACTTTATGAGCCTGAGCCCGAGAGTCCAGTCCGATCCGCAAGTCATCTGAGCGATCTTGGGCGTGTCGCGATTGTCCAGTTGATCATCGTATGTAGCATTCCGTCCGTACGGGAACACGATTAGTAGCGCGCTGTCGAGCGCCCTGGCTAAGGAGTCGTCCATGTACGCACTGGGGAAGGTGCGGCCAGGACGCCACCGGTTGGAGCGACCAAGGCAGCCTGTCCGGATTTTTCTGGGTTCTACCGGGGTCGCTCTGCTGGTTGGTGTTGTCGTAGTGGTCGGGAGAACCCTCCCGGCCATGGCCGGCTCCTGAGCCGCGCACGGCACTGTGGCCCTTTCCGCCTACCCGGTGGGAAGGGCCTCTGCTGTTCCAGGCGCGGGAGGATCGAGCAGTCGGCTTGTACTGGTCGGATCCGGCCGGGCGGTGGCGGGTGCTACTCGAACCTAGACGGGCAGCCGGAAGCGGCCGCGGGCTAGCGGCTCCACCAATCCGTCGGCGACCAGGGTGTCGAGCGCGCGCTCTCGTTGCAGCGCGTCGGACCAGGCGGCTTCGAGCTTCGAGCGGGGCACCGGGCGGTCGGCCTCTCGCAGGACGCGCAGCAGGGCGCCGCGGCATTGGCGGTCGGTGCCGTCGTACAGCTGGCGCCGGCGAGGTGGTCCGGCGTACTCCGGCCGGCCCGCCAACCTCCACGCGCAGCGGTTGGCGAGCGGGCAGTCGTCGCAGCGGGGTTGGCGGGCGGTGCAGACCAGCGCCCCGACTTCCATCACGGCGACCGCCCATCGGGCGGCGGTCTCGGGCTCGTCGGGGAGGAGCTGGGTGGCGGTGCGACGTTCGGGGGCGGTGGTCGCCTGCGGCGGGTACTGCGTGCCGTCGATCGCGCGCGCGAAGACCCGGCGGACGTTGGTGTCGAGCACAGTGTGCCGCTGCCGGAACGCGAACGACGCGACCGCGGCGGCCGTGTACTCGCCGATTCCCGGCAGCGCGAGCAGTTCGGCGTGGTCGCTCGGGACCTGTCCGCCGTGTCGTTCGACGATCGCGGTCGCGGCGCCGTGCAGTCGCAGGGCGCGGCGCGGGTAGCCGAGCCGTCCCCACTGGCGTACGGCCTCGCCGGGTGGGTCGGCGGCCTGGGCGGCCGGAGTGGGCCATCGGCTGAGCCAGGCCTCGTACGCCGGCAGGACGCGGTTGACGGGCGTTTGCTGCAGCATGATCTCGCTGACCAGGATCGCCCAGGGCGTGGCGTCCGGACGGCGCCAGGGGAGGTCGCGCGCGTGGCGGTCGTACCAGGCGAGCACGCTGGTGTGGAGGGCTCGCGCCGGGTTTCGTGCCGTCACGAGTCGATTGTGGCAGAGCAGCCGGCCGGCTTCGAGTGCTGTCACTGTTCGGAAGTTCGGTCGTCTGACCGGCGTGCCTCCGCTACGCATTGAGATTCGCCAACTACCGTAAGCCTCATGCGCCCCTCCGTGCGGCCGGTCGGACCGCTGCCGGCGTCGGTTTACTGGAAGCGGCGTGCCCTCGTGTTCGTAGTGGTGCTGCCGGTCCTGTGGGCACTTGTCGCCTGGTTGCTCCCCGACGACGAGCCGGACGCGGGGGCGCCGGTGACCGTGACGACCACCGAGGCGCGGCCCACGACGACGGCTTCGGCCTCGCCGTCGCGCAAGGCGCAGCCCAAGCCGGTGAAGAGCTCGAAGCCGGCGTCCAGCAAACCGTCGGTGAAGCCGGTGAAGCCGAAGAAGCCGAAGAAGCCACTGCCACCCGGCCAGCACCCGCCGTGCCAGGCCCCGGCGGTCTCGATCGCGGTCGGTGCGAAGGTGCAGAAGGCCGGCAAGCCGCTGGCGATCAAGGTGACGTACGCCAACGAGTCGAGCGGTACGTGCCAGGTGGCGATCAGCCCGTCGTCGCTCCGGTTGACGGTCATCTCCGGCGTCGACCGGATCTGGGACAGCGACGACTGCAAGAAGCTGATCCCGACGGCGCCGCTGACGCTGCAGAAGGGCAAGCCGCGCACGATCACGATCACCTGGTCCGGCCGGCGCTCGACCAGCGGCTGCCCGGCGGACGGGGACGTCGCGAAGGCCGGCTACTACGCCGTGAAGCTCACGGTGAGCGGCGTTGCCGTCAACCAGGCGAGATTCCGGCTGACCTGAGCGTCGGGGACAACCGTCTCCGCGTCTTCGACGGCGTGGCCGTGAAATGCCGCTGGGCTGCCCCATGCGTGGGCGACGGCCGGGTTCGGTCAGGGCCCAGTGAGACGGGCCGGTGACAGGTGGGCGTGCGCCGAGCTACCTTTTGATTCGAGCCTGCTTACTTTCTACTGCTAACGCGAGGTTTCGAGCACAAATGAGCACGCGCGCCGCTACTGCCGGTCCAGTCGCCAAGGCGCTGCTGATCGGCATCGACGGCTTCAACTTGAACCGGCTCGACGAGGTGCCCGAGGCGACGAATCTCCGGCGGCTTCGCGCGGAATGGCTGCGTTCCGAGACCAGGATCTATCCGGACGGCACGACGATGACCGTTTCCGGGCCGGGCTGGTCGACGATCGCGACGGGGGTGTGGCCGGGCAAGCACGGCGTCCTCGACAACGACTTCAGCGATCACCGGCTGGCGGAGTACCCCAACTGGCTGGCCCGCGCCAAGCAAGTCGATCCCGGCCTGACGACGTACGCGATCACGTCGTGGCCGCCGCTGCACGACCATCTGTATGCCAGCCAGGTCGATCACCGGCTCGCGCTCGGCGGTGACGACTGGCCGAGCAACGACCGTAAGGCCGGCGCGGAGGCGGTACGCCTGCTCGCCGACGGCGACCACCGGCTCGGGTTTCTCTACTTCGGCTCGCTCGACGAGACCGCGCACAAGCACGGGTCTCGCTCGCCGGAGTACGACGCGGCGATCCGGGCGGTCGACGGCTACGTGGGCGCGGTCCTCGACACGATCGTCGCTCGCGAGACCTACGCGCACGAAGACTGGCTGATCCTGATCAGTACCGACCACGGGCACCGGCCGGAGGGCGGACACGGCGGGCAGACCGACGCGGAGCGCAGCACCTTCCTCATCGGCCTCGGGAAAGCGCTCGACGACGAGCTCGCCAAGACCGGCCGGATGATCGACATCGCGCCGACCCTGCTCGCCCATGTCGGCGTGGCCGCCGATCCCACCTGGGCGCTGGACGGCCGTTCCTTGTTGCGAGCCTGAAGAACCTGAAAGGAACAACTCGAAATGAGTGAGCTCTCCATCGGCGTGATTGGCTACGGCCTGCGCGGTGGCCTGTCCCGGCACGCCCACAAGCCCGACGAGGGCTCGCGGGTGACCGCGTTGTACGACCTCGATCCCGCCGCGCACGCCCGCTTCCGGGAGGCGTACGGAAACGACGTCACGACTGTCTCCTCGCTCGCCGACTTCCTGGAGCTCGGCCTCGACGCGGTGTTCGTGGTCAGCCCGGACTGGCTGCACGAAGAGCACGCGATCGCGGTCCTGGAGGCAGGCGCGGCGGTCTACCTCGAGAAGCCGATGGCGATCACGACCGAAGGCTGCGACCGCATCCTGAGAACGGCGAAACACCATGGCGGCAAGCTGTACCTCGGGCACAACATGCGCCACATGCCGTTCGTCCGCGGCATGAAGCGGCTGATCGACGACGGTGCGATCGGCGAGCCGAAGGCCGCGTGGTGCCGGCACTTCGTCGGGCACGGCGGTGACTTCTACTTCCGCGACTGGCATGCCGAACGCGACAAGGGCACCAGCCTGCTGCTGCAGAAGGGCGCGCACGACATCGACGTGCTGCACTGGCTGTGCGGATCGTACGCCGAAACCGTCAGCGGAATCGGTGACCTGATGGTCTACAAGCAGCCGACCGAAGCCCGCGACGACACCGTCCCGTGGTGGCAGGAGGAGAAGAGCCGGTTGTCAGCCTGGCCGCCGAGCCAGCTGGGCGGGCTCAACCCGGTGATCGACGTCGAAGACGTGTCGATGATCAACATGCGGCTGGGCAACGGCATCCTGGCGTCGTACCAGCAATGTCACTTCACACCTGACTACTGGCGGAACTACACGATCATCGGTACCGAGGGCCGGATCGAGAACTTCGGCAACGGCGAGCCGGGCACGACCATCAAGCTGTGGAACAAGCGCCACAACTGGCAACCGGAGGGCGACATCGAGGTGCCGGTCGACGAGGAGACCGGCGGCCACGGTGGTGCGGACCCGCGGATCGTCGGGGAGTTTCTCCGGTACGTACGTGAGGGTGGCGCGACGGACACCTCTCCGGTGGCGGCACGGTATGCCGTGGCGGCGGGCTGTGCGGGCGCGGAGTCACTGCGGAACGGCAGCGTCCCGGTGGCGGTGCCCGCTGCGGACACCGATGTCGTGAGCTACTTCGACTGATCAAGTCTCAGACCTCCTTCACTGCGGAGACTCTGCCATCGAGCACCGACAGACTACGCAGCGTCAGCGGTGTCGGGCCGGAGCCGTCGCATCGTCCATTCCCTGTGCCGGCTGACGATCAGAGCGCCCAGTAAGAGGAACGCCACGAGCACGCCCGCCAGTACGCCCACCGACTGCCACAGCTGCCCGCTCTCGCCGCCCGAGATCGTCACCCGCAAGCCGTTCACCAGGTACGTCATCGGCATGATCGGATGCAGCGCCTGGAAGAACCCTGGGCTGGTCTCGATCGGATAGAGCCCGCCGCACGCGGTCAGCTGCAACATCAGCAGGACGAGCGCCAGCGCCGTACCCGCCAGCCCGAACAGCAGCCGCAGCACCAGCGTCATCGCAACGAACGCACCGACCGCCAGCGCCAGCAAGCCGTACGTACCAAGCGGATTCAGTGGATCGAGCCCGAGTCCGAGCCAGGCGACGAGGTACAGGACGAGCGCGCCGACCGCGCCGGCTCCCGCCACCGGCAGCCAGCCCGCCAGCCCCAGGTTGAACGCACCGACGTTGCCGGCCAGCGCGCGCGGATTGCTCGCGCGGAAGTACTGATAGGCCAGCAGGGCGAACACCCACAACGCGATCGCGAAGAAGAACGGCGCCAGCCCGCGACCGTAGACCTTGGCAGGGTTGAGGTTCGACTCCTTCAGGTCGGACGGCGATCCGATCACGTCGGCCGCCCTCTCACGTTCGCCGGCGTCGAGCGTCGGGATCCGTTTCGACGCGGTGGTGAGCCCCTCGGCGAGCTCGCCGGAGCCGGACTCGGCGGTACCCAGGCCTGTGTCCAACTGCTTCGCGCCGGTCAGTGCGGAGTCGAGCCCGGCTTTCAGCGACTTCGCACCCTCGTACGCCTGCTGCGAGCCCGTCGCCAGCTGATCGACCTGGCTGGTGCTGTCGGCAAGCCGGTCCCGCATCGAGCCCACGGAGTCGCGTAGCTGCTCGACAGCCGTAACGCCTTGTTTTGCTTGGGTCGCGGTCGTCTGGGCGGAGGAGTCGATCTCGTCCGCCGCTGTCGCCGCTTGCTGGGCCGACCGCAGGGCCCTTTGGTACAAGGGATCGTCGGCGATGTCGGGGTACTTCGCCGCCAGGTCCTGCAGGTCGGCGACCACGGATGCGGTCTGGGTCCTGGCCGCGCCGGTGGCGGACGCGACGGTCTCGGCCGCGCGTTCGAGCGTCTTCGCGGCGGCGACCGCCTGCCCGGCGACGGCGGGCAGCGCGTCACCCGCGGTGCCGGCGAGGGAGTCCACGACGTCGGCGATCTGCTTGTTGCCTCGGGCGATCTGCTGGTTCGCGCTCACCAGCTCGGCCGCGCCGGAGTCGAGCTTGGTCAGGCCGGAAACGAGGCTCGCCGAACCCTGCTTGGCGTCCACCAGTCCGTCGTGCAGAGAGGTCGCGCCGTCGGCGGCCTCCTTGACCTGGTCTCCGAGCGTGGTGAGGTCACCGAGCGCGTACTGCGCGTACGCCGTCGTCGCGGCGGTGTTGATCTGGCGCTGCAGCTCCGACTCGACGGTCTTCGCCATCATGCCGACGATGTAGCCGTGCGCGTCGTTCAGCGTGATCAGGACCTGTGCGCGCTGCGGCTGGTGGCCGGACGGGCTGACCAGCTTGGCGCTGAAGTCGGACGGAACGGTGATCGTGAAGTAGTAGCGGCCGTCGCGGAGGCCGTCGATGGCCTCGCCGGAGCCGACGTAGTGCCAGTCGAACAGGTCGCCCTGCTCGAGTTGTTCGACCAGAAGCTTGCCACCGTTGACCTTGCGGCCCTCGGCGGTGACCGGCCGGTCGGAGTTGACGACCGCGACGGGGATCTGGTCGAGCCTGCCGTACGGGTTCCAGTTGGCCCAGAGGTAGAGGCCGCCGTACAGCAGCGGGAGCAGCAGCAGGCCGACCGGCAGCAGGCCGAGCAGCCCTCCCCGGAAGCGACGCAGCTCAGTGAGAGCGAGCGTCCATGCCTTCATCGCTCGTCCGGCGCGCCTGGCAGGTGGACGAGTACGTCGGCGAGGCCGTCCGGGGGAACGGCGGTCGCGCTGGCGACGACGGTCGGGCCGGCGTCGGCGACCGAACGCAGCGAACCCCAGACCCGTTCGAGGTCCTCGGGTGTGGACCCGGCGTCCACGTCGTCGACGACGACAGCGGTCGGGCCTTCGGCGAGGGCCAGGGCGAGCGCGAGCAGCAGGCGGTCGGCGGGGACGAGCTCCTCCACCCTCGTCGACTGCCGGACGTCGATTCCGACGAGGTCGCTGGTCGTACGGAAGTGGCGCTCGACCTCGGGACCGGCGATCGCCCGCCGCTCCGCCAGCAACTCGGCGACACGCAACTGCTGGTCCAACTCGATCGCGGGCCTCGCCCTCGCGACGGCGACGACGCGGCGGATCGCCTTGAGGTCTTGCGGTGCTTCGTAGCGGCCGACTTTTACCCGCCCGGACAGCAGGCGGAAGCGGCCGGAGAGGGCGAGCAGAAGGGACGTACGCCCGGAACCGCCGCGCCCCACGACGGCAGCCAGGCTCGAAGCCGGAATGTCGGCGTCGACACCCTGAAAGATCAGCCCGCGCTGGCCGCGGGCCGCCAGGCCGACGGCAGTGATCGCAGTCATGCCGGGCGCTGTACCCGGTCCAGCTTGGTTGGTAAACGGCGCCCGACCTGCCGGAACGATGCGCCGCCCCCGGCCGATGGCCTGCGACGCCGCGGCCGAGGCTGAGCAATAACTGCTCGATCGGGACGGCAAGACGAGGTGCGCCGGCGGTCCGCAGGGGTGGACGACGGGGGAGGCGGAACGAGTGTGGGCGCGCGTGGGATCAGCCGGGCTTCGGCTGGCGAGCGCGGCCAGGCGGCAGCCGTCGAACTGCCCGGGCCGGACGTGAGGTCGCCGGCGTGCGGCGGGGAACGAGTCGGCCGGGCGGGAGCCGGGGCAGCGAGCTGCGGGCTGGCGCGCGGAGCTGCGTACGTGGCCGGGCGAGGTGCCGGTGGGGCAGGGTGGGCCGAGCGTCGGCGTGGTGCGGTGTGGCGTGCGTGAGTTCGGCGTGCCTGGTCGGGCAGACCCAGCGCGTCGGAGGCGTCAAGGCGGGCGGAACGGTGGGCTGGCCGGCTGGTGCCGGCGGGCAGAAACGCAGGCGCGCTCAGACGTCAGACCGGCACAGAGCTCTCCGGCAGAAGTGAAGCTGGTCGACGCTAGACGTAGCGCTCGAGGATGGAGGACTCCGCGAGCCGCGAGAGGCCTTCGCGGACGGTGCGGGCGCGGTTTTCGCCGACGCCGTCGACTGCTTGGAGGTCGTCGATCGAGGCGGCGAGGAGCTTCTGCAGGCTGCCGAAGTGATCGACCAGCCGATCGATCACCGCGCCGGGGAGGCGCGGGACCTTGGCCAGCAGCCGGTAGCCGCGCGGTGAGACCGCCGCATCCAGTGCGTCGCTGCCGTGGCCCAGTGCTCGAGCCACCGCGCCCACGTCGAGGAGGTCGGTCGGGGACAGCGCGTCGAGCTCGGCCAGGGCGTCGTTGACCGTACGCGGGCGCCGGTGCACGGTGGTCGGGAGGTAGTCGCGGGCGACCAGTTCGCGGTCGGGCTCGACGCCGGCCACCAGCTCGTCGAGCTGCAGGGCCAGCAGCCGGCCGTCGACGCCGAGTTCGACGACGTAGCCCTGGATCTCGGTCGAGATGCGGCGGACCATCTCCAGCCGCTGGGCGACCATCGCGACGTCGCGGACGGTGACGAGATCCTCTATCTCCAGCGCCGACAGCGTGCCCGACACCTCGTCGAGGCGCAGCTTGTAGCGCTCGAGCGTCGCCAGCGCCTGGTTGGCGCGCGACAGGATCTGCCCGGTGTCTTCCAGGACGTAGCGCAGGTCTTCGACGTAGAGGCCGATGATCCGCATCGACTGGGACACCGAGATCACGGGGTAGCCGGTCTGCTTGGCGATCCGCTCGGCCGTACGGTGGCGGGTGCCGGTCTCGACGGTCGGGATCGAGGGGTCGGGCATCAGGTGGACGGCCGCGCGCACGATCTTGCCGCACTCGCGGTCGCAGATGATCGCGCCGTCCATCTTGGCCAACTCGCGTAAGCCGGTCGCGCTGAACTCGACGTCGAGCACGAAGCCGCCGGTGCACAGCGCCTCGACGGACTTGTCGTACCCGAGCACGATCAACGCGCCCGTGCGGCCGCGCAGGACTCGCTCAAGCCCTTCGCGCAGGGGTGTGCCCGGCGCTACTGCGGCAAGCGTTGCCCGGAGCCGTGCGTCCGGGCTCTTGTCACTGGCAGCCACATCTCTCCCACATCGGTGACCCTTTGCACGCTCAAGTCTACGGGTCACTTCCCCGTGTTCCGCGCCGCGTATCTGCTCGCGCGTCGTGCGTCTCGATCATAGTGTCGATACGGTCATGCCTGCGTCAAAAGATTCCTGAAGCGCCATTGGGAGGAATTCGGATGCTCTCGGTACTTACGCCTTACGACCCGCGCGTCGAATATGCCCGTTCACCACTCGGATTGGACGAGCCGAATCCTCGGTTTGGTTGGCATCTGGCCACGACCGAGACCGGACATCGCGCGGTGGTGAATCAGGCCGCGTATCAGGTACGGGTGGCGACGTCTGCCGATCAGCTGGCCCACCCGGCCACCGAGGCGTCCGACATGTGGGACTCCGGGCGGATCGAGTCCGGTCGATCCGGGCAGGTGGAGTACGCCGGCGAGCCGTTGGCGGCGTTCCGGCGTTACTACTGGGCGGTTCGGGTCTGGGACACCAACGGTCAGGCGTCGGACTGGTCTGAGACCGCTTGGTTCGAGACCGGACCGCTTTCTCCGGCGGACTGGGGTGAAGCGATCTGGATCGGGCGCTCACGGGCGGACCGTTCAGAGACTTCAGATGATGAAACCGAAGCGCCGGCGCCATTGCTGCGTAAACGATTTCAGCTCGAAGGTGAGGTCGAGTCCGCCCGGCTGTACGCCTGCGGCCTCGGATTTGGCGAATACTTTCTGAACGGTGAACGAATCGGCTCGGCAGTGCTCGATCCGGCGCCGACGAATTATGACGCGACCGTGCTGTTCAGCAGTTATGACGTCACAGGAATGCTGCCGGCAGGCGAAACCGGAGACAACGGCTGCGTACTCGCCGCCCAGCTCGGCCGCGGCCGCTATCAGGAGAAGACGCCCAACATCTGGCGCTGGCACGAGGCGCCCTGGATGGACGAGCCGAAGCTGATCGCGCTCCTCGTCATCGAGCTCGCCGACGGTCGTATCCAGCGGGTCACCACCTCCACCGACGCCGGCTGGCTGACGGCCGATGGTCCGATCCGCGGCGACTCGCTGTTCGCCGGCGAACGTTATGACGCGCGGCTCGAACGTCCGGGCTGGACAACCGCCGGTTACGACGACGCCGGCTGGGACGCGGCGGTCGCCGCCAACCCGCCGAAGGGGGTCCTGCGCTCGCAGACGCACGACCAGATCCGCGCGGTCGCGGAGGTACCGGCGGCCGGGCTGACCGAGCCGAAGCCCGGTGTGTACGTCTTCGACCTCGGCAAGCAAATCGCCGGCTGGGCCAGGTTGACGCTTTCGGGTCCGGAGGGCACCGAGCTGCAGATCCGGTACGGCGAGCGGCTGCACGCCGACGGCACGGTCGACCACGACCAGGGGCTGATCTATCGCGAGATCCAGACCGACACCTATGTCCTGACGGGCAATGGGTCGCAGACGTACGAGCCGCGGTTTTCGTACAAGGGATTCCAGTACGTCCAGATCGACGGCTACCCCGGCCGCCCGGAAGCCGGCGATCTGGTCGGCGTCGAGGTGCACACGGCGGTGGAGTCGTCGCTCGAGTTCTCCTGCGACAACGAACTGGTCTCGCGGCTGCACGCCGCGACGCGGAACGCGGTGCTCAACAACCTGCACGGCGTACCGACCGACACTCCGGTGTTCGAGAAGAACGGCTGGACGGGCGACGCACATCTGACGGCAGATGTTGCGGCGTACAACTTCTGGATGCCGCGCTTCTACACCAAATGGCTGCGCGACTGGACCGACTCGCAACTGCCCAGCGGCGAGTTCCCGCCGATCGTTCCGACGTCCGGCTGGGGATATCTCGCGGATTCGGAAGCCGCGATCAAGGCGCCGATTCCGGCGTGGGACGCGGCGTACGTCGAGATTCCGTGGGTGATGTACCGGCATTACGGCGACGAGCGAATTCTGGCGCGGCACTATGACGGGGCGCGGAAGTACATCGACTATCTGACGTCCGATTTCCTGGTCGACGACGTTGTGCTGGTGGGACTCGGCGACTGGCTGCCACCCGGCATCGGCGGAATGCCGCCGGAAGGGCCGGGAGTGTACGAGACGATCTATGCGTACCGGTTCGTCGAACTGCTCAGCAAGATCGCGGGCGTACTCGGAAAGGACGGCGATCTCGCGGCGTACGCCGAGCTTTCGGATCGGATTCGGGCCGGCTTCAACCGTGCGTTCTTCGACGCCTCCGCCGGGATCTATCACGGCGAACGGGAGACGGGGTATCGGCAGGCGGCCAACGTCATGGCGCTGGAGTTCGGCCTCGTACCCGAGTCTGAGCGGCGGCGGGTGTTCGACAATCTCGTCGCCGACATTCACGACCGGGACGACCACCTCGACACGGGTGTGTTCGGCACGAAGTTCCTGCTGCCGTTGCTGACCCGCGAGGGCCTGGTCGACCTGGCGTTCAAAGTGGCGATGCAGCCGACGTACCCGAGCTACGGTTTCTGGCTCGCCGAGGGCGGCACGGCGCTCTACGAGCATTGGGGCGCCGACTCGCGGTCGCGGAACCACCATTTCTTCGGGCACGTGGACCAGTGGTTCATCGAGGACCTGACCGGCCTGCGGCCGGCGGCACCGGGATTCGCGCGGGTGCGGGTGCGGCCGAACCCGCCATCGCAGGTGGGCGAGATGAACGTAACGGTGGCGACGGTGCGCGGCCAGGTCGCGGCCGGCTGGCGACGGATCGGTGAGGAGTACGAGGTGCGCGTCGAGGTGCCGACGGGGGTGGAGGCGGAGGTGCACGTCCCGAAGCCGGGCGGCGAGTACGCGGTCTCGACGCACGGGCCGGGCACGCACGTGCTCCGCTGATCAGGAGGCCTGCGCCGTTGGCGACTGTGTTTGCCGGGCTGGCAGCGCTGGTCCGGCTCGCGGTGGGTGACGGCCGAGTTGGGCGTGTGGTGGAAGCGTGCGGTCGTGACGACGGCGGCGCGAGCCGTGCCGCCGACGTCCCGCTTGTCTCGACAAGCAGCGGCACCGCTCGTGGCGCGATGCCGAAGGCTGCGGCGCGGGTGAAGCCGATGGCCGCGCGTGCTGTGCCGCTGGCGCGCGGACGCGCTGTGCAACCCGGTCGAGGGTCTGTGCCCGCGGCGGGGTCGGCCGTGCCGCCTCGTCGTGCGTGACGCTGAAACTCCGCGTGGTGGAAGCGATGGCGGTGCAGGCCGTGCGCTCGCGACTGCGGCTGATCCGGTCCTGGATGCCAGCCATGCCGCCGCCGCATGGTGCGCGACGCCGACGTTGAGCTCGGAATGGGCGACAGGGAAGCCGCGCGGCTTGCGCCTTTGCTGATCTCGCCGGACAGCCCTACCGCTCGTGGCGGACGCCAGGAACTGCCGGCCGAACGCCATATGGGGCAGCGCACTGCGCTGTTCGCCGAGCCGGTTCCCCCGGTGGTGGCCGGGGACCTGCTCATTGTCGTTGTGCGGCGGCTCCCAACTCCAAGGCAGCGCGCAGCGCCGTCGAGAGGTTCGCGGCTTCCTTGACCCGGATACCGTCGGGTGGTGGGCCGGCGTCCGGGGGGACGAGGGCGTGGGTGAAGCCCAGTCGTACGGCTTCGGCGAGGCGGTGGCGGATGCCCGTCACTCGGCGGAGGTCGCCGGCGAGGCCGACTTCGCCGATGGCGACCATGCGGGAGGGCAGGGGGAGGTCGGCGGTGGCGCTGGCGACGGCCAGGGCCACGGCGAGGTCGGCTGCCGGTTCCTTGATGCGTACGCCGCCGACCGTCGCGGTGTAGACGTCTTGTTTGGCGAGCGACACGGCGCCACGGCGTTCGAGGACTGCCAGCACCATCGCCACTCGGCTGGACTCCAAGCCCGACGTGGCCCGGCGCGGGGTGCCGAGGTGGGACTCCACCACCAGCCCCTGCACCTCGGCGAGCAACGGCCGCTTGCCTTCGACGGTCACCGTGACGCACGAGCCCGCCACCGGCTCGGGCCGGCGAGTGAGGAACAGCCCGCTCGGGTCGGGCAGACCGACGAGACCGCCGTCGGCGAAGTCAAAACATCCGACCTCATCGGTGGGCCCGAAGCGGTTCTTCACCGAACGCACCATGCGTAGCCGAGACTGCTGGTCGCCCTCGAAGCTCAGCACCACGTCGACCAGGTGCTCGAGCACGCGCGGGCCGGCGATCGAGCCGTCCTTGGTGACGTGCCCGACGATGAGCGTGGCGATCCCGCGTTCCTTGGACACCCGGATCAACGACGAGGCCACCTCGCGGACCTGCGTCACGCCGCCCGGCGACCCGTCGATCGCAGCGGAGGCGACAGTCTGTACGGAGTCGAGCACCAGGAGGTCTGGCTTCACGTGATCAACGTGACCGAGCACGGCCGAAAGCTCGGTCTCCGCGGCCAGGAACAGCTCCGGCTGCAGCGCGCCGACCCGCTCCGCTCGCAGCCGGACCTGTGCCGCCGACTCCTCGCCGGAGATATACAAACAGCGCCCGTTCTTGGCCCGCTCCGCCGCGACTTCGAGCAACAACGTGGACTTGCCGACGCCCGGCTCGCCCGCGACCAGCACCACAGCACCGCGTACGAGGCCACCGCCGAGGACGCGATCGAGCTCCGGCACGCCGGTGGAGTCGGCCTTGGCCGCCTCGACGTCGACGTCGTTGATCGGCAGCGCGGGCGTGGCCACCGGCCCGGCGACGGTCGTCGGCAGCCGGGCGGCGCCGGCTTCTTCGAGCGTGCCCCATGCCTGGCACTCGCCGCAGCGGCCGACCCACTTGGCGGTCTGCCAGCCGCACTCGGCGCAGCGGTAGGTGGTGACTTTCTCACGGGCTTTGGCCATGGTCAGCAAGGCTAATCGCGGCCACCGACATTCCCGGGCTCTTCCCCATGTCGCGTACGACGGCGCTCAGTTTCGCCGCCCCCGGTGCCTGGATGCTGGGTCGCCGGGGGAGGCTTCTTGCGCGCCATCGTCCGCTCCGAGCCAAAGTGTTGTGAACGTGTCGGCGGATCGGCGTAGCGTAGGTCACATGAGCACGCAGCATGTTCACGAGCGGGCCGCCGGCACGGGGTTGACCGAGATCACCGTACGTCCCATAGGTGTCGTGGCAGGCGGCCGGAATGAGATCAAGGAGGACGACTGGGCGAGCGAAACCGCACGGATCGTCCTTGACCACAACCTTTTCGAACCGGAGGCGACACTTGGCCTGAAAGCGTTCTCCCATTTAGAGGTGGTCTACTACTTTCACCTCTCCAACCGGGAGCGCCACGGCGCGGCACATCCGCGCAGCAATCCGGCCTGGCCGCGGGTCGGCATCTTCGCCGACCGTACGCCCCACCGGCCCAACCACATCGGCGTTTCACGCTGTGAACTCATCGCGGTTTCACAACTTGAACTCACCGTTCGCGGCCTCGACGCAGTGGACGGCACGCCGATTCTCGACATCAAGCCCTACATCGAAGAGTTCGGCCCCCTCGGCCCTGTTCGCGAGCCCGCGTGGATTCGCGAACTGGTCCGCACGTATTACTGAGAAGGCCTTTCAGTAGGTCCGGAACCAGAGGTTGACCGCGTAGTCGACCTCGAGGCCTCGATGCTCGGCGATCACCTGTTCGGCGACCTCGGGCAGGAACTCGATCCGTACAACGGATTCGAGATCCGCCCGACGCTCGAACCGCCAGCGCATCTCCAAAGGTCGTCTCTGCCACCCCCGCAGCGACCAGAACCGCTCGATCTCCGCCGGGTCCCGCTCTGGAAACGCCCGGCGAAACCAGCCCCCGAACGTACTCCGCGTCGCGTCGTTGTCGATGACGAACGCGGTTCCGCCCTTGCGCATGACGCGATCCAGCTCGCGTAAGCCTGGTTCACAACCCGGTCCGAAGAAGTACGCCCATCGCGCATGCGCGACGTCGACCGAGCTGTCCGGAACCGGCAGCGCCTGCGCGGTGCCCTGCCGGACCGCGACGTTACGCAGGCCGGCGCACCGCCGCTGCGCATGCGCGATCAGCCCGCCGTGCGGCTCGACGCCGACGACCTGGGCGGCCTCGGCGGCGAACCACGGCAGGTGGAAGCCCGTACCGCAGCCGACGTCGAGCACGTTGGCGCCGGACCACGGCCGCAGCTCGCGCATCGCGGCCTCGATCACACCGTCGGGGTCGACGGCGTGGTTCTCCTTCTCGTACACGCCGGGCGCGTTCCAGATGTTCGGGCTGGGCCGCGCGCCTGTCGCGATGCTCACGCCGTCCCTCAGTCCTCACCCACCACCCTGATAACGGCCCTTCGGGTCATCTCTTCTTGGGCAGCTTCTTGCCGGTGCCCGGGCCGGCCGCTGCCCGCGGCTTGCGTACCGGGTCGGCGGGGTGCGGCGCGATCCGCTGCTTGGCTGCCAGGTGCGCCTCGCAGTGCCGCGCCAGCTCGTCGTACGTCTTCTCGCCGACCAGCGCGACCAGCTCGGTCCGGTTGGAGACGTAGACGGGCTCGCGGCCCTTGTGGGCGTCGGTGTTGCCGGTGCAGTACCAGTCGAAGTCGTGCCCACCCGGGCCCCAGCCGCGCCGGTCGTACTCCGTCAGCGACACCTCGGTGTAGGAGGAGCCGTCGGTGCGTTCGACCTCACGGAACAGCCGGCGGATCGGCAGCTGCCAGCACACGTCGGGCTTGGTCTCGACGAAGTGGACGCCGACGTTGAGCGCGTGTTTGTGCAGCGCACAGCCCGAGCCGCCGGCGAAGCCGGGCCGGTTGTGGAAGATGCAGGCACCGTCGACGACGCGGGTCTTGCGGTCGCCGTCCTCGTCGGTCTCGACCCAGCCGTTCTTCTTGGCCTCGGCCTTGTACTGCCACTCCTCGTCGCTGAGCTGGCGCATCCACTTGCGTACGCGCCGCTCGTCCTTGGGCTCCGAGAAGTGCGCACCGAGCGTGCAACAGCCGTCGTCGGGGCGGTGCTCGAAGATGCCGGCACAGCCGGAGCCGAAAATGCATGCCCAGCGCGACGTCAGCCAGGTGAGGTCGGCGCGGATCACCTGATCGGGATCGGAGGGATCGGTGAACTCAACCCAGGCGCGCGGGAAATCCAGGGACACTTCTGCCACAGCGCTGACCCTAGCTCTGATCCGAGATCTCCCCAGGTCCGGGGCGATCCACAGAGTTTTCCACCGGATATCCACAGGTTCTGTGGATAAAACGGTGGACAGGGAGGAAGCCGCGCGAGATCGGGCGCCGAATCCGGGTAACGTTGCTAGCTATGCGGCTCGGTGTCCTGGATGTGGGCTCAAATACCGTTCATCTGCTTGTCGTCGACGCACGTCAGGGTGCCCGTCCGTTGCCTGCGTTCTCGCACAAGACGGAGCTTCGGCTCGCCGAGCATCTGACCGACGACGGCAAGATCTCGCGGGCGGGCGCGGAGCATCTGCAGGATCTGGTGGCCGAGGCCCTGGAGATCCAGGAGGACAAGGGCTGCGAGGAGCTGCTGGCGTTCGCCACGTCTGCCGTACGCGAGGCCGCCAACGGTGAAGAGGTGCTGCGGCGGGTCAGCCATCGCACGGGTGTCGACCTCACGGTGCTGACCGGGGAGCAGGAGGCGCGGCTGACGTTCCTGGCCGTCCGGCGGTGGTTCGGCTGGTCGTCGCGGCGGCTATTGGTGATCGACATCGGTGGCGGGTCGCTCGAGCTCGCGACCGGTTCCGACGAGGACGCGGATGCCGCTGTGTCGTTGCCGCTGGGCGCCGGGCGTATGACCAGGGGCTGGTTCACCGGCGATCCGCCGGACAAGGACGAGGTACGGAAGCTGCGCCGGCACGTCCGGGCGGAGATCGCGCGGCACGCCGGGCAGTTGTTGCGGCACGGCACGCCGGATCATGTCGTCGGTACGTCGAAGACGTTCCGGCAGCTGGCACGGATCTGCGGTGCGGCGCCGTCCAGCGAGGGGCCGTACATCAAGCGCACGCTGACCAACGCCGACCTGTCCGAATGGGTGCCGAAGCTGGGTGAGCTGAGCGCTTCGCAGCGGGCCGAGCTGCCGGGAGTGTCGGCGGGACGGGCGGCGCAACTACTCGCGGGCGCGATCGTGGCAGACGGCGCGATGGACGTGTTCGAGGTCGACGAGCTGGAGATCTGCCCGTGGGCGCTGCGGGAGGGCGTGATCCTGCGCCACCTCGACACGATGCAGCCGGACCAGGCAAGCACGTAGCGGCCAGGCAGCGCGCATCCAGACCAAACGGGCGCACGGAGGCTGTAGCCTGCGGCCCATGCGGCTGGCGGTGGATGGCGGAGCGACCGGGCTTCGGATCGTGCGGCTCGACGGATCCGAGATCGTGGAGCAGGCTGACGGCCCCGGGTTTCAGTGGGCGCGTGGTGGCGATCCGGTCGAGCAGCAGGCGGGGCTGGTACGCGAGGTCTGGCAGCGCCTGGGCGAACCCGCGCCGATCGAGGTGGTCGGGATCGGGTTGGCCGGTGGTGCGATCGACCCCGAGTCGCGGGTGCGGCTGGCCAGGCTGATCGCCGACGAGCTCGGTGCGGCGCAGGTGCTGCTCACCAACGACGACGTGACCAACCACCTCGGTGCGCTGGGCGGTGCGCCCGGCGTCGTGATCGCGTCGGGTACGGGCGTTGCGTGCCTGGCGGTCACCGCGGACGGGCGGCTGGCGAAGCTGGACGGGCTCGGCTATCTCTTCGGTGACGCCGGAAGCGGGTTCTCGATCGGACTAGCCGGACTCCGTGCTGCTCTCAGCGCGATCGAGGGCCGGGGTGCCGCGACGGAGCTTGTCGAACGGGCGGAGCGGGTGGCCGGCACACCACTGCCACTCACGATGCGTACCTGGTACAAACGGCCGACGCTGACCGCCGACGTGGCGGCGTTCGCGCCGGAGGTCGGTGCGGCCTCGGCCGCGGCGGACCCAGTCGCGCAGGAGATCTGCGCACGGGCCGGCCGGGAGCTGGCGACCACCGTCGACGCGGCCGTACGCAGCAGTTTCGACACCAGCAAGCCAACCGCGGTGTCGTGGTCCGGCGGAGTGCTGCTGTCCTATCCACAGGTCTTCGACGCGTTCAAGACCGAGCTGGCCACCCGCTGCCCCCAAGCCGAGCTCCACGACCCGATGGGCGACGCGCTCGCGGGCGCCATCCGCCTCGCGACGGGCGAGAACGTGCCGCACCTGGCCGGCGTGTATGCCGCCCAGAGCCTGGCCGCCCATCCGAGCGGGGACGACGCTCCCTGAAGCGTCCCTGAGATGTGCCCTGGGAGAAGCCGGCCGACCCCCCGTGCGTTGCTCGCCGGACTAACCTTGACGCGTGGAGTCAGCGTCGTATCCGGCACAGCAGCGTGGTGACGAGGTCGTCCGCATCCCGAATGCGCCGATCGCCCTGTCCACGTCCTCGGTCTATCCGGAGTCGACCGCGACCGCTTTCGAGCTGGCGGCCCGCCTCGGCTACGACGGCATCGAGGTGCTGGTCGGCGCCGACCTGCTGAGCCAGGACGTCGGCGCGCTCAAGCGGCTCAGCGACTACCACGAGATGCCGATCGTCTCCATCCACGCGCCCACGCTGCTCATCACACAACGGGTCTGGGGCACCGATCCCTGGGGCAAGATCGACAAGTCCGCGGAGGCCGCGCAGGAGCTCGGTGCCAGCGTTGTCGTCGTCCACCCGCCGTTTCGCTGGCAGACGGAGTACGCCCGCGACTTCGTGGAGGGCATCGCGCAGCGGCAGGAAGCGACCGGCATCAAGCTGTGTGTGGAGAACATGTTCCCGTGGCGGCCGGTCGGACAGAACGTCCAGGCCTACCTTCCGGGCTGGGACCCGCGCGACTTCCCGTACACCGACGTGACGCTCGACCTGTCGCACACCGCGACTGCCAAGGTCGACGCGTACGAGATGGCGTACGAGCTCGGTGACCGGCTCACCCACATCCACCTGGCCGACGGCTCCGGTTCGATGAAGGACGAACACCTGGTGCCCGGACGAGGCAACCAGCGCTGCGCCGACGTGCTCGAGTTGCTCGCCCGGCGCGGCTTTGCCGGCTCGATCGTGCTCGAGGTCAACACCCGGCGCTCGGGCAGCCGGTCGGAGCGGGAACGCGACCTCACCGAGGCGCTGGCGTACGCACGTTTCCACTTCGCCGCGCCCGTCGAGCCGTCGTTCGCGGTCGGTGCCGACGGCACCATCGAAGCCCTCGGCTGAACGCGTCGCCACCAGC
This sequence comes from Flindersiella endophytica, assembly GCF_054779015.1. Taxonomy (NCBI): domain Bacteria; kingdom Bacillati; phylum Actinomycetota; class Actinomycetes; order Propionibacteriales; family Nocardioidaceae; genus Flindersiella; species Flindersiella endophytica. Next base: position 126,158 of record NZ_BAAGYY010000012.1, read on the forward strand.
CCGCGACGCGCGGTGTACGACTACATAGAGGTGGGTAGCGCCTACCTGTAGTATTCGCCGTCGGAGTGGGCCGCGGCCGGTTCAAGGGCAAGGGAAACATCGGATGCGAGACGTCCAGCGTTGGCGCCGTCGCGGGCTTTTACTTGCTTGCGTCGCGGTCGGCCTGATCACTCCGCCCGTCGCGGTCGCTGCCGGCAGCGCCGCGTCGCATGGCGACAGCGAGGCGATGGCGCGGTTCGCGCAGGCCCGCACGCAGGCCGAGCGGGAGGCCGCGGCTGACGCATCCCCGTCGCGGATCCGCCCGGCAGCCGTCGGCATGGAGCCCGGCGACCAGCCAACCGGTAAGCCGACAGATGATCCGACGGACGAGCCGCGCGACTCGGGCGACGACCAGGACGAGCGCGACCGTAACCGGGACGAGCCCGACGACGTTCGGTTCGCGAAGCAGGCCGTACCCGACTGGCCGACGATCCCGGACGACGCCAAGACCTACCAGGTCAAGGTCCGCGTCACCAACCAGTCCGACGACCCCGTGCAGCTCACCGGCTGGATCGACTTCGACCGCGACAACAAGCAGTCCACGTCCGAACGCGCGTCGGTCGGCGTCAAGCCCGCCAAGTCGGTACGCGAGGTCGAGCTGACCTGGCGGCAGCTCGGCGACCTCGATCCAGGCCGGGCCAAGGTGTCGCTTCGCCTGCAGGACAAGCACAACGCCTACACCGTCCAGATCGTGCCGGCGCCCGACAAGGGGTGCGACCCCGCCAAGACCGGCGACGATACGAAGGCCGCGGCAGGCCGCGCACCCGACGACTACGGCGATCTCAGCGACTCCGCGACCCACCCCGTCGACGGGCTGCGCTACGCCGTGTCGGCGTTCGGCAGCCTGGTCAGGTGGAACCCCGCCACCGGCGAGCACGACAGCACCTATCCCGACGCGGTGGTCCCGCAGGGCGCGTACGGACGCGTCGTGTTCGACTCCGCCGGCGATCTCTACACGACTGACGCCGGCACCGGCAAGGTCTACCAACTCGACCTCCGCCGCTCCACGAAGAAGCAGGCGGTCGCCCTGGGCTCGGTCGCCTGGGGACGCGCGGTCGGCAAGCCGGTGCTCGGCGACTGCATGCGTGCGGCGGACTTCGGCGACGCGCCCGGCGGCTACTCCAGCAGCGAGGCCGACGACGGTCCGGCTCACCGCAGCAGCTCGCTGCTGACGCTCGGCCGGACCAGCTCCGCCGAGCCCGACGCCGTGGGCGACGACCTCGGCGACGACGCGCTCGACGACGTGCCGGCGATCGAGCCGTACACCACGCAGTACTCCCTCACCGTTCCGTACCGCAACCTCACCAACGCGCCCGCGACGCTGGCCGGCTGGCTGGACGTCGACCTGGACAAGAAGTTCAGCCGGTCCGAACGCCGCGTCGTCGTGCTCCAGCCGGGCGACCCCGCACCCAAGCTGCGCTGGCCGGTCGACGAGATCCGGCCGAGCGGAACCGCCTACCTCCGGCTGCGCCTGTACGCCGGAACGCCCGACAACCCGAGCTCCAACGGCTTCGTCGACGATCGCGGCGAGGTCGAGGACTACTCCGTGAGCGTGCACAGCTCGCCGATCTCCGACCTCGGCATCGAGACCCTGCCGGTGAAGGTGGACGCGGGCCGCTCCGGCACGTTGCCGATCGTCGTACGAAACCTCGGGCCCAAGGACTCCGACCAGGACGCCATGGTCTCGGTGACTCCGCCCGAGCATGTGACGTTCGGCGACCCGCCGTCGAGCTGTGCCGCGAGCCTCGACGGCTCGGTCAGCTGCCGGCTGCCCGCCGACCGCCTACCGGCCTCCGGCGATCCGATCGCGCTGCAACTGCCGTTCGACGTCGAGTCCTCGGCGCCGTCCGACGCCAGGCTGAGCGGCGGCGAGGTGACGGTCGACAAGCCGCGTGACCCGAGCCTCGGCAACAACGCCGCGAACATACGGATCTCGACCCGGCCCGCGATCTCGGACCTCTCGACCCACATCGTGCGCGCGCCGCGGCCTGCCGTTCCAGGGCAGGCGGAGTCGATCGGACTACGGCTCGACAACGCCGGGCCGTCCGACACAGCCGCCCCTGGCGAGCTCGTGCTCCGGCTGCCCGACGACAGCCTGGCGGGCGACTCGCTTCCGACCGACTGTGAGGCGTCCGACGGCAAGGTCACCTGCGTCGTGCCGGAAGGACTGGCCGCGGGCGGGCATCGCACGTACGACATCCCGATCCTGCCGAAGTCCGGGCTGACCGAGCATCTTGAGCTCGGCGGCGGCGAGGTCGAGCTGAAGCTGGCCGGCGACCCCTCGAGTGCGAACAACGACGCGACGTTCTCGCTGCGTACGAAGGAGCCGATCAGCGACCTGGCGCTGACGACCGGATCCGACCGCAAGCTTCGGGTGCCGCCGGGCGGGACGTTCCCGCTCACGGTCCGGGTGACCAACCGCGGGCCGTCGGACGCCAGGGAAGTGACGCTGGTGCAGTCGCTTCCGGCCGTGCTGACGCTCGACAGCTCGGGTCCCAAGGAGGGTGACGCCAAGGGCTGCACGGCGAGCTGGAACCGCCTCACCTGCCAGCACGCGGTGGTTCGGTCGGGACAGACGCTGACGTACCACCTGACCGCGAAGCTGGCGTCGACGTACAGCGGCGACGGCTCCGACCTGCTCGACGCGGGGTTCGTCAACACAGCGACGCGCGAGGCCGAGCTCTCCGACAACCGAACGCGAAACGCCCTGCCGACGGCGGGCGTGGCGCACGCCCGGATCGACCTGGAGACGTCGGTGTCGGCGCCGGAGGAGACCACGCCCGGCACGGAGGACTCGCTGCGGGTCTCCGTACGCAACCTCGGCCCGTCGGACACCGGACGCGAGGGCCGCGAGGTCGTGACGCTGCCGTCGTCCGTCCTCGCCTCCGACCTGCAGCCGAGCGGATGCGTGGCAGGCAAGGGCGGCACCACGGTGACGTGCCGTGTGCCGGCCGGGATGGTGCCGGGCACGACGCACAGCTGGCGCATCCCGGTGCAGGTGGCGGCCGACAGCCCGCCCGGTCGTGCGTTCGACGGTGGGCGAGTGGTCGCCGTCGAACCCACCGATCCCAAGCTGGACGGCAATCGCGCGGGCTTCCGGATCCGGGCCGGCAGCAGCGCCGCCGACCTGGTGATGACGAAACGGCCGATGACGAGCCGGCCGGTCGGGCCGGGCGGCACGTTCTCGTACGAGCTGTCGGTGACCAACAGCGGGCCGTCGACCGCCGGCAACGTGGTCGTACGCGACCGGCTGCCGCAGCCGCTGACCTATCTCCGTTCGCCGGACGGCTGCGAGCTGCGCGGCCGTCAGCTGACCTGCCCGTCGGTGGAGAACCTGCCGCCGGGAGAGTTCGAGACGTTCCGGGTCGAGGTCAAGCTGGACCCGCGCTACCGCGGTGACGGGCGGACGATCGCGGAGCTGGCGAGCGTCTCGTCCGACGTACGCGACCCGGACACGACCAACAACCAGTCGGAGCTGCGGACCAGCGGCGTGCCGGGCGGTGTGGTGGCCCACCCGCCGGCCGATCTCGCGCTGGTGCTGACGGCCGAGGACGGCGGCGAGTACGAGCTGACGGCGTACAACAAGGGGCCCAACGAGGCGGTGCACCAGACCATCAGCGGCTTCCTACCGGCTGCGCTGACGCTGGCGTCGTCGCCGGACGGGTGCCGGGCGGTGGGGCAGCGGTTCACCTGTCCGGCCGTGGAGTCGCTACGGCCTGGTGAGTCGGTGAAGCGCCGGTTCTCGGTGCGGCGGGTGCCGGCGTACAGCGGGGATGGCAGCGACCTGGTGGTGTGGGCGACCGTGCGGTCGTACTCCGTGGACGAACGGCTCGGCAACAACAAGGTGATCTGGTGACGATGAGGGAGTGGACGATGTCGTTGCGAGCGGTGGGCGCTGGGGTGGCGGCGCTGGTTGGGCTTTGTTTCACGGCGGTTCTGCCGTCGGTGGCGTCGGCGGGGATGCCGTCGGCGGAGGCCGGCCTTGGGACGGGGATTGACACTGGCACTGGTGGTGCGAAGGTGCCGAAGTTGGCGGTGTCGATCGACAACAGCACCGATCTGCTGACTGCCGGGCGTGAGGTTGTCTACACGATCAACGTGCGCAACGAGAGCGATCAGGATCTGTCGAACGTGGTGGTGTCGCAGTTGTTGCCCACCGCGTTGACTCAGTTGGAGGCTGAGCCGAAGCCGACTGACTCTGAGGCCAATCAGGTGCAGTGGCTGGCGAAGGTGCCTGCTCGGGACTCGGTGCTGATCATGATGACCGGGAAGGTGGGGAGTTTGTCGCTGGTACACAAGGCTGGTGGCAAGGCTAGATTGACGACGACTGCTTGTGTGGCGGCGGATCTGAAGAGTCCGGTGTCGGCGTGTGCGTCGGAGGCTGATGTGGTGACCGCGGGGGTTGCGGATGCGGATGATTCGGATCGGATCATCTTGCCGGTCGCGTTGTTGGGGGCGGTGTGTTGTGGTGGGGGTGGGTATCTGTGGTACCGGCGGAAGCGGGCGCAGGAGGAGCCGCAGTAAGGTCCGCGCGTTCGCACTGCGCGCCTGCACCCGTGCCATTCGCGTGGCGTTGGTTGGCTGGTTGGCTGCATGCTGTCTTGCAGGCTGGTTAGGGCGACAGCTGTTCGGCCAGGTTGGCGATGCCGGTTGCGGTGATGTCGGGGTGGGCGAAGTGGGACGGGTAGGTCGTGCCGGCTCGGTTGATCCAGGCTGTGCGCATGCCTGCTCTGGACGCGCCGTCGATGTCCCATGGGTGGCAGGCGACCAGGACCATCTGGTCGAGCGGTGCCTCGCATGCCGTCGCGGCGTATTCGTAGGCTGAGCGGGCGGGCTTCCATGCTCCTGCGTCCTCTGCTGACAGGAGACGTTCGAACCGGGCGTCGAGGCCGGCGCGGGTCAGTAGTTGCTCGGCGATCTGTGTGCCGCCGTTGGTCAACGTCACGAGTCTGAGGCCGGCCGCGTACAACGCGTCGATGCCGGCGGGGACGTCCTCGTGCACGGGCAGTTGCAGGAAGCCGGTCATGACGAAGTCCGCGGCCTCGTCCACGTCACGGGTCAGTTCGGTAGCGGGTAGGAGGAGTCGCAGCAGCTCTCGGCCGATGTCGGCGAATCGTTCGGAGTGTCCCGCTACCGTCGCGGCGAAGCCGTCGCGGAGCAGGGAGGCGAACCAGGTTTGGGCCAGCTGCGCCGGTGCGCCGACTTCGGTGAAACGTTCGGCGATCGGCCGCAGGTCGGACAGGGTTTCGTTCACGTCGAAGACCACGATCGTGGTCTGCTCCGCCGATACCGTCATCTCAGCCTCCCAGCTCGTCGTGGACGCTGATACCCCGCCTGCGGCCTTCGCCACTTACCTTTTCGGCAACCCGGTCGGTCAGGCGCCGTAGCGGTCGGTCTGGAGGGCCTGGCGTTGGGTCTTGGTGATCGTTGGTGGTACTGGGTCGGTGGTCCAGTCGGGGTGGTTGGGCATGGGTGGGGTGGTGGTGTCGTAGAGCCATTGCTCCAGGAATGGTCGTAGGGTGTCGTCGCCGGTGGCTTGGACGGCGCCGTCGATGTAGTCCTGGGTGGAGGCGCTTTTGTTCTTGTATTCGGCGAGCATGGAGTGTTCGAGGCGGGTGAAGGCTTCTTGTCCGATCCGCTCGCGTAGGGCGTACAGCACCAGGACGCCGCCGGTGTAGCGCTGGTTGTCGAAGAGGTTGGCGGCGTTGGGTTTGGCGACGG
>NZ_BAAGYY010000013.1:0-510292 GCF_054779015.1 Flindersiella endophytica
CCAGTCTCGCGGTATCCGATGTCGCGGTCATCCCGACTCCTTCTCCGCCAGCCCATCAGGCCGGCGAGTCAAGCCGGAAACACCGTTCGATCCACAGTCCCCAGCGCTGCGCCAGCGGTGCTCGCCATTGTGTACGCGAGACCTTCGGTTGAGGGTCGCGCCAGGTGGTGTTCGTCCGCGTGTGGGGAGGGACGGGGTCGTGTGGGGTAGATCGAGACGTCTTTCGTACGTGTGTCTTGCGGCTTGTGCGTTGGTGCTCGCCGCGGCTCAGGTCGCGGTCGCGGATCCACCAACGGTACTTGTGGAGAAGGTGACCGGGCCGGGCTCGCCCAACAACACCGAGACGAGGTTCGGCCTGAAGGCCACCGACGTCGGGCTGATGTGGGAGGACAGCCGCGGGCGGATCCTCACCGCGTTCGGTGACAGCTACGGCTCCGGATGGACCGGACCGGGCGGCCCGGGCGATCCGTTCGCGCCGGGAATGGACTGGCGGTGCAACACCCTGGCCGTCAGCACTGACAACACGCTCGCCGACGGTATGCGGCTCGACTCGATGATCACCGATCAGCCAGGCCATGCCAAGCAGGTGCTTCCCTGCAAGAAAGAGCAAGAGCCCCAGGGCGAGCACACGGTGATCCCGACCGGTGGCGTGAGCATCGGCGGCAAGGACTACCTGGCCTACATGACCGTTCGGCAGTGGAAGCCCGGCGGTGAGTGGCTGACCAACTGGGGCGGCATCGCCGGCTCCACCGACGGCGGCCAGAACTGGGCCGACGTGTCCACCCTGCGCTGGGTCAACAACATCGGCTACACCGACCACTTCCAGCAACTCACGTTCGTCAAGCGATCCGGCTATGTCTACGTCTTCGGAACGCCGAACGGCCGCAACGGCAGTGTCTACGTCGCCCGTGTTCTCGAGACCGACTTCGAGCACAAGGACAGCTATCGCTACTGGAACGGCAGCGACTGGGTGGCCGGCTCGGACGAGCAGGCCGTGCCGATCTCAGGCCCCGCCGGCGAGTTGTCCGTGCAGTACAGCCAGTACTCCCAGACCTGGCTGATGATGAACCTCGACAACTCCAGGGCCGAGATCGTGCTGCGGGAGGCGACCAACCCGCAGGGCCCGTGGACGAGCCGGCGCGTGGTCGCCAGCGGCCAGAACTACCCCGGTCTCTACGGTGGTTTCATCCATCCGTGGTCGACCTCGACCTGCGACCTCTACTTCACGATGTCGCAGTGGGATCCCTACAACGTCTTCCTGATGCGCACGCCGCTCGGCTCGGCAGACTCTCGCAGCACGACACGGGTGAACATCCCCGACGCCAGCAGTACCGCACCCGGCACGCCGGTGGCGAGCAACGTGACGCTCGCGAACTGCGCGCGTCAGGCGTCCAACCAGACGTCTGTCGAGGTGCACATCAAACACACCTACGTGGGCGATCTCAAGATCACGCTGCGCGGGCCGAACGGGTTCAGCAAGGTCGTGAAGAACCCCGACCAAAGTGATGGCCGGACAGCGCTCGACGCGACCTACACCGTCGACGCCTCGGCCACGATCGCGAACGGCCAATGGAGCCTGGAGGTCCAGGACATGGCCTGGGTCGACACCGGTTACATCGAGAGCTGGGCCATCACGGCCTGAGAGGGGACTCGACATGGATCTCAGCCGACGCCGTTTCCTCGGCGCATCCGGCACAGCGGCACTCACCGCCGGCGGACTGTTCGTGACAACGGCGCAGCCGGCCGCCGCCATACCCGCTGCCGGCCCAGCGTTCAGTTCCGTCGACGCCGCCGTGATAGCCCGGCTGGCCCGCCTGATGTCGGTGTTCCCGATGCCGTTCCCGAACATCGGGGCGGAGCACACCGACCGGATCGCCAGGCCCGATCTCGACGGGCTGACGGCGAGCTTCACCCGCGCCCGGCGACAGCGGGTACGGGTGGCGATCCAGCGGCTGGCACCGTACGCCAATGCTGTGGACGCCCAGTTGCTCGCGGCCATCGCTCGTATCGACAGCGCCGGGATCGTTCCCGCCGTCGCCGTGGCGGCGCGCCTGGTGAGCGACCGCTCCGACCCCGCCCGTGACGACGGTGCGACCGTCTGGCTGGCAGCCGTCCGCCGCCACGTCGGAGAAGGAGGGGCGCGATGATCCAGGAAGAGTTCGACCGCGACCATCGCGGAACGCTTCGCCACGGCCGCGACGAGTTGGCGAGAGCGTTCCGTTCGGACCGCAACGTCACAGCGGTCGGCCTCGGTTACCGGCACCGCGACGGCGAGCCCACCGACGAACCCGTGGTGATAGCCGCAGTCGCCAAGAAACGGCCCGAGGCTCACGTCGCCCGGACGCGAATGCTGCCACAACACGTCGACATCGACGGAACGCGCTACGGGGTCGACGTCATCGAGGCCGGCCCGTTCCGCACGGGACCCGCGGTGGCCGGCGGCGAACCGATGGTGCGCAACGCCGCCAACACCGCCTGGCAACCGCTCCAGCCGATCCTCGACCGGCTCCGGCCGGCGCTGGAGGGTGCGCAGATCGGAAACGAGGCGGGCATCGGCGCCGGAACGTTCGGCTGCCTGGTGCGTGACCGGACCGACGGCACGCTCGGCCTGCTGAGCAACAACCACGTGCTGGCCAACCTCAACGGCTCGGTCGCTGGACGTGCGATCCTGCAACCGGCGTTCGACGCCAACCTCGCCAACACGATCGCCAATCTGAAACGCTACGTGCCGGTCGGGTTCACGCAGGCAACCGCGGGCACGGTCGACTGTGCGATCGCACAGGTCACCGATCCGGCTCTGGTCAGCAAGAACGTCGCGTTCGGGTTGATGCCGCCGATCTCCAGCGCGCACCCGGCGGTCGGGTTGCTGTTCGCCGGCGACTCCTACGCCAACATCATGATCTGCGACATGGGTCAGGTGCTGAGTCAGCTCAACGTCGATCTGCTGGCGACCAGTGCCGTCCGCACGGCGACGCTCGGGATGAACGTCGACAAGGTGGGCCACACGACGCGATACACCGCCAGCAAGGTCGCCGGGCTCGACTTCACCCTCGAGATTCAGCACGGCATGCCCGGTCTGCCCGCGACCTACTGGATCAAGGGCGTACACCTGGTCGCCTACGCGGGATGGGCAGGCGACTCGGGCTCGGTGGTCTGCGCCGGCGGCAACGCCGACCGGCCGGTCTACACCAAGGCCGGGCCGTGCTTCGCGTTCCCGAACATTCCCAACATGTACGACCTCCCCGCGACCGCGACAGCGGCGTTCGGTGACCGGATCCGCGACGAGTTCCTCGCGCTCACTCCCGTCGGGCGGCTGCTCATCCAGGTGCTGTATCTCAACTCCGACAAGGTGATCAGCCGCACGAGCGGTGTGGAGGCATCGGACGCGGAGAAGATCTACGCGAACAACCTCTACACGAAGTACCGCACGTTCATGGAGCAGGCGCTCAACGCTCCCGACGATCCGCGATTCGTCTTCACGCAGGAGCACTACAACGACACCAATCAGGCGTTGTACGGATTCTCGCTGCGCGCCACCCGGGAGGAGGCCGACGCGGCGAACAAGCTGTACACCCAGGTGCTCAACCGTGCGATCGGCATGACCTACCGCCAGTTGCTCGCGTTCATGAGCGACATCTCGGTCTACAACGAGGTCTACAACATCCTCGCGGTCGTCCCCGGAGTCGTGATGCGTGAACGAGCAAAGACGTTCTGACGGCCCGTTCATCTCCGGGGTCGAGGAACGGCTGGCCGAGCTCGCCAGGGACCTGCCACCGGCGTCGCGGTCGCTGATCGCGGACCTGATTTCCCAACCTGGTAAGGGAGTCCGGCCGCGGCTGTTGTACGCGTGCGCGGCGTTGGGCAGCCCTTCGTCCGGCCGGCTGGTGCGGGCCGGAGCGGTGGTCGAGCTCGTTCATCTCGCGTCGCTGCTGCACGACGACGTGATCGACCGGGCCGAGCTGCGGCGCGGGCTGCCTGCCGCTCATGTGGTCGCCGGGCACGAGCAGGCGATGCTGGCCGGACTGGCGTGCTTCGCCTGTGCGGGCAAGGAGGCCGCCGACCTCGGTCCGGCTGTCAACGACGCGGTCAGCCGCTCGGTCGCGGCATTGGCGTACGGCGAGATGCTCGATGTCGAGCGGGCGTTCGACGTCACGTTCCCGGCCGACGACTACGAGGAACTCGTCGCGCGAAAGACCGGCGAGTTGTTCCGGCTGGCCTGTGCGCTCGGTGCTTTGGAGGGCGGGCTGCGGGCCGAGGCAGCTGTCGCGGTGGCCGAGTTCGGGCTGCGGCTCGGTGTCGCCTTCCAGGTGCTCGACGATTGTCTGGACCTCGATCTGGCTGCCCGCGACAAGCCCGCGGGTACGGACCTGCTGCTCGGGTTGTTCGGGGCTCCCGTCCTGTTCGCGCTGCGGTCGGACTCGTCTCGTCAGCTCGCGTCGGTCCTGCTCGATCCGGCGTTGAGCGTTGCCGATCTGCCGTTCGTGGCGTCTCTGGTGGAACGGCTCGGCGGTCTGGCGGCCGCGCGAGAACTCGCCGTCGCGCGTTACCGGGAAGCGGTCGCGGAGCTGGCGAGCGTTCCCGGAACGGTGAGCCTGTTGGAGGACGTCGACTCCCTGTGGCGGTCTCTGCGATGACCGACGTGGTGGTCGTCGGGGCCGGCCCGGCCGGTTGCGCGGCAGCGCTCACGCTCGCGCAGGCCGGCCTCGACGTTGTCGTCCTGGACCGGGAAGCACCAGTCGGAGCTTACGACGTGTTCGTCACCGGACCCGCCGCGGAACTGTCCGACGCGTTGTCGCGGCGAGTCCCGCTGGCCGGACTCTCGTTGCGCTTTGGCGGGGAGCAGGCCCGAACGTTCCGCGAACCGCTGGGATTCTCCTGCGACCTGCGCTCGTTCGTCGCCACATTGTGTTCGCACGCCCGGCTCGCCGGCGCCCGCTTCCTGAGTCGTGTCGCGGTTTCGGTGGACGACGCTTGTGTCAGGCTCGCGGACGGGTCGAGGATCGCGGCCCGGCACGTGGTCTGGGCTGCCGGTGCGTCCCGTGCCGATGGGATCGTCCTGGCACAGCGCTACACAGATGTCGCGATCGACGACAAGCTCTCCTTGACGTTCGAACCTCCAAACGCCTCGGGCGGCCTGCGCTGTGTCGCGGTCCTACCGGCCGGCCCACGCGCCTGCACGCTGCTGGTCGTCGCGCACGGCGACGTCGCTGACGCCGGGATCCCCGTGCCCGCGTGTGGCCGGCCGGTCGGCCGGGTCTTCCGCGGCCGGATGAACAGCAGCTTCGCGCCGGAACTCGCCGTCCGCGACGGGCGCCTTCAGGTCGGCGATGCCGCGGGCTTGACCAATCCCTTCACGGGTGAGGGACTGAGCTACGCCGTACAGAGCGGACGGCTCGCCGCGGAGGCCATCGTCGAGTACCGCGACGACCCGGACGGTGCGATGGCGGCCTATGCGTCACGGTTGGAGCAGGCGTTCGTCGGCTACTTCGAGACCGCTCGGCACGCCTCCCGCCGCTACCAACTCGCCTGGCGGACGCTCGCGGCGACCGCACACAGCGACAACGCGTTCTTCGTCAAGGGCCGGCGAGCGATCCTGCTGCCAAGCGGCATGCCTGCCCTGGGCGGAGGGCTACGGATGGCGTTGACCTCGGCGGAAGACCTGATGGTGCGCCCGTTCCTGGCAGCTTGCGAGACCGTTCAGGTGGCGGCCGTCCGGTCGGAGTGGCCGTTCCTCGCCCGCCTGGCGGCTTCCGGTACCGGCCCGACGGGGACGCAGGTACGGCCGGCGGCGCTGTTCCTGGCCGCGTCGGTGTCCGGTGGAGCGATGCCGCCGGTGCACCTCGCACCGGTCGCCGCCGCGATCGAGCTCGCCACGCTGGGCGCGCTGGCATTCCTCCGTCCGCCGCGGGGACGGCCGATTCGCGGTGTCGACTGGGCGTCGACAACCGCGGTGCTCGCGGGCGACTTCCTGCTGAGCGTGGCCGCGAGGCTCGTGGCGTCGACCGCACCAGAGGCGTCGTGGGCATTCGCGGACTGGCTCGCCGAGCTGACCCGGCTGCGCGTTCTGCGGCTCTCGGAAGGTGGTGCGGCGGTGGACCTGTTCGCGACCCTGTTCGAGTTCCCGGCACGGATCGGCGCCTGGCTGACCGGGGCTCCGGTGGCCGCCGTACGAGAGGTGGGCTATCAGGCCGGCCGGGCATTCCTCTACACCGAGGACCTGCTCGCGCTGACAAACGCCGAGACCAGGCTGGGGTCTCCACTCGCCGAACTGCTCGCCGCGCGCATCTCGTCCGTACCGGACATCTTCGGCGGTGCGCAGCCGGACCCAGCCGTCATGGCATCCCTGGCGCGCAAGGCGCGAGCGCTGGCGGATGCCGCGGCGGCGGATGTGCCGACCCCGGAGGGCCGCCGCCTGCTGACCGCGTTCACCGCCGCTGTCACCGAGCCGTCGTCACCGCGGTGATCACGCTCGCCTCCGAGATTTCTCACGTTTTTCGGCGCGGTTTTGTCCATCGGCGGTCCGCTCGTTCGACGTCCTGTGTGAAGGCGCTTCGAAGGAGCGCGGTGACGGAAGGAACCCTGATGACCCAGTTGATCGCCGAACCGGCGGCGACGGACGACCGTCTGGTGGAGGAGGCTCACTCCCCTGGTGGGCGGCGTGGGTGGCGGCTGATCGCGGTCCTGGGTGCGCTGATCGCGCTGGGTCCGCTGTCCGTCGACCTGTACCTGCCTTCGCTGCCGGCGATTCGAACCGGTCTGCACACCACACCGGCCGGGGTTCAGCTGACGCTGACCGGCATCATGGCCGGGATGGCGGTGGGCAACCTCCTGGTCGGACCGCTGTCGGATGCGCTGGGAAGGCGCCGGCCGTTGCTGGCAGGTCTCGGCCTCTACGCGATCGCGTCCGCGCTGTGCGGCCTCGCCCCCACCATCGCGGTCTTCGGAGTGCTACGCGTGCTGCAGGGCGTTGGCGTGGCCGCTGCATCCGTGATCGCCACTGCCGTGATTCGTGACCTGTTCGACGGCTCGGCGCTGGCTCACCTGATGTCCCGGATCCTGCTCGTCCCGCTGGCCGCGCCCGTGGTGGCACCCAGTATCGGTGGCGCCCTGCTGCACTGGACCCAGTGGCGGGGCGTCTTCGTCGTGCTCGCCGTACTCGGCCTGCTCCTGATCGCACTTGCCGCGGCCCGAGTCGCCGAGACTCTCCCACCGCGGCTGCGCCGGCCCGCGCGGCTGGGCGCCATGCTGTACTCGTATCGGGTCCTGCTGGGCGATCGTAGGTTCGTCGCGCTGACGTTGATGACCGGCTTGGCGATGGCCGCGCTGATGGCCTACGTCGGCGGTGTCTCGTTCGTACTGCAGCAGGAGTACGGGCTGAACCAGCAGCAGTTCGGGCTCGCGTTCGGCGCCGGTGGGCTCGGCCTCGTGGTGGTCAGCCAGGTCAACGTGCTGTTGCTGCGTCGGCTGGCTCCAGGGCCTATCCTGCTCGGCGCTCTGGTGGTGGGCTCGACGGCTGGGCTGGCGTTGCTGGTGTTCGGCAGCACAGGGACGGGTGGTCTGGCCGGCGTGCTGGTTCCGTTGTGGGTCATGGTCGCGGCGATCGGGCTCACGTTCCCCAACGGCCCGGCGTTGGCGCTGTCCCGTCACGGCGAGATAGCCGGCGCTGCCGCGGCTCTGCTGGGCGCGGTGCAGTTCGGTCTTGGCGGGGTGGCCGCGCCGCTGGTGGGACTGCTCGGCGGCGGCATCGTTGCGATCGCCGTCGTCAGCGCCACCGCGATGCTGGCGGCGACCGGGCTCAGCGTCCTGGTCCTCTCGGCCGGGCCTGCCAGAGTGGGATCCAGTTCATCGATCAGGAGGACAGATGACCGTCGAGGATGAGATCCGTGCCGTCTCCCTCGCGTGGGACAACGCTCTGGTGAGCAACGACGCCGAGCTGATCGCAACCTTCATGACCGACGACTGGGTGTACGTCGGTCCGTCCGGCGCCGCAGCCAAGTCCGACGTCATAGCCTGGATCGCGGCGGGCCGGCTGGCACACCACACGATGCGAGTGGTCGGCGGTGAACGGCTGACCCGGGCCGGCTCCACCGTCGTCCTCACCGCCCGCAAGTCCAGCTCAGGCACCTGGGACGGAACCCCGTACGCCGCCGACGAGTGGATCAGCGAGCTCTTCATCCCCACCGACACCGGTTGGCGGTGCGCGTTCAGCCAGAAGACCGACGCCGCCGGGTGACCCGGACCGATGAGTTTGCGGCACTTTCGTGGTCCAACCACGCATGACAGAGCTGATGATTCAGGGCTTCGACGGTGTGCTGATCCGGCCGGGCGATGAGGAGTACGACGCGGGCCGGGCGGTGTGGAACGCGATCGTGGACCGGCGGCCGGCGGCGATCGCGCGATGTGGGAGTACGGCGGACGTGGTGGCGGCGGTCCGGTACGGGCGGGAGGCCGGGCTGGAGATCGGCGTTCGGTGCGGCGGGCACAGCTTCCTCGGCCTGCCGGTCGCCGACGGCGGGCTGGTGATCGACCTGTCCGGGCTCACCGCCGTACGCGTGGACCCGGCCGGCCGACGGGCGTGGGTGGGCGGCGGTGCGCTGCTCGGGGCGCTGGACGTCGCGGCGCAACGGCACGGGCTGGCCACCACCGCGGGCAACGTGTCGCACACCGGGGTCGGTGGGCTGACGCTTGGCGGCGGAATCGGCTGGCTCGCCCGGATGTACGGCCTGACCTGCGACAACGTGATCTCCTACGAGATTGTGACCGCGGACGGTGAGGTGCTGCGCGCCAGCCGGGACGAGCACCCCGACCTGTTCTGGGCGCTGCGCGGTGGCGGCGGGAACTTCGGTGTCGTGACCGAGTTCGAGTTCCGGCTGCACCCGGCCGGCACGCAGGCGCTGACCGCGAACCTCTACTACGAGCTGGACGACGCGGCCTCGGCGCTGCGCGGCTGGCGGGACCTGCTCGCCGATTCGCCGCGGCAGGCCACACCGGTAGCCCGGGTCGGCCGGCGGGAGGAGTTCGGCGGGCGACCCGTTGCGAGCATCGGGTACGTCTGGGTGGGTGACCCCGCCGACGGCCGGAGGCTGCTCGAAGCCTACGAACGGATCGGCCGCCCGATCGCCGTCCAACTGCAGGAGATGACCTACCTCGACCTGCAGACCAAGGACGACGACGATGAGGGACATGCACTGCGCAGGTATGCCAAGGGTCTCTACCTGCAGTCGCTGCCGGACGCCGCGATCGACGCGTTCCTCGCCTGGAGCGGCGACCCGTTCCGGCCCGGCGCGCGGCTGACTCTGAACGGCGGCGCGATCTCCGACGTGCCCGACGAGGCATCCGCGTTCAGCCACCGCGACGCGTTGTTCGAGTTCACCACCTCCGCCGGCTGGACCGACCCGGACGAGGACGCCGCCCGGATCGCCGCCGCGCGTACGTATGCGGCCGGCCTCGAACCGTTCGCCAGCGGCGTGTACGTCAACACCGTCTCCGACCCCGGCGACGGCGTACTCAAGAGCGTGTACTCCCCCGCCAAGCTCGCCCGGCTCCAGGCCGTCAAGCGCACCTACGACCCGACCAACACCTTCCACCTCACCCAGAACATCCGTCCCTGACCTGTCGGCGTGGTCATCCGGCCGTCGGGGCCGGTTCGCTCGCGGCTTCGGACTTCAGGTAGGCCACGACCAGACGTGACAGGTCCTGGACTCTCGGCGGGTTCAGCAGACGGCGCGACCCGAGATTCCCGTACGGATCGGTTTCGGAGAACTCGGCAAGCACCTGAGCCGCCGGTCCCACCGCCTCCCGGAGGAGCCAGAGGCCCTCGCCGAGCAGGCAGGGTGGCACGGCGCCCAGGAACGTGGAGCGTTGCAGCGCCATCCATACACCGAACCGCTTCGCCAGCGGGTGCGCCGACCACTGGAACAGCAGGAACAAGCCAGGCAGGTCGATCCACAACGATGGTTCGTGGACGGTACGGATGTGGTCGAGCGGATGGCCAGGCTGGATCGGCGTCGCCGGCAGGTGCTGGTCGGCCAGGTTGACCGCTCTCGCACATTCCAACGGGACGGTGGCAGCGAAGGCCTTGAGCGACCGATATCGCAAGCGTGCGCAGACATCGAGTCCGTAGACGTACAGGCGACGGTCGATGAGTACGGCCGACAGCGGCCCGGGCGCCGCTGGCGACGCTTGCGAGGCGGGTGATTCCACGACGTTCTGGTTCCTTGTCGGCTCGAGCCTGCGGATGGTCGACGTTGACAGGAGCCGGCCCGCGAGCAACTCCTCCACGCAGGACCCGGTGGCGGAGTTCCAGAGCGCTCGCAGGCCGACTCCTTTCGCCCGGCCGGAGTGAGAGGCAGTCCGGCCGGGCCGCACGGCTGGCGCCCGACCTGCCCCGGGCACCAGCCTCAAGCGGTCCGTAGAACATCGGCTGCGGGTGGGGGTGATTCCCTTGCCTTACGGACCGCGGCTTGGTGAATTCGCGACCAGTCTTCAATGGCGTGAAAATTGGCGCAAGTGCCAGTTTCGGGCGTCGAATTCGTCGCGGCGATATCCGCGGACTGACCGGCGAACAACAAAAGGCCGCCTCAAAACAGTCGGACCGATAGCCTGGCGATAACCAAGGCCCACACACCGGCATGCGCACAACGCCACCGGTCGAGTGCGAATCGTTATCTACGTATCGCATTGCGAGACGGCCATGCATGCATCCGCGCTCAGCGCAGCCTACCGGGCGCCCTGTTACTTTCCGTAACCGCAGGTCAGAAGACGTGCCCACGCCTCCGAGCCGGAGGCGATACCGCCCCGCTATGAAATAGCAACGAGCCGCCAGGGCCGATGCTTCACATCGGTTATTGCCCGGTTATCGACGTGCGGAAAATCGCCGGCAAGGCGAAAAGAATTCTCGGCGTTTCATGAGCGCCTCCGACAATTTCGGCCACCCACTCACCCATGATCTGCGTTGTTCACGTTCGTGCTGGGTCGTTCGAATTGCGAGGTTGTGCGTGCTGGATAGACGTGCGAGGACAAGTGGAGACGCGGGTATCCAACCGCTCCCTCCGATCGTGTCGCCCGATGCTGTGGCGCTGTCGTCTGGACGGGCTCGGGCGATCGTCATCGAAGCGACCGAGTGGCATGGCGACCACCTCGACGCCGAACTCGATGTGGTGGCACGGCTGCCCTCCCACACCCGGCTCACGACGCTGGTGGATGTGCTGGCGGCCCGGCGACCGAAGTACCTTCTGCTGAAGGCATCGCTCCAGGACGTCGACTACACCACGTTGACCACCTGCCTGGCCTGGCCGGTCCAGGTGATGGTGCTGGCCCGGCCGGAGTACGGCCTGCTGGGCTCGGCTCCCCCGCATCGGTTCGGCGGGCTGCCGTGGCTCCGGTTGCGTTGGCGCCATCAGCGCAGGGCCAGAGCGGTCAAGCGGGCCATGGACATCGGGTTCGTCCTGCTGGCCGCACCGCTGTTGCTGCCCATGCTGCTGTTGATCGCGATCCCGCTGTGCCGGGATGGCGCACCGCTCTATTGTCAAAGGCGCGTAGGCAGGGCGGGCCGATGCTTCCTGATCGTCAAGCTGCGCACCATGCGCCCGGACGCCGAAGCCGAGTGCGGACCGATCCTCGCCACGCCGGCCGACCCACGGCTGACCCGGCTGGGAAGGCTGCTGCGCCGCTTCCGTATCGACGAGTTGCCTCAACTGTGGAACGTCCTGCGTGGAGACATGAGTCTGGTCGGTCCCCGGCCGGAGCGTCCTGAGTTCGCGGACGACCTCAACCGGCTTCCGGGCTACGAGCTACGACACGTCCTTCGCCCCGGCATCACCGGAATCGCGCAACTGACCGGTGGCTACGGCGCCAGGGTGGCCGACAAACTTCGTTGCGACCTGTTGTACGTGAGTTGCTGGTCGTGGTGGCTCGACGTTCGGCTCATCCTCCTCACGATCCGCGAGCTGGTCCGGGGGTTCCCCCGTGGCTAGGCGGAGCCGCTGCGGGCGCGGCGTCCTCCCCAGGCGCTCGCGCCGAACCGGCACGTGTCCCCCGCGGGCCACCAGCGGAGACGCCGGGCCGTCGCCCGAAGAGACACAACGCACGTGGGTCGTGATGCTGTCCGGCACACGCTGGGCATCCGGCAGGCATCGTCAACACGAGCTTGCTCACGAGATCGCCAAGGATCGGCGAGTGCTCTACGTCGACCCGCCGGGACGACGGATGCGATGGCGGTTCGCCGTTCGCCAGGTCGGTCCCGCGCTGTGGCACGCCATCCCGCCGGCCGTACTGCCGTTCGGCACGGTGGTCCCGCCGGCGAACTCCGTCAATCGCTGGGTCGCCGCGTGGTTCCTTCGCCGCTTCCTACGTCGCCGGCCCGGTCGGCGAGTGACGTGGATCGGCGAGGCGCTCGCCGCGTCGATGTCCGGCCGGCTGGGCGAGCGCGAGCAGGGCGTCGTGTACGACGTCACCGACCTCGACTGGACCTTCACCCGAGCATGGAACCGCCGGCACCTGCGCCGCGCCGAGCGACGGGTCATGGAGAAGGCGGACCTGATATTGCTGTCGTCGCCGGCCCTGACGACAAGGATCCAGCGAGCCGCCGGCCTGGACGCTCGGATCGTCATCGTGTCCAATGCGTGCGATCCCGAGCGGTTTCGCCCGGACCGGCCCAGCTCACCATGGATCGAGCAACTACCGTCACCGCGGCTGGTCTATACGGGAGCGGTCGACACGCGCGCCTTCGACGCGGCACTCATCGCGCGGGTCGCCGCGGACCACCCCGAGTGGACGTTCGTCCTCGCCGGGCCGTCGACGAAGGAGGGCCGCGCACGCCTTGCCGGGTTGGCCAATGTACGGCTGACCGGCCAGATCCCCTACGACATGGTGCCGGGACTCCTTCGTGGCGGCGACGTCTGCCTGATCCCGTACCGGCTGGGCTCGCTGGTCGACTACGTCCAGCCCAAGAAGCTGTACGAGTACCTCGCGATGGGCAAGCCCGTGGTCGCGACCGCGCTGCCCGCTCTTGGTGTCCTGGAGGGTCTGGTCCACCTCGCTCACGATCCGCCGGAGTTCGCCGCCGGGATCGAGAAAGCCCTGACGGGGCAGGCATCGCCGGCTGCGGTGTCCGCACGCCGGACCGCGGCAGTGGCCAACAGCTGGACGGTCAGGGGTGCCCAGGTTCGCCGGCTGCTCACCGACCTCGAGCAACGCAGTGGTCCGCCGACGACCACGGGCCGGCGGAGTACCGGGGAGCACGCATGACACCTCACCACCCCGGCGCACTGGCGTCGGCGCTCATCGCGATGCCCTGCGGAGTCCTGGCTGCCCTGGCCGTGGCCCTGCTGCCCAGCCCAGCCGGCTGGTTGGCCGGCGCCGGCGTCACGTGCTACCTGGTCTTCCTGGTACTGCCGTGGCTCTGTCTCCCGGCCGGGGTCCTCGGCGGCGGGATTGCCGCCAGTCCGGCGGCGGGCCACGACCTGCCCACGGTCGTGCTGATCCACAGCGGCATCCTGCTGGCGGGAGCGCTCGCCCTCGCCACCCGCCGGCTGGTCGCACCTTCACAGTTCCGTCGACGACGCACAGCGGTGGACGTCCCCATGCTGATCCTCATCGCGGCGATCGTGCTCGGCGCCGGCTACGGACTGGCCCGCGACAACGAGCCCTATCTCGTCATGGTGGCGGCCTATCAGGTGGCCGTCATCCCGGCGTACTTCTTCCTCGCCACCGCCGGTCTCAGCGCGCGCCGCGCGGTCGAGGCGGCCGGAGCGACGTTCGTGGCGGCGCTCCTCGTCGTCATACTCGCCGGACACTACAAGGACGTCGGCCTGTTCTCGGCCCTGGCACTCACACCGCTCATGGCGTGCGCCGGCGCCGTGTCCGGCCGGCGGCGGGCCGGCCTGTCCGCGGTTTGCGCGGTGCTCGCGGCCAACATCATGCTCACGGAGTACCGGACGCTGTGGGTGGCCGGCGGCGCCGCGGTGCTGATCCTCCTGATCCGGGGTTCGGCACGCGTCCGTACGACTGCCGGTGTCGCGGTGGCCGCCGGTGGTCTCGCGTTGCTGGGCGGAGCGGCCCTGGACCCGGGCATCGGCGATCGCTGGAACATCGTCAAGGCAGGCTTGTCAGACTCGCCCGGCTATCGGCAGGCCGAGGCGGTCGTCGGCCTGCGGGCGTGGTCCGAACACCCGCTCATCGGCGCAGGTCTCGGCCAGAGCTCCCGGAGCGTCTACCTCGAGGGCCTCGGCCGCACCGACGTGGGACCGACCTACCACGCGTTCTGGGTGATCGTGCTCGCCAACCTCGGGCTCGTGGGCCTGCTCGCGGTCCTCGCGCCTCTCCTGCTGGCCGTCAGTGCCGGCTTGCGCACGACGTCCGGCCCAGCTCTGGGGCTCGCCGCGACGTTGTGCGGGTTCCTGCTCAGCGCCACGTTCGCCGCCCCGACCGACGGGCACTGGGAGCTCGGCCTGCTCGCCGCGCTGACCATGCTCACCGCGCATTGGAACGACCGGCAATCGGGCCGGAAATCCCATCCGTACGAAGGAACCGAACATGTCTGCTCGCCCGATCTTCCGTCCCGTGAACACCTGTTACGGCGTGGCCCCGCCTATGCCTGAAGCGACCGCGATCGTGGTGACCTACGACTCCGCGGCGCACATCACGCGGTGCCTGACGGCGCTACGCCAGACAGGGCTCGCGATCCAGGTGGTCGACAACGCCTCCACCGACAGCACGCTGAGGACCGTCGCCCGGAACCATCCCGGCGTGTGGCTGCGCGGCAACGACAGCAACCTCGGCTTCGCCGCCGCTGTCAACCAGGCCCTGGCGGAGGTGCGAACCGACGTGGCGGTGCTGGTGAATCCCGACTGTGTGGTCGCACCGGGCAGCATCCGCA
The DNA here is from genome assembly GCF_054779015.1 of Flindersiella endophytica. Lineage (NCBI taxonomy): Bacteria > Bacillati > Actinomycetota > Actinomycetes > Propionibacteriales > Nocardioidaceae > Flindersiella > Flindersiella endophytica. The sequence goes on from NZ_BAAGYY010000013.1 coordinate 14,879, forward strand.
TCCTGCTGCAGACCCTTCGCGACCACCCCGAAGCAGGCATCGTGGGACCCCGGCTGGTGGGGCCGGACGGCCGGCCGCGGATCAGCGCCCACCCGTTCGAGTCCTGGAGAACCGTGCTCGCCAGCAGGTTCGGCGGCAGCCTCCTGCCGGTGCGCGTCCGCCGGTTGTGCAGCGGCCGGTACCGCCGAGCGGCATACGACGCCTGCCAGGCAGGCCATCCCACGCCGCCGGTCGCTGTCGACTGGCTGTCCGGCGCCTGCCTGGCCATCCGTACCGAACTGCTGACGAAGCTGGGCGGGCTGGATGCCGGCTACTTCATGTACTACGAGGACGAGGAGCTGTGCCTGGCAACGTGGCGGCACGGCGCGAGCGTGCTCTACCAGCCCGCGGCCCAGGCGATGCACATCGGTGGAGGCAGCAGCAAGGTCGCGTGTCAGACCTGGCCGTATCTGTACCAGAGCATGCTGCGTTTCTTCCGGCGCCACCGGCCCGGCAGCTACCAGGTGGTGCGTTCGGCCATCTTCATCCGGGCGCTGATCGGTATGACAACCGGATCGGTCCGCACGATCTTCGCCTCGAACACAGGCACCGAACGGGTTCGGGTCTGGTGGCGGATCGCCCGGCTCGCCTGGTCCGCACACGCGAAGAAAGCAGGTCGTCCCTGATGCACGTTCTGATCGCCCCGATTGCCAAGCCCCTCGACCACTGGCTCGCACTCTGCGCCGAGTTGGCCGGCCGGCCAGGCATCGAGCTCACCGTCTTCTCCGCTTCGGTGTCGCCGGCGAGCCGGCGCGGTGCCCGTGAGCTGATGCGCGCCTACCCACAGGTCCAGGTCCACATCGCCCCGCGCCTGGTCGGCGACCAGGCAACCGGTCACAACGCCTCCGTGATGTATCGCCCGAGCAGCGGGCGCGAACTGGCGAAGCAGGTCCTCGGGCAACGCCCGCCCGACATCGTGCACGTCATCGGCGAGGCCGGCTATCTCTCGACGTTCCAGATCCTCAACCTGTGCACGCGTTACTGGCCGCAGGCGGCGGTGACGCTGTACGCCGCGCAGAACCTCGTCACGCGATACCCCTATCCGTTCCCGGCCCTGGAACGCCGTGCCTACAGCCGGATCAGCTGCGCGACTCCGATCACTCCCGCGGCCGAGGGAGTGCTGCGCGCCAAGGGCTACCGAGGGAGGTCTCACGTCGTTCCGCTGGGTGTCGACACCGACCTGTTCACTCCGCGGCCCGCGCTGAGGCCACGCCCGTTCACCGTGGGCTTCGTCGGCTGGCTCGAACGCCACAAGGGGATTCCCGACCTCCTCGCCGCGGCCGACCTCGTCAACGCCAACCTCCTGCTGGTCGGGAAGGGCCGGCTCGAGAGCGCCGTCGAGCGGGAGTCCGTCCGCCGGGCGGGCCGGGTCCGCCTGCATCCGTGGGCGAACCGCCATCAACTGCCGGACCTGCTCGCGCAGATGGATGTCCTCGTCCTTCCGTCCATACCCGTGATCCAGCGCAACGTCGCACCGTGGATCGGCATCCCGCTCAAGGAACAGTTCGGCCGGGTCCTGGTCGAAGCGATGGCATGTGGCGTTCCCGTGATCGGCAGCGACGTGGGTGAGATCCCGCATGTGATCGGCGACGCCGGACTGGTCTACCCCGCCGGTGACGTGACAGCCCTGGCGCACTGCCTCGCGCAACTCCGCGCCGACGCCCGGCTGGCCGCGCATCTGAGCGCCGCGGGCAGGGCGCGTGCGCAGGAGTTCAGCTGGTCGCGAATCGGGGACGAGCTGTGCCGCGTCTGGCGTGAGCTGGCAGCCAGCCCGAGCCCGCCGGCCCGAGGGGCGCCGGCCGCTCGCCGCGGTACGGCACGCCGGCCGGACGGAGGCCGGGGATGAGCACGTCGCTGGGACTGTTCACCGTCGTCCGCACAGCTCCATGGCGCATCGGTGTCATCGTGCTGGCGGCCTGCTGTGGCCTGGCCGGTGCGTACGCCGTGACGAGCTTGTTGACGCCCACGTACCAGGCCCGTTCATCAGTCGTGGTGATGTACGCGGACGACGTACGGGCAGCCGACGCCAGCAACCCACCCACCGGACAACGAGATGGCGACGAGTCGTCCAGGTTCGACCTCTCCATGCTGCAGGCCATGGTGCCGACCGTCGCCCATCTGGCGGAGTCGGCGAACGTCGTACAGGCAGCCGCGCGGTCCGCTCGGGTGCCGTCCGGCCACGCACTCGGCCGGGCGGACGCCACCTACGAGCCCGGTGACACGATCATCACGCTGACCGCCTCCGCCACGTCCCCCGAGGAAGCCAGCGGGTTGGCCAACGCGGTCGCGGACGTCGTGCACGAACAGGTGTCCGGCGGCCGGATGGTGCTCGGCCGGCGCGGCGTCCTGGCCGCCCAGCCGTTGGACCGCGCCAGTCCGCCGGACGTCGCCACCATGCCGAAGCCGGCGCTGAACCTCGCGCTCGGCGGCCTGCTCGGCCTGCTGCTCGGCGTCGCGATCGTCGTGCTGGGCGCCCAGTCCGACGCGCGGCTGCGGTCGCCCACCCAGGTCGAGACGGCTCTTGGCACAGAGGTTCTCGGCGTTGTCCCGAAGACTCGCCGGCTCCGCGAGGACGCCAGGCAGGCGTTCCGCCGGCGTCGCGTCGCGGCCTCCGTCCGTTCGACGGTGGCCGCGCTGGCACCGTACGCGGCGCTTCCCGGCCGCAGGCTGCTCGTGACCAGTCCCACCGAGTCCGAGCCGACGACGTTCGTCGCGGCTCTGCTCGGGCTGGGCCTGGTCGAGCAGGGGCTGTGGGCGGCCCTGATCGACACCGGCCTCGGCCGGCCCGGCCTGGCCAGGCACTTCCCCGAATGCGCGGACGAGAGCCTGCAACGCCTGCTCGCCACCGGAGGTGAGCTGTCGTCCACCCGTCCAGAAGGGCTACGGGTGGTGCCTGCCGACGCCGGCACACCTTCCGTCAGCCGGCGGTTGCTGAGCAGCCTGGCGTTCCGGTCGCTCGTCGGCCGGGCGACGTCCCGCTGTGACCTCGTGATCCTGAACGGTCCCCCGGTCCTCGCCGGAGCCGACCTGTCCGCGCTGGCAGACCAGGTGGACTCGGTGATCCTGGTGGTCTCCAGCGGATCGACGGAGGAGTCCGAGGCTCGCAGGGCGGCCCGGATTCTCCACCAGTTCGGTCTACCCCTCGCCGGGGTGGTGATCGCCAACGGTGGACGTACCGGTATCGGTGGGGCCGGTACGTCCGCCGTTGGCGGGAAGCCCGAGTGGGTTCCGCAGCCAGGACAGCCGGAATCGGCGGAACAGATCGGTCAGGAGCACCACGCCGACGTCCTCGCCCCGCTCCCCGGGCCGGCGAAGGAGCGACCACGGCACGAAGCGGGATCGCCGCAACGATGGTGACCACCGCCGATCCCGTGGCCCGGGTCGTGCGGAACGGAACGATCCTGATCCTGGGCCGGCTGGTCTCGCTGGCAGCGGGCGTAGTGACGCTCCCGGTGCTGTTCAGGGGGCTCGGCGCCCATACGTTCGGCGTGTGGGTGCTGCTCAGCGGCCTGGCCGGAATCCTCGGCTACTTCGACCTGGGCCTCGGGTCCGCGCTGATTCGCGAGGTCGCGCAAGGGACGGAGCCAGCACGTCGGCGCCGGGCCCGGGCGGTGCAGATGATGTGTGCCCTGTGGGGACTGGGATTCGGCGGGCTCGCGTTCGCGGTGGGCACCGTGTCGTGGCCGCTGGTCGCGTCGCTTCTCCCCCAGCCAGGCCTCGGAGTAGACCGCCTCGCGATCGCGTTGATCCTGCTCTCGTCCTGGATCGGTGGGATGGCGCTGCCGTGGCGTGCGGTCCTGGAAGGGACGCAGCGCTACTTCGCGCTGGCCGGAATCGAGTGTGGTGCCGCGCTCCTGACGGCGGCGATCTCCATCCGGATCGCGGTCGCCGGTGGCGGGCCGACGGGCCTGGCGGCAGGCGCCGCGTCGGTCGCGGTCATCCGTACGGTCGTCGTGGTGTGCGTGGCGCACTCCGAGGTGCCGGCACTCACGCCGTCGCTGCGCCTGCTGCGGTGGTCCGACGTCTCCGGCACGTTGCGCTACGGCCTGCGGGTGCAGGCGACCCGGCTTGCGACGGTGGTCAACCTCGAGGCCGACGGGATCGTGCTCGGCGCGTACTTCGGACCGGCCACAGCAGCGGCGTACGAGCCAGGGCGCCGGGTCGCGAACCTCTTCCGCCTGCCGGTCTCACTCGTCACCGCCGCCGCCTTCCCGGTGGTGGCTCGGGTCGCCGCCAGCGGATCGCGACACCGGCTGGACAAGATCTATCTCCACATGACCCGTTACCTCGCGACCTTCGCCGCGGTTGGTGGCGCCGCCCTCGTGGTGTGCGCGGACCCACTGATCCGGCTGTGGATCGGCGAACCCGTACCGCTCGCGGCCGTCACACTCGCGATCCTGGCCGCGGGGAGCGTGGTCAACCTCGCAGTGCATGCCGCTTCGGTGCTGACCTGTGCCGAAGGCGAGCCCGGGCGCGAGACGCGCTACGCGTTCTTCACCACCGGGCTGAACCTGCTGCTCACCTACCCCTGCCTGAAGCTGGCCGGCCCGGTCGGCGTGCCGCTGTCCACGGCGGTTGCGGCCGCTGTGGCGAGCACCTATTTCGTCGTGCACGTTCAGCGCCGCTCCGGCCGGCCGGCCTGGCCGGCCGTACGGATCCTCATCCCGCCGTGTGCGGCCGCCTTGGCGGCGACGAGCCTCACGTTCGCACTGGCCGGCACGCTGCCGGACGGTCCTGGCCGCGCCGGGGCGGCGTTGGCTGTCGGCTGCCGGGGTGCGCTCGCGACGGTCCTCGTTGTCACCGCCTTGGTGGCCGTCCGCTACGTCGACGCGACTGAACTGCGTCGGCTCAGGACGGTCCTCGGATCGCGCCGCCGGCGATCTCAGGCCATGCGGTAGGCAGCGTGATCGACGTCGTGACTGAGAACGAAGGCTGGTTCATCGCGTGCTGGTTGCCGGGTCGAGGTTTGCCAGCACGCGGTCGAGGAGGTTGACGAAGGTGGCCAGGTCGGCTGCGGGTGTGTTGGCGAAGATGGCCGCGGTGTTGTGGTCGCGGTCGTGCCGCCAGCTGGTGACGAGCGCGGTCCCGGCTGCTGTCAGCCTGATGAGGAAGGCGCGGCGATCCGTCGGGTGTGGAGCCCGGGTGACGAATCCAGCGTTTTGCAGGGCGTCGATGAGTCCGGTGACGTTGCGGGGCGTGCACTGAAGCAGTTCGCTGAGCCGGCGCTGGGTGAGTTCGCCGTTGGCGCGTAGCAGCCAGAGGACTTCGGCACGGGCCGGGGTGAGCCCGTGGTCGGCCAGCCGGCGGTTCATCAGGTCACCGAGGACTACGGCCAGCTCGAAGAGCCGATCCACGGCCACGTCGGCGTCAGCGTTCACAAGAATCCATCCAAACTAGTGAAGTTTCCTTCACTATGTAGTAACCTTCCGAACCATGGTATCCAGTCCGGGGCCGATGCGGCTCATGGTGTCGATTCTGGCGTGGCCGACACGGCGATGGCTGACCGCGGCAGCCACGGCGGTGGTGTTCGCGGTGTTGGCGGGTGGATTGACCGATGTGCTCCCGAATCCGTTCACCGACCGGGTCGTTCCGGCAGCCTGGTGGACCTACGTCACGCTCGCGATGTCGGCTGTTCTCGGCGGGCTGCTTGCGGGCACGTACGTACACTCCCCGGCCGATCCAGTCGGTAAGGGCCGAGGCGCGGGAGGCGGGCTGCTGTCGTTCCTGGCGATCGGGTGCCCGGTCTGCAACAAGCTCGTCGTGCTGGCCGTCGGCGCCTCTGGTGCTCTGACGCTGTGGGCGCCGATCCAACCGGTGCTGGCGGTGGCCTCGATCGGGTTGCTGGCCTGGGCATTGCGCACTCGACTGGCAGCCGAGCTCTCCTGCCCGACACCACGCCCGCCTCGCGGTGGAGCAGGTCGCGATGCTCGGGTTCGGTGACTGTGGTGATGTTCTTCGCGACGCGCCGTACCGGGGCGGATCAGACGCCGCTGACGGCCTCGGCGAGCAGAACGGCCGCACGGTCAACGTCGTCGGCGGTGGTCCAGCGGCCGAGGCTGAGCCGGACGGCCGAGGTGGCCCGCTCGCGCTCTCCGGTCATCGCCATCAGTACGGGAGAAGGCTCACTGGTTCCGGCGTGACAGGCGGATCCCGTGGAGACAGCCAGATCCGGGACGGAGGCGAGCAACTGATTCGCGTCGATGCCGGTGATACCGAGGTTGGCGGTGTTGGGCAGCCGCCCAGTGGGATGGCCGTTGAGCTGTACGCGGCCGGGTAGCCGGTCGGCGAGTGTTTGCTCGAGCCGGTCGCGGAGGCCGCGGAGCCGTGCAGGTGATCCGGCGGACAGGTCGGCTGCGGCGAGGTCGGCCGCGGTGCCGAGTGCGACGGCGAGCGCGACGCTCTCGGTGCCCGCGCGCAGATCGCGTTCCTGTCCGCCGCCGTAGAGGATGGGTTCGAGCTCGACTCCGGCGCGGACCCACAGCGCGCCGACGCCCTTGGGTGCGTACATCTTGTGGCCGACGACGGTGAGCAGGTCGACGCCGAGCTCGTGAACGTCGACGGGAAGCTTGCCGACGATCTGGGCAGCGTCGGTGTGGAACAGGACGCCGTGCCGGTGTGCGATGTCGGCGAGCTGCCGGATGGGTTGCAGGGTGCCGGTCTCGTTGTTGGCGGCCATGATCGATGCCAGGACGGTTGCGGGCGTGATGGCTGCGGCGAGGGTCGCGGGGTCGACCTGGCCGTACTGATCGACGGGCAGGTAGGTGATGTCGGCGTCGTGGAAGCGGCGCAGGCTTTCGCAGGTGGCGAGCACCGCCGGGTGTTCGGTCTCCTGCGTGATCACGTGCACCTGACCGGAGCCACTCGCCAGGACGGCGCCGCGGATGGCGAGCGCGTTGGCCTCGGATCCGTTGGCGGTGAACGTGATCTCGTCCGCGCTACCACCGATCAACGCGGCGACCTGGCCGCGCGCCTCCGCAAGTGCGCGCTGTGGCTGGTGGCCGTAGTGGTGGGCGCTGGAAGGGTTTCCGAAGTGTTCGGCCAGGTACGGCAGCATCGCCTCGACGACCCGCGGATCCACCGGCGTCGTGGCGTTGTAGTCGAGGTAGATCGGCTCGTTCACGCCGCCGCCTCCTGGACGGGCAAGTCGGCCAGACGCCACTCGAGCAGACCCTCCTCGAGCCGGCTGGCCTGGCGTCCGGCGCCGGTGAGCAGGCGTACGGCGTCGTGGGCGAAGACGCAGTAGGCGCCGCGGCAGTAGGCCACGACGTGGGTGTCGGCCGGGATCTCGGAGAGCCTGGCCTCGAGCTGGTCGACCGGAACGCTGAGCGCGCCTGGGATGTGGCCGGAGGCGTACTCGTGCGTGGGCCGGACGTCCAGCAGCGTGACTTCACCGCGGTCCAGCGCCGACAGGAGCTCGGTACGGGTGACCTGCCGCACGTCGTCGCCGAGGTAGGCGCGGGCAGCCCGTTCGACCGCGGCCACGCGGGCGGTCGCGACGTCACGGGCCCGAGAGTAGAGCGCGGCGACGTCGGCGCCGGCGAGCCGGTAGTGGATCTTGGTGCCCTCGCGGCGGGTGGTCACCAGCCCGGCCTGCTTGAGGGTCTGGAGGTTCGCCGACACGGTGGTCAGACCGATCCCGGTGGCTTGGGCGAGCGCTTCGACGCTGTACTCCCCCTGTGCCAGCAGGTCGAGCAACTCCAGCCGGGTTGCATTGCCCAGCGCCTTGCCCACCCGGGCCAGCTGGTCGAACAGAGCCGCCTTCGCTCCTCGATCACCCATCGGTTCGCTGCCCTCTCTACGCTTCTCCATAGTTCTATGGAACACTGTAGCAATGATCGAACCGATCGGCCTGGTGGACGAGGGCCTGGGGAACTCGACGTACCTGCTGGATCTCGGCGACGGCCGCGGCCTGCTGGTCGATCCGTCGCGTGACCTGCGGCACGTACGGCAGGAGGCCGAGCGGGCCGGTCTGGCCATCGCCTACGTCGCGGAGACACATCTGCATGCCGACTTCGTCTCCGGCGCCCGGCAGCTGCAGGCCCGGGACGGCGCGACGGTCCTGGCGTCGGCGGCCGGGAACCGCGCGTTCGGGCACGTAGGCCTGGCCGATGGCGACGAGCTGGACCTGGGCGGGCTGACGCTACGGGCGTGGGCCACACCGGGCCACACCGATGAGCACCTGGCATACGTCCTGCTGGACGGCCGGCGCCCGATCGGCGTGTTCACCGGCGGCTCTCTGCTGGTCGGCTCGGCAGCCCGGACGGATCTGGTCGACGCCGCGCGAACGGAGGAGCTGGCCCGGGCCCAGTTCCGCTCCATCCAGCGCCTGCTGGCGCTGCCCGACGAGACCGCCATCTGGCCCACGCACGGTGCGGGCTCGTTCTGCTCGGCACCGCCCGGGTCGGAGCGAACCACCACGATCGGCGCCGAACGTGCCCACAACGCCCTTCTGACCGAGGGCACGGAAGACGCGTTCGTGGCCAGGCTGATCGCCGGGATGGGCAGCTATCCGACGTACTTCGGCCGGCTGCAGCAGGTGAACCGCGCCGGGCCGCGCGTTGTCGACGAAGCCGCCGTCCTCCCTCGGCTGGACGTCGCACACGTCGAGCGGCTGCTGGCCGACGGTGCCACGGTGGTGGACGCGCGACCCGTGGCCGCGTTCGGCGCAGGGCACATTCCCGGCGCGGTGTCGATCCCGCTGCGGGACCAGTTCGCGAGCTGGCTGGGCTGGGTGCTGGACGACCGGACGCCGATCGTCGTAGTCCGCGATCCGGGCCAGGACCCGGCCGAGATCGTCTGGCAGGCATGGAAGATCGGCTACGAGAACCTGGCCGGCGAACTGGCCGGCGGCATGAAGGCATGGCCCGGTGAACTCGCGCGGATCGACGTGGTGAACCCGCGGGAGGCAGCCGAACTGCTGCCGAAGTCGACACTGCTGGACGTACGCCAGGACAGTGAATACCGCGCGGGCCACCTACCCGGCTCCGTCTCGGTCGAGCTCGGGTCGGTCCAGCAAGCTGACCTGCCCGACGGCCCGTTGCTGACGATGTGCGGCCACGGCGAACGGGCGATGACCGCGGCCAGCCTCGCTGCCCGAGCCGGACGGCCCACCACTGTGGTCGCCGGTGGCCCTGACGAGGTCGCCGAAGCCGCCGGCGTCGGGCTGGTCGAAGGTTCATGACCGCACCGGCGCCGGTTCTCGGCCTGCGCGCCAACCTCGCCCAGTTCAGCCTGCTGGTGCTCGTCAACGCCCTGGTCGGCGGGCTGCTCGGCCAGGAGCGCATCCTCACCAGCTTCGGCGAGTCGGAGTTCGGGCTGACCAGCGCCACCTTCGGGCTGCTGTTCATCGTGGTCTTCGGGGCCTCCAAGGCGGTGACGAACTTCTTCGCCGGTACGTGGAGCGACCGGTACGGACGCAAGCCGGTCCTGATCGCCGGCTGGCTGGTGGCCGTACCCGTGCCGTTGCTGCTGATCTGGGCACCCAACTGGGGTTGGGTGATCGCTGCCAACCTGCTCCTTGGCGTCAACCAGGGCTTGGCATGGTCCACAACCGTGATCATGAAGATCGACCTGGCCGGCCCGGCGCGGCGGGGTCTGGCGATGGGCCTGAACGAGGCCGCCGGCTACGGCGCGCTCGCGGTCACGGCGATACTGACCGGCGCTTTGGCCGCCCACTACGGATGGCGGCCCGTACCGTTCCTGCTCGGCGCGGCCTACGTCGCGATCGCGCTCGGCCTGTCCACACTCGCAGTCCGCGAGACCAGAGCACACGCCGACCACGAAGCGGCGAGCTATGCCGGGGCGTCGGAGGAGCTGTCCACCAGGGCGGTGTTCAGGCGGGTCAGCCTGACCGATCCCACCCTGTCGTCAGTCAGCCAGGCCGGGCTGGTCAACAACCTCAACGACGGGCTGGCCTGGGGACTGCTGCCCATCCTGTTCACCGCCCATGGACTGACCCTCGCGCAGGTCGGCGCGATCGCCGCGATCTATCCGGCGGTGTGGGCGCTGGGTCAGCTGGTCACCGGGCACCTGTCCGATCACCTTGGCCGCAAGTACCTCATCGTGGCCGGAATGCTCACCCAGGCAGCCGGTCTGGCCCTGTTCGCCACGATGACCGGGTACGCGATGTGGGTGACGGCCGCCGTGCTGCTCGGCGCCGGCACCGCCATGGTCTACCCCACGCTCCTGGCCGCGATCGGCGACGTCACCCACCCGCGATGGCGCGCCAGCGCGGTGGGCGTCTACCGACTGTGGCGAGACGCCGGCTTCGCCGTCGGCGCCCTGATCGCCGGCCTGCTGGCCGACGCGTTCGGCATGACCACCGCGATCGCCTGCGTGGCAACCCTGACCGCGGCGTCCGGGCTCGTGGTCCTGGCCCGGATGAGCGAAACCCACCCCAAGCAGGGCAGGCAGGGCAGCAGATAGGCCCTCCCCCTCCGAGTGCGGCGGCCGGTGTCGGATACGCCACGACCACCCGCGAAACGGTTGACCTGGACGGCAGAATCGACCTCGTGACCACCGGCGCCGGCCATGGCCATCGTGCCATCAGATGGATTGTCATGGCCGGCACCAGGTGTTCGCTCGCTGACACCCCTCAGACGCCGTGGTGCTGAGCGCGATAGACCTACATGCTCGCAGGCACAGCTGTCAGTGCGACGATCACGACCAAGAGCCCCACAATCCACGAGGTCCAGGCCGCACCGTCGTATGTCGTGTAGGAGAACAGCCACGGTGCGATGAACGCGACGCCACCAGCCGCGGCCGCCATCCACTCGTCGATGAAGGCCCCGGGCAGCGCCAACGCGACCACGGCCAGAATGCCGCGCTGGGCGGTCAGGTGCCTGCCGTCGTGGTCCTGCACCCACGGACACGCAAGCGCGCGAACAGCCAGGCAGAACACAACATCGGAACGAGCAGCCAGGCCGCCGAAACTACGGCTGGACAGCCCGCGGGTCTGGTTTGGTTCCCGTGCCGATGTTGAGCTCGAGATGGAGGACCGCGCCGGGGCTGCCGCCGGAACGTTCGCGCAGGATGCCGTCCAGGACGTGGCGCACCTCTGCGCGCTGTTCGGCTGTCAGGCCGGCGACCATGTCCGCCCCGATCGGGTTGCTGGACGTGACCATGTCCCACAGGTGCCGGGCGGAGTCGAAGGGCGTGTCGCAGCTGATGGTGTCGACCCGGACGTCCCGCAGACCAGCCTCGGTGAGCCTGGCCCGGAACACCGCGGGGTCGGACAGCTGGAACGGCGGCGGCGGCGCGTCGGCCGCCAGCCCGGTGAATCCCGGCACCGCGGCCTGCATCGCGCTGAGCAGGAAGCCGATGAACTCGGCCTTCTGGAACGCGCCGAACGCCACCACGACGACCTTCCCGCCCGGCTTGGTGACGCGAACCAGTTCCGCCAGCCCGCGGCCGACCTCTGGGAAGAGCGACACCCCGTGCTGGGAGGCCGCGACGTCGAAGCTGTCGTCGGCGAGCTTCAGGTCCAGGCCGTCCATCACCTCGGTTTCGAGCCGCGTCAGCCCTTCGGAGCGGGCGCGGGCCCGCAGCCGCTCCATCATCACAGGCGACAGGTCGGTCGCGAGGACGTCCGCGCCGGACCGCGCCGCCGGGATGCTCAGCGCCCCGCTGCCCGCCGCCACGTCCAGGAACCGCATGCTGCCGCCGATGCCCAGCAGGTCAAGGATCTCCGCGCCGTACTGGAGGCTCTTCGGAGTCGTGTACTCGTCGTATCTTTCTGCGATGTCGTCCCAAGTAGTCATGGAGGTGACGGTACGAAGGCCAGGGCCAGTCGCTCATCGCCCGCGTGTGCCAAGTTCGGCTCAGCCGGTGTGGTCCGTACGTACCATGCCGTGGCGGTACGCGTAGGCCGTCGCGGCGGCTCGGGTCCGGAGGTCGAGCTTGCCGAAGATGTTCTGCAGGTGCCGCCGTACGGTGTGCTCGCTGACGGTCAGCGCGGCGGCGACTTCGCGGTTGGTCATGCCGGTGGCCACCAGTGTGAGCACCTCGACCTCCCGGCCGGTGAGCCCGCCCAGAGCGGCTGCGGCACCGGCAGCGGCCGACCCGCCCAACGCCTCCAATCGAGCCAGGTCAGGTGCGGCGCCCAGCTCGCCGAACACCTGGCGGGCGGCGCCCCACTCCAGGCCCGCGCCGTCGGAGTCACCCAGCCGCGCACACGCCAGCCCGAGCAGCAGCCGGGTCCGGGCCGCCTCGTACGGCGCCGCGAGTCCCTGCCACGACGCCAGCGCCCGCCGCAGTGCAGCACACCCGGCCGCCGCGTCCTCGCCGGAGAGCAGAACGGAGCCGCGGGCGTGGTCGGCGACCGCGCGCAGGTAGACCGAGCCGAAGTCCTCGGCGATCCGGTCCAGCTCGCCAGCGGCAGACGATGCCGCCGCCAACTCACCGGTGGCGAGCAGGATCTCGACGTACGCCGCGAGCACCCGTGCTCGCTCGACGGCCGCGTCGGCTTCGTCCAGTGCTCGCCGGATCGCCGCCACGGCGTCGTGGATCCGACCCTGGGCCAGCCGCAGGAGCGCCAGGCCCGGTTGTACGCAATGGCCCCAGCCGCTGGCCTCCCGATACGCCTGCTCCGCCCGGTCGTAGGCCCCGCGCAGCCGGAACAGCTCGGCCTGCTGGTACATCGCCATGCCCATGGCCGGGTTGCCGGGCGGGTCGGACAACTGGTCGCAAGCCCGGCGTACCTCCGTCATGGCCTCGACCCAGTCGCCACGCAACTGCGCGATCTCCGAGCGATGCACCAGGCACTGTCCGCGGTACGGCTTGAGGTCCGGCTGAGCCGCGCACCAGCGGTTCAGCGCGATGGTCCACTCCTGCGCGCGACGGAGATCGAAGACCTCCCGGCAGGCGATGATCACCGCGCAGTAGATGATGCCCGCGGGGATCGGAGACACCTCGCCGGTCGTAACCGCGATCATCGTCTCGTCCAGGAGGGCGATGCCGGGACCGGACTCGTCCTGAGCGATCAGCGCTTGCCCCAGGCCCAATCGGGCAAGCGCCAGGAGATCGGGATCGCCGAACCGCTGGGCGATCCCGGCGATCTCCCGCGAGATCCGATATGCGGTGCCGGGATCGCCCGCATGCATGGCCTGGAGCGACGGCACTATCCGCAGATAGCCCTGCTCCACACAGTCGGGCATTTCGTCCAGTAGGCGACCGGCGCGGGCAAGCCAGCCGCCGCCACGGGCGGCTTCGCCGTGCAGGTTCAGGACCAGTCCGAGCCAGAACGCACACCGAGCGGCTCGGAGAGGCTGGTTCTCCCCCAGCCAGGCGCGGTGGGCCTGTTCCCACGCGATGGTGCAGGCCTCCAGCCGGCCGGTCAGGTACGCCGAGACCGCGAGCCGCTCGAGGCCGTCAGCATCCAGGCCGGCGGCATCGGCCAGTCGCCGGTACCGCCGGTACGCCTCACCCCACGCGCGGCGCTCGTCTGCCTCACGCGCCGCCTCGATCGCGTCATCTGTCATCGCCATCTCATTGTGAACCGGAAATGCCCCAGGAACAGCGAACCGCGGATCGCGATGCTCCGGGCACCCCGGCGCTCCTTCACCAGGAACCGGGCCGGCACGGCACGAGTCACCATCGCACGCGCCATGACCGTTGACGAAGCTTTCACCGCCGTGCGCGAGGCGTTGCAGAGAATCGCACCGGATGTCGACGCGGAGCACCTCGAATCCGGAACGCGGCTCCGCGAAGACCTGGAACTGGATTCACTCGACTTCGAGGGCTTCATCGTCCAGCTCAGCGAACGTTCCGGCCACACCATCGCGGAGGACGACTACCCGCTGCTCAGCTCCGTAGGTGACTGCGAGACCTACCTCGTCAAACATTCCTGACGGCCGTCATGGGATGCGCTGGTAGACCGTTACTTCGAAGTAGCGATGCCGGCGCCCTCGGCCACTGTCCGTATCGGTTTCGGCGTAGACGTCGTAGCGTCGGTAGTCACGGCACCAGCCGTCGATCCTGCGGCTCCTGACCTTGGCGTGGTTTGGCTGATGCGTCCGGTCGAGGTATGCGCTGACCGCCCGCTCCAGCATGTCTTCCAGATTCTTGGCTCGACAAGCCACCTGTAGCCTGGTTCCCTCGATCTCGACGAAGGCCATCGCCTCGTCAACTCCGTTTCCCGTGAAGGCTTCTTGGTACGGACCGGTCCGTACCACCTCCCTCCAGTGAAGCCCTCACTCACGCCTGCGGCCAGTGGCCAACGCCCAGTCATCGCGCGAGGCGAAGTGCCTCGGTAAGCGTTGCGAGTGGCCCTGGGGCGCCTGCGCTCTTGGATCCGACACTGAAGCTGTGAGGCATCGGCTCAGCACAAAAGGGACCGAACACATGACGACCCGGCCTTGCATCGTCGTCGGAGTGGACAACACCGGCTCCTGGCCGGTCCGCCGGATAGCCGCCAACCACGGCGGCGACTTCCGTAACCCCGAACCGATCGCCGCCTGGGCAGACCAGATCGCGGCGGAGCTCAAGCGACTCGAGGAGACCAACGAGGATGCGCAGCTACAAGACCGTCGCTGACGTGATGACCCGTGACCTGATCAGCGCGGAGCCGTCCCGTTCGTTCAAGGACATCACCTACCTGCTGTCGGCGAAGGGCATCAGCGCCGTCCCCGTCCTGGACAGCGCGGACCGGCCACTTGGTGTCATCTCGGAGTGGGATCTGATCCTCAAGGAGGAACCGCAGGCACCTCCTCCCCAGCCGGGTTGGCTCGGCCGGCGCTTCCGAACGGTGCGCTCCCGCGCAGCGGCGCCTACCGCGGAAGAGCTGATGAGCTCGCCCGCCGTCACGATCGAGCAGGGCGCGACCCTTCGGCAGGCGGCGAGCCTGATGGCCGGCCGGCACATCACCAGGCTGATCGTCGTCGACCACCGGGGTGTGGCCGTCGGCATCGTCACCAGATCCGACCTCCTGCGAGCCTTTCTCGTCTCCGACGCCGAGCTGCGGCGAGCCGTCCAGCGCGACGTGGTGGAGTACGCGCTCTGGCCGGATCCGCGAGCGATCCGTGTCGACGTCCACGACGGCGTCGTCACGCTCACCGGCGAGCTCGGGCGCAGGAGCCTTCTTCCGATCGCCGAGCTCATGGCCCGGCAGGCGGACGGAGTGGTCGACGTCGTCAACAAGCTCGCCTACACCGTCGACGACACGATCTCGATGCTCGGCACGGCCCGTTCCGCCACATCGGGGTAGGAGAACGATGAACGGCCTGCCCGCCTCGTTCGCCCTTGCCCCCTCGCTGTCTCCGCAGGAGAAGCGCATGACCGAAGCCGCCGTCTACGCCGTCGTGCGAACCCACAAGCCACCGGTTGGCTGATCTCGGCTGGGGCGCGCGGCCTGGTTTCATCGCGTGCCGGTGAGGATCCACTGGACGGTGCGACGTATCAGGCGCTCCGGCCGGGCGGGTGCACGCCGGAGCAGCTGTGTCCCGATTCTGCGAACCCGGGGTCTGGACAGCACGGACAGCGCAGTCCTGCGGACTGCGCCGACGGCGGGCCTGGCGTGTAGGTGTCCCGATCTCGTGCTCCGGAGGTGGGCGATGGGGTGCGGATTCGGCGCTCCAGCGGGCTGGACCACCAGCGCGGCACGCTCACCGGGCCGCAGGTGGGTGCCGGACAGGTCAGCCGAGAGGACCGCCCCACCCGCGTCGTCGGTCATGAGCAGGGCAGACTCCCGATGAAGGAGCCGCTCGCTCCGGACGGCGATCGGGAGGCCGCGGGGTTTGGCTCCGGGTGAGATCTTCACCGGTACGGGAACTGCCACGGTTCGCCCGTCCACGCGGGGCGCAAAGCCGGCTTGCCGGCGAAGTACGTTGAGCAGAACCGCATCGTCGTCCGTGGCTTTGATCGCCAGGTTGGAACGAACGGTCCAGTAGGGCTCGAAGTATCGCCCGGGATCGCCGGTGAGGGCGAGCTCCGGTGCTTGGCCGACGCCTCTGTCACGGCATGCGCCGACGTTGGCAGAACCGGACAGCCCGAACGCGCGTACTCCGGCCCGCAGATCCCAGACGCCCGGATTGAGCGGCTCGCCGCCTGCGGCTGTACCCGGGTCGAGCTCGAACCCGCCCTGCCAGGACAACGACGTCCGGTCAGCCGACTCGCTCGTCCGCGGGTGGCCGAACCAGCTCCGGGCGAACCAGATCACCGAGGACTGGCGGTGCTTGATGGACACGTCGGCTGTGAAAGCGTCCAGCTCGTCGGTGAGGTGGGCCAGGTCCGAAGGCACCAGACCTTCGGTCAGCCGGTCATCGAGGGTGTAACCCGAACCCTGCCTTCTCACTGTCACCGGCTGACCGTCGGGGTGCCGCAACGTCAGGGTGAGCCGACCCGACAGCCGGCCTTGCTGCCAGCCGACGTTGTGCAGCCGTACGTCACCGCGGATCCCGTCGACCCGCAGCGCGAACTCCATCAACGTATCCATCCGATCCTCGGCGAGGAGCGCGGCCCGCACACGCATGATCGGCGAGATCACGTCCAGAACCGACTGGCCGTGGAAGCGTTCGAGATAGAGCTTGCGGATCTCACCGTAGAGCTCGGCCCGTCGCTTCGGCCCGAATCGATGCAGGGGCATGCCCAACCTGTGCAGCATCTCCTGCTCCAGAAAGCGACTCAGGATGCGGTCACGGAACGGTCCTGGTTCCGTACGGGCCATGACCGCGTCGAGGACGCCGCGCAGGTTGACGAAGTATCCTTCCGGTGCCGACCACGAGCGGCTGGCATGCTTGCCGTCGTCACGCAGCAGCCAGTAGTAGCAGGGATAGTCAGCGAGCACGGAGATTGTGCGAGCGTCCAGGTACGCCTTTACCATGAACAGCTGATCCTCCAGGCGGCATTTCCCTTCTGGGAAACGAATTCCGTGTTCACGGAGAAAATCCAGCTTGAAGACTTTGTGCGGGCTGAGGCTCCGGATCAACGGAACTTCGTCGAGAGTGCAGTTGCCGTGGTTCCTGCTGAAGAGGTTGTGCGCGACGGCTCCGACTGTATTGACGATTTTCCCCACCAGGACATCGCAGTCGTTGCGCACCGCGAAATCGAACTGCCGCTCCAGTGCCTCAGGCCCCAGCACGTCGTCCTGGTCAACGAACTGGACGTACCTGCCACGAGCCAGATCAATGCCGACATTGCGTGGCTTGCCAGGCCACCCGGAGTTTTCCTGGTGATGCACGCGTACGTTGGCGTGCGCTGCGGCATAGTCGTCCAGAATCGCCGAGGAGCCGTCCGTCGAGCCGTCGTCGACCAGGATGATTTCGTACGAATCACTGTTGAGAGACTGCCGAAGCAGCGATTCCACGCAGCGGGGCAGGTACTTCCCAGGATTGTAGACCGCGACAATCACGCTCATCTTGATGCCGATCACGACATCCCCTCCCCGGAACGCGGTTATCTTCCGCAATCTGGCAGCTTCCGGGCCGACCCGAAAACAGGCGAAGGTCCCTGCTCGCAGAGGAGAGAAGTCACCTCCGGTGCGGCCGACGAGGCAGAACCGGCCGATCCAGCAGTCCGGATCGACTCTGGCTGGCGGCGTCAAGTGGTGGTGTCAGGGAGCTCACGAGACCAGCCACGGCGTTCAGTCGCCATGGGTGAGCCTGAGCGCGAGGGTGGGACAGGCGGCGACGGCCTCCTGGGCGTGCGCGCGCAGCCGCCGGTCGATGTCTCCGTCAACGATGATGGGGTAACCCCACTCGTCCAACTCGACGAGCTCGGGGACGAGCTCGGCGCACAGGCCATGGGCGTGACACGCGATCGGGTCGACGCTGAGTCGTGGCCGGCTCATCGAGCTCACCACCCGCTCATCGCATACATGCACGGGCGGCCGTTGGTGTGACGGCGAAGGTCGGCGGCGAACGTGAGCAGCGCGCTACGGGCCAGCCGGACCGCGCCGTCGGGGTGCCGGCATGCGCCTCGCCTGGGTATGACGTCCAGCCGTTGGCGAAGCCGTTGTTCGGTACCGGTGCCGGGTTCACCGATGGCGAGCCGACGGAAGTCCTCGGCGATGGCGGGCAGGCCGAACATGCACGGCCCGCACTGCCGGGCGGACTCGCGGGCGAGGTAGTCGAGGATGCGTGCGGTCTCGGTCAGTCCGCAGGTGTCTGCTGGAAGCACGAACAGTGCTCCTACGCCCATGGCCGCACCCGCGGCAGCGAGTCCTTGATGGGTGAGCGGCACCGCCGCGGCGTACGGCATCGGAAGCCAGGTGCCGCCGTAGCCACCGGTGAGGACGGCCTGGCCGGCGTCCGCGTCCGCGAGCTGGAGGGCCGTGCCGATCGGGCTTCCGCCGGCCGCCTCGTACACACCGGGTGCACCGACGGCACCGGAGATGGTCAGTAACGCCGTACCCGGGAGGTCGTCGGTTCCGCATTCGCGGAACCAGTCCGGCCCGTGACGGGCGATCAGCGCGAGGTGTGCCAGCGTCTCAGCGTTGCTGATCAGCGTCGGCCTGCCGCGGACGCCGCGCTGAACGGGCAGCGGTGGTCTGCTCGTGGGCCGAGCGTCACCGGTGTTGATCAGGTTGACCAGGGCCGACTCCTCGCTGGCGACATACCTGCGGGGAACCTCGACGATCCGGATCCCGGAGCCACGTTCGGCGATCGCATCCCGCAGCCGCGGCAGGAGGACGCCACCCCGGTGCAGGCAGATGATCACCTCGCGGGCACGTACGGCGTGCGCCGCGAGCTGAGCGCCGTCCAGGACGAGATGAGGGGCGACGGTCAGCAGCGCCTGGTCTTTCCCGCTGACTGGTTCGCCTTCGCAGGCGTTGACGACCACCGTCGCGCCCGGACTACCGGCGGCGACCGCCAGCAGCTTGCGGGCTGTCGGAAACCCAGCGCCGCCCCTGCCCCGAAGGCCGGCCCGTTCGACCGCTTCGATCAGCCGCTGCCGGCCTTCCCTCCCCCGATACGCGAGCAGCGGCGCCGGGCCATATCTGGCCTGGTGGGCGGCGAGATCGGCGGTCTGCCCGGTCTCCCACCAGCCTCCGAGCAGCCGGTAGTCCGCGGGTGCCCGACGAGCGCCGGCGGCGTCGTTGGCAGCGTCGATCATCGCGTTCACCGCCGCTCCCGGAGCTCGTGCTGCCGCGCTTCGGTGTCGGGGTGGCGAACCCAGAGCCGTACGGTCAGGGCGGCGGAGACGGCCAGTGCGCAGCAGGCCATCAGTGCGACAACCCACGGCGACCGCAGGTCGTTGTCGCTCATCGCGATTCCGTGCAGGTAGGCAAGTGGCCAGCACACGTATGCGACCCAGTGCAGCCCACGCCACCACCGCACCTTGATCCACGGCCGTGACAGGCTCGAGAGGACCAATGCGGCGAACAGGTCGAACGCGGCCGCGCCGAGCCCGAGCCAGAACGGGTGGTAGGCCGACACGAACGGGATCAGGATGTCGAGCCAGCCGATGCCGGCGTAGGTGTCGATCACGGCGGTCGAAGCATGCACGACCAGGAACGCCACGGCGAGCAACGTGAGGTTGCGGTGCAGGCCGGCCACGGCGAAGCGCGGCCATCGCCGGCCGGAGACCCGTGCGCCACTCAACAGTCCGAACACCACTACCGCCGACAGCAGGAGCAGCGCCACGATCCCGGTGGCACGGCTGGCATACCACAGCGCGATCACGACGCACGCTGCTCTGTGGCGGAGGGCCTTCTCGGGTCAGCGGGCCAGCCGCCGACTGCTGTGGCTTCGCCGTCGACCGAGATCAGCAGCGCCGGCAATCCGCGTTGGGCGAGCCAACCGGCAGCGTCATGGCCGATCACGATCGCCGCGGTCGTGGCGGTGTTGGCGTCCAGGCACGTCGCGGCGGCCACGCTCACGGTGCGCCACGCCGGATCGGAAAGGTCTCCCGTACGTGGGTCGACGATGTGGTGCAGGACGCGACCACACCGACGCCACGTCCGGACGGTTGTGCTCGAGGTCGCGAGCCCACCGGAACCGATCACGACGGTCGGGTCGCGATCAGGGTCGGTACGGGCGTGGTCCTCGCCGAGAACGATCCGCCAGCCTTCGGCGGGAGGCGGGCCGGCGACGGCGATGTCCCCACCCAGTCCGACGAGTACGCCGCATCCGGCCAGGCGCGCGAGCTCTGCTGCCGCCCGGTCTGCCGCCCAGGCCTTCGCGGTCGCACCGAGGTCGAGCCGCACCCCTTGTGGTATCAGCACCTCCCGGGTGACCGGATCGAGCCGCAGCCGCTGCCAGCCCGGCACCGGTGTCGCGGGATGTGAAGGGACAGACCTGTCACGGTCGAGCAGGGCGAAGTCGCGGTCGTACCCGAGCCGGCTGATGGCGTCACCGACAGTCGGATCCACCAGGCCCTCGGTGAGCCGCGCGGCCCGCAGAGCGACGGACAGGGCATCGAACAGCAGCCGGCTCACGCGTACGCGGGTTCCGGCTCGCTGCTGCAGACCTGACAGTTCGGAGTCGGCGCGGAAGCGGCTGCAGGCCGCGTCCAACTCCTCGAGGCGTTGCCGCAGCACGCACTCGGCGGCGGGCAGCTGGGCCGGCTCGGTCAGGACCAGCTCGGCTCTCGTCCCCAGCGCGGAGAACGCGACGCGTCCGATGTTCACGACCCACCTGACGAGCCGTGGCTTGCCTGGCCATCGTTCTGCCTGTAGTCCGGCAGCCGGACTGGCGGCTGCAGCGTTCCGGAGTCGCTCTGAGAGTTGTCCTGGCCGGTTTCGTCGGAACCGTCGCCGTACTCGTCTCCGGAGCCGTCGGTGGTGGTCTGTGGGGCCACCGGCTGGGAGTCCGAGGTTCCCGTGCTGCTGTTGGTCGCGCTCGGCTGGTGGGCGAAGCCGACACCGAACGCGACCGCGACCGCTGCGGCGACGATCGCGCTCAGTTTCGTGATCCAGGTGACCCGGCGGCGGCCCGATTCACGCCGTGCCAGGTGTTCGCGCAGTACTCGGTTCACCGGCCTGCTCCTTCCGGTGGTCTAGTCCACTTGTGACTGTGCGACCAGTGTTCGCGCGGCTTCTGGGAAAATCCTGTGACGGCCGAAGCAGCCGGCTGTGTCCGTTGAGTGGGCAAGATAGGGGTCATGGAGAGCCCCGTGGTCGAGCAGCCGAGGCTGCTGCTTGTCGAGGACGATGGCGATCTGGCCGAGATGCTCTCCGTGCTGCTCACCGAGGAGGGTTACGCCCTGGACCTCGCCGCCGATGGGCAACGAGCACTGCACCTGGCGCTGAGCCGCGCCTATGACGTCATCGTCCTCGACCGCGGGCTGCCCGCCATCGACGGCCTCGATGTACTGACCCGGATCCGATCCCGTGCCGTCACCACGCCGGTACTCGTGCTGTCGGCACTGGCCAATCCCGTCGACCGTGTGGAGGGGTTGGACGCCGGCGCCGAGGACTACCTCGGCAAGCCGTTCGACATCAACGAGTTGCTGGCGCGGCTGCGCGCCCTGCGGAGGCGGCACCTCGAGGACGCGCGGTACCTCCCGGTCGGCAACCGCCGGCTGGATCCCCAGACCCGCCAGGTGCGAGGCAGTGCCGATCGGCCGGTTCGGCTGTCGGAGCGGGAGTGTGCCCTGCTCACGCTGCTGGCGACGTATCCCAACCGAGTGTTCAGTCGCGCGGACCTGCTCGCACGGGCGTTCCCGGAGGCCGAGAGCGAGGCGGTCGTCGACACCTACGTGCACTACCTGCGGCGCAAGCTCGGCCGCGGTGTGATCACGACCGTGCACGGACGCGGATACCAGCTTGGAGCATCATGAGCTACACCCGGGACGCCGTGATGCTGCGGCGTACGAGTTGGCGTCTCGGGTTGCAGGTCGGCCTGTGCGCGGCGGTGATCGTCGTCGTGCTGTCGACCCTGGCCCTCCTCGTCATGGTGCAGGGGCAGCAACGGGCGGCGCGGACGTTGCTGGAGCAGGCCGCCGTCAGCACTGACGACGTCGTCGACCCGCCGGCCGGAGTCTGGTTGATCGTGCAGGACGCCCACGGCCAGGAGGCCACTCCTGGCCTTCCGTCCGGCCTGCCCGATGAGGCCGCACTGGATCGCACAGCCCGTACCGGCACGGCTGGCACCAACGACTACTTCGCCGGCGGCAGAGAGTTCCGGATCTACACCATGCGGAAGGCCGGACGAACGATCCAGGCAGCGTTGGACCTCACAGCCAGCCACACCGAGCGCGACCGGCTCGCGGCTGCCCTTCTCCTGAGCGGCGGGCTGGGATTGCTGCTGGCCGCCCTCGCCGGCGTATGGATGGGCCGGCGTGCTGTACGGCCGCTCGCCGACGCGCTCCTGCTGCAACGCAGGTTCGTCTCCGACGCCAGCCACGAGCTGCGCACCCCTTTGACCCTGCTGTCCACCCGGGTCCAGCTTCTCCACCGGCACCTGCTGCGGCAGAACGTTCCGCGGGACCTGACCGACGAAGCGGCCGGTGTGGTTGCCGACGCACAGCACTTCACTGCCATCCTCGACGACCTGCTGCTCGCCGCGGACACCACCGCGCACCGGGTAGAGGAGACCGTGAACCTCGCGACGCTCGCCGAGGAAGCCGTCGCCACCTCCTCCGGCACCGCAGGAGACCGTTCGATCCGGCTTTCCTTCCACAGCAACGGTCCGTTGCCCGTGACCGGAGCACCGACCGCCTTGCGCCGCGCCATGACGGCCTTGCTGGACAACGCGGTTCGGCACGCCGGCTCGATGGTCACCGTGACCACCAGCTCCGAGGGGGCTCTGGCGGTTGTGGAAGTCGTCGACGACGGCCCAGGCATCGACCCGGCCATCCTGCCTCGCATCTTCGAACGCTTCGCCACGAGCCAACCCGAGCCGGCGGACGCTCGAGCAGAGCGCCGCTATGGTCTCGGGCTCGCCTTGGTCAGCGACATCGCAGCCCGCCACGGCGGCGAAGTCACCGCCGCGAACGTAACCGGCAACGGCGCACGGCTGCGTTTGGTGCTTCCGCTGAAACCCGGATAACTCCAAGATTCTTCCCAGAACGCACCGCGATCATCGCCGGTATGACGCTTGCGATTCCGACGTTCATCACGGGTCTCCCCCTGCACGTCCTGATCGTGCACGCGGTCGTTGTGCTCGTACCGATCGCTGTGCTCGCGAGCGTCGCGGTCGCGGTCTGGCCGGCGGCACGACGACGCTACGGCTGGCCGGCGGTGGCGCTGGCAGCTGTCGCCACCGCATGCGTGCCGTTGGCCACGAGCACAGGTGAAGGCCTGCGTGACCGGCTGCCATCAGACCGGTCGATCGCCAGTCATGCCGAACTCGGCGACCAGTTGCTGGTCTTCGTCGCGCCCATGCTGGTGACGGTGACCGCGATGGTCTGGCTCGACTGGTATCGGTCGTCGCGCACCCGGCGCGCCGCCGAACCGGATGCCACGCAGGGCCATGGAAGGTCGTGGCACCGACCAGTGGCCGGCGTGCTGGCCGTGACGACCGTGGCGTTCGCGCTGCTTACAGGCGTGCAAGTCCTACGGATCGGCGACTCCGGGGCTCGGGCAGCGTGGGGAGACACCCACTACGTCGCCCCCTCCCACGCCGACGATGACGACGACTGAACAGCGGTCGCCCACACGCAGTTCCCTCACATATTGACGGTCACGCCTCGCCGGCGCCCCCTTTGAGGGCCTCATCCGTTACGACGCACAGCTTCCGCTCCCGCCTGGACGGGGACGTGGGACAGGCCGTGCCGGAACACCAGCGTGGCAAGGACGATCAGTCCGGCGAGCCAGCCGGACGCCAGCAGCAGTGCGCCGGACTCGTCGAACGACGCGGTGAGCCCGCCATCCAGCAGGACGCGGTAGGCGCCGTATCCGGGCAGGAACTCCGCCCACTCCGGTACGCCGGATCGCAGCATCGGACTCTGCCCGATCCCGAGATCGAGGAACGGCACCAGGAACGCGATGAAGACACCCGCGACACGGCCGAACAGCGGCCCGAGTACGACGCCGATCAGCCCGTAGGTCACGGCGACCAGCACGTTGGCCAGCGCGTACCAAACCCATTGCCGCGCGTCGAAAACCAGAGCGGTGACTCCGATCGCGGCCGCCGCGGCAACCACAGAGGCCAGCACCACGAGAAATATCCGCGCCGCCAGAACGACGCCGACAGGGGTTCCCGCCAGCGTCAACCGGCGATCACCGGTGCGGGTGTCGAGTACCAGGAACAGCCCGGCCAGTGCCGCCAGCGATCCGACCCCGATCGGAGCCATCGTTGCGGGATGAACGTCGGGCAACCAGTACATCCGGAGCACCTCGCGGCCGCCTTCGACCACACTCATCGGCTCCGAGCCGTCGGGCGTGATCGGCACCGAGCCGAGGATGTAAATGGCGGGAACGGCCACCAGCAGCACCCAGAACGTCAGGTTCCGCAGCGCCCCACGCAGTCCCATCCGCAGGGTGACGGCGAGCTGCGCCGGGATCGATCCGGCGCGTGCCAACCGTCGAGATCTCCTCGCCACCCTGCTTGTCACAGCGACCACGACGGCACCGGCGACCAGCGCGCCGAGCAGCCAGACCAGCGCCCAACCGAGATCACCCAGCCGGCCACTGTGCCCGGAGGGCAGGTCGATCATCCATAGCGTGACGTAGTGAGTGGGGAGCCATCGGGTGGCCTCGCGGTCCTTCATGCCCATCGCCGGGCCGAAGAAGACATCGATGATCCAGATCAGGAGGACCAGCACGGTTCCGTTCACCGGGTTGCGTACGGTCGCGCCGGCCAGGGCGCCGATCGCGAGATAGATCAGAGCGAACAGCACCGCTCCGGTGACAGCCCTTCCCGGCGCGGCGACATTCGTACGAGCGACCAGAGCGACCAGCGCGGCCGCGGCTGCCAGCACCGCAAGGCAGAAGCCCGTCACCATCCGAGCGGCCACGAACCGCCACGGGTGCATCCCCGCCAGTACCAGGCGCCGGTCGGCCTCCCGCGCGGAGCGTACCTGGAAGTACATCGCGATGCCGGCGAGGAAGCCCGCCGCCCAGCCGGCCGAAGCCACGAAACCCGTGGGTCCACCTGGAGCCCCGAGCACTTCGGCGACCTCCGACAGCCGGCCCGCGGCGACCACCACGAACACCACAGGTACGAGCACGAGCATCAACACGTTCACGGGATTGCGTGCGTAGTCGGCCAGGAACCTCCGCACCAACGGCAGGCCGCTCATGGGTTTGCTCCCCTGACGACTCCCCGCTCGGCCGCCCTGCCGTCCCGCAACTCCACGATGCGATCGAAGCGTTCCTCGTCAGTGACGAAGTGGCTGATGATCAGCACCGAGCGGCCCGCCTGGCGGCGGTCGGCCACCAGGTCCCAGAACCGCAGGTAGGTGTCGAAGTCGAAGCCGGCGTACGGTTCGTCCAGCAACAGGACCTCCGGGTCGGCGAGCAACGCCAGCGCGAGGTTCAGCTTGGACAACGTGCCGCCCGACAGCTGATCCGCGCGGGTACGTGCGTAACGTTCGAATCCCAGAGCGCCGTAGAGCTTCCGCCGCGACGCCCGTTCGGCCTCGAGCGTCATCCGGTAAGCGCGACCGAACAGCTCGAAGTGCTCGTCGCACGTCAGCCGTTCGTAGACCACGGGTTCCTGCGGGCAGTACCCCAGCCGGCCCTCCCGTGTGATCGCGCCGGCGTCGGCCGCCAGCGCGCCCACCAGGATCTTCATCAGCGTGGACTTTCCCGACCCGTTCTCGCCGACCAGCCCGACGACCTCGCCGGCTCGCAGGCCGAGATCGACGCCGGTCAGAACGGTCCTTCGTCGGCGGACCGGCCAGATCCCTCGCAGGTAGGCCTTTTCGAGCCCTACAGCACTCAACACGACCTCGGCCATCATCCCTCCCGGGCCCTTCTTCCGTGACCCCTTCACCTTCCCCTCGGCCAGCACTCATGCGAAAGCGCCGAACGTCATCGCTCGCCGGGCAGGTATCCCCTACCCCGTAGGGGTATAGGCGGCGTGGTGTCTATCGGCCTGCCGAGCGACGGGCCCATTGGCTTCCTGGCGGATGACCTCGCGTTGGTGGTGAGTTACTCGCTCACGGTTGATGGCGACAGTGCGACGGCGCTACGTCCGATGGGAATTGGGGCGTTCGCCCGTGCTGAGTGGGGCCGATGGCATCTATCGTCAGCGCCGTCGTGGACAGGACCCTCTGGAGGAAAGGAGGTCGTCCAATGGACCTTACCGCACGTGAGTTGTGGGGCCTGATCCATGGCATGGTGCTGGGCTCCCTGTTCCTGCTGTCCTTCGCCGGCGCACTGGCAGAGCTGCACGCCGCCCGAGTCGCCACCGAAACCATCGCCGGCGTACGCAAGTCGATCCGCCGGCTCGGTATCGGCACCACATCGATGGCCGTGCTGGCCTGGCTGACCGTCATCACCGGCACCTGGATCGTCTACCCCTGGTACCGCGATCCCGCCGCAGACAGCCCGCGCTCCACCCTGCTGGCCAGCCCGTCAACCGAGGCTTGGCACACGTTCGCCATGGAGTGGAAGGAACACATCGCCTGGATCAGCCCGATCCTGGCGACCGTGGCCGCCTTCATCGTCATCTACTACGGTCCCGCGCTTGCGCGCAACGACCGGCTTCGCCGGCTGGCGATGGCCGCGCTCGTCGTCGCGTTCGCCATCGCCGGAGTGGCCGGACTGTTCGGCGCCCTGATCACCAAAGCCGCACCCGTCCAGTGAGATCCATCAAGTACGCCGGAGACCACCATGAGCGACACCCAGAAGACCGAGCCCCCGCACGCCGCCGAGAGCACACCAGTTCACCGAGCCGGAACGGCCGGCCGACCAGAAGGCCCGGCCGCCGCCGCCCTCGTCGCCGCCGGCGTGGGAGCCTTCACCCTTGGCCTGCTTACGACCCTCGCCGAGGTCAGCACGACGGTCAAGGACTGGCTCACGTTCAGCGATTCGGTCGGTCCGCTCTCGGGCAAGGTCCTGATCACCGTGACCATCTGGATCGTTGCCTGGATCGTGCTGCACCTGGCGCTGCGCACCCGGGCCCAGCTCAACTCCCGCGTCCTCACCGCGACAGGCGTTCTGCTGGCGCTCGGAATCCTCGGCACGTTCCCGCTGTTCTTCCAGCTCTTCGAAACCTGACACCCGTCCCGCTCGTCGGTAGGACGTCGTAGAATCGGTAGCCGATATCGGAAACGTCACCACTGGGACGACGGAGGTCGGAGCACGTGCGGGAGTTCCAGCGGGGAGCGATACGGCTGCACATCTTGCATCATGCCGCCGAGGGCGAGATCCACGGCGCGTGGATGACCGAGGAGCTGGCCCGGCATGGGTACCACATCAGCCCAGGCACGTTGTACCCCACGCTGCACCGATTGGAGACCGACGGGCTGCTGACGTCGAGGCAGCAGGTCGTCGACGGACGAGTCCGGCGCACGTACCGCATCACCAGGGCCGGCCGGAAAGCACTGGCGGAAGACCGGAAGGCGCTGGCCGAGCTAGCCCGCGAAGTACTCGGTGAGTGAAGTGCCCGGCCAGTAGGCCGGCCGGCGCGAACGTAGCTCGCCCGTGAACGCCATCGCCATCTCCTGCCATCAATATCGAATCTCGATATCGCATTGCGATACCATGGCTGTGTCACCGGGGAAGGAGGCGGAGGTGGACGAGACCGGATTCGCCTTCGACAACGTCGTCGTCCAACGCGGCGAGGCCCGCGCCCTGGACGGCTTGACCGCGGTCGTTCCGGGTGACGGTCTGACCGCGGTGTTCGGTCCTTCAGGTTCGGGCAAGACCACCCTGCTGCGCCTGTGCAACCGCTTGGAGGTGCCGACCGCCGGCAGGGTGCTGTTCCGCGGCCACGACATCACAGGCCTGGAACCGCTACGCCTGCGCAGGCAGGTCGGCATGGTCTTCCAACGGCCCACGCCGTTCCCGGGCACCGTCGCTGGCAATCTGCGCGTCGCGGTTCCGGAGGCAACCGAGGCCGCCATCAAGGACGCGCTGGATCGGGTGGCGCTCACCGGCGCCGACGAGGGTGACTGGCTGGACCGCGACGCGACCACCCTGTCCGGCGGCGAAGCCCAGCGGATGTGTCTGGCCCGGACACTGATCACGCGGCCCGAGGTCCTGCTGCTGGACGAACCCACCTCCGCGGTCGACGACGAGGCGGCCCGGATCATCGAACGGACAGCCCGCGAGCTCGCCGGCGACGGCGTGACGGTGTTGTGGGTCACGCACGACCAGGCACAGGTGGAACGGATCGCCGATCGGGTGCTGCGGATCGAGCGGGGACGCTGCACCGGTGTCGAGGACCTCCCGCGGCCGGCGGACGGGGCAGCGGGCAGCCCACCAGAGAGTCGTCCGGATGGCAGGGAGGCCGGCTCATGAACGACCCGGTAGGACTCTCCGGCCTGGCCACCTCGCTCGCACTGGTCGCGGTGGCCGCGTCGGTCTCGATGTGGCAACGGCTCGGTCTGGAACGGCAGGTGGCCTGGGCAGCCGCCCGCGCGCTGGTCCAGTTGCTCCTGGTCGGCGCCGCCCTGACGCTGTTGCTGGAGCCGGGCCGCTCTCTGCTGTGGTCGTGGCTCTGGATCGTCGGCATGGTCGTCTACGCCGGCGATGTCGCCCGGCGGCGAGCGCCCGAGGTGCCGAAGATCGTGCCCTTGACTGTTCTCGCGTTCGCCGCGGCCGCGGTGGTCACGCTCGGAGTGGTGTTCGGCCTGCGCGTGATTCCGTTGCAGAGCAGCACCCTGGTGCCGATCGCGGGGATGATGGTTGGCAACTCCATGACCGCCACCGTGCTCGCCGCTCGCCGGCTGGTGGACGAACTGCGCGACAAACGCGACGAGGTGGAGGCCCGGCTCGCTCTCGGGCACGCCTCCCGGCAGGCGGCCACGCCCTACGTACGCACGGCGTTGCGCGCGGCATTGTCCCCGCAGATCGAGACCACCAAGGCCACCGGCCTGGTGTTCCTCCCCGGCGCCATGACAGGGCTCATCCTCGCCGGCGTACCCCCGGTGCAGGCGGTGCTCGTACAAGCAGTCGTGATGTTCCTCGTGCTCGGCTCGGTCGCCACCACGACCGCGGTCATGACACTCGGCCTCGTACGCCGCCTCTTCACTCCGGACCACCGACTCCTGCCACTCCCCCGCCTCCCGAAAACCCAACGCAGATAGCCGGCCTACGCCGTAGATCGCACGCAGGTCAGGCGCAGCCGGTGAGGGTGTACGCCAGGCCCGATGGGTTGTCGACGGTTACTGCTCTGCTGGTAACGAGCTCACCAACCGCCTGATCGAGCTCGGCCACGAGCGCATCGCCGCCCTCTGGAGCGAGACGGACTGCACGAGCGCGCAGGATCGGCTGGCCGGCTACAAGCACAGCCTGCGTGAACACGGGCTGCCGGTCACGCCGGAGTTCTCCGCACTTCGCCGTTACTGGACCTATGCCGAAGGCACACATCCCACCTACATGCGGGAATTGCTCGACCATGCCGATCCGCCGACCGTACTGCTGTGCGCGAACGGCTTCGTTCTCGCGGCAGCCGCGAAGAATCTGCTGGAGCTCGGCATCGAGATCCCAGACCAGATGGAGCTGGCCGGCATGGACAACGCCGGCCCTCTCGACCCGCTGCCGATCACAACCGTCGCTGCGGCACTACCGTCACGGCAGCTCGGCCGGGAGGCCATGCGCATCGTCGGCGAACGAATGAGACAAGGCGCTGACGCCATGCCTCTCCAGCACATCGTCCTCCCCATCACCGTAACCACCCGCGCCGCCGCCGCAGGCTACCTCCGGGCCGTCACGACCCCGCCAAAACAGCCATAGCCCACTCTCTGGGTGTGCTCTGCAAGGGCTTGCGTTACAGCCGTGCGTCGCGAAAGGCGAGCCGAGCCTGCTGTCGGAGTGCCGCAACCTCGCTCTCCGACGGGTCTGTTGCCGCCGCCGATGCTGGTGTCTCCGAGTCGGGCACCGATATGCCAGCCAACACAGCGAACCTCGGAACCGGCATCCCGGCCTGCCGTCCCAAGGCTTTGAGGTCGGCGAACGGACCTCGCGGGCGTATCCGCACCCTTCTGCCGGATCCGCGGCTGCGCCATCTGCTCGGCCGGCGCCAGCGGATGTCTCGGGCCTGCTGAACCTCTGTGCTCGGTGTTGTGAGGGTAACCCTGAGGGGAATCCTTTACGTATCAGGGATCAGCCTGGATGTGGTCCATGGGCGAACCTGCGCATGCTTGCCCCCATGTCCTTCAACCGCGTTGCTCAGGTAGCTGTTGCCGCCGCGTTGGGTGTTGTCATGATCGGGGGTGCTACCGCCGGCGCAGCGCTTTCGGCTCCCCCGGCCGCGGGTTCCCGTGACCGGCCGGCTCGTTCCGAACCGAAGGTGGCCATCATCGGAATGGGCGGGACCATCGCCGGCCGGGCCAGCTCGCGCGTCGGCTTCGAGAGTTACCAGCCGGGAAAGCTGCCGGTCGCGGATTTGGTCAAGGACCTCCAACCAGAAATCGGTGACCTCGCAAGGATTACGAGTGAGGACTACGGCCAGAAGGGCTCTGGAGAGTTCACGATCGCCGATTACGCCGCGGTCTCCCGCCTCGTTGACGCACGGCTGAGGACGTCGGATGCCGTCGTGGTCACCAGCGGTACCGCTGAGATGGAGGCGCTGGCGTACTTCCTGGATCTGACCGTGCGCAGCCAGAAACCTGTTGTCGTCACGGGCGCGATGCGGCCGTGGAACGTCATCGGCAGCGACGGTCCGCCGAACCTCTACAACGCCGTACGACTGGCTGCCAGCACGATGACCCGTTGTTTCGGTACCACCGTCTTGATGAACGACCAAATCTTCCCGGCTCGCGAGGTGACCAAGACCGACACGCTGCGGGTGAACACCTTCCAGACCAGGGAGTACGGCGACCTCGGGACCGTCGACGAGAAGGAGATCAGGATCCAGCGGGCGCCATCGAGAGTGCGCGACTGTGCCAACCCCGCCGCCTGGCGGACACCGTTCGACCTCACCAGGACCGCGGCAGAGGACCTGCCGAGAGTGGAGATCGTACCGGCCTACATCGACGCGGGACCAGAAGCGGTGACTGCGTTCGCCGCTGCCCGTGTCGGCGGCCTGGTCATTTCCGGGACGCCCTCCCCCGCCCAGACCCGGGCCGGCATGGCCGCGGCCAAGCAAGGCGTCGTCATCGTCGCCGCCAACGGATACGGAGCCGGCGCGGTGCACGTGGACCCGAGCATCGGTGTCATCGGGGCCGAGGACCTCCCGGCGAACAAAGCCCGGATCTTCCTGCTGCTGGCGTTGTCGCAGACCACCGACACCCGGCAGATCAGCGACTGGTTCGCCACCTACGGAGCCGCCAAGGTGGCGGGCGTCAACCATTGAGTTCCCGCGGGCAGCCGGTAGAGAACGCGACGGTCTTTGCCGGATGTGCCTCCACGCGCAGCAGCCCGGACTGCCCCGGTGACGGCTTCCCAGTGTCTGATCGATCGGAGCGCCACAAGCCGCGTACGCCGTCTCCAGGGAGATGCCGGCCGTGCCGGCAGCTCGGCGAGGCGATGACCGGTCACGCCGCACCGTCGTCAGGCAGCATTGTCAGCAGCATGACGGTCGGCTCGAGCGCGTGGACCGTGTGCGGCAACCGGGCCGGGAGGTGGACCCACGATTCCGGCACCGCTTCGGTCTTCTGGTCGCCAAGCGTGAGAGCTAGCCGCCCACGGACGACCTGGATCACGACGGGCAGGGCCGAGCTGTGTTCGGTCAGCTCCTGATCGGTGTCGAACGCGAAACCGACCACGCGAAGCCGCTCGTCGCGGTAGAGCACCTTGCTGAGGGTGCCTTCTCGCGGGATCTCCAGTTCCGACGCCAGGTCGGCGATCACCGTTGCGGACATGTCATCTCCTCGGTCTGTTTGAACGCGAACGTCACGCGCGTTTGGCCACCACGCTGACGGCTGCGAGCTGGTCCCGGTAGCGGCGAAACACCGCACGCATCCGCAGCACGCGGCGCCTGGCCGGGCCATCGTGCAGGGTGCGAAGGAGGACCCGGAACGCGCCGAACGCGCCCTCGTCGGCAATCAGCCGGCGCGTCTCGAGCAGGCGCATCGGTACGGCGCGTTCGGCAACAGGTGTGAATCCTTCGGACGCCAGCAGCTCACGCCATCCGGCTCTGGTCAGCGGCCTCGCACCGACATGGATCGCCTCGCTCAGCGCCGCGTTGATCTCGTCGGCCAGCGCGGCGTCGATGTCGTCCGGAACAAGGCAGAGCTCGTGGATGCCGTAGTGTCCCGACGGCCCGAGCAGCCGGTGGGCCTCGCGTACGATCCGGCGCTTGGCAGGGTCGGGTTGCATGGTCAGCATCGCCTCGCCGTAGACCACGGTGGCGCTACGACTCGGCAGTCCGGTGTGCTGAGCGTCCGCGCGCTGTCCGCGTACGCGCTGACCCGCGTCGGCCAGGGCGGCCAGCCCGGCGACCACCGCTTCGTCGCGATCGACACCGACGTACCCGCCCGGATCATGGTCCAGCGTGAGGCGGGCCGTGGCACCCAGGCCGGCCGCCAACTCGACAACCTGATCGGCCGATGTCGAGCGTGTCGAGCATCCACCGGGTCAGCTCCACGCCTCCAGGCCGGAGCACCCGTTTTCCCAGCCTGGCCAGCAACCAGTGACCCGGCATCCGGGCGGGGTCCAAGCCGCCGCCCGGCAGCGCGGGCGTTGGTGCGGAGATATGCCGCCCTGTCGCTGGTTTTGCCACCATGTCGTCCTACCTCCGGATCTCGCCCGACTCCACCACGGCCCACGGTAGATGTACGCCGAGTCCCCGCACCGATGCTGGACGTCCCTCGAATCTGAGGACTTCCGCCTCCGTCAGGTCCTCCACCGCCAGGGGCGATCGGCCCGCGGCCGGCGCGTCAGCGATCGACGATGCTGAACGCGGTCTCCGGCCAAGCGCGCGCTCGGCTACGACAACGGGCGTCGTCAAACGCGGAGCGCCTACGCAGATTCCCGTACTCCACGACCATCCACCGCCGGAGGACATTGCCGTGTCGTGGACGCGAGTATCGCCTTCATGGGTCGGAGAAGGCAGATGTCAACCGCAACAACCAACAGGGCGGTGTTCTTCCGTTTCCTGGATGCCCTGAACACCGGTGATGTGGACGTCATATCGACGGCAATCGACGAGATCGTGGAGCCCAACGTTCTGTTCCACACGCCGGCGCCGATGGATACGCCAGGAGCACAAGCGCTCAAGCGGGTGTGGGCGTTGCTCCTTCGCGCCTTCCCCGACGTTCACGTGAAGGTCGAGGACGTGATCGCTGAGGGCGACAAGGTTGTCTGCAGGAACACGGTGACCGGCACCCACCAGGGCGAGTACAGGGGCCGGCCACCGACTGGCAGGTTTGTCACGTACGACGAGATCTTCATCTTCCGCTTCGCCGGCGGCCGAATCGCCGAGATCTGGGGGGTTGTCGATCTCCTCGCACAGCTGCGACAGCTCGGCGTGGTAGTCGGAGACGTTTGATGGCGAGTGCGGCGGGTCTGGACTGTACGGGTTCAGGTGACGCGACTGTCTACGACGACGGGGGTAGTCGGGCACGTGGTCTGTACGCAGGATTGTGTAGGCGTTGCCTCCGGTCGTCGGAGGACGGGTGCTCTCGCCGGACGCGACAATCGAATGCGCGAAGAACCTCCACGGATTCGATCCAACAGAGACGGGATGGATTCAGGTGAAGCGTGAGCCCTGAAACCCCCGCTGGACAAGAGAGGTCGACATGACACGATGGATGAAGCAGTGGCGAATGGTCACCCTGGCGATCTGTTCGGTGGCGGTGGGGGCTACTGCATGTGGATCGGGATCCGCGGAGCCTGAGGCTCACGCGCCGTCGCCCACCAGCCACAGTGTCTCCTCGCCCCCGGCGGCGCAGCCGTTACGCGCTGGCGAACGATTCCGGAACCTGTCCCTGCCGGAGCCCTACACGCCGTCTGCTCCCAATGGCGGCACCGACGACTACCGCTGCCTTCTGATGGATCCGCACCTGACCAAGCCGGCGTTCCTGAGTGGGGTTCAGTTCGAGCCGCAGAACGTCAAGGTGCTGCATCACGCCGTTGTCCAGTTGGTCCCACCTGAGTACGCAGCACGGGCGCGGGCCAAGGACGCCGGGACGCCAGGTCAGGGCTGGACCTGCTTCGGCGACACCGGTTTGGGTCTGAGACGTGCGACCTGGGTCGGCGCCTGGACCCCTAACGCCATGGAAGCCGTTCTGAAACAGGACATCGGGTATCCCGTCAAGCCTGGCAGCGTGTTGATTCTCCAGGTTCATTACAACCTGTTGGCCACCGGCGGGCATGCGGGGGAAACAGACCGGTCCGGCATCCGGCTGCGACTGACCAGCGGAACACCGGCCACCAAACCGCTACGCAATCTCCCGTTGCAGGCACCGATCGAACTCCCGTGCGCCAGCGGTGAGTCCGGTGTGCTGTGCGACCGCGCCGCGTCGATCGCGGATGTCACCAAGCGGTTCGGACCCGAAGTCGGGAGAATCGAGCAGCAACTACTGCACCTTTGCGGAAACGGCAAGCCGGTACCCGGCAACACCCAGCACTGCGACTACCCCGTAACCCAACCCATGACGGTGTACGCGGGATTTGGACACATGCACCTGCTCGGACGCTCGATCAAGGTCGAGCTCAATCCCGGCACCAAGCAGGCTCGTACCCTCCTCGATGTCCCCACGTTCGACTTCGACAACCAGCAGACACACCCATTGCCCACCCCCGTCGACGTCAAGCCGGGAGATACCCTGCGGGTCACCTGTACCCACGACGCCACCCTGCGGCGTCAACTGCCAGAGCTGAGCAAGCTCCCTCCGCGGTACACGGTCTGGGGTGACGGCACCAGCGACGAGATGTGCGTCGGCTGGTTGACCGTCACAGCTACGAAATGACGGCTGTACGCCTGGACTCCCCGCTGCGGCCGCCGGCCTGGGCACTGCTGCCGCTGCGCGCCTTTCTCGGTGGCACCTTCCTGTACGCCGGCCTGTCCAAGCTCTTCGACACGCACTACCTGGACGACGCGTCACCGCTTGGAGTCCACGCTCAGATGCTGCACGCTGCCGCGCGCTCCCCGATCGGCCGACTGGTGTCACTGTCCGCCGAACACTCAACCCTCACAGGCCTGGCGATCGCCTTCGTCGAGATCACGATCGGGCTCGGCACGCTGCTGGGCCTGTTCACCCGACTCGCCGCACTCGGCGGTGTCCTGCTCTCGGTCAGCTACTTCCTGACAGTGAGCTGGACGACCTGGCCGTACTACTACGGGGCCGACATCGGCTTCGCCTTCGCATGGACTCCGCTGCTGATCGCGGGCGACGCCGGGGTCCTGTCGTCGACCGCCTGGCTGCGCGCGAAGGCGCGTCACACACTCGGTCTGCCGATGCACGCCTCACCTGACGAAGGAGCAGCCGTACAGAACGACGTCGAGCGGCGTACCGTACTGCGGGGCGGTCTGATCGCGGCGTCGGCGACCGCTGTCGGAGTCCCTGTGGGCAGCGCGCTGGCGCGTTCACACCGCTCTGTGGACTCATCGACGGACTCCGCAAGTCCACAGGCGAAGGCCGGACCCGTGATCGCCGTCGCCGCCGACCTCGCTGTCGGATCATCGATGAGCTTCACCGCGTCAAACGGAGCGCCCGCCTATCTCCTACACCCAGCCCCGGACACGTTCCTGGCGTTCAACGCCACCTGCACCCATCACGGTTGTCCAGTCACCTACGTCGGACCCGGATTTCGCTGCCCCTGCCACGGCTCCTCGTTCGACGAGAACGGACAGGTGACCGGAGGACCCGCACCCACACCACTGACCCAGATCCCGATAACGGTCATCAACGGCCAAGTCACGATGGTGAATTGATCCCTGCTGATGTCGACCTCTGGTCCCGGAACGCACGCCGATATTCGACGGGCGGTACGCCCACGGTCCGGGCGAAGTGATGCCGCAGGTTGGCTTCTCCCCCAAGGCCGCTGAGTTGCGCGACCCGCGAAGGAGGTTCGTCAGTTGACTCGAGCAGCAGCCGCGCTCGCTGTATTCGCTGTGCCAGGAGCCAGCGGAGCGGGGAGGTGCCGATCGCCGCCTGGAACCTCCGGATGAACGTCCGAGGGGTCAGGTGTTCGCGGCGTGCCAGGTCGGCGATGGTGATCGGGTGATCGAGATGCGCGACCGCCCATTCCATGAGCGGCCCCAGACTGTCGTCCTTGGCGGCAGGGACCGGGGCGTCCACGAACTGTGCTTGCCCGCCACCGCGGTGTGGCGGCATGACCAGCCGCCGGGCGAGCAGGTTGGCGACCTCTGATCCGTGGTCGAGGCGCACCAGGTGCAGACACAGGTCAAGTCCCGCGGTGGTTCCGGCGCTGGTGAGGACCTGGCCCTCGTCGATGTAGAGCACGGCGGGGTCGACGTGGACCTTCGGATAGCGCCGCGCGAGCTGGTCGGCGTACATCCAGTGCACGGTTGCCCGGCGACCGTCGAGGGCGCCGGCCTCCGCGAGGACGAAAGCGCCGGTGCAGAGGGAGACGATCCGAGCACCCCGTTCGTACGCGGCGCGAACGGCCGCGACCAGGTCGGACGGCAGGTCGTGGAGGAGGTTGGCGCAGGCGGGAACGATGACGGTATCCGCGTCCGCGAGTTGATCGAGCCCGTGGGGTGACGAGACCGCGAAGCCAACGTCGGTGTGGGTCTGGCCCGGTTCGGACGAGCACACCTTGAAGTCGTACCACGCGTCTGGCAGCCCGCTTCGAGCGCGCCCGAAGACCTCGCACGGGATGGCCGCCTCGAAGATCGGCATCCCCTCGGTGATCGCTACTGAGACCTGGTGCGTAGCCATGTCACTAATTTAGCGGACATTGTCATTCGTGACACTGGTCGGCACGGTACGTCCGCGGGATCGTCGGAAGCATGACAGCCCAGTCCTCCCGCGGCCGATGGGTTGTGGTCTCGGTCGCGTCCGTAGCCAACTGCCTGACCATCCTGGATCTGTGGGTGGTGAACATCGCCTACCCGACGCTGCGCCAGGACTTCGCGCCCGCAAGCCTCTCGGACGTCTCCTGGGTCTTGAACGTCTACACGATCGTGCTGGCCGCGCTCCTGATCCCCGCCGGACGGCTGGCCGACAACCTCGGTCGTCGTCGATGCTTCTTCTCTGGGCTGATCCTGTTTGGCATCGCGTCCGTCGGCTGCGCCGTCGCGCCCACACTCTTCGTCCTGATCGCGAGTCGGGGACTACAGGCTGTCGGCGCCAGTGTGCTGATGCCGACGTCCCTGGGTCTCGCCATGTCCGCGTTCGGCGAACGGCGTCGCGGGACGGCGGTCGGAATCTGGGCGGCACTGGGGGCCGTCGCGGCCAGCGCCGGTCCGGTACTCGGCGGGCTGTTGATCGCCATCGACTGGCGGTGGATCTTCTTGATCAACATACCCCTGGTCGCCGGCACTGTACTGGTCGGCCGGCGGTACCTCCCGCTCGATGGCGTACGGCGCTCGCGACGGCTCGACCTTCTGGGTGCCCTGCTGATCCTCGTGGCCGCCGGGCTGGTCTGCACCGCACTGGTCGAAGTACGGGAATGGCCCGGCGAATGGATCTGGTCCGCGCTCGCCGCCGCCGGCATACTCGTCCCGGTCCTCGTCGTACACCTGAAGCGGCATCCCGACCCGATTCTGGCGCCCGGGCTACTCACTGTCATCCGGCTCCGGGCCGGCGTCATCGGAATCCTCAGCTACTACACGGGTTTCGCGGCCATCCTGCTCGGAACCACGCTGCTGCTCACCAACACGTGGCACTACAGCGCGCTGCGCACGGCACTGGCGATCGCGCCAGGTCCTCTCGTCGCAAGCGTCATCGCTCCGTTTTCCGGCCGGCTCATAGCGCGGTTCGGCTTCCACAGCAGCGTTCTGATCGGATCAGCCAGTTTTGGGCTGGCCGGACTATGGTCCTTGCTGACAGCCGGCGACACTCCCGCGTACGGCGCCAGCGTGCTCCCGAGCCTCGTGCTCTGGGGAGTTGCCAACGGACTGATCCAGCCGGCGTTGTTCGGGACCGCGTCGGCCGCGGCTGCCGACGACCTGTCTTCCGCCTCCGCCGTCCTCACGACCGCACGCCAACTCGGCTCGGCGCTGGGCGTCGCGCTCCTCGTCGCCATGGTGACGACCGGCAGTCTCGTTGGCCTGGCAGGTTTGCGCCGTGGTTGGTTGATCGTCCTGGCCAGCGCCATCGTCACAGGGATCGTCGGGCTGCGTGCCCCTCTCGGGCGGTCTACCCATCCACCCCGTCAACGCAGGACACAGAAATCCCAGCTGTGACCTCCGACAGCCGATGGAACGTCCTACGTAGTTCGACGTAGCCGGCCCGTCTCTTCTACGTCTGCTGTCGTAGGCGCGTCGCGCGTCTGGATGGTGTGCCCTCGCACACGAGGGCCGTAGGATCCCGGTATGGAACAACCCGCCGCGCTCTTGGAGTCGCGGGTGCGGTCGTGGCGTCTGCCCCCAGTGGTCCAGGACGTGTTGCTCGCGCTCTTCGTCACAGTGATGCAGGTTCAGGGCACCGTGGTCAGCGGTGCGGACGATGTGGCGGCGCGGCCATTGACCGACCTTGGATACCTGGGATACGCCCTGCTGCTGGCAACGGGGGCTGTCGTTGCCGTCCGTCGCCGGTGGCCGGTGCCGGTGTTCGTCATCGTCGCGCTGGCCAGCATGGCGTACTACGGCTTCGACTTTCCGGACGGGCCTGGCTGGCTCGCGCTCTTCGTCGCCCTGTACACCGTCGCCGCGTATGGTGACGGCCGCCGGTCCGTGGCGATCGCCGGCGTGGGGATCACCGTGCTCGCCACCAGTTGGCTGATCGCGGCCGCCGACATCGAGCCACGCGCCGCCATCGGCTGGGTGTTCTTCCGGATCGGCGCGTCGGTCATGAGCGCGGCTCTCGGCGAGTCCGTGCGATCCCGGCGAGTCATCGCGACCGATGCGCAGGAGCGCGCCGCGCTTGCCGAGCGGACGCGTGAGGAGGTTGCCCGGGCGCGGGTCACCACCGAACGGCTCCGGATCGCACGCGAGGTCCACGACACCGTCGCGCACGCCATCGCGATCATCAACGTCCAGTCCGGTGTCACCGCTCACGTACTCGACAAGAGGCCGGAATGGGCACGCGAGGCACTGCAGACGATCGAGCAGACCAGCTCTCGGGCGCTGCACGAGATGCGAGCGATCCTCGGCGTTCTCCGCGAAGACGGTGACGGCAACTACGGGCGGGCACCATATCCCGGCATGGGACAACTCAACGAACTCACCACAAAGGCACGCGAGGCCGGACTCGACGTCGAACTCGAGGGGTCCTCGCCCGCAACCCAGTTGCCGAGCGCCGTGGACAGCGTTGCGTACCGAATCCTGCAAGAGTCGATCACCAACGTGATCCGCCACGTCGGCCCGACTCGGGTGACCGTGGCGCTGAGCCCAGGCGTCGACGTCCTGGAGATCCGCGTGACCGACGAGGGTCCTCGCCAGACTGGCCGTCCTTCGACGCGAGGCGATTGCCCGGCCGAACCCGGCCGCGGGATCCTCGGTATGCGCGAGCGCTGTCAACTGCTGGGCGGACAACTCGACAGCGGTCCGCGTCCGGGCGGCGGGTTCGAAGTCCGGGCACGACTTCCTCTCGCGCCAACCGAGGCGGGCCTATGAATGCTGGGGCCCTGTCCACCGGCGGCCCGATCAAGGTGCTGCTCGCCGATGACGAGAGGCTGGTTCGAACCGGCTTCAGGGTTCTGCTCGATCTCGAAGAAGACATCACGGTCGTGGGGGAAGCCACCGACGGGGCCGAAGCCATCGAGCAGGCTCGCGCAACCCGCCCCCACGTCGTCCTCATGGACATCCGCATGCCGAAGCTGGACGGAATCCAGGCCATCACCGGGATCGCCAGGACGCCCGGGTTGGAGCAGGTTCGCGTTCTCGTCCTCACCACCTACGACACCGACGACTACGTCTTCGAGGCGCTGCATGCCGGCGCGAGCGGCTTCCTCCTCAAGGACGCCGGTCCGGCCGAGCTCCTCCATGCCATCCGCGTAATCGCAGCCGGAGAAGCGCTACTGGCGCCGCGTATCACCAGACGCCTCATCGGCCAGTTCATCGCGCGACGAGTTGTTTCCCAGGTCGCCGATGAACGGCTCGCCATGCTGACCGAACGCGAGCGCCAAGTACTGGCCCTGGTGGGACAAGGGCTGAGTAACAACGAGATCGGTGCCGAGTTGTCGCTCAGCCCGGCCACCGCACGCACCCATGTCAGCCACGCGATGGTGAAACTTGGTGCCCGCGACCGTGCGCAACTGGTCGTCATCGCGTACCAAACAGGACTGGTCAGCCCCAGCCCATGACCCGCCTTAGGCCAATGCAAAGCCTCGGCGGGACGCAGCAAGGAGAATTCGCCACTATGGCCGAGCCGACTGATTCGATCGATCCGACTGATCCGATTGACACTGCCAGTGTCCGCTACATCGTCGACGATGTGCGGGCAGCTGTCGACTTCTACACCAACCACCTCGGCTTCAGCGTCGCCTTCGACGCCGCACCCGCTCTAGCCGACGTCCGCCGCGGCTCACTGCGGCTACTCCTGTCCGGGCCTGCGTCCTCCGGCGCCCGCGCCACACCCGATGACGCTGCCACGGCCGGGCGTAACCGCATCCACCTCATCGTTGACGACCTCGACGCCGAGATCGAACGACTACGCACTGCCGGACTGACCTTCCGAAGCGACATTGTCTCCGGCCCCGCCGGACGCCAGATCCTGCTCCACGACCCCGCCGGAAACCTGATAGAGCTGTTCCAGCCCGCACCAGACTGACTTCGCGCACAGCACGGGTTCGAGCTGGCCTCGATTGTCACCAACGTTGCTCTCCTGCTGTCCTAGCGCTCTTGAGCCTCCGTTTCTCAGGCGCATTCCGGGCGGCGCGCAAGGGAGACGGCAAGCACTACGCCGAGTGCCGCGAACACCGCTGCGGCAACGAAGACGCGACCCGCAGTTGTGTGTTCGGCCGTGAAGCCGGCGAGTCCGGCGCCGACCGCGGCACCGGCGCTGAGCGCTGTCGACAGCCAGCCGAATGCCTCGGCTCGCCGGACATCAAGACGATCGACGATCAGCGACGCGGTCGTCAGCGCCTGGTTGAAGGCGGCACCCACCAGGAACAGGACTGCTGCCAGAACATAGAGCTTGGTCACGAACCCTGCTGGGATCAGCGCCAGCCCCGCGGCGAGGAGGATGAAGACGAGCCGGACCGCGGGGCGAGCTCCCCACTTCACCGATCCATAACAGAGTGCACCGACGATGCCGCCCACGGAGGTGATCGCCACCAGTACACCACTTGCAGCCGGTACGTTGTTCGCCGACGCAAGTGCGGGAACTCCAACCTCCAAGGCGCCGAAAGCCCCGCCCAGCATCACGATCACCACGAGCAGCCGCCTCATGTCGCCGTTCCGGAGCACCTTTCCACCAGACTCACCGGCCCGCTGCGGCGGCGTTCGCCGCATGACAAGGGACAGCCCGAGAGCGCCGACAGCCGAGGCCATCGCGATCACATCAAGCGCGAGCGATGCTGACGCCCAGACCATCAGCGCCCCGAACAGCAGCGGCCCGACAAGGATCGCCATCTCTTGAACGGTGAGGACCAGGCCGTACGCCGTGGCGCGGCACTCCGGCGGCATGCGACGTGCCCACTCAATGCGCATGGCGATCGACACCGGTGGCAGGCCGATCCCAGCAAGGCACGCGAACCCCCACTGGAGCCCAGCCGGCTGGACCACGGATGGGACTCTCCGTCAGACCGACCACCGCAACCACGTGGACAAGGGCTGTCGCGGCCAGTGTCGTGGATGGGCCGTACCTGTCGATCAACCGACCGTGTATCGGGCGAGCGATCCCTGCTCCGATGGAGAAGGCCCCGGCCGCCAAGCCCGCGTAGACGAGTGATCCATTGTCGGCTCGCAGAGCGAGCACCGTACCAATCGCGATGACCTGCTGGGTCAGCTGAGCCAGGACGCCCAGGAGTGCTTGTGGCAATATCATGCAACCGTGCCATGTCCACCGCATGTTCTACGCACATCCGGGTTGCCCCAGGGCTGTCTCGTAAGTGATTGAGGCTGAAGACCGATTAGTGAGAGGCGCGGACGAAGCTGTTGACGACTTCGGCGAATTCGGTTGCCTGGCCTTCTTGCAGGAAGTGTCCGGCGTTCTCGATGGTGATGTTCGGCTGGCTTCGTGCACCGGGTATGCGCTCACGGAACGGCGTCGCGCCGCCGGCGATGTCGAAGCCCTCATCGCTGAAGGCGCACAGGAACGGCGTTCGCAGGGTCTCGAGCACCCGCCACGCCCGGCGGTTGGGCTCCGCCGCCGGGTCATCCGGAGTGACGGGCACCAGCAGCGGAAACTGCCGCGCGGCCGCCAGGTACGACTCGTCGGGAAATGGCGCGTTGTAAGCCGCATGGCGAGACCTGCGGACGCACCCTCGATAGGCCACCTGGCATGGCGGCTGACCTTGCGCTGGCGAGCTCAACTGGATCCGCGGACTGCAGCGTTCAGGGCTGGTCGAACGCCTCGGCCATCCCACCGACACCCGCGCGCTTCAACTAAGCATTACCGACCACGGCGCCAGCGTCCTCACAGCCGCCAGAGCAGCGGTGATCGAACTGGAAGAGCAACGGCTGGCACCCCTTGGCGGACGCCGCGGCAAGCAAGTCGCCGAACTGCGCGAGACGCTACTCGTCCTGCTCGAGCATGCGCAGAACACCTGACGCCCACTTCCCAGATTGGCGACGCGGCCCGGCGGACCCGGCCTACGCTGGGCGCATGGCCGAAGATCTGGCCACCATCGTCGACGCCGCACGGACGAGGGCATTCGTCGGACGGACAGCCGAGCTCGCGAGCTTCGAGGCCGCCCTCGACGGGCGCGCGCCGTACCGGGTCATGCTCGTGCACGGGGCCGGCGGGTTGGGCAAGACCGCGTTGTTGCACCAGTTCCGGGTGCGTGCGCAGGCGGCAGGGAGGACGGTCGTCAGCGTCGACGGCGAGGATGTGGACGGCTCGCCGGAAGGACTGGGGAGGGCGGTCCGCGCGATCCGCTCCGGTGGGCCGTCGGTGCTGCTCATCGACGGGTACGAGCGGTTGTCCACGGTCGATGACTGGGTACGCGACCGGCTCGTCGCGTCGCTCCCCCAGGCGGTCGTGGTCGTGCTGGCCGGCCGCAACCCTCCGGCGCCGGCGTGGCGGACGGATCCCGGCTGGCGCACCGTCGCGGAATGCCTGCCGCTGGACGTCCTCGACCCCGTCGAGAGCAGGCATCTGCTCGCACACGCGGGCGTTCCGGACGAACATCGCGGCCGGCTGGCCCGGATCGGGCGCGGCCACCCGCTGACCCTGGCGATGCTGGCCGACGCCGCCGGGGCGGCCGACATCTCGGATGACCTCGCCGAAGTGCCCGATCTGGTCGCGGCGCTGGCAACCCGGCTCGTGGACGAGGCACCCGACGACGACCACGCCCTGGCGATGGCACTCTGCGCGCACGGCTGGCTGACCACCCAGGACGTCATCGACGAGTTGCTCGGCCGGAGGGCGCCCGAGGTGTGGGCCTGGCTGGAGACCCGGCCCTGGGTGACCCGAGGGACCTACGGCGTCTACCCCCACGACCTGGTGCGCGACGTGCTCGATGCCGATCTGCGCCGCCGTTCGCCCGCGACGTACCGCCGCGTGCACCGGACGTTCCACGAGCACTCCTGGACC
Organism: Flindersiella endophytica; assembly: GCF_054779015.1. Lineage (NCBI taxonomy): Bacteria > Bacillati > Actinomycetota > Actinomycetes > Propionibacteriales > Nocardioidaceae > Flindersiella > Flindersiella endophytica. The sequence goes on from NZ_BAAGYY010000013.1 coordinate 58,622, forward strand.
GCCCTGCGCTCGCCCGACGAGAGCGAACGTCGGCTCTGGGCACATCAGAAGCTCTTCCTGCACCGGCGCAGCCCGCTCGCGGTCTCGTTCTGGACTCTGCGCCAGCGCGGCACCGGCATCGTCGCTCCAGGCCGGGTCGTGGACCATCCGGCGGTGCTCGAGCTCGTCGAGCGGTTCGAGGGCACGAAGAGCGCGAACCTCGCCGCCCGCTGGCTGGACGCCCAGCCGGAGAACCTCTCGGTGGTCCCCTCGGCCACCGGGACCGGGATCGACGCCTTCGCCCTGCACACCCTCCACCCGGCTGACCCCGCGCTCGTCGACGGCGATCCGGTGGTGCAGGTGGCGCTCGACACGATCGCCCGGACGTCGCCCGCTCGTCCCGGAGAGCAGGTCACCGTCGCGCGCTTCTTCGGGGGGCATGCCGGGTACCAGCGAGACCCGTACGCAGTGGTCGTCGGCTCGGTCAGCTCGACCGTGCTGTGGACCACCCGTGCCTTGGCCTGGTCGTTCGTGGCAACCACGGACCCGGAGTTCTGGGGGCCGATCTTCACCTACCTCGCGCTGACCACCCAGCTGCATGTGGAGTACTCCGGCCGCTCGTACACGCTCTACGGCATCGACTGGCGTCGGCTGCCCCCGGAGCGCTGGTACGACCTGCTGGGCGAACGGGAGCTCACGGGCGAGTCCGGCCCGGCGCCCGCCTCCCTGCTGCGGTCGCCGCCACTGTCCCGGGAACGCTTCAAGACGTCTCTGCGCGCGGCTCTGCGCGACCTGCACCGGCCGGACCGGCTGCAGGACAACGAGCTGATGGGCTCCCGGCTGGCCATGGACCTCGACGCTGTGTCGGCCCGCCGGCTCCGCCGCACCTTGGTCGCCGGTATCGAACGCGTTGCCTGTGAGCCGCGGTCGGAGTCGCTGGGGCGGGTGCTGGACCGCACCTACGTCCACGCCGCGCCCACGCAGGAGGCCGCCGCGGAGGTGCTCGGCCTGCCGTTCTCGACCTACCGACGCCACCTGGCCCGCGCCCACGAGCGGCTCACCGACCTGCTGTGGGCGCTCGAGATCGGCGAGGTGCGGCTGCCGTCCGACGGGCAGGGTGGACAGGAAGTGAGCACCGAATGGTCTGGCAGGTGAGCAGCTGAACGACCCACCGTTGGCCGTGAAGTATCCCGGGCACCAGCCCGGGCGTACTGACCGGAGGGTGGGAACCATGTCGGACATTCTCGTGCTCGGTGCCGGGCTGAACGGGCTCGCGACGGCAATGCTGCTCGCGCACGACGGCCACCGGGTCACCGTGCTGGAACGCGACCCGGCCGAGCCGCGGGGCGACAACGATGAGCTCTGGAAGACCTGGGAACGCCGTGGGGTGAATCAGTTCAACCAGTTGCACTTCTTGCTGCCGCGGTGGACGGCGACCATGACCGCCGAGCTGCCCGAGGTCGTCGCCGAGCTCGAGGGACGCGGAGGACGGCGCTGGAGCTCGCTGCACGCGCTTCCCGCGAAGGTCACCGGTGGACGGCGGCCAGGAGACGAGCGGTTCGAGACCGTCACGGCCCGTCGGCCGGTGATCGAGGCAGCAGCGGCGGGAGTGGCCGCGCGGACGGCGGGCGTCGGGATCCATCGAGGCGTGCGCGTCACCGGGCTGCTCACCGAACCCGGGCCGGGCGGGCTCCCCCACGTCACCGGCGTCCTGGTCGCGGGCGGTTCGACGGTTCGCGCCGACCTGGTCGTCGACGCCTCCGGCCGCCGCTCCGCCGTGGCGGGCATGTTGGAGGCCGCGGGCGCCCGGCGGCCGCTCGAGGAACGCGAAGAGGCGGGGTTCGTGTACTACTGCCGTCACTTCCGCGGCCGCGAGGGTCGGCTGCCCGAGCCGTCCGGGCTGATCCTCCAGCACTTCCACGGCTTCTCGGTCCTCACCCTGCCCGCCGATGTCACCGCGGACTGCGACACCTGGGGCGTTGGGTTCGTGACGTCATCGCGCGACCAGAGCCTGCGCGGCCTGCGCGACGAGGCGGCCTGGTCGCGCGCGATGGCGCGACTGCCGAGAATGGCGGGCTGGCTGGACGGCGAACCGATCACCGGGGTGCAGGTGATCGCCGGGATCGAGGACCGCTACCGGCGGTTCGTGGTGGATGGCGAGCCGGTGGCCACCGGGCTGGTCGCGCTCGGGGACGCCTGGGCGTGCACCAATCCGTCCGTCGGACGGGGCGCCTCGATAGGGCTGCTGCACGCCTTGGCGCTGCGGGACGTCCTGCGCCAGGTCACGCCGGACCACCCCGAGGAGCTGGCGCACGCCTTCGACACGGCCACCGAAGAGGCGGTCACGCCGTGGTACCGCGCGACCCGCACCTTCGACCGGCACCGGCTCGCCGAGATCGACGCCGACCTCGCGGGCGTGCCGTACCGCACACCCGACCCCGCGTGGGCCATGTCCAAGGCCCTGTACGCCGCAGCCATGCGCGACCCCGACGCGCTGCGCGCCCAGACAGCGATCGCGTCGATGCTGGCCACGCCGCCGGAAGCGCTGGCCGTGCCCGGCCTGCTCGAGAAGGTGATCCGTCTCGGCGCCAACCGGCCGCGCTACCCCGCCGGCGCACCCCGGCACGACGAACTCGTCGCCGCGGTCGAGGGACGGACAGTTCCGGCCCACACTGTCCCGGCTCCAGTACCGGACGAGGCACACCTGGTCACCCTCGACGGGATACGGCTGTTCGTACAGGACGAAGGGGCCGGTGAGCCGGTCCTGCTGCTGCACGGCTGGCCGGACACCCATGCGCTCTGGCGGCGACAAGTGCCGGCGTTGAACGCCGCCGGGTACCGCACGATCGCCCCGGACCTGCGCGGCTTCGGTGCCTCGGACAAACCGGATGACGTCAGCGGCTACGGCCTGCTCCAGGTGGTCGGCGACCTGCTCGGCCTACTGGACCGGCTCGACATACCGCGCGCCAACGTCGTCGGGCACGATTGGGGTGGCGCGATCGGCTGCATGCTCGCCGCGATGGCACCTGGCCGAGTCTCCAGCCTGACCTGCCTGTCGGTCGGCCACCCCGCCGCGTTCCGTGCCGCCGGCTGGGAGCAACGCGAGAAGTCGTGGTACATGCTGCTCTTCCAGTTCCCGGGCCCGGCCGAGCAGTGGCTGTCGCAGGACGACTTCGCCAACCTGCGGGCCTGGGCGCGCCATCCCGACATCGACGAGGTAGTGGACAGGATGCGGGCACCCGGTGCGCTGACCGCCGGGCTCGGTCTCTACCGCGCGGTGCTGCCACCTGAGACGCTGCTTGCACCCTCCCCCGAACTACCGCCGATCCAGGTGCCGACCATGGGCGTCTGGAGCATCGGCGACCATGCCGTCACCGAAGCAGCGATGACCGGCACCAGCCAACACGTCGTCAGCGACTGGCGGTACGAGCGGCTCGAGGACGCCGGCCACTGGATGCAACTCGACGCACCCGACCACGTGAACGCGCTCCTGCTGGACTTCCTCCACACCGTCACCACCCACGCCGCCTCGTCCGCGGCGTGACCGACCAGCGGGCGCTTCGCGCGTTGACTCTCAAGTCCCAGTCATGTGACGGATTCGCGGTCTCTTGGCCCGTAGCTACGGTGACGGCACAGGGATGTACTCGGGCGATCTGTTCGAGGACCGAGAACGGAGACGAAGATGCTGAGAAAAGTGGCGTACGTGGCGCTGCTGGTGAGCGATCAGGACAAGGCACTCGACTACTACACGAACGTCATCGGCTTTGAGAAACGGAGTGACTACCCGATACCCGGCGGACCGCGTTTCCTGACTGTCGGCGTTGAGGGTCAGGACTTCGAGCTCGTTCTGTGGCCGGGCACGCCCGCCACAGCGAAGCCGGGTTCGGCTGTTTACACCATTGAGGTGGAAGACTGCCGGGCGGAGTTCGAGAGGCTGAGATCGCGCGGAGTGACGTTCGAACCTCCCGAGATGCTCGAGTTTCCGTGGGGTTTCGCCGCGAGGTTTCAGGATCAGGACGGGAATCTGCTGCAGGTGCGGGAGGGCCGCGGCGCATTTCGGGCGTGAAGCACCATCTCGGTGAGCAACGCCGTCGTCCAGGTGAGCCCGGCAGCCTGGCAGGTGGCTGTGTGATCCGGTAGCCGCTGGAGGTCACGGCCGCGGTCTAGCTTCCGCCTCCCTGGTCCACGTCCTCCGGGGGGTCGAGGTTCAGGCGGGTGAGTTCGTGGCGGGAAGTGATGCCCAGCTTGGGAAACGCCTTGTAGAGGTGGTAGCCGACGGTGCGAGGGCTCAGGAACAACTGCGCGCCGATGTCACGGTTACTCGCGCCGGATGCGGCCTCGCGCACGACGCGCAGCTCCTGAGGGGTGAGGGTGCGAAGCGGGTCGGGACTGGCCGGCGGAGGCTGGACGGTCTCGCCGGCCGCGCGCAACTCTGCCAGGGCCTGCTTGCCCCACGGGGCTGCGCCCAGATGGGTGAATGTGCGCCAGGCGGCGCGGAGCGGGGCGCGGGCCTCGGCGCGCTGCCGGTTGCGGCGCAACAATTGGCCGTAGGCCAGCCGGGTGCGAGCGCGCTCGAAAGGACGCCGGCCGTCCGCATGCAGCTGGAGCGCCGCGGCGTAGTGCTGCTGGGCGTCCCGGTCGGGGTGAACCAGTGCCTGGCAGCGGTGGGCGACCGCAGCCGCCCACGCCTGGCCCGTATGACTCGTCCACGCCTGGTACCGCTCCAGCAGTGTTTCGGCCGTGGCCACTGCTCCGGCGCGCACCGCGGCCTCGATCTGGTCGGGCACGCTGAAGGCCGGCATGATCACATCTCCGATCGTGCCTCGGGGAATCAGATCCAGGCGCTCCAGCACCTCGTCGTAGCAGCCCAGGCCGACGTCGAGCAGGTTCAGGGCGGCGACACTCAGCGCCAGCGTGAGTCCCCGGCGGCTCGGCTCGGCAACGGCGGGCTTGGCCAGCTCCTCACAACGCGCCCGGTCACCCTCGATGGCCGCCAGCCGCGCAAGGGTCGCGCCGAGCTGGTCCAGCGCTTCGACCTGGCCGGTGTCCTGGCCGAGCCGCAGACCTTCGGACGCCCAGGCCCGTGCGTCCTTGTGCTGTCCGGCGCACAGCTCCGCCCAGGCCAGGACACCGAGCGCCAGCGGGAGGGTGCCGATCGCGCCATGGGCGCGGCACGCGGCCACCTGCTCCACCGCCAGGGCCATGGCTGCCTGGTCGTCACCGATCCACGCTGCGAGATAGACAGGGTGGTCGATCAAGCTGACGGGTTGCTCCGAGGCCGCCTCTTCAGGGTGAGCAACCAGCTTGTGAAGAAGCGGCAACGCGACCTCGAACTCGTCGGCGAGCAGTCGCCGCAGGGCCCGTGCCATCGCGGCCAGGTTGTTCGCGTCGTCCTGGTCGGAGGGAGGCAGCGCCTCCAGCGCGGTCATCGCGCGGTCCGCGATCACGCGGTCACCGCCGAACCAGGCGTCGACGGCAGCCGCGCCCAGCAGGCTGGCGGCAGTCGCGTGGGCCTGCTCCGTGAGGCGGATGGCGCCATCCAGGCGGATCTGGGCGGCCACTTGAGGCGACCCCCGGAAGAACTTCGCCACGTCCGCGCGAACGGCAGCGATACGCGCCCGCAGCTCGAGATAGTCGCCGACGCCGGCGGCCAGGTCCGCGAGAGCGACCGCACGGTCGGGCTGGCCGGCCTTCAGCGCCGCCTCGGCCGCACCGACCAGCCGACCCGCTCTGACCCGCGGGTCGCGGGTGAGCTGGGCCGCACGCTCCAACGCCGCCGCCACCGCCGCGATCCCGCCCCGATCCCTGGCCCGGTTCGCGGCTTGCTCCAGGGCGGCGGCGACCGTCTCATCCACTTCCACGGTCGCGGCCGCCAGGTGCCAAGCGCGCCGGTCGGCCTGCTCCGGTACCAGCAGCACCGCCGCCAGCGCATGGTGGGCGGCGATCCGCTCGCCGAGCGGGGAACTGCGATAGACGGCGGCCCGCACCAGCGGGTGCCGGAACACCAACGAGGCAGCGGTCAGCTCGATCAGGCCGTCGCGCTCGGCAGGCTCCGCGTCCTCGATTCGACTGCCCAGCCGCCTGGCTGCCTCCACCACCACACCCAACGAACCGGTGTCGTCCGCGGCCGCGACCAGGAGCAGCGTCCGGGCCGGGGCAGGCAACTGCTTGAACCGGTCGGCGAAGGACGCCTGCACACGTGACAGAACCGGAGCGGCCGTCACCGCCACCGGCAGCGGCTGCGCCATCGAATCCAGCCGCTGCGCGGCCGACAGCCCCCTGGGCATCTCCAGCAACGCCAAGGGGTTTCCCCCTGCCTCGGCGATGATCCGCGTGCGTACCGACGCGGCCAGCTCCCCGGCGTGCTCGACCAGCAACGCATCGGCGGCCTCATCATCCAGCGCCGCCAGCTCCAACTCGGGAAGCCCACCGCCCGCCAGGACCCGGCCGCGATCACCCTCGCCGGGGCGGGCCGCCAGCAGCAGCGCGACACCCTCGGCGTCCAACCGCCGGGCGGCGAACACCAGCGCCCCGATCGACGCCCGGTCCAGCCAGTGAGCATCGTCCACCAGTACGAGCAGCCCACGCTCTCCGGCCAAGTCCGACAACAACGTCAGCAGCGCCACACCGACAGCGAACTGGTCCGCGCCTCGCGCCGGACCCAGCCCCAACGCTCCCCGCAAAGCCGCTGCCTGCCCACCCGGAAGATCTTCGATCCGGTCGGTGACGGTCTTCAGCAGCAGATGCAACCCGGCGAACGGCAGTTCTGCCTCCGAGGAAACCCCGCCGGTCCGCAGCACCCGCATTCCTTCGGCCCGTCCGGCCGCGTCCTGCAGCAAGACAGACTTGCCTATCCCGGCCTCGCCCAGGAGCACCAGCACGCCGCTGCGCCCCGCCCTCGCATCCGCCAGCAATCGGCCAATCGCCGCCTGCTCCCCCGCACGCCCAAACAGTTTGCCCACACGAACTCATCCTCACAACGTGGAAGGAGCCACCGCGCGCTCCGTAGGCTCCGGGGCCACCGTCGATCCGAGCGTCTCGGGCGGTGACGCCCCTCCTCACGGGACGCGACACAAGAACATTCAGGCCGGATCCCGCGTCTAGCCACCATACGGCGCGATCCTGCTGTCGAAGCTGCTCGTCGACGACTGCTCACCGACTGCACTCCTTTCGTACGGCACAAGGCGCGCCACCCGTGCGCGGCGCGCACTCGGCTGGTGCCATGTCGCATCTCGAACTCGGAATGAGCAGCCGTGCGCCGCAGCCGGGCACGTGCGATCCAGCCGGCTCTTCACTCGCCGGTGGTCCCGTCGACGGCTTCGCGGATCAGGTCGGCGTGGCCGGCGTGCCGGGCAGTCTCCTCGATGAGGTGCAGGAGCACCCAGCGCAAAGTGAACGGCCGACCGTTGGCCAGTGGTTTGACTGACTCCTGGTGAAGGCCGGCCGCCTGCGCGGTGACCTGGCGGCTGCGCTCGCAGGCGTCCAAATACCGTCGCCGTAGCTCCTCAGGATCCAGGTCCGCTCCGGTGCGGAACTCCCAGTCCGGGTCGGCGTCCCAGTCAACTCCGGCCCATGGCTCGCGGTCCGGCAGCCCGGCGAACCGGGCCTCGAACCACCCCTCCTCGACCAGCGCCAGGTGGTACAGCAGCCCGCCGAGCGTCAACGACGATGTCGGCAGCCGCACGGCCATCTGCCCGCGGTCCAGCCCGGCCGTCTTCGCGAGCACGGTCGCGCGCTGGAAGTCGAGGTACTGGCTGAGCATGTCCCGCTCGCACGCGGCCGGGTCAGGGTCGGCGCGCAAGGCAGCGGCGGTCTCCCAGGTGCTCGTCAACTGCGGCTCCTCACAGAAATCAACGGCAGGCACGTTCCTGCCCAGGCTGAACGGACGGCGGTGACTGTGCTCGGTGAACGATCTCGCGGCGACGGGCCGCGTCAGCGGAAAGCGTCGGCGTGGTCGGTGGCCCATTCCTGGAACGTTCGGGGCGGCCGTCCGGTGACGTTTTCCACCGTCGGGGTGACCAGGTTCGAGGCCGGCCGGTTCTCCGCGCTGGCCAGCAGGGCCTCCACCAGGGCCGGCGGCCTGCCGTCTGCCAGCATCTGCTCGCGCGCGGCGGCCACAGGGACCTCCTCGAACCGCAGCGAGCGTCCGACCACCTGCCCGATCGTGGCGACCTGCTCGGCTCTGTCCAGCGGTTGCGGGCCCGTCAACACGAGCTTGGCACCTGCAACCCCGTCGCCGGCCAGCGCCCGCACCGCGACAGCCGCCACGTCGCGCGGGTCGATCACAGCCGTGGGGGCGATGCCAGGTCCGCGAACAACGTCCCCGGCACGGATCTGCCCGGCCCAACCCAGGGTGTTGGAGGCGAGCGTGTCGGCCCGCAGGATGGTCCACTCCAAGCCCGAAGCCTCGACCAGGCCCTCCATATCGGCATGAAGCTGACCAACGGGATCGGCCTGCCGCTCGGTCCCGTCGTCGACAACCGACGATGACAGGTACACCACGCGGCGGGCGGTCCGCGCGATCGCGTCCAGGGCGGCGGACGCGCCGTCGGCCGTCAGGAACGGCCAGATCAGGAACACCGCCCCGACGCCGGCCAACGCCCGTTCCAGCGTTTCCGGGACGGACAAGTCGCCCTCCGCGGCCTCGGTGCCTTCTGGCAAGCGGGCCGTCCGTCGATCGCGCACGAACGCGCACACCTCAGCGCCCGTGGCCGCGAGCTGGGCGGCAACCTCCCGGCCGACATTGCCGGTCGCGCCCGTCACCAAGACCTTGCCGCCGATCTGCGAACGGCTCATTGTTTCCTGCCTGTCATTCAGTGTCAGCTCCTTGCCAGAGATAGTGGCACGCACCTCAGCCGTGCCGGGCTGCGCTAGGGCGTTGCGTCAACCACCGCGCTCCAGTCGCCGGGGTTGATCGGGAACGAGATGTGCTCGTGGGTGATCAGCCATCGGTCATCGCTTCGCTGCAGGCACACCGTCGAGCGCACCCACACCACGACATTCTGCCCGCTCCTGCGAGTCCCGCTGTCAGGATGAAGCATGTGCGCGAAGGCCACGTCGCCGCTCACCGCGAGGCTCAGGTGGTGGGTCTCCAGTCCGATGTCGCCCTGGTACTCATCGAACCACCTCAGGAAGTTCTTGCGGACCGCGTCGGCGCCGGTGAACTGGTGCGGCGGGATGATGTCGAAGTAGACGATGCCGGGTGAGTACAGGAACATGAGTCGGTCGATATCCCTGGCCCGGCAGGCCTCGACCCGGCGGTCCAGCACCGCCATGACGTCCGCCCGGGCGGTCTCCGCGTTGTTGGCGGCCATGACTGTTTCCTCTTCTCCTCATTGGTGTCCTGTCCTGTCGTGGCCCGCCCGGGTCAGGCCGCACGCCCGGCCTTGAGTGCGGCCGCGGTCTCAACGGCGCGCCGAGCCTGGTAGCCGGTCCGCCTGCAAGGCCACCTCGCCAGGTGAACCATCGCCACTTACGTGGGAGGTGCCGTAGGGCTTGCCCACCAGTGGCGCTGTAGTAGATGATCGCGGCGTTCACGGATGCCATGAACGAGTCAGTGGTCATGGTGTCGCTGGGCTCCTTGCTGACGGCAGAGTGCTAGGCGGGCTGGCCGGGCTGGCCGGGCTGAAAGTCGCCGCCGCGCTGCTTGACGATGACGGACATCCGGTTGGTGGCGTTCATGAGGGCGACGAGCATCACCAGATCGGCAAGTTGCCCCTCGTCGTAGTACTTGACGGCGTCCTGCCAGGCCTCATCGGTGACGCCGCCGGCGGCATCGGCAACGCGGGTGCCCTGCTCGGCCAGTTCCAGGGCGGCGCGCTCGGCATCGGTGAACACCGTCGACTCGCGCCAGGCCGCGACCATGCTGATGCGGGCCGAGGTCTCGCCGGCCTGCGCTGCAAGCTTGCTCCACACATCAGTGCCATATCCGTCGCCGTTGATCTGGCTCGTACGCAACAGCACCAGCCTCTGGGTCACCGCCGGCAGCGTCGAATCATCCAAGATCACCTTGCTCGCCGAACCAAAGTGCTTCGCGGACTGGGCCGCGGTCGAGGTCGGGTCGCTGAACAGGTTCAAACGAGTAGCCATCGTGCACTCCCACTTGTCAGTTGTCACACACAACGCGCCGGCCGCGCGATGTCCACGGATCGTCCGGGTCCGTCCCCACGCGGTCACCGTAACCAGCGGCCAACAGGCCGCGAATCCGTCACATGACTGGACCTTGCCGGCGACGAACGCGCCCTGCCATTCCTACGGTCACACTGCGCAGCCGATCCACGTATCCGCATGACCGGGATGCTCGCAGCGGCCCGACACGGCGGCCCGAGCGCTTCTCGTCCCGGCGGTGAGCGCCGCGCCGGTTGGTGACAGCTGGTTCAGCATCCGGTCCAGATCACCGGCTGGCCGCCGAATTCGGCGGTGTTGCCGGCGGCCGTGCCGCGGTCGGTGACGGCGACTGGTCTGGCGTCGTAGCCGAGCGGGACGGTACGTCCGTCGCGGTGGAGGATGGCGCCGACCGCGCCGATGGTGCCGTGGCGGTTGACCGACAGCGCCAGCGGATAGTCGGTGGAGGTTCTCTCCACAGTGTGACGGCGGAGGTTCCAGCGCAGGCCGACCAGGCGGTTGCCCTCCTGCCCGTAGCCGGCGACCCAGCCGTTGCGGATGGCGGCCACGTTGGTGTCCTCCAGGTTGAAGCCCGGCGGCACGCTGAGCGGGTATGGCGCCCCGTGTGGCGGCCAGATGTACGGAATTCCACCAGGGATTCCGCCGAGGATGCCGAGGACAGTGCCGTCATCATCGATGTCCAAGGCGTAGGCCCGAACGGACTGCCCGGGAACGGTCAGCACCCGCAGCGTTCCCGGCCGGTTCGCCGGCCACACCAGGCCCTGCTGTGAGTTTCCGATCACGTCGCCCCGAGAGTTGATGGCCTCGGTCCCTGTGTCGTCGTTGGGGGTGAGCTCGGGGAGGATGGTGAACTTGCCGTTGCGGTACAGCCAAGGGTCTTGGAACGCAGTGGGGGCTCCATGCCTGTACCCCGTGATCGCGCCGTGCCGGTTGATCCCCGTCGGTCTGATTTCGACGTACGGTCGCAGCGGTTTGGTGTCGAGCAGACGCGGCTGTCCGCTCGCCCAGACCAGGACGCTATAGACGTAATCTGTCTGCTCGAAGGTGGACGCCGAGCCCAGCAGATACCGGCCGGTCGGGTCGCCGTCGACCACTTCGGTGCGCTGGTGGCCGAGCGTCGGCAGTGCCGTGGCTTGGCAGGTGTCGGTGGCGGGGCACTTCACCCGTCCCTGGGTTTGAGCGACGACGTTTCCCTCGGCACTGAGGACCTGGATCAGGTATCTGCTGTTGGGGATACCGCCGAACGCACGGACCTCGGCAGCCTGGGGGCCAGCGTCACGGCCTGGGCCTCCTGTACGTCCCCCGCTGACAGCTGGATCTGGTAGGACAGCTCTACCTGGTTGGGGTTACGCAGCTCGACGGAGACGGCCGCGCCCTCGTCGCCGCAGGTGTACCACGCATCGCTGAGGACCGGGGGCTCGACCGTGGCGGATTGGTGGACCGAGCGGAACTCGGTCTTCTGAGTGAGGGAGACCGCCGACGCGGGCGCACTCGCGAGGAGTGAACCTGCCGCCAGCGCGGCGACCAACAGGCCGCCGGCGAAGGGTTTCACTGCCGTTCCTTTCAGCAAAAAGACCTCGGCACGTCGTGTGCGCCGGCGATTGCCGCGACGCATCACACCACCGAGGTCCAGAGCGACAGAACCAAGCTACTACTCCGCGGTGTTCATGGATGCCGAATCCTCCGCGTAACCGATTCCGCGTAAGGAAACCGATGTGCTGAACTGCGATAAAGCGCCAATTAGCACCGCATGGTCGCCGTAAGACGAATGACAAATTGAGGCGAGAATTGCCGGCATGTGCGCCCCAACTCATCGCCTGGCCCGTGGTGATCAGGCCGACCGCCAAGAGCCCGCCCACGACTGCCGCGAGCAAACCACCTTGCGGGCCTGCGGCGTCGTACGCACAGCGACGTTCACCATCACCGCGGCCTAGGTTCGAGGGCGGGCCCGGACGTGGATCCGTTCGCCCTGTTTGCCGAAGAGGCTGAGCAACTCGACCGGACGACGGCCGGCGGCGCCGAACCAGTGCGGCGTATGGCAGTCGAACTCCGCGACCTCACCGGCACCCATCACGAACTCCTGGTCGCCGAGCCTGACGCGTAGCCGGCCGCTCAGGACGTAGAGCCATTCGTAGCCGTCATGGGTTCGCAGGCGAAGCTCCTCGCCGTCGTCGGCCGGGATGATCTGCTTGTACGCACGTGGCTCGCCCTGCTGGCGGCTGAGCGGGATCAGGACCCTGCCACCGATGTCTGTGGGTGTCTGCGGCACGCGCGGGTCGAGGATCCGCGGTGCGGACACGATCTCGTCCAGGCGCAGGCCGAGCATCGCCGTGATCGGCAGCAGCAACTCCAGGCTCGGCCTACGCTGCCCGGACTCCAGCCTGGACAGCGTGCTGGTGGAGATGCCCGTGCTACGGGAGACCTCCGCGAGCGTCACCCCGCGTTTCTCGCGGGCCCGTCGCAGCCGTGGAGCGATCTGGTCGATGGCGGCGGCGACCGCCGGCTGGTCGTCCATGCCGTCCAGTGGAGCACCTCATCCCGGTTTCAGCAACAACTGTTGATGAAACCGGGTGCCGGCACGGAACCTTCCAGCCGGAGGTGGTTACCGATGAAAGAACAACGGGACAGCGCGCTCCCGATCGGTGTGTATCTGCTGGCGTTCAGCCTGTTCGCGATGGGCAGCGCGGAGTTCCTGCTCGCCGGCGTGCTCCTTTCGGTCGCCGACGACTTGGAGGTCTCGCTGTCGTCCGCGGGAGCACTGATCACCGCGTTCGCCGTCGGCGTCGTGGTCGGAGGGCCGCCGTTCGCCGTGCTGAGCGTGCGGTGGCCGCGTCGTACCGCGCTGCTGGTCACCCAGCTGGTCTTCGCCGGCGCTGTGGCGATCGGTCTCCTCAGCGACTACTGGGTGCTGCTCCTGGCCAGGTTCGTGGCCGGGCTGGCCTACGCCGGCTTCTTCGCCGTCGCCTCGGTGACCGCGATCAGCCTGGTGACGCCCGACCGCAACGCTCGCGCTTCCGGCGTCGTGGTCAGCGGCCTCGGCGTGGCCATGGTCGCTGGCGGCCCGGCGGGCACGTTGCTGAGTCAGTTCACCCAGTGGCGTGGCGGCTTCTGGGCTGTCGTCGCGCTCACGCTGGCCGGGGCGATCGCCTGCGTGGCCGGTCTTCCGGCAACCGAGGCGGGGGTCGCCAACCGAAGCGTGCGACGAGAACTGGCGACGATGCGGAGGCCGCGGCTCTGGACGATCTACGCTGTCACGATCCTGAGCACGGCGGCGTACATGATCTCGTTCAACTTCCTCGCGGCGATGCTCACCGACATCACCGCGATTCCGGAGGCCTGGATCCCAGCCGTCCTGGCGAGCTTCGGCGTGGGCGCGTACCTCGGACTGTCCATCGGCGGACGGATCGCCGACCGGCGCCCGCATCGTGTGTTGCTGGCCGGAGGGTCCGGGATCGCCGCGCTCTCCGTGCTGCTGGTGGCGCTCGTGGAGCACGCGTGGGCACTGGTGCCGATCGTGTTCCTGCTCGGCGTCGTCGCGTTCGTCCTCAACCCCGCGATCTACGGGCGCGTCTTCGCCATCGCGGGCGACGCCCCGACCCTGGCGGGCGCGACCACCGTGTCGGCGTTCCAGCTCGGCATCAGCCTCACGCCGGTCCTCGCCAGCGCGGCCCTGACCCACGGTGCCCCGATCACCGTCGTGTCCTGGATCGGAGCCGCCCTCGCCACAGCAGTGATCCCCCTCATCCTGCTGGACCGCCGACGTATGGCTATCGGCCCGTCGAGCCATCGGTGAGCTCGCGCAGAAATTCGGCATGGCCGGCGTACCGGGCCAGCTCCTCGACCAGGTGCGCGAGGATCCATCGCTTCTCCATCGGGGGTGTGGTCAACCGGCCCTGTGCGCCAGCGCGTTGGCAGCGTCCAGTTGGGCTTGGACCAGGCATTGGTAGGGCAGGCAGGACTGGCGCACCTTGTCCATGACCACGAGGCGGTCCGGCTAACCAGGCTGGGCGATGACCTGCTCGCCGCAATGGCTCTGCTGCACAACTGGTTCCGGCGTTGGGCCGAGGCAGCCGAAACCCAAACGATCAGCCCGAGGTGTGGTCCTCGTCGGTGGACAGGGTGGCTTGGCTGGTCTTGGTGTCGTCGGTCCAGGTGCGGCGGCCGCCGAGCCGCTTGTACCGCTGGAACATCGCTTGCCTGGAGCTGCGACCGAGGGCTGCGGCGAGTTGACCCCAGCTCATGCCGGAATCGCGGGCGGCTTCGATCAGGCGCCGTTCGTCGCTTTCCAGATCGTCCTGCAGGATCGGGATCAGCTTGAGCGCCGCGGCGAAGTCCTCGGCGGTCAGGTCGTCGGGGGTGGCCTGGTCGTACTGGCGCAACGGCCGGTAGACCTCCTCGGGGTCCTCGCCCTCGACGACGCGCTGCTTGCGCGTCAGCATCCGCACCACCTCGCGTACGAGTTCGGCGGCGCTGGCGTACTGGTCGTCGCGGACGTCCTCCGCACGGAACCGGTCCAGGCGTTCTCGGATCTCGAGGCGATCGGACTCGTAGTAGCCGGAGATGCGCTTGGTGTCGGTCATCCAAGGAGCGTAAACGAAATCGTTGACAGCCGTCGGCGGATTTGTGAATGTCCGAAGTCGTGTGCACGGCTGAGCTGGGCGTTTGTTGCGGCGTGCAGAGGAGTTCGGGTCATCGCGTTGTACTGAAGTCGTCTGCACTACGGTCACGTCGATCATGATCGTGTGCACGGCGGGGGTCCGGTTTGGCCGAGGAGACGGTGGTCGAGCGTGGTGTGCTGACCGCGCCTAGCCCGAGGTGGGACGCGGCAGTGCGGCGTGCCGAGGTGATCGGCGGGTTGGCCGGGTAGGACACGGTGGGCTTGGCGGCCGTTGACGAGGCTGCCGCTGAACTGGGCATTTCCCGCCGTCAGGTGTACGCGCTGGTCAGCCGGTGGCGGGCAGGCGAGGGGATGACTTCCGACCTTTGCCCGGCCGGTCCAGCGGCGGCCGGGCTGGTGCCCGGTTGCCGGACGAGGTCGAGGCAATCGTGCGGGACGTGCTGCGCGCGCGGTATCTGACCCGGCAGCGCCGTTCGGTGGCAGCGGTGTGCCGGGAGATCGCGCGGCAGTGCCGGGCACGTGGGCTGCGGGTGCCGTCACGGGGAACGGTGTTGCGTCGAATCGAGATGCTGGACCCGACGAGTTGCCGGGCTCCACCTTCTCCAACACCGCCCAGCGCGGCAGCTACGACAGCGACGGCCGCGCGGTGCTGACCCTGACCGAGTTGCCGCAGTGGCTGGCGCTGGCCGTGGCCTGCTACCACGGCCAGGTCCACGACGGGCTAAGCCGTACCCCGGCCGGTGTGTGGGCCGACCTGGTCGCCGAGCACGGGACGCCGGTGACGGTCACCAACGAGACGGCGTTCCTGGTGGACTTCCTGCCAGTGATCCGCCGTTCCCTGTCCCGCACCGGGTTCCAGCTCGATCACGTGCAGTACTACTGCGACGCCCTCAAGCCGTGGATCGCCCGCCGGGAACGGCTGGGGAAGTTCGTGCTGCGCCGCGACCCGCGCGACATCAGCCGGATCTGGGCGCTCGGCCCGGACGGCACCGTGTACCTGGAGGTGCCGTATCGGACGCTGTCGCGGCCACCGATCAGCATGTGGGAGCAGCAAGCCGCCGTCGCCCGGCTACGCGAGCAGGGCCGCGCTGAGGTCGACGAGAACGCGCTGTTCACGATGGTGGAACGGATGCGCGAGATCACCGACACCGCCACGGCCACCACCCGCAACGCCCGCCGCGATCGGGAACGCCGGTCGGCGACGGCCAGGCCACGACCAGCGGAATCGGCCTCATGTCCACCGGTGCCGGAGACCAGCGAAGATGCGGTGGCCAAACCGTTCGAGGTGATCGAGCAATCACGAGCGTTTCGTTATGTCTGCTGGCCTTTCGGGGACGAGCACCGTCGGAGCCGTGGCTCAGGGCCTGCGTCCGTGGAAGGTGCGGCGCAGGTCGCTGACCCAGGCGTCGGGATTCTCCCATGGGACGAAGTGGCCGCCGTGGTCGTGGGCGTTGACGTTGATGTGGTTGAACCAATCGGCTTGGGGGCCGTTCCTGAACGCGCGAACGCGTTCGTCGGCGGTGTGGATGCCGGGCGGGTTCTCGTAGGTGACCAAGGTGAGGCCGACCGGGGCCTGCACGACCGGGGTGCGGTCGTGGGCGGGGGCCCATGGGTA
The DNA here is from genome assembly GCF_054779015.1 of Flindersiella endophytica. NCBI lineage: Bacteria > Bacillati > Actinomycetota > Actinomycetes > Propionibacteriales > Nocardioidaceae > Flindersiella > Flindersiella endophytica. The sequence goes on from NZ_BAAGYY010000013.1 coordinate 74,959, forward strand.
GCGGTTGGCGTTGGCGTAGTAGCGCATCGACGTGGCGATGGAGTTGTTCACCCAGTAGATCACGGCGTGGGTGAGCAGGTCGTCCTTGGTGAAGACGGACTCGACGTCGCCGCCGTTGTCGCTCCAGGCGTTCCAGCGCTCCAGCAGCCAGGCGAGCAGTCCGGCGGGTGAGTCGCTCAGCCCGTGGGCCAGGGTGGCGCCGTCGAGCATGTGCACGGCGAGATGGACCGCGAAGTGGTGGTCCAGCTCGATGATCCGGGCGCGGACGTCGGCGGGCTGGTCGTCGGTGAGGGGCCGATTCCGGGCGAAGTCCCAGGCGCGGGGGCCGGTGAGGAAGTCCAGCGGCCGCCCGGAGCCGATGTGGATGCCGTACAGCTCGTCGGCGTACTTGTGGCCGAGCTGGCTGGAGACGATCGCGCCGATGTCGCAGCCCCCGGCGGCGTACTTCTCATATCCCAGGGTCTCGGTCATCAGGGTGTGCCAGAGGTCGGCGACCTTCCAGAAGTTGACGTCCGGAAAGCCGGTGAGCGGGCCAGGGAAACCGAAGCCGGGCAGGGACGGCACGATGACGTCGAACGCGTCGGCGGGGTCACCGCCGAACCTGGCCGGGTCGGCGAGTGGGTCGATCACCTTCGACCAGTGCCAGAACGTCCACGGCCAGCCGTGGGTGAGGATCAACGGGATCGGGCGGGGGCCGCGACCGGGCTTGCGCATGAAGTGCAGCGGGACACCGGCGACGCTCACCTGGTAGTGCTCGTAGGCGTTGATGGCGGCCTCGGCCTTGCGCCAGTTGTAGCCGCCGCGCCAGTAGGCGACCAGCTCACAGAGGTAGCTGGCCGGGACGCCGTAGGACCAGTCCTCGTTCCCCTGGTCCAGCGGCGGACGAGTCAGTGTGAGACGGGCGCGCAGGTCATCGAGGACCTCGTCGGACACATGGATCGGGGTGGGCTCCAGGGGAAATCCGGTCACGTCCTTCTCCTCGCGTGTGGTCGGACCTGTGAACCGCTTGGCGGCTCAGTGGGTGCGTCGTTGGCGATGGCAACCAGCCGCGACAGCACCTCTTGGGCGTCTGCGAGTACTGCGCGGTCGTGGTCGTCGAGTCGGTCGGTCAGCCGCGCCAGTTTTGTTACTCGGTCGGCGTGCCGGGACTGGACGACCATCTCGCCTGCTGAGGTCAGCGAGAGCAGCGCCGCACGGCCGTCGCTTGGATCGGGCCGCCGAGACACCAAGCCGGCCGCTTCCAGCTTCGAGACCAGGCTGGTCAGAGCCGGCTGTTTGATCTGCTCGGTCGCCAGCAGGTCAGTCAGCCGCATCGGCCCTCCACGCGAGAGGCTGTGGAGCACCGACAGCGTCGAGAAGTTCAGCCTCTGCACCGACGCGAGCCGGATGAACATCGTGTTGAAGTCCTCGATCACCGTTGCCAGGCGATCGACATCGAGCACTCCGCCTACCAGTTCACGGCCCATGCGGAAATTATATCAAGTTTCGATGTACTGAGGCCGGACACGCTGCCGATCGAACAGCGCGTGCGTCAGCAGGCTGCTGTGCCCGTAGCCCGTCCGACCTTTCCCTGACCTCTGCTGCTCTGGGGTCGCCGACGCCCTTCGGACGTGCAGACGTCAGGCGGATTGCGTGGCGGGTGCTGGGGCGACGGCCTCCTGGGCCTTGCTGGTCTCGCGGAGGAACAGCAGGCCCGTGACCGCGATCAGCGCCGAGGTCAGGCCGTGGATGCCCAACGCGGCGGCCATCGAGCCGTGATGGGCCAGGACATTGATCATGTCGCCGAACGGGGCGACGGCCACCATCAGCAGAACCCAGCCCAGGGCACGGCGGTGGCCCGTCACCAGCAGGACGCCCATGGCCAGGCCCATCGCGATCTCCCGGCTGCCCTTCACGATGTTGACGCCGCCGTCGCCAGAGGGCCAGTGCGGCAGGCCCGGGAAGGACGTCTCGAGGGGCAGGACGAAGGACATCCCGAGGTAGAGGGTGAACAGGACGCAGACGGCGGCAAGGACGGTGGTGAGGATCTTCAGCGACATGGTTCTTCTCCTTGATGTTCAGACTTGGCAGGATTCAGCCGCGGACACGGTGGATGTGGAGGGCGTAGCGGGGGCGCCCGATGACGTGCCAGATGACGCGGGCCGGGGCAGGGAGGCCGCGGAGGACGATGGCGCGCTCGGCCGGGCTCGCGTCTTCCAGGACGGCGCCCAGGAGAGTGAGCAGGGTGAGCTTGGGGGTGTTGTTCACCAGGTGGTCGCCCAGGGAGGCCCACTCCTGTTCGGTGATGTGCCTGGCCGCGAGCGGGAGAAGGGTGGCCTCCTCGTCGTCGAGGTGTTCCAGCAGGACCGCGCGGTGCTCGGTCAGGGCGGCTACGAGGGCATCGCGCTCGTCGGCGCCCGCGGTGGCCTCCCAGGCGGGGACCGCGGCGTCCAGCCCGGTCAGGGTGGCCGCGATGCGTTCGTGCTGGGCCTGCATGCGCAGGACGATGTCGGCCTCCAGGTCCACCCGGGAAAGGAGCGGCGGCCACAGCAGCTCGTCCTCGCCCTCGTGATGGTTGTGCAGGCCCATGCGGTAGACGCGGAAGTGGCCGGCGATCACCTTGGCGCGAGCGGTGTCACCCGGGGTGACGGCGGCGACGAGCTCCACCAGCAGCCGTGACTCGCGGCGGAGCACGCGGTGGACGATCTCCATCTCCTGGGTGTTGACGCTCATCTGTTCCTGCCCTTCATCGGTTGCGACGTGTCCAGGCTGCCCCGGGCACTTGGAGGGGACTTGGAACCGACTTGGAACCCGCGTCTACGTACGATGCGGACCATGGTGTTCGTCCGGGTGCTGGGCGCGTTCGCGACCGAGGTGAACGGTGAGGCCGTCCACCTCGGCGGGCCCCGGCAGCGGGGCGTGCTGGCCTTGCTGGTGGCCGCGCGTGGGCAGGTCGTGCCCGTCGACCGGATGATCGAGGATCTGTGGCGCGGGGAGCCACCCGCGCGGGCGCTGATGTCCTTGCAGGCCTACGTGTCCAACCTGCGCCGGCTGCTGGAGCCTGGACGTCCGCCGCGCACGCCGGCCCGGCTACTGGTGAGCGCGGCGCCCGGTTACGCGCTGCGGGTGCCGCCGGAGTCGGTCGACGCGTGGCGGTTCGAGGACCTGCTCGACCAGGCTCGTGCGGACACCGACCCGCGCGCCTCCCGGGCACACCTCGCCGATGCGCTCGGACTGTGGCAAGGACCGGCGTTCGCCGAGGTCGCCGACGAGCCGTGGGCCGCCGCCGAGACGGCCCGGCTGAACGAGCTGCGCCTGGTCGCCACCGAACTGCACGTCGCAGCGGGTTTGCGCATCGGCGACCCCGCCGCGGTCGTTTCCGAGGCCGAGCGGCTCACCCGCGACGAGCCCTTCCGCGAGGAAGGCTGGCGGCTGCACGCCCTGGCACTGTGGAGCAGCGGCCGCCAAGCCGACGCGCTGGCGACGCTTCGCCGCGCCCGCGGCATTCTCGCCGAGGAACTCGGGCTCGACCCTGGCCCGGACCTGGCGGCATTGGAGGAGGCGATCCTCACCCAGCGCACGGACGTCATGCGCGACACCGTGCCCCCGCCACCGCCGGCCGCACCGCTGCCACTGTCGGCTCCGATCGTGAAGGCGCCGTTCGTCGGACGCGAGGCACAGCTGTCGGCACTGGTCACGGCCGCCGCCGAGGCCGCCACCGACGGCGCCCGCATCGCCTTGGTCACCGGCGAGGCCGGGCTCGGCAAGTCGACGCTGCTGGAACACCTCGGCAGGCGGCTCGAACGGGACGGATGGCTGCTCGCCGTCGGCCACTGCCCCGAGGTCGACGGCGCGCCGCCCGCCTGGGCGTGGACCGAGGCACTGAGAGCCGTCGCCGCGACCACGTCACCCGGCGAGCTCGCAGATGCCGTCGCGCCGCTGCTCACCGACACCGAGCCGCTGAACGCCGACGCCACCGCCGGACGGTTCCGGCTGCGCCAAGCCGTGTGGACATGGCTCGCGGCGGTCGCCACGAAACGCCCGGTCGCTGTCCTGCTCGACGATCTGCACTGGGCGGACGCCGCCACGCTGGAAATGCTCGGGGGCGGCCTCTGCCTGCGGGCCCCGATCCTGGTCGTCGCCGCATACCGCGCGGAAGAGAGCGGGCACCTCACCGAAACGCTGGCTTCCCTCGCGCGCGCCACGCCCCTCCGCCTGGCGCTGCCGGGGCTGAACGACGAGGCCGTCGCGGAGCTCGTACGGGCCGAATGCGATACCGACGAGGAGACCATCGCCGGGATCGCCGAGCGCACCGGCGGCAACCCGTTCTACGTGCGCGAAAGCGCCCGGCTGCTGAACGGCGAGGGCGCGCTGGTCGCCCTCTCCGAGGTCCCCGAAGGCGTACGGGACGTGCTGCGGCGCCGCCTCGCACGGCTGCCCGAGGGAGGCGTAGCCGTGCTGCGGCTGGCCGCGGTCGCGGGCCGGGAAAGCTCGGTGGACGTCCTCGTGAAGGCTGCCGACACCGACGAGGACGGCGTGCTGGACGCGCTGGACGCGGGCGTGATCGCCGGATTGCTGAGCGAGCCCGCACCCGGGCGGGTCCGGTTTGTTCACGCGCTGGTTCGCGATACCCTCGTCGCCGACGTCAGCCGGCTGCGGGCGACTCGCATGCACGCTCGCATCGCCCAGGCATTGGAAGGCACCGGTGACATCGCGGCCCTGGCCCATCACTACGCACACGCCGGGTCACCGAAGGCCGTCGGCTACTGCATCCAGGCCGCCGAGCTCGCCGAGGCCCGCTACGCCCACGACGTGGCGGCCGGTCTCCTCGCCGACGCGGTCTCCAACGCGACCGGACCGGACGAACGCGTCGAGTTGCTCGGCAGGCTGTTGCGCGCGCAGGTCCGGGCAGGAGCCGTCGGAGCCGCCCGCGAGACACGCCGCGAAGCCGTGGAGTACGCGGAGTCCCTTGGCCGCGACGACCTGATGATCGCCGCGTTCACCGCGTGGACAGAGCCGACCCCCTGGCAGGTCCGCACGTACGGCACGGTGGACCGGTCCATCGTTGACCGCCTGGGCCGCCTGCTCAAGCGCGAACTGCCCCCTTCGGTGCGGTCCCGACTCCTGACGGTGTACGCACACGAACTGGTCGGTGAGGACGACCCGACCGTCCTGGAGGCAGCGCGGGAGGCACTCGACCTCGCCACCGGACCCCGGCTCCGCGCCGCGGCTCTTGATGCCCTGGCCAGAGTCCATGTCGACGCCGAGATCAGCCGGGAGCTCGTGGAAATCGGTACCGAGCACGACCTGCCGATCTACCGCGTCGCCGGGCTGCACAACCTTGCCCGCGTCGCCGCCGAGGCTAACGACCCGGTGACCGCGCACCGGGTGATTACCGAGGCCCTGGACCTCGCGCGCGCCTACCGAATGCGCGAGGCGATCGCCGTCGCCGAGATCAAGCTGGCGACCATGGCACTCATCGAAGGCCGATTCGCCGACGCCGAACGCCTCTACCTCAAGGCCGACGAGGGCATGCGGCGCGCCGGATCGATGCACGCCACGAGCTTTCTCCACCTCGCCCTGGCCACGATCTGGCTGAACGACGGCACGCTCGGGGCGCACCTGGACGACGTGCGCACCGTCCACGCCGTGCTCGCCCCCATGGGCACCGACCTGCTCGCGCTCGCCCTCCACGCAGGCGGCCTGGACGCCGAAGCCCGCGAGGTCCGCGCGTCACCCAGCCCGATCCGCCCCGACTCCTTCTTCACCTTCTTCACAACGTTGCGCGCGATGGCCATCGTCGCCATGAACGACCGCGACGCCGCCGAGGAGATCTACGAGACACTGCTTCCGCACCGCGACGGCCCTCCGGCAGGCGCCACGAGCCTGTCGGTGGCGCTGTGCCCGGTCGCCCACGTCCTCGGCGAGCTTGCCGTCCTCCTCGGCCGCGAACACGAGGCCGCCGCCCACTTCACCCAGGCCGCCACCATCGCCGACCAATGGAACGCGCCCCACTGGGCCGCCGAGGCACGGTTGCGAAGGCCCGCCTAGCCTCTGCCCGCGGCGCCGCACGTCTGCAGCTTGAGCCTTCTACACGGCATTCCGACAGCTCCGATAGCCGACGAGGCGGGCACCCCGACCTACCGCGCCAGCAGACTGGCCGTGCTGTCCGGAAACCACCGCAACATCGCCCACTGACCCAGCAGGCCATCCAGCGCTACCTCGCCTACCGCAACCAGCGCTGGCCCAACACGGCCAACTCCCACCTGCTCATCACCCAGCAAAGCGCCCACAGCGACCAGGCCACGGCGATCGAGGTCCGCGCCCCACACGGCGAACGTACGCATGGCGCTCCCTTCTGGGAGGCTGACGTTTGCCGTCAGGGGCGAGGTCGGCGTGGCTGCCACAGGCTCTCCAGCCGGACGCGGCTTCAGCAGGAAGTAGGACAACGGGTTTCCCCGGGCCTCGGGCTCCGGTAGGGGTTACCCCACCGGGAACCGGTGACTTCCCGGATGGACAGGTGCCGTGCCCTTCGGCAGGGTCGTCACCATGCGACTTGTTGGAATCTCGCTGGCCGCTGTCGGGTTGCTGGCCGGGATTCTGGGCGCTGCGGCGCCGGCAACCGCGGCGCCGGCCGATGACGAGGTGTCGTTCGCCGGTTCTGGTGGTGTGCGGCTGCACGGCAGCATCCTGGTACCGCCCGGGTCGGTCAGTGCTCGCCGGCCCGGGCTGGTCATGGTCGGCGGGGCGACCAACGCCGCGCACGGACCGAAGCACACCCGGGACGACCTGCGTGCAGAGGCAGAGGAGTACGCGCGGCGCGGCATCGTCACGCTCATCTATGACAAGCGGACCGTCGGCTACTCGATGTTCCACCGCGACTATGCAGTTCTGGGTGATGACGCGCTGGCCGCGCTGCGCGTACTGCGGGCACGACCCGACGTCGATCCTGACCGGATCGGGCTGTGGGGGCGCAGCGAAGGAGCCTGGGCGGTGTCGCTGGCCGCCGCCGAGTCCGACGCGGTCAAGTACGTGATCACCGTCGGCGCTGCCGGTCTGACCCCGGCCCGGCAGACCGCCTGGTCGAACGAGCAGTACTTGCGGCATGCCGGCGTGTCCGGGTCGCTGGTGTCCGCGGCGGGAAAGGCCCTGCGGCTGGCGGTCGCGACGCGCCTGTTCCCGGAGGCGCACTACAACCCGGTGCCGGCTTGGCGACACGTTCACCAGCCGGTACTGCTGCTGTGGGGTTCCCGGGACCGGGTGGCCGCGCCTGAGGAGAGTTCGGCGATCATCCGGCGGGCGCTGGAGCAGGGCGGCAACACCCACGACACGATCCGATTCCTGCCCGGTGATCACGACATCCACGTCACGCACGACAACGGCTTCGACCATGACCCGACGCCAACCCCGGGCGCGTCCGACGTAGTTGCCGCGTGGGTCGCCGACCTGGCAGACGACCCGCCCGCCACCAACACCCAACCTGCGCCACGACAAGCATCGACCAGCCACCCGCTGGCGCCGTTGAACGCCTGGCTGGTGCTCGGCGCGGCTTTACTGATGCTGATCGGATTCGCCGAGTACCCGGTGGTGGCGGCGGTCCAGCGGCTTGCCGGCCGGCGTGGTGCGCCAGCAGTACGGGCGCCGGCACGGATACTGGCCGCCACCGGCCTGGCCGCCGTTGTCGGAACGATGGGCTACCTGCTGTTCGTGCTGATGACCGGCGCGATGGTGATCGGTCCAACGGTCGCGGGCGGGCCAATACCGTGGCGAGTAGTGCAAGCGCTGACGGTCGTGACCGTTGCGGCGACCGTGTGGACAGCCGTCGCGTGGTGGCGCAACCGCCACGGGGTTGCCGGTGCGTCCCGCGTACGGCTGACTGTGCTGATGGCCGCGGCCGCGCTGTTCATTCCATGGGCGCTGTTCTGGGGCCCACTCGCACCGTAAGCCACGCAGTAACAATCAGCGCTCGACAGCCCAGGACGGGTGCTCGCGGTACAGCTTCCACGCGGCCAACATCTCGCCGTGATCGCACAGCCCGCAAGGCGCCGGAGACGGAGACGGTTGCGGCCGCCCGGCGAACGTGGATCTGGATCTACTCGTGGCGCCCGCCGATGACGGCCGGCTGGCACCGGTGGTCGGCATGCAGCCGAGATCGCCGAATCACAGCCCGGCGCCCGCGTGGCGTTGGGCCCGTTGCCGGACCTGAGCCGGGACGCGCGACGGCGGGCCATTCGCGACCCTCCTGCGGGGGCTCGGTTAGGGACCGCTTGCCTGCAGGGGGGCATCGGTGGCCGGCCGGTCGCGGTCGTCTGTCTGGCGCAGCCCGTCGAGGGTGAAGCCGAGCAGGCGGGCGGCCTGCCGATGGTCCCCGGTGGCCGAGGCGATGCCGATGACGAGCTGGAACAAATCGTCGACCTCGAGATCGGGCCGTATGGCCGCCGCCTGCTGCGCTCGGGTGAGCAGGCCCGAGGCGGCCGAGTGCAGCATCGCCGAGCAGTCGAAGCCGGACTTGGACTCCTTGATCGCCATGGTGGCTGCGAGGCCACGGTCGGTCAGGGCGTGGGCGAGCATGGCGTGCAGCCACGCCGCCAGCGCCTCACCGGGCGCGTTGTCGGCCGCGAACTCGCTTGCCTTGGCGCACAACGTCTCGATCCGGTCCCGGAACACCGCGATCAGCAGCTCGTCGCGGGTCGGAAAGTGCCGATACAGCGTCCCGGGCCCGACCCCGGCCAGGCGGGCGATCTCGTTCAGCGACGCGTCCGGTCCTTCTTCGGCGATCACGCCGGCCGCGATCGCGACCAGCCGGTCGCGGTTGCGGCGGGCGTCGGCGCGCATGGGCCGTGTTCCCATCGGCATCCCTGGAGGTGCAATTCGGAGAGGTTCTCCGTATGATAGCCGGAAGTATCCGGAGAACCTCTCCGGATCTGTCCAGGCAGGGAGTCGAATGTGAACGACGGACGGCTTGACCTCGGCCGGATCGGGATCTGGACCATGGCCTTCGACTGGCAGCCCGCGGCACGGGCGCGCGAGGCGGCGGCACAGCTCGAAGAGCTCGGCTATCGGGCGCTGTGGGTCGGGGAGGCGTACGGCCGCGACAGCGTCAGCCAGTCCTGGCTGCTGTTGTCGGCCACCCGGCACCTGGCGGTGGCCTCCGGGATCGCGAACATCGCCGTCCGCGAGCCGGTCGCCATGGCCGCGGCCGAGCGGGCGCTCAACGAGGCGTTCCCTGGGCGCTACCTGCTCGGCCTGGGCGGGCACCGGACCAGTGACACGCCCACCTACTTCCCCGGCCGGTACGGCCAGGCGGTGAAGACGATGCGGGCCTACCTCGACGCGATGGACGCGGCCCCGCTGACCTCGGTAGCGCCGCCGGCGCCGCCGTGGCGGCTCCTGGCCGCGCTCGGGCCCAAGATGCTGGAGCTCGCCGCCACCCGGGCCGCGGGCGCACTCCCCTACTTCGTGTCCGTCGAGCACACCCGGCGGGCCCGGCAGGCCCTGGGGCCCGACGCCTTCCTGGCGGTGGAGCAGGCCGTGGTCCTGAACACCGATCTGGACAAGGCACGGGAGATCGCCAGGGCCCACGTGGAGGTCTACGTCACCGCTGCCCCGTACCAGAACGCGAGCATGCGCCGGGTCGGCTTCGACGACGCCGACCTGGCCGGGCCCAGCGACCGGCTGGTCGACGCCATCGTGGCCTACGGCGATCTCGACGCGGTCGACAAGCGGATACACCGGCACCTGGACGCGGGCGCCGACCACGTGTGCCTGCAGGTGTTGACCACGCAACCGGCCGATCTGCCGATGGCCGAGTGGCGAGAACTGGCGGAGCTGCTCAAGCCATGACCACGAGCATCAGCGAACTGATCGACGCGACCGCCCGCACGGCCGCGCCCGTGGTGCGCGCCGTGCTCGACGACCGGCTCGGGGACCCGACGCCGTGCCCCGAGTACACCGTCCGCGACCTGCTCAACCACCTCATTCACACCGTCGTCGGCGGCCAGGCGCTGGCCGCCAAGCAGAGCGCGGACTTCTCCCACCCGCCCGACTACCTCGACGGTGACTGGCGACGTCGTTTCGCCGACGAATGCCTGCGCCTCGCCCGCGCGTGGGCGGCGCCGGACGCCGAAGAAGGCATCTACCCCGGGTTGGGCTTCCCGGCGCGCACAATGGGCCTCATGGAACTGCTGGAGCTGACCGTGCACGCCTGGGACGTGGCCCGGGCGACCGGCCAGGACTTCACACCCGAAGCGACCACCGTGCGCGAACTGGGCACATTGCTGGAGGAGTTCGCACCCAAGGGCCGGGAGATGGGAATGTTCGGCCAGCCCGTCGCCGTACCGAAGGGAGCGTCCGGCTTCGACGCCGTGCTGGCAGCCACGGGCCGCAACCCGCAGTGGCGACCCGGCCCGGCCTGATCATGGTTCCCGGACCCCTGCTGCGACCAGAAGCCCCATGACCGGGGCGCTGATCGCCTGTCGCCGATAGACATCGACGATCCTGAAGAGCGCCCGTTGGGACTGGCCTCAGCCAGCGACAACTCGACCTGGATGGCCGAAGATCTCCCGATGTGCTGGTGTGCCGCAAACCGGGTCACGCCAGCACCTCGAACACGCCCTCGAACTCTACGAGCGGGTGGGAGATCGCGCTGGACAGACGGACACCGAACGCGGGTTCGCCGTCCTGATCGGGGACCAGGGCCGCCACGAGGAAGCGCTGGCTCACGCCAAGCGGTCGGTGGACCTGCACCGGCAGTCCGGTCATCGCGGCGGGTTCGCCAGCGCGCTCAACCAGCTCGGCTGGTTGTACGCACAGCATGGCGAACACCGGCAGGCTCTGACTCACTGCGGCGAGGCACTGGAGACGTTTCGGGAGCTCGGCGACCCCGTCGGCGAGGCCTTCACCATCGACTCGCTCGGGTATGCCCATCACCACCTCGGCCAGTACGCGCAGGCGATGTGCTGCTATCGGCGATCCCTGGAGCTGTACCAGGAGTTCGGCGACCGCTACTACGAGAGCCAGGTGCTGCCCTGCCTCGGTGACGTCTGTCAGGATTCCGGCCTGGAGAACGTCGCCATCAACGCCTGGCGGCAGGCCGCCGACATTCTCGTCGAACTGGATCACCCCGACGCGGAACAGGCGTACGGCAGACTTCGTGGCCGTCGACGCTGACAAGACGATGCGGTGGTTCCGGGCGCATGGTCCCGGAACCACCGCATCAGGACGGGTCCTGGCTTGTCTCTACGCGAGCCTGGAGCTGGGGCTTACCAGATCCAGTACCAGCCGCCGGCCCATCCCTGGTCGCACTTCCCGCTCTTCCCGAGGCCTTCCTGGACCCAGACGCCTGTGACGGAAGGCGCGAAGCTGTAGTAGCCCTGCGAGCCGAGCTTGATCGACCGGCCCTTACCGCCGACGTAGTCGTACTCGGTCCGGCGGCCGCCATCCCTGTAGTGCGTCTGGGTCCAGAGGCAGTCAGATTCCCCTTTCGTTCGCGGACCGTCTTCGTGACGAGAATCGACGCTAGGGGTGGGGCGTACACCGCGCGGTACACGACGCTGTACGCCACCGCGTACATGCCCCGTCTGCGGCCGTGCGGAGTCAGGGCCGGTCGCTGGTGTGTTCGCGGGCGAGGCTGGTGGCTGCCCAGGAGGCGAGGAGTGTGAGCGCGTCAGCGGTCGGTGAGGCCGGCTCGGCCGCGTAGATGGTGAGGGTGAGGCCGGGATCGGAGATCATGTCGACGCTTTCGTAGGCCAGCACCAGATCGCCGACGGCTTCGTGATGGAAGCTCTTGGTTCCCGCGCCGTGCAGGCGGACGTCGTGGGCGCTCCAGTGCTGCCGGAACTCCGGGCTGCGGGTGGACAGTTCGCCGACGAGATCGTGGAGCGTCTTGTCGTGGGGATCGCGGCCGGCTTCGGTGCGCAGGATCTGCACACAGGTGTCGGCGGCGGTGTCCCAGTCGGGATAGAAACGGTGGGAATCCTCGTCGAGGAAGGTATAACGGGCGAAGTTGGGGTAGCTCGCCGGTTCTCTGTCGTAGAGCGCGGAGTGCATGGCCCGGCCGAGGTGGTTGGCGGCCAGCAGGTCCATGCGGCCGTTGCGTACGATCGCGGGTCCGCCGGTGATGGTGTCAAGCACCCATTGCAGGCTGAGGTGGGGCGTCCAACGTTTCGTGGTCCGGCGGCGTGGCTGGGCCAGACCGCTGCTGCCGTTGGCCGCCTGGGCGAGGTGGTACAGGTGGGTGCGTTCGGCGTCGTCCAGCTGCAGCGCGCGGGCGATGGCGTCCAGCACGGAGGCCGAGACGCCAACGAGGGATCCGCGTTCGAGCTTGGAGTAGTACTCGATGCTCACACCGGCCAGAGCCGCGACCTCGCCGCGGCGCAGCCCGGGCACGCGGCGCTTGCCGGCCTCAGGCAGGCCGGCGGCTCGCGGCGTGACCTTGGCCCGCCGGGTGGTCAGGAACTCTCGGACCTCGGCGCGGTTGTCCATGGCATCCACGGTACGAGCATTCCCCGAGGTGCGGGATGTACTGCCGGTACACCCTTCAACAGAGACTCCCCCACCGCCGGCCCACGAGGTTCTCTTGATCCGTGGCCCCTGGCCTCCGGCCGGCATGCGTGCCAGCCGATCGATCTGAACCAGCTTCCTGGAGGAGACCTTTCATGCGTGGTGTCGTCATGCACGCACCCGGCGACGTCCGTGTCGAGGACGTGGCCGAGCCGCGGATCCTGAAGCCCACCGACGCGATCATCCGCCTGTCGGCCACGTGCGTCTGCGGCTCGGACCTGTGGCCCTACCGAGGCGCCGACGAGGTGACCGAGCCGCTTCACATGGGGCACGAGTACGCCGGCATCGTCGAGGAGGTCGGTCCCGACGTAAGCGCGATCCGCCCGGGCCAGTTCGTGGTCGGCTCGTTCTTCGCCTCCGACAACACCTGCGAGATCTGCCGGGCGGGATACCAGACGTCCTGCCTGCACCGGGAAGTACTGGGCACGACAGGTGCCGCACAGGCCCAGCGCATGCGAGTGCCGCTGGCCGACGGCACCCTGGTCGCCACACCGGACGTGCCCGCCGACGACCTGGTGCCCAGCTTCCTGGCCGCCTCCGACGTGCTGGGCACGGGCTGGTTCGGCGCGGTCGCGGCCGAGGTCGGACCCGGCAAGACCGTCGCGGTCGTGGGTGACGGCGCCGTCGGGCTGCTCGCCGTCCTGGCCGCCAGGCAACTCGGGGCCGAGCGCGTCATCGCCATGAGCCGCCACGAGCCTCGGCAGCAGCTGGCCGTCGAGTTCGGCGCGACCGACATCGTGGAGGAACGCGGCGAAGCGGGAGCGGCCAGGATCAGGGAACTGACCGGCGGGATCGGCGCCGACTCGGTGGTCGAGGCCGTGGGCACGCAAGAGTCGATGATGCAGGCCGTCGACGCCACCCGCCCGGGCGGTCACGTCGGCTTCGTCGGCGTCCTGCACGACGTCGTACTCCGCGGCGACGACATCTTCATGACCCACGTGCACGTGCACGGCGGGCCCGCGCCCGTACGCCGGTTCCTGCCCGAACTGATGGAGCTGATCTGGAACCGCCAGATCGACCCGGGCAAGGTGTTCGACCTCGAACTGCCGCTCGACGAGGCCGCCGAGGGCTACCGGGCGATGGACGAACGCCGCGCGATCAAAGCCCTCCTGCGGCCCTGATGACCGTTGCCCGCCCATCCACCCGCTCACTCACTCCCGCAACACCGGCGACCTCCGAGGCGGCCGGCCCCGGCCGGCCACGGTTGACGACCGCGCTGGTGGCCACCGTGGTGTTCCTGACCGCGATCGCTCCGCTGGCCACCGACATGTACGTACCGGCCTTCCCCCAGGTCGCCGGGGACCTGTCGGCCGGCGCTACTCAGGTCCAGCTGACCCTGACCACGTTCTTCGTCGGCATGGCTCTCGGGCAGCTCGTCGGCGGCCCGGTCTCCGACCAGTGTGGCCGGCGACGGCTGCTGCTCCTGGCCATCCTCCTGATGACCGCCGCGTCGGTCGTGTGCGCTCTGGCGCCCTCGATCACGGTGATGACGGTCGCGCGGTTCGCCCAGGGCTTCAGCGGCGGATGGGCGATGGTGATCGGCCGTGCCGTGATCGTCGATCTCGCCACCGGTGCCCGGCTCGTCCGGGTCCTCAACACGATCGCCGCTGTCGGAGGCATCGCCCCGATCCTCGGCCCGCTTCTGGGCGCGGTGATCCTCCAGCTGTCCCACTGGCGGGTGTCGTTCTGGGCCGTCGCCGCCCTCGGCGCCGCGATGGCACTGGCCGTACTGCTGGCGGTACCGGAGTCGCTGCCCCCTGACCGGCGGCGCGGCGGGGGCCTGCGGGCCCTCGCCCGGGCCGGCCGGCACGTACTCGGCGAACGAAGCTACGTCGGCTACCTGGTGGTCGCCGGCTCGGCGATGGGCGCCCTGTTCGCCTACGTCGCGACGTCGGCGTTCGTGCTGCAGTCGATGAACGGCATGACGCCGGTGGCGTACTCCGTCGACTTCGCCGCCAACGCCGCGGGCATGACGCTGGCCGCCCTCGTGGCGGCCCGGCTTGCCGGGAGAGTGTCCACGCGCAAGCTCATCCTGATCGGACAGGGAGCCGCGCTGGCCGCGGGCACGGCGATGCTGATCGGCGCGGCCGCGTTCGACACCCCACGGCTGCTGGCCATCGTCTGCTTCTTCGTCCTGATGACCGCGCAAGGGCTCATGATCCCCAACGCCGGTGCACTCGCCTCGGCCCAGGTCCCCGATCACCCGGGCACGGGATCGGCGTTGCTCGGCTGCGTCCAATGGGTGGCTGCGGGCGTCATCCCGCCGATCGCCGGCCTCGGCGGCGCCACGACCGCCGTCCCGATGGCGCTCCTCATGGTGGCCGGGGCCGCCGTGTCCATCCTGGGCCTCCTGGTGCTCGCCAGGCCCAAGGCTCGCTGAGCGGAGACGGTCAGCGTTCGTCCTGGGGTTCGCCGGCGGCAGGCCGTGGGCGAGGGCTGCCGATCCGGCGATCCAGCTTCCGGAAGGCGCGGAACAGGTAATAGGCCGTCATCGCGGTGAGCAGCATGCGTACGACGTTGAGGATGTTCCATTGCCAGGCCGCGGCGTTGAGGTTGTCCGGATGCGCGAGCGCGTCTGCGCCGAACATTTTCGGGATGACCATCGACACGATGTAGACATTCAGCGCGGCCAGGGCGATGGCGACGATGCCTGCGTGCCGATGATCCGCGGCAAGGTCACGGTCGCGATTGCGCCACCACAGCAGCCACACCAGCGCCAGGGCCAGCAGCGTGAGTGGGACGAAGTACACGGTGGCAGTGGTGACGGAGAAGAACTCGTGCAGCCTGGTGAACTGGGCTGGGCTGTCGTGGACCCAGTTCGGGGAGAAGACCACCGCCTCATAGAGGTTGCCGAACAGCCAGTAAGCCATCCCGAGCACCGCGGCCAGGGTCAGCTTGAGTTGCAGCGAAGATCGCACGTCATTCCTCGGTGGTGGTGTGGCCGGCCAGCTTGGCGAGCAGGTCGTGGAACGTCAGGCGCTCCTGCCGGGTGAGCGGGGAGAAGAACTCGTCGGTGGCCCGTTTGTTGGCCCTTTCGACGACCTCGAGGCGGCGGCGGCCGGCGGGCAGCAGGCCGACGATCCGTGCGCGCCGGTCGGTGGGATGCGGCTGCCGTTGAACCAGGCCTTGCTCTTCCAGGTCTCGCAGGACCGCCACCATGACCGGCTTGAAGATGCCCAGTCGCTCGCTGAGCCGCGACTGCGGCATCGGCCGATCCTGGAGCAGAGTCAGCACACCCACGTGGTGGGCCTTGAGCCCGACCGATGCCAGCGCCCGGGCGTAGTGCTCACTGCTGCCGGCTGCCACCCATGCCAGCAGGAACCCGGTCGAGCGACGGAGCGGTTCAGGAGGGCCGTCACCCCATGATTCGTTATCGTTCATAACGTTAAAGATATTAACGATATGTGGCAGCCTGTCAACCAGCGCGGGGACGCGGCGATCCCGACGCGCTGGCTGCCGTTGTCGGAGAGGAACGAGGCGAGCTCCCGCGCCTGTTCGCCGACGGCGCTGCGGTCAGCCCAGGAGAAACGGCGCAGCGGGTTGACGATCACCGTGCCGTCCTCGACGTTCCAGGTCGCGGCGACGCGGCCGTCGACCAAGACGCACGACCGGGACATACTCCGCGAAAGTCGGCGCTGGTGGGCGCGCCAGTGCCACGCCCAGAAGGTCTTCGGGCGCCAGGCCCGCCCGATCCAGCAGCAGCCTGGCGGCCTCCAGCTCGCTATGACGGACAGCAGTGCTCGGCTGAGCGGTCACTCGTCCTCACCGCCCAGCAGGTAAGCCCGGAAACCCGACAGCATCGCTTCAATGGCGGCCGGCGGATACACCACCAGCAACCCATCGACTGGTTCGGCGGCCAGCAGCACCCGGTCACGAGCACGGACCCGGCAGCGGTACCGCAGACCGGCAGGCAGGTGGAGATGACCACGGCCGGTCAGGTGAGCCGCACCGTCTGGACTCGCGGTCGCCAGGAGCAGCCCGGCACGGACCCCGGACGTCCACCCGAAGGCCCGGCGACCAGCCCAAGGCCCCCAGCACGGACCGATCCGCGATCCGACCACGATCATCCACCGTGGCCACCCCGACCGTTAACGACGAACCACCGGCCTGGGCGTCGAAGGCAGCGGAAGACGGCCCTCGGGCGTTCCGCTGATCGTGGATGGTGCGTCATCAGCCAGCCTGCGGGTCAGGCGTACGGCAGGGGATCAGCAGCGGGGAAGCGGTATTCATACGAACCGCCTCCTCGTCCGGGCAGACGAGGAGGAACGCCGAACGGCGGCTCCATCGAGCGTGAGAGAGGTGTCAGAGTGCGCTTGAACACGCACACCATTCCGTGGGAGGTGTCCCACACTTGGGTGTCCGAGAGGGGACTTGAACCCCTATGCCCTTGCGGGCACTAGCACCTCAAGCTAGCGCGTCTACCAATTCCGCCACCCGGACAGGGCACACACCAACGCTCCGTTGGGGTGCGGCGACTACTCTAGCAGGCCCTCGGCAGGGGTGTGATCGGGCTCGGCGTTCGCCCGACCTGCGCCCCGGTTGGGTCAGCGGCGGTGGCGGGCGCGGAGCTCGTCGGTGGCTTGGTGTTGGGTCAACGGGAGCAGATGGGTGTCGATCGCGGCTTGGGCGCGGAGCTCGTTGTGGATGCGGTGGACGATCGCCGATACGGTTGCGCGGTCCTCGGGGAATCGGTCCGCCAAGGTGTCGATCACGTGGTCGATGGCTTGGTCTGGCGGATGGATTCCCGTCCTGTCCGACGACATTCTTCACCTTTCGGATCGCTCGGTACGACGGACTCGCGTACTCGCTCCCCGTTCCACCGGGACGAGCGGAGAAACGTCCGCACCACCCATCCGCAAATGATCCTGGCCCCCGCATCAACTTCCACGCCGTGAACTAGGCGTACGACCAGCGCCGAAGGCCTGTTGCGGCTCAACCGCAGGTCAGGCGCGGTGATCGTTCGCGATCCGAGGGCTGGTCCGCCGCAGGACCGCGTGGCCGAGTGCTGGCCGGGCCGGGCGAGGACCCTGCTCGCGGAGGCGATGGCTCACGGCATATCCGAGGCCGAGGTCATCGACCGCTGCCCGCGGCTTGTCTTGAGTTTCTGGAGCCAGTCATGGCCCTCAGGACCACCGGTCATGCTGATCGTTCTCTTGATCGTCGCCGGGATCACCGCCATGTTCCTCCTCCTGCCGCGGTTGGCCCGGCCGACCGTGCCGTTCGGCGTACCGGTGCCCACGGCACAGGTCGACGCGCCGGCCGTACGCCGGGCGAACGTCCTCTACCGGCGTGGCCTGCTGACTTCCATGCCTGCGGTCGCGGCCCTGCTGGTGGCGCTCGCCCGGCTGCTACGGCCCGGGCCGTGCCGGCCGCAGCGCTGCTTGCACCGTTGGTCGCCTGGCTCGTGCTGTACGTGAACACCCGGGCGGACCATGCAGGCCGCCAAGCGGGCCGAACGGTGGCACGAGGGCGTCCGGCAGGCCGTCGTGACCGACACCTCGTTGCCAACCTCACCGCCGCCGTATCCGCGGGCCTGGGCGACGCCGGCGATCGCGGTCACGGTGGGGACGACAGCGGTGGGCGTCGCGAGATATCCGGCGCTCGCCGACCAGTCCCGCGACCGGGCGGATCGGTGCGCCCAACCCTGCCCTCAGCGACACGACAGTGGTCCGCGTTCGCAATCTGGGCCTGCAACTGCTGCTGACGGTCGCGCTGCTCAGCACCGGCGGGGTCGGCCGGCCAGTACCGCCGGTACGCCGCGGCGATGGCGCGTTGCGTACTCCTGCTGGCCGCGGCGTGGCGGTCAGCCTGCTGCTGCTCGCCCTGCGGATGTGGGAGGTGGTTCGCCCGGGCGCACTCTGGTACGTCGCGGCCGTGCTCCCACCGGTAGCCACCGCAGCCATCCTGATCGCAGTCGTGATCCGCCTCGGCCAGTCCGGGCATCGGCTCCCCGCCACCACCGACGATCCTGCCCGGCCCGGGTCGAGCAACACGACGGCGACGCGCACTGGATCCTCGGCCTGCCCTACCTCAACCGCGACAACCCGGCGGCCTGGGTGCTCACTGCCGCCGTCGTCCTCCTCACTGCCGCCTGGCTGCTCCCGGCTCCGAGCCAGGTCAGCTAGGTCGGCCGGCTTCGTTGAGCCGACGATCGAGTGCTTGCCGGATGCGTGCCACCTCGCGACTCCCGGTCGTGGGAAGACGCAGAAGCGGAATCCGGCAGGTCTCGCAGATCATGTCCTTGAGCGCGTCGCGGGCCAGTTGCCTTGGGTCGTTCTCGTGGTAGGCGAAACCGTCGACTTCGATGACCTGGACGAGGGCGTTCGTGACACGGTTGTAGACGACGAAATCCACCGACGCGCGGTTTCCGACGTACCTGAGTTGTTCCGGAGTGAGACCGCTCGGATCGGTTATCAGGCTGTGGAGCAGCACCTGGCTGACGGCATAGAGATCGCTGTAGGCCGGTTCGGTGAACATGCCGTGCAGCACGGTCCAGATGATGTCCTCCGACCGATACCTCAGCTCCCCCTTCAGCCGGGCCGCGAGTGGTTTCAGCCGTTCCGAGTAATCGCGGTAGAGCAGGTCGAAGACCGAGACGATCCTGCTGTCAACGACCTCCTGGTCAGGATTGTGGTACTGGATGTAGCCGATCAGGTCGCGGAGATGACGGCTCTTGGACAGCAGATCGTAGTTTGTGACAAGCACGAATTTCTTCGCCGCTCGCGAGACCGCGACATTCACCAGATGCGGATCGTCGACGAACTGCATGCCGACCGTGCCACGCCACGTCTCGTCGAGCACCGTGGTCATGACGATGGCCTGCTTCTCGCGGCCCTGGAACTTGTGCACCGTCTCGGCTTGGATGCTTTCGATCAGAGCATCGGCCACCTTGTCCGCCTGCCGCCGGTACGGCGTGGTGACTCCGATCTGCGCCCAAGGGATTCCCTTGCACTCCTGCGGCACGACCTCGTCGACGATGACATCGATCTCGCGTTGGTTCGTACGTCCTCCCCCGCGGTGCTGGCGCATGTGATTGCCCTTCACAGTGCGCACCACTGTCAACGGTCGTTCGGTCGGATTCGGGTGTGTGAAAGGTATGAGATTCCCGTCATAGAACTTCTTGTTGCAGAACCCGATGATCGCCGGGTCGCAACGATAATGCTCGCGAAGCATCGTCCTCGGGAGAGTTTCGCCATACAGTTCGATCAGAGAAGACAGAATGTTGTGCTGCGCATAGTCGTACGCGCGCATCGGTGCAGGCTCGACGCGAGCACAAGCCGACTCGTCCGGGATGTGCTGGATCTGACGAAGATCGCCTACCACGACGACGTTACGAGCGCAGGCGAGTGCCAGCGCGGCGGTGAGCAGATCGACCTGAGATGCCACGTCGATGATCAGGTAGTCGAGCAGGAAGGTGCCGGCGAGGCTGCGCCGGAGCGAGTGACAGGTGCTCAGGATCACCGGATAATCGTGGACGAACGTTCTGAACTGTCCACGGAACGACTCCTGCGTGTACTCGACTCGGCTCAGTTGTGCATAGCGATGCCGGAGGCCAGCCCGAAGGGTCTGGATCGAGAGATCTCTGTGCTCACCGGCCCTGGCGTGGAAGTTCGTCCGCTGGAGCGCGGCCTCGTGCTCCCTGATCTGCTTCTCGAGCTCGCTGATCTTCCGCTCGTAGTACGCCCGTTGGAGCCGCAGGATGACCTCGGTGTCGCTTGGATCAATCGCACCGGTCGGCCCATATCTGAAGTAGCCCCTGACGCGGCGGAAGAGGCCACGGATCGGCCTGCCACCGGCATCGCCGAGCTCGGTTTCGGCGAGATAGTCGAGAATCCGGTCGGCCGATCGCCGCAGCAGAGGGAGTTTCTCCAGCTCTGGAAGGTCCTGCCGCTCGACATACCGAGTGAAGTGCTGGAGCTCCAGCCGATAGGCATCGAGCTCCTCATGATGCCACGCGAGCTCGCGCTGGGTCACCTGCTGCGTGCGCAGGCTCCGGTCGAGCTCCGCGATCTGCTCCGACGGCGGCCGGGCCACAGCGGGACCCGCGACGAGGGCCTGAACGTCGATGTTCCTGGCGGACTGCTTTCCGAAGAACTCGCGCTGCTTCTCCAAGCGTCCCAGATTCGCTACGACGTAGCCGAAGCGTTCGTTGGTCAGCTTCTCGCCAACGTTGTCGACCGCGGCGTTGTTGAAAGAAACGACACCAACTGTCGACTCCGAGGAAACGATGATGTTCGCGATCAGGTTCAGGATGGTCTGTGTCTTTCCTGTACCTGGTGGTCCATCTATCACCGATATCGGGTGTCGCAACGCCTTCTCGACGGCCTCGCGTTGGCTGAGGTTGCACGAGAACGGGAAGATCAGCGGCGCGTTCCATTCCGACGTGGTGATGGGCTCGGCGCTGAGGTAACGGCTCAGGGCGCAGTCTGGATGAACGAAGCCGAGATTCGCGTAGAGCTTCCGAAGAGGATCGTCCTCGGCGGACAGCTGCGCCACCAGACTTCGCCAGTACGCAA
This sequence comes from Flindersiella endophytica, assembly GCF_054779015.1. Lineage (NCBI taxonomy): Bacteria > Bacillati > Actinomycetota > Actinomycetes > Propionibacteriales > Nocardioidaceae > Flindersiella > Flindersiella endophytica. Next base: position 96,015 of record NZ_BAAGYY010000013.1, read on the forward strand.
GAATGCTCGATCCCCGCTGACGTTTTGCTGCGTCCTCGATGACGCTGACGTCTGATGCCGAGTATGTTCCGTATGCCTCCTCGCTCCCGCCTGGCCGGAAGAAGAACCTCCACCAGACGGCACCGTCGACCTGGAAGCGGTACGCCTCCGGAACGCTGTGCCACAACGTGCCGCGCACCTCCACCCGGCAGCCGGAGAGGTCGACACGCTCCAACGTCTTCACGATCGCGACCCGCCAGCGGGCGTACGGGTATTCCCTGCCTCCGCGATACTTGACATACGTGGTGTTCGCGTCCGATCTGTACGAGAGAACCGAAGCCGTCTTCTCCACATGGGCGCTCCCGGGCTCCTTGGGCCGGATGACGATGGCTTCGCAGCGCGGGTCGATCATGACGCTCCCCCTCGATCTCAGCCGGACCCCCAATGATGAAAGGTTAGTCGAGGGTGCGAGGCGCGTTTGGGAAAGAGCGTTTCGAACAACGCCCGAGCCCCTGCGGTAGATCAGCTCAGCATCAACCCGTCACCCAAGATCTCGTCGCATGCGCCTCCAGACAGCGCGGCGCCGACGACATGAAACCGCCTGTGTGCTGGACCAGCCGACTACACGCGGGATAACGCAAGTCGTCCGATCGGGGGTGGGGTCCTCCGTTCGGACGATGGCGGAGATCAGCCGTCGATTAGGGATATCGGACGATGTGCGCTCCCCCGCCGCAGCGGCAAGCTGGCGATCTCCGAACCGGGATCGAGAGTGGGGCGACATGTCAGAACAGAATGGCGGCAGCCTGAGCCGTCGAGGTTTGCTAGCGGGTGCGGCCGCGGCCGGGGTCGGCGCTGCCGCGGCCGGCACGGGCCACGCCGAGCGGGCCGCGGCAGAGGGACGCCCGGCAGCCGGCGCCGTGGCGATCCGGCCGGGCGACGTGCGTTACGACAATCTGTTGCGCGGCAACAACTTCCGGTTCGCCGGCAGGCCGGACGAGATCCGCGTCGTGTCGTCGACTGAGGAGGTGGTGCGAGCGGTCGACGACGCCGTACGCACGGGTCGCCGGGTGGCGGCGCGGAGCGGGGGGCACTGCTTCGAGAACTTCACCGCGGACCCGGCCGTACGGATGTTGCTGGATCTCTCGCCGATGAACGCGGTCGAGTACGACGCCGGCCACAAGGCGTTCGCGGTGCAGCCCGGCGCCACGCTGGGCCACGTCTATCGCACGCTGCTGACTCGCTGGGGCGTGACGATTCCCGCCGGGGGTTGTCCGGAGGTCGGCGCCGGCGGGCACTTCGCGGGTGGCGGCTACGGCACGCTGTCCAGGCGGTACGGCTCCGTCGTGGACCACCTGTACGGCGTGGAGGTCGTGGTGGTCGACCGCCACGGCAAGACCAGAGCCGTCATCGCCACCCGCGAGCCGGACGATCCGAACCGCGAGTTGTGGTGGGCGCACACCGGTGGTGGCGGTGGCAACTTCGGCGTCGTCACCCGCTACTGGCTCCGCTCCCCCGATGCCACCGGTTCCGACCCGGCCAAGCTGCTGCCGCCCTCGCCGCGGCGGATGCTCGAGCGCGTCGTTCTGTGGTCCTGGGACGGAATGACCGAGCAGGCCCTCACCGGCCTGCTCCGCAACTTCGGCACCTGGCACGAGCGCCACAGCGCACCCGGCGATCCGCACACAGCGCTGTACGGCATCCTCCAGCCATCCCATCGCGCCGGTGGGACCGTCATGCTGGCCGTACAGATCGACGCGGATCTCGCCGGCGCCGAACGGATGGTGAGCGAGTTCGTCGACGCGGTGACCGCCGGCGCCGATCTCACGCCGATACTCGACGTCCAGCAGGCGATGCCGTGGCTGCACCCGCTGACCTGGCCGGGCACCGGCGAGCCAGGCGACATACTCACAAGGCGATACAAGATCAAGGCCGGCTACTTCCGCCGCTCGCTCACCGAAGCACAGCTCGCAGCGGTCTACCGCAACTTGAGGAACGACACCGGCGGACCAGGCGCCGGCATGCTCCTCATCGGCTACGGCGGCCAGGTCCGCGCGGTCCCGCCCGGAGCCACCGCGGTCGCCCAGCGGGACGTCATCATGAAGGCGGTCTACCAGACGATCTGGCGCGAGGAGGACGACGACGATGCCAACCTCGCGTGGGTACGTGCCTTCTACCACGACGTCTACGCCGGCACCGGCGGCGTGCCCGTACCCGGTGAGGTCAACGACGGCTCGTACATCAACTACCCGGACGCCGACCTGGCCGACCCGACCTGGAACTCCTCGGGCGTGCCCGCGCACACCCTTTACTACAAGGACAACTACCCACGCCTCCAACGAGTCAAGGCCGACTGGGATCCGCGTAACGTCTTCCGGCACGCCCTCGCGATCGAGCCGCCCGAACGCTGAGGACGCTGCGGACACCGAGGACGCCGGTGCCGCCGGCGTCAGGCCAGCGCCGGCGGCACCGGATCCGCGTGGAGCACGGTGAGGGCGGAGACGGCCCGGGTGAGCACGACGTACAGCCGGTTCAGCCCACGCGGCTCGGCGGCGACGATGCGGCTGGGCTCGACGGTCACCACGCTGTCGAACTCCAGCCCCTTCGCCAGCGAGGCGGGTACGCAGACCAGCCGGAAGTGCTCGAGTACGTCGTCCGTGCGGCCGAGCATCCCTGGCGTGAGCCCCCGCCCGGCGAGCGCTTCAAGCAACGTAGAGGCGCTCAGCCCGTCGAACAACGCCTCGATCTGACCGTCGGCCGCGATCACGCCGATCGAGCCGGTGTTCCCGCCGTCCGCGTCGAGCTCGAGACACGCTCGCGCCACATCGTCCGCGGTCACCTCCGCACCCGGCACAGGAGTGATACGCAACGCGCCCTCCGCCCGCCGCAGGCTGACGGGCATCGCCAGGTCCGGCTGCAGGAGAGGCAGGAGCCTGGCCGCGTAGTCGATGACCACGGCCGGCACGCGGAACCCCCGCGTCAGCTCCACCAGTTCGGCGTCGCGGCCGGCGCCCAGGTGCTCGAGGACGGCATCCCACGACGAGGTGGCGTGTGGCGTCGTGGCCTGCGCGAGGTCGCCCAGCACGGTGGCCGTACGGCAGCGCCGGCCCAGCGCCCGCAGCTGCATCGCCGACATGTCCTGCGCCTCGTCCACCACCAGGTGACCGCGGCGAGGAGCGCTCTCCAGCAGCTCGCGCAACTCGTCCAGCAACACCAGGTCGGCCTCGGTCCACTGGGCGGATTTGACCGAACGACCCGGCTTGGCCCGCAGCAGCGCCGCCTGCTCCTCCGCCGTCAGCAGGTCACCGGCGGCCGCGGCGAGGGATCCGGCGTCCGACAGCAGGCGGAACAGCACCTGCTCCGGCGTCTGTTGGGGCCAGACCTTCGCCAAGATCCGCTTGACAGGCGTCGAACGAGCGACGGCATTCTGGGTGCGGTCGTCAGGGCTCTCGCCGCGTCGTTCCATCCGCAGCAGCACGGCGTGGGCAAGCCGCTGCGCCACCGCCGTACGCCCGGAGGCGTAGCGCGTCGCGGTGTCGACCACGCCCTGGACGATCTCGCGTACCTCGAACTCCGGCACGCGATAACGGTTGGCGCCCTTGCTGTAGACGAGGCTCTCGATCTCGTCACGAACTCCGGTGCCCGACCACAGCGCGTTGCGCAGCACGGTCGCCATCCGCGGATCGCCTTTCAGCGTTGCCGTCTCGGCCGGCTCGGAGCCGGCGGCTCGCGGGTGCTCCGGGAACGCCAGCTGGAGCAGGTCGGAGAACGTCAACTGCTGAACGAAGACCTCGCCGAGTGCCGGCAGGACGTGCCGGATGTACTGCAGGAACGAGCGGTTCGGCCCGACGATCGCCACTCCACCGTCGCGGGCCAGTCGCGTGCGCTCGGCGTAGAGCAGGTAGGCGACCCGGTGTAGGCCGACCGCGGTCTTTCCGGTGCCCGGCGCCCCCTGGACGCAGATCGTGGTGTCGAGCGACGCGCGTACGAGCACGTCCTGCTCGGGTTGGATGGTCGCCACGATGTCGCGCATCGGCCCGGACCTCGGCCGCTCGATCTCCGCCGCGACCAGCTCGGACATTTCGGCCCGGGCGATGTCGATCGCGCCGCTGACCTGCTCGTCCTCGTAGGCCGTGAGCTCGACGTAGCCGCTCGGCCCGGGCTCGAGGGAGTAGCCGTGCCGGCGGCGCATCAGCACGCGCTGCGGATCCGCCGGGCCGGCTCGGTAGAAGGGTACGGCGACCGGCGCCCGCCAGTCGATCACCAGCGGCGTGCCGTCAGGCTCGCGGACGTGCCGCCGGCCGATGTAGATCCGGTCGGCGCCGGCCTCGGGCAGGTCGAACAACGCGCCGGGCTCGTAGTCCAATCGCCCGAAGAACAAGGGGATTCGCGGCTGGTCCAGCAGAACTTCCGCGCGGTGCTCGCGGGTCCACCGGTAGAACTTGTTGTCCCAGTAGCTGTCGGTGTCGGAGTTGACGATGGTCGGCGTATCGGTGTCGACGACATCGGCGTACATGAGCTTCAGGGCGGCGCGGGCGGCCTCCAGGTGTGCCCGCTCCGCCGACAGTTCCGCGTCGGGTTCCGCCGGGTCGGCGTCCCCGGAACCGGAGTTTCCAGTGCTGATCGTGGTAGGCCGCGCAGGCGACATCACAAGCCTCCAGTGGCTGAAATCAGGATGCTCGTCAGCAGTGGGCGCGGGCCCCCGCTCCGGCGCTGTCGCCCGTCCGGCTCGGTTCGGTCCCTACTCTCCGGCACTACTGCCGCAGGACGAAACCGATCACGCTACCAGCGACGATCGCGAGGCGAAACTGATTTACGCGCGGGTCGCGCCGGCGGTGGCGAGGCGGATAGCCTCCAGCGTAGGAGCCACGTCGGCCATGTCGTGGTCGGCGGTCGAGATCAACCGCAGCTGGACGATGCCCTGCGGCACGACCGGATAGGTGACGACCGAGCAGAACACGCCGTACTCCTCCCGCAGCGCTCGCACCAGGTCGTTACCCTCGGCCGGGGTCATCGGCAGATACACCGGCGTGATCAGGCTGGCCGGGTTCCCGATCTCGAATCCACCGTCACGTAGGCCGGACTGCAGGTGCTCGGCCACGGTCCACGCCTGCTTGCGCAGCTCCGGACGGGTACGGATCAACCTCAGCCGCACCCGGTTACCCGCCACGATCGGCCACGGCATGCTCTTGGCGAAGATCTGCGATCTCAGCGAATACCGCAGGCTCCAGATCACGTCCGGCTCGGAGGCCACGAACGCGCCGATGCTCGCGCCGGCCTTGGCGAACGTACCGAAGTACAGGTCGATTCCGGCCTGGACGCGCTGTTCCTCGCCGATGCCGCCGCCGTCCGGGCCGAGGACGCCGAACCCGTGCGCGTCGTCCACGAGCAGCCGGAAGTCGTACTTCTCCTTCAGCGCGACGATGTCGGCGATCCGGCCCTGCTCCCCCGACATCCCGAAGACGCCCTCGGTCACCACGAGTACGCCCTCGTCGGCTCCTCGTGCCGACTCGATCCTGGCGAGCACGGCGTCGAGCCGTTCGATGTCGTTGTGCGGGAACGATCTCGCGCGGCCCCGCTGGAGCCGAACGCCGTCGATGATGCACGCGTGCGACTCGGAGTCGTAGACGACCCAGTCGTGCCGGCCGGCGAGGGAGTCGATCAGCGAGACCATGCCCTGGTAGCCGTAGTTGAGGAACAGGGCCGCCGGCTTACGGGAGTAGTCCGCGAGCTCGGCTTCCAGCGCTTCGAGCTCGTCGGTCTCGCCGGTCAGCATCCGCGAGCCCATCGGAGCGGCGAGTCCCCAGCGGGCCGCACCCTCGGCGTCGGCCGCCCTGACCTCGGGGTGGTTGGCCAGGCCGAGGTAGTTGTTGAGGCTCCAGACCAGCATCCGCTTGCCGTGATGGCGCATGCGGCTGCCGATGTTGCCCGTGAGCTTCGGAAACGTGCCCACGCCGTGGATCTCGCGCGACAACGCGGTGATCGGGTCGTCCGCCTTGGCGGTGAACTTCTCGAACAGGTCCATCGGCTGCTGCTCCCCCCTCTGGGCTCAGCGGCAGATTGGCACGTGGCGATGGCGTACCGCTGGCGCGGCGTTCACATCGCTGACGGGGAACGTGACAGCCGCGCGGCGGCTGACACCTCGCTCCTGGCCAGGGGCGCGTGGGGATGGCCGCGGCGCTCAGTGCCATGAGAGCGCTACGCTGCGCCGATGCCCGAGCTGCCGTATCGGTACGTGTCCTGCGACGAGGACAGTGGACGCTGGGTCGGATTCGGATTCCGTCGCGGCGACATCGTGATCAGTACCAGGTCGAAGAGTGGGACGACCTGGATGCAGATGATCTGTGCCCTGCTCGTCTTCGGCTCGCCGCGGCTGCCTCGCCCGCTGGCTGAGCTGTCCCCCTGGCTGGACCATCTCGCGACTCCGCGGGAGGACGTCCAGTCCCACCTCGCCGCGCAGCGGCATCGCCGGTTCGTCAAGACCCACACGCCACTGGACGGAATCCCTCTCGATCCACGCGCGACCTACGTCGTGGTCGCCCGCCATCCGCTCGATCTGGCGGTCTCGCTCTACCACCAGATCGGCAACATCGACCACGAACGTCTCAGCGAGCTCACCGGCGCGCCCCCGCCCACAACGCCTGCCAAGCCGCGGCCGGCACTGCGGGACTGGCTGGTGGACTGGATCGAGTCGGACGCGGATCCTCGCGAGTCGATGGACTCCCTGCCCGGCGTCATGTGGCACCTGTCCGACGCCTGGGCGCGCAGGGACGAGCCCAACGTGCTGCTGGTGCACTACGCCGACCTGTCGTCCGACCTCGACGGCCAGATGCGCTGGATCGCCGGCCGGCTCGGCATCGACGTGCAGGAGCAGGTCTGGCCGAGCCTGGTCCGGGCCGCGAGCTTCGACGACATGAAGTGCCGCGCCGGCGAGCTCGTCCCCAACCGGGACGGTGTTCTGAAGGACAACGCCGCCTTCTTCCGCCGCGGCAGGTCGGGAGCGGGCCGTGAGGTGCTGACCGACGGCGAGCTGACCGGCTATCAAGCACGCGTTCGAGGGCTCGCCCCGGCCGATCTGCTGGCCTGGCTGCATCGATAGCGCGCCAGCCAGCCGTTATTATGCTGCGATGCCCGCTCCGATCGCCCTCAGCGTCGCCGAGGCGAGGCGGGTGTGGATGCACGCGCAGCGGCTCGACGTTCGCGAGCCGTTCGGCAGCGGCGACCACGCCGTCCGGGCGGCCGTGGAGCAGCTGGGCTACGTGCAGATCGACACGATCAACGTGGTCGAACGCTGCCACCACCACATCCTGTGGAGCCGCATCCCGGCCTACGAGCGCGCTCACCTGCACAACGCGCAGGCGATCGACAAGAACGTCTTCGAGTACTGGACGCACGCGCTGTCCTACGTGCCGACCCAGGACTTCGGCTTCTTCGTCCCGCACATGAAGCGGCAGCGCAACGGTGAGATCCCGCAGTGGTTCGGCTCGGTCACCGAAGCCGACGTGCGTCGCGTGCTCAGGCTGATCCGGGACGACGGCGCGCTGACCATCCGCGACATCAAGGACGACGTGCTCGTCGAGAAGGTCCACCTGTGGGCGAGCCGCAAACCGTCCAAGGCTGCCTTGCAGGTGGCGTTCTATCGCGGTCACGTCACGGTCAGTGAACGAGACGGCATCGTCAAGACGTACGAGCTCACCGCCCGCCACTTCGGCTGGGACAAGCCACCGCGGGCGGCGACGGAGCGACAGGTGCACGCCTATCTCCTCGACCGGGCGCTACGAGCGCAGGGCGTGGTGAGCATCGATTCGGTCTGCCACAACCAGCGCGGCGAGACGAAGGCAGCCATCCGCGCGCTGGTAGACGCCAGAGTCCGCCGCAAGCAACTCGTCCCGGTAGCCGTCGAAGGCGCCGGCAAGACCCAGCACTGGGCAGAGCCGGCCACGCTCGACGCGATCCCGGAGCCCGTGGACCCGCTGGTGCACATCCTGTCGCCGTTCGATCCGTTGATCATCCTGCGCAAGCGGCTGTCGCTGTTCTTCGGCTACGACCATCTCTTCGAGGCGTACGTACCCAAGGCCAAGCGGCGGTTCGGCTACTTCGCGCTTCCCGTGCTCGTCGGCGACGAGGTCGTGGCGGCGATCGACCTCAAGGCCGATCGCGACCAGGGAGAGTTGCAGATCCAGCAGTGGACCTGGGTCGGCCGCGGCAACGAACGCGACCACCAGCGACCGATCGAGGCCGAGCTCGAACGCTTCGAACGCTTCCAGCTCGCGAAGACCTGACGAGACCGCCGGGCCCACGCGCTACACCGACTCGCCAAGCAGCTCTTGACTCAGCGCCGCGGCCTCGGCGTGCAGCAGCGGAACGGCCCGGCGGCCCAGCTCCTTGGTCATCCGGAACGTCGGGCCGGAGACCGACAGTGCCATCGAGACCGGGAGGTCGGGAACCGGCACGGCGTAGCAGGAGACGCCCTCCTCCTGTTCCCCGCTGTCGACCGCATAGCCCTGGCGGCGGATCTTCTTCAGCTCGGTTCCCAGCTTCGCCGGATCGGTGATCGTACGCCGGGTGCCCGGCGGCATACCCGCACGCTCCAGGATGCGGCTCACCTGTTCCGACTCCAGCTGCGCCAGGATCGCCTTGCCGACTCCCGTGGAGTGGGTGTAGGCGCGATGGCCCACCTCGGTGAACATGCGCATCGCGTGCTGTGACGGCACGTGTGCGACGTAGACGATCATGTTGCCTTCCAGCACCGCGAGGTTGGCCGACTCGCCGATCTCCTGGGCCAGCTTCTCCAGATGCGGTCGCGCGATCGGCGCGAACTGGGCGTCGACCCGGCCCGCCAGCCGAACCAGGCCCAGGCCCAGGCCGTACTGCCGGTTGCGCAGCTGGCGTACATAGCCCAAGCCGACCAGGGTCTTCAAGAACCGGTGCGTGGTCGGCACCGGAAGGTCGATCGCGGCAGACAGGTCGGTCAGCGACTGGTGACCGTTCTCGGCCAGCAACTCCAGCAGGCCGAACGCCCGCTCCACCGACTGCACGCCCCCCGACGACTTCGGCTGGCCCATCCTCCCACCCTTCGCTCTCGATCGGGCTCGAAATCATAACTCCACTTGGCGGAAGGACTCGGCGGGCCGTCGGCGTGTCGCGACCGGCCCACCCAAGAGCGGCCGAGTAGCCGGACCGGCAGCCCTTCCAAGCACCGGACCGGTCTGCGCAGGCGACCGGAACCGGTCCTTGCCATCTATCACACCCAGGTTTAGCCTCCAAATACCGACATCCAACTTCCACGATGATGAAATCCGCGCTCCGGCGCTCCCGGCCGACGAGCGGTGGTGAGGACGTCAGGCATGCAATCTGGCATACGGTTCCCCCGCAGAAAACTCCTCCGAGGTGGCCTGGCGCTGGCCGGCGCCGGCGCGCTCGGAACTGGATCGCTGGCCGCTTGCGGCTCGAGTTCGGAGGGGGCACCCAAAGGGTTCACGGCGGTCACCTTCAGTTCGATCGGTGATCCCACCACGCAGAAGCTCTTCAAGGACATGATCGCCGCGGCCCAGGCCGAGAGCCTCGACGACCTGAAGATCAAGATCATCTGGAAGCCGGCTCCCGGCGACGACTGGCCGGCCGTGATGTTGCAGTTCGCGTCCGGCACCACCGCCGACATCCAGCGCATCGACGACGACCGCGTCTACGACCTGGCGACGAGCGGCAAGATCCTCCAGCTCGACAAGATGATGCTCGATCCGAAGATCGGGTTCGACCTGAAGAAGTACAGCCCCACGTTTCCCACCCGGGTCGCGGTCGAGGGCTACCAGTTCTCGATCACACCGGCTGTGAGCGCGAACGTCCTGTACTACAACAAGAAACTGTTCGCAGCAGCCGGCCTGGAGGCACCGACGTCGTGGGCCGACGCCTGGAGCTGGGACGAGTTCGACGCCGCCGTCCGCGCGCTCACCAAGAAGAACGGAGACAAGACCGAGGTCTACGGCCTGCAGTTCGCGGTCAACACGATCCAGCCGACGGCCTACGGTGCCGGCGACACCGCGCTTTCCGAGGACCAGACCGAGTGCGGCTATGCCAAGCCGGAGACGCTCGAGGCGATCGACAAGCAGGTCGCCTACATCCGGGAGGGATTCGCGCCGACCGTCGACGTCGACGTGCTCCCGCTCTTCAACGCGGGCAAGGTCGCGATGGCGTGGCAGGGCATGGACATCGCCGCCCAGATCAGCGACGACATCGAGTGGGACATCATGCCGTGGCCGAAGACGCCGCTGTACGCGATGACCAAGAACTACGCTCGCACCTGGGTGATCCCCAAGACCGCCAAGGACCCCGAGGCCGCCTACCTCGCGCTCAAGGCCCTGTCCGGCAAGGCCGCCTCCGAGGTGCTGGCCAAGTCGCGGTTCGCCGTGCCGGCTTACACCGAAACCGCCCAGAGCAAGGCGTTCACCGACCACCCTTACCCGGAGACGCCGAAGATCTGGTCCGAAACGCTGGACGAGATCGAGGGAAAGCCGATCGACATCCCGTTCCCCCGCGGCCCGATCGGCACCGCGCTGGCGGACGCGTTCGTCAACGGCGTCAACGCCAACGGCCTGATGAGTGGCAAGCTTCCCACCGACCAGTACATCAAGCACGGCCGCGACCAGGTGAACGCCGAGATCGCCAAGCGGGCCTGGAACATCGGCAAAGGCAAGGAGCTGCTGGAGAAGGGCGGATCGCTCACCGACCCCGACACCAAGGTGATCAAGTGACCATGCCCTCGCTCACCGCGCCCGCCGGCACCGGCCGGCAGGCCGGTACGGACGAGCACCGGACGCGGCAACGGCAGCGGAACCGGCGCCATCTGCGAGGCTGGCTGTTCATCGGCCCGGTGGTGCTGGGGACGCTGCTGTTCAACGTGATTCCGGTCCTCCCCACGCTCGTCACCAGCTTCGCCAACTGGAACGGACTGACCGCTCCCGACTTCGTGGGCCTGGACAACTACGGCGACATGGTGAGCGGGGCCGACCCGCTGTTCACCCGCAGCCTGGTGAACACGCTGATCTACACGGCCGGCTTCGTGCCCGGCGGAATCGTCATCGGCACCCTGCTGGCCCTGCTGGTCAACAACCGGTTGCCCGGCATGCCGGTGTTCCGCGCGCTGATCTTCCTGCCGTACGTGACGTCGCTCGTCGCGGTCGGCATCGTCGCCCGCTGGGTGTTCAGCGACCAGTACGGCGTGGTCAACGCGCTGCTCGACGGTGCCGGCATCACGGGCCCGCACTGGCTGGGCGAACGAGCCTGGGCGATGGCCGCCGTCATCGTCACCGCGGTGTGGGCCAACATGGGCTTCACGATGATCATCATGCTCGCGGCCCTGCAGAACGTGCCCGAGACGCTGATCGAAGCGGCGACTCTCGACGGCGCCGGAAGGCTGGCGAGGTTTCGTCACGTCACGCTGCCGTTCCTGACACCGACCATCTTCCTGCTGCTGATCCTGCAGACGATCGGCTCGTTCCAGGTGTTCGGCCTGATCCTCGTGATGACGCAGGGCGGCCCGGCCGACGGAACCTACGTCTACATCTACCACCTGTGGTACGAGGCGTTCACGTTGCGCAAGATGGGCTACGCCTCGGCGCTGGCGATCGTGCTGTTCGTCGTGCTCGCCTCCATCACCTGGCTGCAGAACCGCATGTCGCGAAGGTGGGTGTTCTACCAGTGAGCGCCCGCACGCGCAAGATCTCGGCGGCGACGGCGACGTACGCCGGTTGCGTCATCATGGCGGCGATCGCGATCGGCCCGTTCCTGTGGATGGTCTCGAGCTCGTTCAAGCAACCCAGCGACGTGATCAGCCTGCCACCAAGACTGGTTCCCGACCCGTTCACACTGGAGAACTACGCCTACCTGATCAACAACGGCATCCTGCCGTTCGGACGGTTCCTCGGCAACAGCGCCTACATCACGATCCTGGTCATCATCGGCCGGCTGCTGGTGTGCGCACTCGCGGCGTACGGCTTCGCCCGGCTGGAGTTCCGCGGCCGCGACCTCGCGTTCGGCGTGCTGCTGGGCTCGCTGATGATCCCGGAAATGCTGATGGTGCTGCCGCTCTACTCCGCCTACGTCCACCTGGGACTGATCAACACCCACTTCCCGCTGATCATCCCGCCGATCGTCGCCAACACGTTCGGGACGTTCCTGCTGCGTCAGTTCTTCCTGTCGATCCCCAAGGAGTACGACGAGGCGGCGCTGGTCGACGGTGCCGGCCACTTCCGCATCTTCGCCAGCATCATCCTGCCGCTGTCGAAGCCCGCGCTCGCCACGCTCGGCGTGCTGACGTTCGTCAACGTGTGGAACGACTTCTTCGGCCCGCTGGTCTACCTCAGCGACCTCGACAAGTTCACCGTTCCGGTGGGCCTGGCCTTCTTCCAGACCCAGGACGCGACGCAGTACGGACCGCTGATGGCCGGCGCGACGCTGGCGATCATCCCCACCGTCGTGGTGTTCGTCGCCGCGCAGAAGTACTTCACGCGCGGCATCTCGCTGACCGGAATCAAGTAAGTAGCCGGAACCAAGTAGGGAGACAACTCTTGACCAAGTACGTGGTGGCCACCGTCGACGAGATCCCACCCGGCAAGCGCAAGATTGTCAGCGTCGCCGAACGGTCCATCGGCGTGTTTAACGTCAAGGGCAGCTACTACGCCATCCGCAACAAGTGCCCGCACGCCGGCGGGCCGATGTGCGAGGGGGTGATCTCGGGGTTGGCGCGCTCGGAGGATCCCGGCACGTACGACTACATCATGCGCGGCGAGATCATCCGCTGCCCGTGGCACGGCTGGGAGTACGAGATCGCGACCGGGCAGTCCTGGTTCGATCCCGGCAAGACCAGGGTGGCCGCCTATCCGACGCTGGTCGAGTCCGGTGGGGAGATGCCGCGCAGCAACCCGGAGTTGCTGGCCGCTGGCTACCAGCCCGGGCCGTACGCGAGCGAGACCTACGAGGTCGAGATCGACCGCCACTACGTCATCGTCAACATCTGACCAGATCTGATCGAGCGGGAACGTGATGACAACCCAGACGAACGCACTGACCGGCTACGCCCGTCCGACGCAGTGGACCGGCCTGCCGCTGGTCGACACCGACGTCCACATCAACGTGCCGGGCCTGAAGGCGCTGTATCCCTACCTCGAGCCCCGATGGCAGGACTACATCACCGAGTCGGGGATGGGTGGTCTGCCCTCGAACCTCTATCCCGACGGCGCACCGAACCTCTACCTCGACGGATCGCGGCCGGAGTCCGGTCCGCCCGGCTCCAGCGCCGAGCTGTTGCGCGGCCAGCTGCTCGACCCCTGGCAGCTCGACTACGCCGTCCTCAACTGCACCTACGGGGTCGACTCGATCCACAACGACGACTTCGCGGCGGTGATGGCACGCGCGGTCAACCGCTGGCAGCTCGAGGAGTTCCTGCGTTCGGACACCCGGTTGCGCGGCTCGGCGGTGCTGCCGTTGCAGAACCCCGAGTACGCGGTCGCCGAGATCGAGTGGGCCGCGCAGTTCAGCGAGTTCGTCCAGGTGACCGTGCCGGCCCGGACGCGAGAGCCGCTCGGGCGGCGGGCGTTCTGGCCGATCTACCAGGCCGCGCAGGACGCGGGTCTGGTCGTGGGCATCCAGGCCGGCGGCATGAGCGGCAACCCCGTGACGCCGGTCGGCTGGGCGACGTACTTCGTCGAGGACTACATCGACGTCTCGCTCGCCTTCCAGCACCAGTTGCTCAGCCTGGTGGCCGAGGGGGTCTTCGTGAAGTTCCCCGAGCTGACGGTCGCGACGATCGAGGGCGGGTTCTCCTGGTTGCCGTCGTTGATGTGGCGGTTCGACAAGGACTGGAGGGGCTTGCGCCGCGAGGTGCCGTGGGTGACCCGGCCGCCGTCGGAGTACGTGCGCGACCACGTCCGCATGACGATCCAGCCGCTGGACGACCCGGCGACCCCGACGCAGCTGATCGAGGTGATCGACCAGCTGCTCTGCGAGGACATGCTGATGTTCTCGACCGACTATCCACACGCGCATTTCGACGACCCGCTCCGTTCGATGCCGCAAGGGCTTCCTGACGAGCTGCGGCCCAAGGTGATGGCGGGCAACGCGCTCGCCACCTATCGCTTCGAGTGAGTCTCCGTCCGTACCGAGGAGCACCGACATGACCGACACGATCGCTACACCGCGGACCGGCAGCAGCCGCCGGGTGCGGCAGATGATCATCGACTGCGACATCCACAACGTGGCGATGCCGACGTCGATCGATCCGTACCTGCCCGACAAATGGCTGCGGCACAAGCGGACGTACGGATCGCGGCAGCATTCCGGAAACGTCTATCCCAAGGGATCCCCCGCCCGCTGGGACTCCTTCCCGCCTTCGGGCCTGGCGCCGGGAGCCGACCTCGACTTCATGCGCGAGCAGCACCTGGACGCGCTGAACGTCGAGTTCGGCCTGCTCGGCTGCCTGAGCGGCGCCGGCAGCCAGCTCAACCCCGACTACTCCGCCGCGCTGTCGGCGGCGACCAACGACTGGCAGATCGCCGAGTGGCTGGACCCCGAGCCTCGGCTGCGGGCCGGGCTGATCGTGCCGGCGGAACACGCCGAACACGCGGTCGCCGAGATCGAGCGGCTCGGCGACCATCCCGGCTTCGTCCAGGTGCTGTTGATCGCGCGCAGCTCGGCGCCCTACGGGAACCGGAAGTACTGGCCGATCTACGAGGCGGCCGCGCGGCACAACCTGCCGGTCGGGATCCATTACGGCGGTGGCGTGCGTGGCGTTCCGATCACGGCGGCCGGCTGGCCTTCGTACTACGTCGAGGACCACACGGGCATGTCCGGTGCGTTCCAGGCGCACGTGACGAGCCTGATCTTCGAGGGTGTCTTCGAGCATGTACCCGACCTGCGGATCGCGTTGATCGAGGGCGGGTTCGCGTGGCTGCCGCCGCTCACCTGGCGGATGGACAAGCAGTGGCAGCGGTTCAGGTCCGAGGTGCCGCACGTACGCCGGAAGCCGTCGGAGTACGTCCACGACCACTTCTGGGTGACGACGCAGCCGATGGAGGAACCGCAGCGCAAGAAGGACCTGCTGACGGTGTTCGAGCACGTCGGCGTCGACAAGGTGATGTTCTCCACCGACTACCCGCACTGGGACTTCGACCATCCGGTGCACGCGTTCCAGATCCGGCTGCCCGCGGAGTACCGGGACCAGATCTACACCGAGAACGCCCGGGCGTTCTACGGCCTGCCCGCTGCCCAGGAGGCCGCCGGGTGAGCAGGATCAGTTCGATCGAGACGTTCGGCGGCCGCGGCTGCATCGTCCGGGTGCGGACGTCCGACGGGCTCGAAGGCTACGGCCAGACCGCGCACTCGGAGGCCGAGATCACGGCCGCTGTGCTGCACCGGCGGGTGGCGCAGCACTATCTCGGCCAGTCGCCGTTCGACGTGGCCGGGCTGGCCGAACGCTGCGCGCGGGCGGAGTACAAGGTGTGGGGCAGCTTCCTGTTCCGCGCGCTGGCCGGCGTCGACACCGCGCTGTGGGACCTTGTCGGCAAGGCGCAGGGGCGGCCGGTGTACCGGCTGCTCGGGGGTGCCGCGCGGGCGTCGGTGCCGTTGTACGGATCGGGCATGCGCCGGGACACCACTCCGGAGGAGGAGGTGTCCCGGATGGTCAGGGCCGTTGCCGAGCACGGGTTCCGGGCCGTCAAGATCAAGATCGGCGAACGCAACGGGCGGGACGCCGAGCCTGCCTGGGGCCGGACGGCGAAGCTGGTGCCGCTGCTGCGCAAGGAGCTCGGCGACTCGATCGCGCTGATGGCCGACGCCAACGGGGCGTACTCCCCCGGCGAGGCCGTCCGGGTGGGGCGGCTGCTCGAGGAGCACGGCTACCTCCACTTCGAGGAGCCGGTGCCGTTCTGGGAGCTGGACAACGCCGGCAGGGTCGCGACGGCGCTCGACATTCCGGTGGCCGTGGGCGAGCAGGAGTACTCCCTGGAGAACCTGCGCCGGATGGTCCAGGAGCCGCTGGTCGACATCATCCAGCCCGACGTCGGCTACGTCGGCGGGATCACCCGGGCGCGCACGGTGGCGGAGCTCGCCGAGCTGGCCGGCATCCCGTGCGTGCCGCACTCGTCGGGCCGTTCGCTGACCGCGATCTTCACCGCCCATCTGGCCACCGCGATGCCGGCGTGCACGCACTTCCACGAATGGACGATCGAGGACGTCTCCTCGATGCGGGCCTACGAGCCGTTCCCGGTGGCGTCCAACGGCGAGCTCACCCTGTCCGACGCACCCGGCTGGGGCGTCGAGATCTCCCCCGCCGTCCTCCGCGAGTGGAAGCACGAGGTGTCGAAGGTATAGCCGGCGCGGTGTTTCGTCCGCCGGCCGCGAGGTAAAGCAGCAACCCGTACGCTCCGGCACCGAGACGAAAGCGAGCGCGGGATGACCATCGAGCTGCCACCTCCACGACCGGCCCTGTGGGCGCTGCGGCCTGCCGAGTCCGCGAACGTGGAGGCGAAGCCGGTGGACGGGCGCATGGTCGTGACGATCGAGCACGCGCTGCTGGCCGGCGTGACACCGCCGATGGTGGCGTGGTGGTACGCCCACGTACCCGGCACCATGGCGTACGCCGGGGCGACGTACCCGCGCTACCTGGTCTGGCATCCGTACGACCACATCAGCTACGAGGTCGAGAGCGGCAGCACCGGCGGCGACGGCGGAGCCGAGGTAGGCCCGGGCACTCACCTGCACATCGTCGAGGCGCTGGGCCGCGATCCGGCGAAGGTGCTGAACCTGCACGTGACGGTCGAGGAGCTCACTGACAGCCGGGCCGTGATCGCTCGCCGGGTGCTCGGCAGCTCCGTCGTACGGCTGGAGAACGAGTTCACCGCCGAGCGCGGCGGCACGCGATACCGCAGCCGGATGACGCTCGGCGACGACACCGCGCTCGGCCGGCTGCTGCTCAACCAGGTGGCGCGGACCCGCGCGCTGCCGCCGGAGAAGCTGACCAGCTGGATCGGCCATCACATCGAGGAGATCGGCAACCTCGAGAACTTCCTGCCCGGCCTCTACGACGAGCAGGCGAACGGCTGACCGGTTTGGCCAGCTTGACAGCGCAGCGCGGTCGATCGCTGTCAACCCGTGTCATCGTTGATGGAATGCGAGAGACCCAGCTGAGATTCGACGCGGAGCACGGCGGCGACTATCCCGAAGGGTTGTACAGCGACCATGTCGTCGCGCCGGTCGTCGCTTCGCTGGAGGATGTGGGTGAGGCGGAGCTGGCGCGATATCGCGAGGACGGCTTCCTCGCGGTCGCGTCGGTCTTCGACGCCGGGCAGGTGCGTTCCGCCGTCGACGGGCTCGAGTCGTTGCTCACCGAGCCGCGCGGTGGAGGGATCGAGTTCGAGGCGTGGGCCGCCGACCGTCTGGACTCGCTCGACCTCACGCAGCGGATGAACGCCGTACGCAAGTTCATGTACTACGTCGACCACGAGGAACGGCTGCACGCGCTCGCGTACGACGAACGCCTGCTGGCGTTCCTGCGCCGGCTGCTCGGCTCGGACGATCTCACGATGTTCCAGGACATGGCGCTGGTCAAGCCGCCCGGCGGCGGGCGCGAGAAGCCGTGGCACCAGGACAACGCGTACTTCACCTGCCCGCCGGGCACACCGATCGCCGGTGCGTGGATCGCGCTGGACCAGGCGACGCACGAGAACGGCTGCATGCACGTGATCCCCGGCTCGCACCGCGAAGGACCGGTCGTCCACTTCCGACGACGCGACTGGCAGATCTGCGACACCGACATCCAGACCGGGCGCGATGTGGTCGTGCCGTTGCCGCCCGGCGGTGTGCTGTTCTTCGACGGGCTGCTACACCACGGAACGCCGTCGAACCGGACGGCACAGACCAGGCGGGCCGTGCAGTTCCACTACGTGCCGACGTCCGCGCACTTCGGATCCGACGAGGACCGCCTCGCGGTGTTCGGATCCGAGGGCAAGGACGTCAGCTGCTGAGCGACCAGCTCGTCGACGATCCTCGCGCGCTGAGCCCTGAGCCCTAGGCCTTGGAACGCCGCAGGGTAAGGGCGACGACGACCGTGACGGCCATCATCGCCGCGCCCAGCCAGGCCGCTGTCGCGTAGCCCGCCTCGACCGGGAAGTGGGCCGCCGCAGGCGTACGGGCCGCGAGCGTCAGCCCGCCGAGGGCGCTGCCGATCGAGAAGCCGACGCTGCGGACGACCTGGTTGATGCCCATCGCGCTCGACGTCTCGGCCGCGGGTGTGACGGCCAGGATCGCGGCCGGCATCGCGGCCGAGAAGACACCGACGCCCAAGCCCAGCAGGCCCATCACGACGAACAGCAGCCACAGCTGGCTGCGTACGATCGCGAACAGCGCGAGGGCCGTCAGCACCGCCGTGCCGCCGATCGCCAGCACCGACGTGGCGGCCAGCCGCCGACGCACCAGCGTCGGCGCCAGCCTGCCGCCGGCGAAGCCCAGGACGGAGAACGGCACCAGCACCAAGCCCGCGACGAAGACGCCGACTCCGAACCCGTAGCCGGCCGACTCCGGCGTCTGGGCGTAGCGGGTGACCAGCGTCAGCAGCAGGTACATGCCGACACCACCGAGCAGCATGACGAGGTTGGCGCCCGCGACCGCCGGGTGCCGCAGCAGCGCGAGGTCGACCAGCGGCGCCGTGCAGCGGCGCTCGCGGAACACCCAGCCGGTCAGCAGAACGGCCGCCACCACCAGCAGACCGGCTGCCAGCCAGGGCCGGGACGTCCACAGCGCGGTCTGGCTGATCGCCAGCAGCAGCGCGAACAGGCCCGCGCCCAGCAACGCCGCACCGGGCAGGTCGACCGCCGCGGAACGCCCGGCCGGGGGCCGGGGTACGGACCGCCAGGCCGCGGCCAGAGCGAGCACGGTGACGACCAGCCCGAGCCCGTACGCCACCCGCAGTCCACCCAACTCGGTCAGCAGCCCCGCCAGCGGATACCCGACACCCACCCCGATCGTGGACGCCACGGACAGCAGCGCGATCACCGGGCCCGAACGCTCGGCCGGCAGGTGGTCGCGGGCGATGCCCATCATCAGCGGGGTCAGTCCCAGCGCCGCACCCTGCGCCACCCGGCCGGCCACCAGCCAGCCGAACGAGGGTGGCACCACCGTCAGCACGCTCCCGGCCACGCCGACCAGCAGCGCCACCAGGACGACCTGACGGCGTCGCGGTCCCGTGCCCAGCCGCCCGAGCACCGGCGTGCCGACCGCGCCGACCAGCAGTGGCGCGGTGAGCGTCCACTGCGCGGCCGCCAGCGATACGCCGAACTCCCCCGCCACCGAGGTGATCAGCGGCGCCCCGAGGCTGCCGCCGACCGCGACGACGAGCGCGATGAACATCAGCGTCGGCACCAGCAGCCGGCCCGGAGCAGACGTCGTAGCAGGCGCCGCGGCGGCACTCACCGGTTCGCCTCCTCGCTGAGGTGGGTGAAGAGGCCGGCGTGGATGCGGGTCGTCGCCTGCTTCGCCCAGCCGGCGTCGACGTCCGCGGTGGCGAGCGCCGTGTTGGTGTTGAGCAGCATGCCGAACGCCATGAATGTCTTGATCTGCACAGGATCCAGGCCGGTCGCGTCGCTGACGGTCTGCCACAGCTGCCCGAAGCTCTCGCGGACCGCCTCCCGCACCTCGTCGTCACCGCAGGCGGCGAACGCCTGCAGCTGCAGTAGAAGCAGCGTGCGATCCTTCAGGCTGGCGTCGTAACGCAGGCCCATCGCGGCCAGCGCGTCCAGGCCGGACTCCGAGCCCGCGGCCGAGGCCAAGCCGTCCGCCATCGTGGCGAACGCCCGGCGGACGACCTCGAGGAACAGCTGTTTCTTGGTGCCGAACAGGCGGAAGACGTACGCGTGCGTGATCTCCGCCTTCCGCGCGATCACCTCGGCCGACACTCCGTGCAGGCCGTGCTCGGCGAACTCCTCGGCGGCGATCCCCAGCACCTGCTCGCGCCGGTCCGCGCCGGCCAACCGCTTGCCACGCTCCACGGCCACGGCAACCTCCCACAAGGAACAAGTAAGTCACCTGTAACTTAGCAAGCTCGGGACGCCTCTGGCGCGTGACGTCGAACACGCCGGCGCACCGCGACCGGCCGCTCGCCCACCTGTGGTTGGCTGGGACGATCGATCGCGTACGGGCGCGCGGGAAGCGGGCCGGATGTCGTGTTCTGCCACGGAACTCCGTTCTCCTCGCGCGTGTGGTCGGCCTACGCCGACGCGCTGGCCGGGGACTACACCGTGCACTTGTGGGACATGCCTGGGTACGGGCAGTCGTCGATGCGGCCAGAGCACGCGGTCGACTTCGGCGCACAGGCCAAGGCGTTCGCGGCGTTGCTGGAGCACTGGCGGCTGGACCGGCCACACGTGATCGCGCACGACTTCGGTGGCGCGGTCTCGTTACGCGCGACGCTGCTGGAGCAGGTGGCGTACGCGTCCTTGCTCCTGAGAACGCCACCCACTGGGGGCTGCGCGCCGAGCTGATTCCCGGTGCCGGCTACGTCGAGGTGCCTGCCGCGGGACACCTGATGCAGTACGACGTGCCGATCGCGCTCAGCAACCTGATCCGCGGCTGGCTCGCCCGCCAGGGCTGACCGCCGCGTCCGATTTCCGCCAGTGTTCTGCCGGTCATCCCGGCAGGCTGGACAGACATGAGCACCTTCGACGGCATCATCGAGCGGTTCGCCCTGGCCGGCAAGGAGTTCGGCGATCGGCTACGCCAGGTGCGCCCTGGCCAATGGGTCTGGCCCACGCCCTGCGACGAGTGGAACGTCCGCCAGCTCGTCAACCACATGGCACGCGGAAACCTCAACTACGCAGGCCTGGCGCGCGGTGGAAGCAGCGCGGACTTCCTCCGGTTGCGCGACGCCGACGCCCTTGGCGCCGATCCGGTCGGGGCGTACGAACGTTCGGTCGACGAGTGCGCGACGGCGTTCGCCGAGCAGGGAGTCCTGGAGCGCCTGCTCGACTATCCGCTCGGGAAGGTGTCCGGTGCGCAGGCGCTCGCGGTACGGACCACCGACGGCACCATCCACACCTGGGACCTCGCCCGCGCGATCGGCGCCGGCGACGGGCTCGACCCAGGTCTGGTCGAGTGGATCGACGTCAACCTCGCCGAGATCTACGCCGGGCTGGCCGAGACACCGGTTGCTGCCGACACCACCTACCGGTTCTTCGCCGCACCGGACGGGCAGCCCGGCCCGCACGCGTCCCGGCAGGACCGGCTGCTGCACCGGATGGGCCGCCGGAGTGAGGATGCCGGCCGCGGATCAGCCCCACCAGAAGGCAGCGGCGATCAGTACGTACAGGCCGACCATCGCCGCGCCTTCGACCGCGTCCGACTCGCCGTCCTGGATCAGGTAGGCGACCGCGAGCGTTCCAGCCGCGACCGTGGTGACCAGCAGCGGCGAGAACACCATGACGAACGGCGTCGAACCGACCAGCGGAGCCAGCAACACCAGCGCGGGCACGAGGACGAGCGCGATCTGCAGCGGGCTGTTGAGGATCACCGACAGAGCGGTTTCGGGCCGGTTCTGCCAGGCCAGCTTGACGCCGACGGTGTTCTCCACCGCGTTGCCGGCGATCGCGACGACGACCAGGCCGGCGAACGCCTGCGAGATCCCGATCGCGTCCATGGCGGGTTGCAGGGCCTCGACGAACCGGTCCGAGACGTAGGCGGCCAGGACACCGGTCACCGCCAGCATGCCGATCGTCAGCCACAAGGGCCATGGCTTGTGGTTCGCGTGTTCCGTCGACTTCTCGGTCGCCGGTGCCCTCGTCTGCTCCGGTCCGCCCGCGGCGCGCAGCGAAGCCGGAATCGAGAACGCGAACACCGCCAGCAGCACGATCGCCGTGACCCGGGACAGGCCGACCTCGTGACCTGCCGCCGGCGTGTGCACGAACGACACCAGGCTCGGCACCAGCATCGCCGCGACGGCGAGCAGCAGCAGGCCCATGATCAGCCGGGCCCGGCTCGCCGAGAACGTCAGCACCTTGTGCCGCAGGCCGCCGGCCAGCATCGACAGGCCGAGCACCAGCAGCAGGTTGGCCAGGATCGAACCGATCACCGCCGACGTCACCACATCGGTCAGGCCGCTGCGCAGGGCGAACAGGCAGATGAACAGCTCCGGCAGGTTGCCGAGAGCGCTCTGCAGCACGCCGACCGCGCCGGCGTTCACCAGATCGGCGAGGTGGTCGACGGCGCGCCCCACCAGTGCCGCCAGTACCGCGACGGCCGCGGCCGACACGGCGAACGGCAGGACGGCGCCCGCTCCGGCTCCGGTCAGGACGGATCCGGCAACCAGAACGGCGGCCAGGCCCATCAGCACGAAATCTGAGCGTGTGAAAACCCGCGTAAGGCTCAGAGAAACCATGAACAGCGAGAGTAGTACCAGCCCCGCTGCCGGGTCACACCGCCGGATTCCTCAAGCGCGCCTGGACGTGGGCCGCCAGGGCGGTGGGCAGTTCGGCGGGCACCACGTCTGCTGCCTGCCGCCCGCATCGCTCCAGCAGCTCAGCGACTCGGCGGGCCGCGCCGAGCAGTTCGCCGGCATCCAGGCCGACGACGGTGCGTTCGATGCCGGCCGGCATCCCCACGTCCGGCCGATCCACGACCGCGACCAGTCCGTACGCCGCGTCGGTGACACCCCTGGCCACACCCCACAGCCGGAAGACCTGTTCGGTGGCCTCGGTCAGGCGCTGCCGGGCCTCCCACAGCGAGCCGCGCGCGAGGTACTTCGCCAGGTCACCGAGCGCCCACCAGCCCAGGAACGCCCACTCCCGGACGCGCTCGCCCGTGATGTCGAGCGCCGCCTTGTGGTGTGGCGCGGTCAGGGCGTGCTCGGCGTCGTACAGGACGACCTCGCCGGCGGGACAGCCCGAGAGGTACGAAGCACCGGCGGCGGTGATGTCGACCTGGACGCCGCCGGCGTACTGCACGAACACGTGCCGGTGCGGCCGTGGCTCGAACCGCGGCAGCCGGTGCTCCAGCGCGTCCAGCACCTCACCGCCCTGCCGGAGGAACGCCATCAGGTTGTCCAGGGCGGCGGGCATGGCGTCCTCGGCGAGGCCGAGCCCGAGGTCGATGTCGGAGTGCGCGTCGGCCGCACCACGGGCGATCGAACAGCTCAGCACCAGCCAGTGCGCCTCCGGCCACGCTTTCACGGCATCCAGCAGCCGCAGCAGCACTGCTTGCTGGCGGGCGAGCGCAGGGGGCAGGGCGGCGACGAACCGCGGACCGTCTGTCGGATTCGGATCAGGCATCACTTCGCCAACGAGAGCAGTCGCTCTGGCGGTTCCACAGATCGTGCAGGAGGTCGGTGGCCGCGGCGATGATCGCGCGCTCGCCGGCCTCGTCGAACCAGCTGCTCATCGCCTCGTACGTCTGCCGGGTCCGCGCGGAGGCATCGGTCAGGTAGCCGTCGTAGCCGTCGGTGTAGCCGACGACCCGGGTGTGCCGGAACGGGCTCGCCTCCACGATCCGGCGGCCGATCGAGGTGAACGGCTCGACCGGCAGGTGCAGCCACGCGACGTCGCCCAGCCGGACGGCCGTGATCGGCAGCTCCATCCACGCGGGTGCGCCGGACGCCGCCAGCGCTCGTTGCACCATCGCACCCTCCGCCTCCGTTCGGGCCAGCCGTTCGGTCGCGGGCTCGACGTCCGCCGGAAGCTCCGCGAGCGCTGCCGCCGCGATCGCGTACCGCCGGTCCGCCTCCGCCAGTGCCGGCAAGCCGCGTCGAGGTATCCGGCAGCAGACCTGCCGTGAGTCCAGCACGTCCGCCCGAAGCTCTGGTTCACGCCCGCCTGCCGCGGAGACGGTCATGGAGACGACCGCGGCGCCGACGGTTTCGCCGAGCCGGATCGCTTCGGCCCGGCTCTGCGCCCTGCGAGTGAACCGTGTGCTCACGTCACCGGCCGCGCCTTGCAGGAACGCGATCGGCAGGCCGGGACGCGTCGCCGCCCGGACGGTGGTGCGAGCCGCGCCAACCCAGTCAGCCGACCAGCCGAGGCTGTCGGCGCCGAGCACCGTGGGATGGCAGGCGAAGTCGAACAGCATCCCGGCCGGCGAGCCGTCGTCTGCCCGCAGCTCGACCACGCCCACGCTGCCGTCGGCCGGCAGGTCGCGCGACGTACGGTTCGCGGCGACACCCGATGTCCTGGTCCTGCTGAACCTCGGCCGGACGCCGACCGGCTCGGCACTGGCGACCGCGCGTGCCAGCCCGTCGATCCGCGCCACCAGCTCCGCGCGGTCCGCCTCGTCCACCGCGCCCGGTATGCCTGGATGGATCGCGCCGACCCAGCCCAGCGGGCCGGAGTGCGTGTGCGACGCGCAGGCCAGCACGGTGACCGCGGGTCCCAGGTGTCGTTCGACGACCGTACGCAGCCGCGCGGCCAGCTCGGTCGTCACCGCGATCGCGTCGAGCGCCAGCCACGCCACCGACCCGCCGGTGCCAGAGCCGGAACCGAGGTCGGAACCGGGGCCGGAAAGCACCACCAGGTTGGCCTCGAGCTCGTCGAGCGTGCCGGCGCTCACCCGGTCGCCCCGGGCCACGTAGCCGGCCAGTGGACCGGGCCGGCTCGGCGTGATCGCCACCCGCCCGGCCCGTACGGACAGACCGTCAGGCATCGCGCACCAGCCGCAACCGCCGGACGAACCGGGCCGCGATCGCCTGCGGATCGGTGATCGCGGCGCCGACCACGACAGCGTGCGCACCCGCGGCCTGCACCGCGGCGACGTCGGACTCGTCGCGTACGCGCCCTTCCGCGACGACCGGGCAGTCGAGCTGCGCGGCCAGCCGCCGGACGAGCTCGACGTCCGGCCCGTCGAGAACCGCACCCCGGGAGGCCGGCGTGTAGCCGGACAATGTGGTCGCCACCGCGTCCGCGCCGGCCCGCCGCGCGGCCAGGCCGGCGTCCACCGTGTCGACGTCGGCCATCACGACGGCGCCCGTCCGCCGTTTGATCCCGTCGATCTGAGCCGCCGGCGAGGAGCCGTCGGGTCGCGCCCGCGTTGTCCCGTCGATCGCGACGATCGCCGCTCCGGCCTCGATCACCTCCACCGCGGCCTCGACCGTCGGCGTGATGAAGACTCCGTCGACCGGGCCGAGCTTGTTGATGCCGATGATCAGCAGCGAGACCGCCGCCCGGATCGCGCGTACGTCCTCGGCGCCGTTCGCGCGCACGGCGGCCGCGCCACCCAGTTCGCCCGCGCGCGCCATCAGCGCCAGCACCGCGGAGCTACGCAACGGATGGCCCGCGGCAGCCTGGCAGGACACGATCAGGCTGTCACGCGGCACCAGCTCCGCGAAGGAGTACATGCCCTCGACCGTAATCCGCGACGCTCGCCCGGCGATCCGCCGGCGAGGACGCGAGTAGACCAATTCACCCGGACTCAGCCGGCGGAGAAGGTGCCCAGCGAGCTGCCGAGCTGGTAGCGGTCGCCGCGGTAGAGGTTGCGCCCGATCTCGACGACCCGCCCGCCGGCGTCGATGCCGATACCGCTGATCTGGATACAGGGCTGCGACTCCGCGATGCCGAGCCGCTGCGCGGCATAGTGGTCCGGAAGCACCGCTTCGAGGTTCAGCGTCGCGCCGGTGACCCGCACCCCGTGCCGCTCCAGCAGGTTGACGTACAACGACCCCTCGGCGTCGGAGGCGGTCAGGTTCGGTACGAGCTCGGCGACCACGACCCCGCGGTCCACACCCATCGGAACGCCATCCGCGAGCCGGAGCCGGCAGTAGAAATAGGCCGGGTCGTTGACCGGAATCCGCAACAGGCGGGCGACGTTGCCGTCCGCGCGCCCACGCCGGAACGACAGCACCTCCGTGCCGGGCGTGATCCCCCGGCGGAGCATGTCCTCGGTGAACGAGGTCACAGCCAGCCGCCCGGCCACCTTCGGGCGTGCGGTGTAGACGCCGCTGCCGTGCCGGCGCACGAGCAGTCCTTCGTAGACCAGTTCGTCCATCGCCCGGCGCAAGGTCATCCTTGCGACCTGGAGGTCATGCGCCAGTTGACGCTCGCTCGGCAGGGCGGTGTCGACCGGGAGCGTGTCGATCAGGTTCAGCAGCCTCGTCCGGATCCAGGCGGCTTTCGGAGCACTGGTCACCATGCGCAGATCGTACGACCGGATTGGTCTACTCGGGCCAGTTGCTGAGGTTTTCGCGACGGCTCATCATCGATCCATGGGACCGCGGCGGCAACGGTGGCAGACGGCCCGCAGGCATTGGCAGATGTACGCGTTCGTGCTGCCGGGCCTCGTGGTGTTCGTCGTGTTCGCGTACGTGCCGCTGCTCGGCAACGTCGCCGCGTTCCAGGACTACTCCCCCTTCCTGGGCTTCAGCCACAGCCCGTGGGCCGGCCTCGACAACTTCACCCGCGTCCTCGCCGACCCGGACGTCCTGCACGCCCTGACCAACACGCTCGAGCTGTCGCTGATCCAGATCCTGTTCGCGTTCCCGGCGCCGATCGCGCTGGCGTTGCTGCTCAACAGCATCGTCACCCCGGTCATCCGGCGGTGGCTGCAGTCGATCGTGTACCTGCCGCACTTCATCTCGTGGGTGATCGTGATCTCGATCTGGCAGCAGGTGCTCGGCGGCGCCGGGCCGATCGCCGGAGTCCTTGCCCACTTGGGTTTCCACGACTCCAACCTGATGTCGAACCCGGACCTGTTCCCGGCGCTGGTGACCGCTCAGGTGATCTGGAAGGACTCCGGCTGGGGCACGATCATCTTCTTCGCCGCGCTGACGACGATCCCTGCCGAGCTGTACGAGAGCGCCGCGATGGACGGTGCCTGCGCCTGGCGGCGGATGTGGCACGTCACGCTGCCCGGTCTCGTACCGGTGATCAGCCTGCTACTCGTCCTTCGGCTCGGCGACGTGCTCAGCGTCGGCTTCGAGCAGATCTACCTGCAGTACAACTCGGTCGGCCCGGACGCGGCCGAGGTGGTCGACACGTTCGTCTACTTCCGTGGCGTCGTGGGCAGCGACTGGGGCATGTCGACGGCGGTCGGCCTGCTCAAGGGCGTGATCGGGACCGTACTCGTGCTCACCGCCAACCGGGTGAGCAAGCGACTCGGCGCGGAAGGACTGTTCTGATGCCCCGTCCGGCGCGACCGAGCCACCGGCCGATCTGGGCCGGGCGGCCGACGTTGCCCACGCAGGCCGCCAAGGTCGTGATCATCGCGCTGATCACGATCGCGATGATCTGGCCGATGCTGAACGTGCTGGCGACCTCGCTCTCCAAGGACGGAGCGGTCACGGCCGGCGGCATCCTGCCGCAGCACTGGAGTTTCGACGCGTACCGCACGGTGCTCGCCGGCGGCGTGGTCGGCCGCGCGCTCGCGGTTTCGGCGTTCATCACGATCGTCGGCACTGTCGGCTCGATGATCTGCACGTCGATGATGGCCTACGGCCTGACCCGCACCCGCGACCTGCCGGGCATGCGCGCGATCCTCTACGTCGCGTTGTTCACCATGCTGTTCGGCGCCGGGATGATCCCGAACTACCTGCTGATCAAGAACCTCGGCCTGCTGAACAACCTGGCCTCGCTGATCCTCCCCGGCCTGGTCAGCGCCTTCAACCTGGTCGTCCTGCGCAACTTCTACCTGCAGATCCCACGCGAGCTGGTCGAGGCCGCCCGGATCGACGGGTGCGGCGACGCGCAGATCTTCTGGCGCATCATGCTGCCGCTGTCGAAGGCGGTGACGGCCGTGCTGACGCTGTTCTACGCCGTGGCGTACTGGAACACGTTCTTCAACGCGCTGCTGTACATCTCCGACTCCGATCGCTGGCCGATCCAGCTCATCCTCAACCTGTACGTCATCCAGGGCTCTCCGATCGCCACGATCGACAACCCGAACCAGATACCGCCACCACCCCAGTCGATCCAGATGGCGGTCGTGATGCTCGCGCTCGTCCCGATCCTGCTCGCGTACCCCTTCTGTCAGAGGTACTTCACCTCCGGTGTGCTCACCGGATCCGTCAAAGGCTGAGAGGTCCTCGTCATGTCCAGTTCGCAGCCGGCGCCCAGCCGCCGTGGAGTTCTCCTCGGCGCCGGCGCGCTCGCCGCGGCCGCCCTCGCCGGGTGTTCCTCCGGCGGAGCGACCGCCAAGCCCACAGCGGGTTCGAGCAACGTCCCGTTGCCGAAGTACATCCCGAGTCCGCTGGCCAAGGGCGAGATCCGCAGCAAGTTCCCGGGCATGCCGTCGGCGTTCCCCGTGCTGCCCGACCCGTTGCGCGTCGCTCATCCCAAGCGACCCGGCGACGGGACCTCGATGTCGATGTTCACGATTCTCTGGGCGCCACCGCCACCGTCGCTTCGCCAGAACCCTTACTGGCAGCAGATGAACCACAGGCTCGGTCTCGAGCTGAAGATGATCTGGGGACCGTCGGACTCCTACGACGCCAAGCTGGCGACGCTGCTCAGCAGTGGCGACCTGCCCGACGTGACCGTGCTGCTGCCGAGTGCCACGAGCAACAAGGCGTTGCGGCAGGGCGCTTTCGCCGACCTGACCGAGGTGCTGAGCGGCGACAAGATGGCGTCGTATCCGAGCCTGGCGGCGTTGATCACCGAGGACAACTGGCGTAACACGCTCATCGACGGCCGGATCCGCGGTGTTGTCTGCCCGGTGCCGCCGGTCGACACCATCTTCCTCTACCGCGAGGACTGGGCGCGCAAGCTCGGCCTGTCGTCCGCTCCGCAGAACGCCGACGAGCTGTTCGAGTACTTCACCAGGATTCCGAAGGCGATTTCCAAGCAGGGTGGGCGAACTCCGTACGGTGTGGGAGGCTTCCCCGGCCCGTTCTTCGGTCTGGTCGTCTCGATGTTCCGCGCCGGACCGGACTGGCAGGAGCGCGACGGCAGGGTGGTCTCGCGGATCGACACCGACGCGTTCGCCGAGGCGATCGGCTGGTGCCGCAAGCTGTGGAAGGCCGGCGGCCTGCATCCGGACGCGCTCGCGCTGGACAGCCAGGAGATCAAGACGATCGACATGTTCCACGCCGGTCAGCTCGGGCTGACGAAGAACGGTCTGCAGGGTCCGTTCACGGCGGGCACGCCGGAGTACAAGATGGTCCAGGCCGGGCAGGCGGTGCCGCTGCTGCCACCGGGTCACGACGGCGGGCACTGCCAGTGGGTGCAGACGAACGGTTGGTTCTCGCGCTGGGGAATCTCGGCCAAAGCCGCCGAGAATCCCAAACGGGTCGACACGATCCTGTCGACGCTGGACTGGCTGACCTCGCCGTTCGGCACCGAGGAGTACATGTTCAACCGGTTCGGCATGGAGGGGCGGCACTGGAACTACAACGCCGAGCACGAGCCGGTGCCTGTCGACGACGCGCGGCTGCTGTCGGAGCTCACGGGCTTCGGACAGTTCCCGCACGCGTACTACTTCCCGGGTACGCCGAACGGCGCACGGGACGCGCTGGCGTACGCGGACGCGATGATGACCGATTCGGTGCCCGACCCGCTCAGCAGCCTGTCGTCGGAGGTCGGTGACAGGGTTGGCGGTGTGCTGGAGAAGATCACCGCTGACTACGTCAACCAGATCGTCAGCGGACGGCGGCCGATCGGCGACCTGGACGCCTATCGCAAGGAATACCACGCGCGCGGAGGCGACCAGATCATCGCCGACCTCGAGAAGCAACTGGCGGAGCGCTGAGACGCATGGACAGTCCACTGGTGCTCGGCGACGGGTCGGGCCGCCCCCTCGTCCTGGAGTTGCTCGCCTCCCTCGGTGACACGA
The DNA here is from genome assembly GCF_054779015.1 of Flindersiella endophytica. NCBI lineage: Bacteria > Bacillati > Actinomycetota > Actinomycetes > Propionibacteriales > Nocardioidaceae > Flindersiella > Flindersiella endophytica. The sequence continues at coordinate 125,775 of NZ_BAAGYY010000013.1, forward strand.
GCGAGGCTCCGGTCGCCGTCGTGGTGGCGGACGATGCGCCGGAGCCACGCCGGCTCGATGCGGAGACCGCCTCGCGGCTGGCCGAGCTCGCGGCAGCGGGTGGAACGGTCTACGCCGAGTTCGTCACCGACCCGATCGGCTTGTTTCCCAGGCCTGTCGGTGAGGTGGGAACGGCGGGGTTCGAGCGGCTCTACGTGCCGCCGGGCGGTGCCGGCCACCCGATCCTCGACGGCTTCGAGCCGCTCACGATCTTCGAGGAGCACGCGTCGCGGACCGTCGAGGTGGTCCGGCCAGAGGCCGCTGTCGAGTTGCTGACCTACGGTCTGGTGGCCGGCGTCGGGCGAGCGGTCTTCGGGCCTGCGGACGAGCCGTGGCCGGCGCTGCTCGAGATCCCTGTCGGTGCGGGGCGCCTGCTCTACGCCACGACCGCCTTGAGTCGTGCGGACGTCGGGCAGTACCGGCCCGTCGCCCGATGGCGGCGGCTGCTGCGGCAGGTCCTGGCGTACGCGTGTGGAGTTCCGGTCGAGGCTGTCCCGCGCGGTTTCGTACCGGCTGAAGCGGTCGCGCGGCTTCCCCTGCGGCCGGATCGCGTCCGTTCGCTCGTGGACAAAGGGATGGCGTGGTTCGACCGGGCCGGCATGCTGTTCGGTCGTTCCGACGGGACCGCCGGGGTCGCCGAAGGGCTCTCCGGCGACATCGGGCCGGACGGCAGGCATCGGCTGCGCGAGCAGGAACGCGCCGACGGCGTCGTGCAGGTCGCTCATGCGTATCGGCTCTACGGCCGGCTGACCGGCGGGGAGCGGTACGAACGCGTTGCCGGCAACCTGATGCGGCGGGTGGTGGAGCGCAGCCAGATCGTCGACCGCAACTGGCTCTACGGCAGTTGGGAGCCGCGGGGCGAGCGCCGCGATCTCGCCGAGACCAACAACCTGTTCGCCGACGACGGTGGCTGGATCTCCTTGTTCGCCATGGCTTCCGGGCACCTCGGTGCCGGTCTGCGTGGCACGGAGTCGTTGCTGCGGACCAGCCGGGACGGACTGCAGACCAACCCGTGGCGTACGCCGGCGGTGTTGCTCGCCGCCGGCTGGGACGGCTTTCAGGCCGCTCCGTTCGACCGGGCGCTGGACCTGTCGGCGCACTGGAACAGCTCGGCGCAGTCCGCGTTCTGCTACGCCTACGCGACGACCGGAGACCGGCGTTACCTCGACGCGGCTTGTGTAGGCCTGGACCACATGCTCGCCGCGTACCCTCGGCTGCGGCTGGAGACCAGCCGTACCTGCGAGATGGTGCGGCTCCTGCTGCCGCTCACCGGTGCCTATCGCTACACCGGCGCGGCGCGCTACCTCGACGCGTTGCGGAAGGTCGCGGCGTTTCTCGGCTCGTGCGTCGATCCCGCGACCGGAGCGCTGGCGGAGGTCGACGGGCGCGGGCCGATCAGCAACGCCAGTTACGGGACCGACGAGGCGTCGATCTTCCAGACCAACGACGACACCGTGACCGATCAGCTGTACGCGTTGGGGTACGCCGCGCTGAGCCTGCCGGTCGCCGCTCAGGTGACCGGGCTGCCGGAGTTCGGGCGGCTGGCCGAGCAGGTGCTCGACTATCTGAGCCGGATCCAGATCGCGAGCGACGACCCGCTGCTCGACGGCACCTGGATGCGGGCGTTCGACTTCACGGAGTGGGACTACTTCGGCAGCAACTGTGACGTCGGCTGGGGTCCGTACTGCGCCGAGACCGGCTGGCTGCACGCGCCGATCCTGATCGGCGCCATGCTATGGCTGAGTGGGGAGGAGTTCTGGCCCGCGCCGGTGCCGGCGGGCGCGGGGCTGGCGAAGGCGGTGCGCGCGGAGTTCGACTCGATCGCGTCCGGCGCTTCCGAGCAGCTCGTCCTGACCCGGCGGCCGGATGGGCGGATCGTCCGTTCCTGGGCCGGCGACGGTGCGCCACAGGCGTTGCTGGGCTCGCTGGTCGCGGCGGCCGATCCGGTGTGGGTCGGCAACCCCGCCGGCGACTCGGTGGAGATCTACGCGCTCGGCGAGGACAGCGGGATCCACCACACCTGGGTACACCGGCGCACGGGCGAGGGGCGGTGGTCGCGGCTGGGTTCACTGGCGTTCAGTGGTGCTCCCGAAGTGCGGTACGACGCGAGGAGCGACTCGGTGCAGGTCGTCGCCACCGGTGTCGACGGTCGCAGGTATCGCAGCGCGCTCAGCGATCCGCGCCGCGGACACCTGCCGTGGCAGGAGATCGGGCACACGCCGTTCACGGGCGTTCCGGTCTACGTCTACGACGCCGGCGAGGAGACCGCTGTCGCATGGAACGACGGCCGGAAAACCGGATGACGAGGAATCGGGAGACTGTCTAGGCTGCCGCTCATGGAGTAACGCCCGGCATTCGCCCACCGTCGAGGCCTGCCGCACTGCTGCCTGCAGCGTGCTGTGCCGCCTCGGCCTGATTCGGCTTGCCGGGACTCTCCATGGACCCTCTCGATCTCTCTTGTCTGTCAGACCTTCCTCACGCCGGCGCACAACACCCACGCGTGCGGGCGCTGCTCGATGTGCGCAGGGGTGCGTACCTGGCCGGCTTCGTGCTGGTCGAGGGCCTGTGGGCACACGAGTGCCTGCTGGCTCGAAACGCCGGTGTCGTGACGTTCGTGTGGTGCCCGCAGACCGCCGGCTCGGAGCGGATCGTCCGCTGCGCTGCGGCTCTCGCGGCGCGCGCGGTCGAGGCGTACCAGGTCTCGGCCCGGGTGCTGGACCGCCTGACCAGCCGGGTGCGTACGGACGGCCTGGTCTCGCTGGTCCGGCTGCCGCGCCGGCCGCCGGCCGGATTCCCTGCCGGGGCGGGGAGTGTCGTGCTGGTGGCCGACGGCGTGCAGTACGCCGCGAACCTCGGCGCGCTCCTGCGTACCGTCGACGCCTCCGGCGCGGTTGGGCTCGTGCTGACGAATCGGCAAGCCCGCTTGGAACATCCGGTCACGTTCACGGCGAGCCGGGGTGCGGTGCTGACCACACCGGTGGTCGACTTCCCCGCCGTCGACGCTGCCGCCGACTGGCTGGACGCGCACCGGTTCGCATGCTGCCTGGCCGACCCCGCCGCGCCCGTCGCGTATCACTCGTACGTCCGTGACGGCCGGCCGGCGGCGCTCGTGGTGGGCTCCGAAGGCCACGGCCTCTCACCCACCTGGCTCGGCCGCGGCTACCACTCGGTCTCGATCCCGATGCGCGGCACGGTCGACTCCCTCAACGTGGCGGTCGCCGCCGGCGTCCTGCTCTTCGAACTCGTCCGCCAGACCACCCAGAGAGAGGCGCCCCATGCGCTCCGACCAGTGTGAACCGGCCCCGTACGTCCATCCGGCGCAGGCCAGGCAGAAGCGAGCGTGGGAGCGGCTGCTGGGCGACTACCTGGTCGTCGAGCCGCTCGAGGCCGGTTTCGCCCGGCGGATTCGTCGCGAGCCGGCCGGCCGCTTCCTCGAACTCGGCGGCGGGAGCGGGCCGATCTCGCGGCTGCTCACGCCTGAAGGAGTCTGGTGCCTGGTGCTCGACCTGAACGTCACCGACTGGACCGCCCACCATCGTCCCGCCGTCGTCGGCGACATCGTGGCGACACCCGTGCGGCCGGCGTCGTTCGACGCCGTCTCCGCGGTCAACTGCCTGTATTTCCTCGCCGATCCGGTCGCCGGCATCCGGCAGGCGTACGAGGCGCTGAAGCCCGGCGGGCTCTTCCTCGCCTCGTGCCCGAGCCGCTATCACGACCCGGAGCTGGCCGGCGTGGTCGACACCTGGGGACGGAAAGGCACGTTCGACGCGGAGGAGGCCGTGGGCCTCGTAGCGTCGGTCTTCGGTGAGGTCGAGGCGGACTGGTGGGAGGTGCCTGCCTATCACCTGCCCGACCGGGCAGCGGTCGTGGACTACCTCGTCGCGTTCGGCGAGCCGGAGCCGGAGACCAAGGCGGAGCGGCTTCCCGTCCCGCTGGACATCACGAAGAAGGGTGTGAACGTCTGGGCTCGCCGCTGACTAGTCTCTGGGAGCATGCCCGAGTTGATCGCACCGACTGCCGACCTGCACGCTTCCTGGCTGGAGGCCCGCGATGAGTGGGGGCGCGGCACGCACCAGGACGGCTCCGGCCTGCACGAGTCCGACGACGTGGAGACCGCTGAAGGCTTCGCGGCCTGGATCGAGCGGCTGCGCCGGCAGTCCGACCCCGCGATCCCCGCCGAGCCGGGACGGGTGCACGCCACCTACTGGTGGGTCGTCGAGGACGGGACGTATCTCGGCGCGATCTCGTTGCGGCACGAGCTGAACGACTTCCTGCTCCGCGCCGGCGGCCACATCGGCTACGGCATCCGCCCCTCCGCCCGCCGCCGCGGGCTGGCGAGCTTCGCCGTGTCCGCCGTGCTCGACGAAGCCCGCACGCTCGGCCTCGCGCGCGTCCTGATCACCTGCGACGACAGCAACGTCGGCTCCGCCCGCACGATCGAACGCAACGGCGGCGTCCTCGAAGATATCCGCGACACCGAACTCGGCCACACCCGCCGCTACTGGATCACGCTCTGACCGGAACGCACCGGCGTCGTCAGCTCGACACGTCGCGGTTCTGGAAGCGGGCCCAGGACGCTGCCAGGAAGACCAGGGTGTAGGCGAACGCCGACCACAGGCCCGGACCGATCGTCTCGGTGCTGATCGGCGTGCGGAGGAGGTCGCCGAAGCCGAGCCAGTGATGGGCGATGAGGTACGGATGCAGCCATTCCAGTCGTGGCACCACGTCGGCGATCTGACTGGTGATCGCGAAGATGAGCGTGGCGATCGCGGCGCCGATCGGCTGTTCGGTCAGCGTCGACACGAACAGGCCGAACGCGGCCAGCGACGACAGGCACGCCGTGATGTAGGCGCACACCAGCAACAGCCGGAGCAGGCCCTCGCCGAAGCCGATCTGCGTTCCGGACAGCAGCGTCAACGGCCCACCGCCGAAGAGGATCAGGCCCGCCGTGGCGCCTACGAACGCCACCAGCAGGGTCGCCGCCCCGCAGAAGACGACGAGCGCGCCGTACTTCACCGCGAGCATCCGGGTGCGATGCACGGGGACCGCCAGCAGGTTGCGCAGAGTGCCCAGGTTCGCCTCACCGGCGATCGAGTCGCCTGAGATGGCGGCGATCGCGAGTGGGAGGAAGATCGGCAGCTCGACGGTGAGGGCGGCCAGCGCCACGAACAGGCCGTTGGACGTGATGCTCGCGAAGAAGTCCGGCCCGCCCTCGTCCGCCGAGCCCGCACCGTTGGACACCTTCGTCGAGATCGCGATGATCAGCGGCATCGCCGCCAGGATCGCGAGCCCGAGCCAGTTGCGCCGCCGGCCGAAGATCAGCATCAACTCCGAACGGAAGAAGCGCGTGCTGAACGCCTTCGGCCGCGCCAGTGCCGCAGCGGCCGGCTCGGACTCCGGGCGTAGGTCAACCGCTGACATCGAAGCCCTCCCCCGTCAACGACACGAACATCTCCTCCAGATCGGGTGCCACCAACGTGAATCCCCACACCGGCAGGCCGGCATCGACGAGCGTACGAAGGAGTTTCTCGGCCCGGGCCTGCCGTTCGGCCTCGTCCACGTCCAGCACGCCGACCGCGGCCGGGCCGTCAGCCACGATCGAGACCGACGTCAGGCCCGCCTTGCGCATGATGTCGCCAGCTTCCTCCGGCTGGCTGGTCTCGACGTTGACCCGCGGCGCCGTGGCCGCTCGCAGCTCGGCAAGGGGAGCCTGCGCCTTCAGCCGTCCGATGTGCATGACCCCCACGTGTGTGCAGATCTGCTCCACCTCCGACAGCAGGTGCGTCGACAGCATGACGGTCGTACCGCTGTGGGCCAGATCGGTGATCAGCGAACGCACCTCCCGCGTGCCCTGCGGGTCGAGCCCGTTGGTCGGCTCGTCCAGGATCAGCAGGTCGCGCGGCTGCAGCAGCACCGCGGCCAGCGCGAGCCGCTGCCGCATGCCGAGGGAGTACGCGCGGTACCGCTTCCGGGCCGCCGCCAGCAGCCCCACCCGGTCCATGGCCGCATCGACCCGTGAACCGGCCGTACGCGGGTCGGCCAGCCGGTCGGCCGCGTCCAGCCGATGGAGGTTGGCCCGCCCGGAGAGATACGGATGGAACGCCGGCCCTTCGACCAGCGACCCGATCCGGGGCAGCGCCTCCCCGGCACCCTTCGGCATCGGGTGGCCGAGCAGCGTGTGCCGCCCGGACGTCGGCCGGATCAGGCCCAGCAGCATCCGGATCGTGGTGGTCTTGCCGGAGCCGTTCGGCCCCAGGAAGCCGTAGACCGATCCTGGCGGCACCGAAAGCGACAGGTCGTCGACGGCGACCTGACCAGAGCGAAACCGCTTGGTCAGGCCGAACGTCTCGATCGCGCCCGTCATCGGGTGGTGCCGGCGACGGAGTACAGGCGTTCCGGCGCGACCGCTCCCGCCAGCACCCGACCGTCGTCGGTGAACAGGACGGTGAACAGCGAGCCCTTGAGCAGCCGGCCGGATCCCCAGGATCCCGACACCTTCGGCAGGCTCTGCACGATCGCACCGAAGTCGCCTCCAGGCTTCCTCACCGACCTGCCGGGCTCGGTCGTCCGGGCTACCACGACCGTCAGCCAGCCCTTGCCCACGAGCTTCGGCGCGGACGCGGCATCCGTCTGGTCGCCGCGCCGCTCGGTCTGGCGGCCCTCGTCCGGCTGGTCCTTGCCCGGCCGCGCCTGCTCGACCTTCGTGCCAGGGGGCGGCGAGAACGTGAAGTGGTCGGCGCTCGGCCTGCCGAAGGTGATCCGGGTGAACCCGACCTGGAACGCCGGATCGCTCGCACCGCGGGCGTAGACCTGCACCTGCAGCGGAAGGTGCGACTTCGCGTCGATCGCCAGGCGGATCTGACCGACCAGCGACGACTGGTCGCGCGGGCTCAGCACCAGCTGGTACGCGTCGAGGCCGGCTACCCGCGCGGTGCCGTCCGTCGTGACCTTCGTGGTCGGGTCGAGCGCGGCCAGGGCCTGGTCGGCCGCCTCCTGCGGCGTCTTCGGCAACTGGTTCGCGTCGGGGACCACCGGGCCCTCCGGCTCTACACTCGACGCCGGCAGCGTCCGGTGCTGCGCCGACTTCTCGTTGCTGGACCACATCCACAGGTCACGGCCGTTGCGGATGATGTCGGACTCCCCCAGCGTGCCGAGCAGCGCGAGCCGTACGCGTTGCGGACTGTCGTACCACACCTTCAGCGTGTGGTTGCCCGACACCAGCGACGAGAGGTCCGAGCTGTTGTCGTCACCGGACAGCGCCGGGAGCTCCGGCAGCCCGAGCCGGGCCTGTTGCACGACCGTGCCGGAGAACGGCTCAGGTTGCGCGGTCTGCAGATCGACGAGCAGCTGCTTCGCCGAGCGCGGCGGCAGCGCGCCGGCGGCATCGGCGCGCAGCACGGTGCCCGTGACACCGGCCACGACCGCCAGGGCCGCGGCCGGGACGATCCAGCGCAGCGCGGGACGTGACGTGAACAAGGCCCACCTCCATGGGTACGGCGTTCCCCAGCGCTCACCATTCTGCGAGACACCGGCTGTGAACTGGCTGAGAGCGATCCGCGTACGAATCCGCCGGTCGTGGCAGGCTGACCTTGTGCGACTGCTCGTGGTGGAAGACGAGGTCAGGCTGGGCCAGGCGCTGGCCCGCGGCCTGACCGCGGAGGGTTTCGTCGTCGACGTGGCCACCGACGGTGTCAACGGCCTCGAGCGGGCGAGATACGGCGACTACGACGCGATCGTGCTCGACATCATGCTCCCGGGCCGGTCCGGCTACGACATCGTCCGCACGCTGCGCTCAGAGCACAACTGGGTGCCGGTCCTGATGCTGTCGGCCAAGGACGGCGAGTACGACCAGGCCGACGGCCTCGACCTGGGTGCCGACGACTACCTCACCAAGCCGTTCTCGTTCGTCGTCCTGCTGGCCCGGCTCCGCGCACTGCTCCGGCGGGGAGCGCCCGAGCGGCCGGCCGTGCTGACCGCCGGCGACCTCCGCCTCGACCCGGCCACCCACCAGGTCACCCGCGCCGGCACGGAGATCGACCTGACGACGCGGGAGTACGCCTTGCTCGAATACCTCATCCGCCGGGCCGGCGACGTGGTCCCGAAGCTGGAGCTGCTCGACCACGTGTGGGACGCGGCAGACGACACCGATCCGAACGTCGTCGAGGTCTACGTCGGATACCTCCGGCGCAAGCTCGGCCGCGACGTACTCGAGACCGTTCGCGGAGCCGGCTACCGGCTGACCGCCGGCGACCCGGCGTAGGGCGGAGGACGGCGTGCTCGGCTGGTGGCGGCGGGCGAGCCTGCGGGCCCGTCTCATCCTGATCGGCTCGGCCGGCGTGACGGCCGGGCTCGTGATCGGCGGCCTCATCCTGGTGCAGACGCTGTCGTACGCACTGCTCCGCAACCTCGACCAGAGCGCGACGCAGACCGCCAAGGAGACGGCGACTCTGATCCAGGCCGGCCGGCTGCCCGACCCGATCCCGGCCGGCGGCGATGCCGCGGTCGTCCAGGTACTCGACCAGGACGGCGGCATCGTCGCGGTGTCGTCCGGCGGAGACCGGCTGGTTCCGCTCCTGCCGGCGGATCAGCTACGAAACGCGCACAGCGGCAGCCGGTACATGGTCACCGGTGACCGCGCCGGCCTGGACGACCCCGTCCGGGTGGTGGTCCAGACCGCCAAGGCGTCCTCCGGACCGCAGACCGTCCTGGTCGCGGTGTCGGCCCACAGCCTGGAGGAGTCGGTCGGCATCGTCCGTAAGATCCTGCTGGTCGCGTTCCCCTTGCTGGTCGTGGTGCTGGCGATCGTCGCGTGGCGGGTGGTCGGGTGGACGCTGCGGCCGGTCGAGCAGCTGCGGCGTGGCGCGGCCGAGATCACCGGATCGCGTTCGGATGGCCGGCTGCCCGTGCCCAGCGGGAACGACGAGGTACACCGGCTCGCCGTCACGCTCAACGACATGCTCGCCCGGCTCGAGGCCGCCCGCGCCCGCCAGCGCGCGTTCGTCGCCGACGCGGCGCACGAGCTGCGCAGCCCGCTGGCCAGCATGCGTACGCAGACCGAGGTGGCTGCCCGGCTCGGTACCCAGGCCGACTGGGACGAGACCGCCGGCGGACTGCTGGCCGACCTGGACCGGCTGCAGCGGCTGACCGACGACCTGTTGCTGCTCGCCCGCGCCGACGACGCCGCCGCGCAGGCGATGGTGAAGCAGCCGATCGACCTGGCCGAGGTGGTGCGAGAAGTCGCCGCCCGCTACGCCGACGCCCGGGTCGCGGTCTCGGCGAACGCCGGCACCAGCTTGTGGGTGCTCGGCGCCCGCGACGGCCTGCACCGGATGATCGCGAACCTGCTCGACAACGCGTGCCGGCACGCGGCCACGAAGGTGTCGGTCGTCGTGACCGCCGACGGTGCTGCCATGGGCTCGGCGGCCCTGCTCACCGTCACCGACGACGGCTCCGGCATCCCGGAGGCCGACCGCGAGCGCGTCTTCGAGCGCTTCACCCGGCTCGACGACGCGCGCGCCCGCAACGACGGCGGCAACGGTCTCGGGCTCGCGATCGTTCGCGAGGTGGCCCGGATCCATGGCGGCACGGTCTGGCTGGAGGACGCCGCGCCAGGCGTCCGCGCCGTGGTCCGGCTCCCGTTGCGAGAGCCGGACCCGGGCCGCGGCGCGACGTCGTGATCGTCAGCAGACTCTGAGCTGAGCGGTCATCCCGTGTGCCCCGTGCGGCCGGCCGTCCGGCGCGGGGATGAAGTCCACCAGGGTGTACGTGCCCGGCTCCACCCGGACCATGGCCACGTCGCCGCCGTTGCCGCCCTGGGCGATCGTCTCGACCTGGTCCTGGGTGATGGTGCCGTCGAAGATGTCCTCGGGCTCGGCACCCGGGGGCAGGCGGAGCAGGTTCGCCTCGTGGAACTCCGCGCCCACGTTGCGCAGGTGCAGGACGAGCTTGCCGTTCCGCGGGCACACGTGCTGCCGGTCCAGCCGGTAGAAGTACTCCCCCATGTCGACGTTGATCTCCGCCGCACCCGCGGGAAGGTCGGGCTGGAGCGTCTCCATCCCGTCGACCTTCAGGAAACCGTCCTCCGGCCACCAGGTCGTCCTGGCATGCACCAGCTGGTGCCCGTACGCGAGGTAACGCGCCTCGGTCACGAAGCTGCTGTCCTCGTACGCGAGGATCCGGTCGATCCGCACGTGCTCCATCCGCAGACCGGCCAGAACGGCCGGCACCCGCTCGTAGCTGCTCTGTCCCATGCCCGCGCGAACGAAGTACGCCGTGAAGAGCGTCGAAGCCCGCAGGTGGTCACCTGCGTTGATGCACGTGACGAAGTTGTCCAGCCCTGCCCGCACCTCCCGGGCCTCGCGGCTGCTGGCCGGACGGGACGCGCCGGCCGGTGCGGCGGCCGAGGCCGGGTCGATCACCAACGGCGAGCCCGTCGGCGGTAGCGGTGGCGCCGAACACTCGTGTCCTCCGCCGCCGGGAGCCGATGTGGCGGACACGGCGGACACCGCCGGGCCGAACGGCACCGGAAAGGCGAGGACCAACGCCATGACAAGTCCGAGCATGCTGACTGCCTCCATATGTAGGTTGTCTACGCTCGAACGCTAGTGGACCGTCGCCGATCCCTGGTATCGGGAAGATCCCTGACTTCCCTCGGGGTCGAGCGCGCTGCCGTCGGTTCCGGAACCGGTCATCTCGGCCGCCGCTCAGAGGTCAATATCGTTCAGGTTTTGGTGCGTTCGGGATATGTCCGCGCAAACGCTGCTGGCCCATAGTTACTGACTGCGGAGGTGCTCCGCGGGAGGTGCGATGGCAACGCGACGAATCAGCCGCCGGCAGGCGCTCGGCCTGCTCGGCGCCGGCGCGACGCTGACCGCTGCGGGATGTACCCCGCCCAGCAGCTCGGCATCGCAGGGCGACCTGAACCTGTGGACGTTCGCGGACACGCACGCGGGCTGGTTCAAGGAGATGGCCAAGGAGTTCGAGCAACAGACCGGCATCCACGTCGCCGTCAGCCTGTTGTCGTTCGACTCCCTGCTCCAGCAGCTCCTGATCAACCTCAAGGCCGGCGGCCTGAACCTCCCCGATCTCTGCGACATCGAGCAGGGCGGCTTCGGCCGCTTCCTGATCGGCCGCTCGATCCCGTTCGTCGATCTCCGGCCCTGGTTGCGGCAGCAGGGTTACGACAAGCAGCTCGTGCCCGCCCGGCAGGCTCTCTACAGCTGGCACGACGGCGTCTACGGGATCGAGCACGCGTTGACACCCGTCACGCTCTTCTATCTCCGCGAACCCTGGGAACGCACGGGCATCGACCCCGCCACGCTCCACACCTGGGACGAGTTCACCGCGGCGGTTCAGGAATCGTTCCCACCCGACGCCCGCGCGATCCCGATTCCCCCGCACGACGTGATGCTCCGCCAGCGCGGCGGCGACTACTTCGACGCCGATGGGCGGCTGACCGTCGACAGCGAGCTGTCGATCGACACCATGGAATGGATGCTCGCGCTGGAACGCAAGCGGGTCTTCGCCGAGCCGTCCGGCTGGGTGAACCAGGGCTTCACGCCTGCTGTGTGGGAGGACTTCCGCAAGGGCAGGCTGGCCGCGTTCGTCGCGCCGGACTGGTACGCCGGCACGATCGAGGATCTCGCCGCCGACCTGTCCGGCACGTGGGGCGCCTGCCCGCTGCCGGCGTTCGAGCCCGGCGGCCGGCGCTCCAGCTGCAACGGCGGCACCGGTCTCACCATGCTGAGGACCACCAAGCGCCGCGAGATCGCCTGGCAGTTCATGGAGTTCGCGATGCTGCGCGTTGACGCGGTCGTCAAGCGTTACAGGGCGATCAACCTCTATCCGGCGTTCGTACCCGCGTGGGAGGACAAGCGCATGCTCGAGCCGGCGCCGTTCTTCGGCGGGCAGAAGATCGGCGAGCTCTACGCCGACATCGGCGACGAGGTGCCGCCGCAGTACCAGAACCCCTACCGGCCGCAGCTCGGCAACCAGGAGCTCTCGCCTCGCATGATGGACATCTACCTGCGCAAGCAGACCGTGCGCGAGGTCTTCGGCGAGGCGGCCTCAGCCGTACGCGCCAAGATGGAGCGGGGTGGGCTCGTTGACTAAGGCCCTCCCCTCGCCACAACGGCAGCGCCGGCGTAGCCGGGTCAAGCCGCGCTGGGCGCCGTACTTCTTCATCGCGCCGTTCTTCGTGCTGTTCGGGCTCTTCTTCGGCCTGCCCACACTGCGCTCGCTGCAGATGAGCTTCTACACCGAGCGCGGCGTGGACACCTCGGCGACCTTCACCGGCGCCGACAACTACGCGACGCTGATCGCGGATCCGACGTTCTACAAGGCGTTGCTCAACACGAGCTACTACGCGCTCGGCAGCATTCTGGTCATCGTCCCGCTCGCGCTGAGTCTCGCTCTGCTGCTGCGCACCAAGGGGCTGCTGCTACGAGAGTTCTTCCGGCTGTCGTTCTTCCTGCCGAACGCCATCTCCGGAATCGTCGTGGCGGTGGTGTTCCGGCTGGTCTTCGACGAGCAGTACGGCCTGCTGAACAACTGGCTGCTGTCGCCGCTCGGGCTGCCGAAGGTCGCGTGGCTGACCGATCCGAACTTCATCATGCCGAGCATCATCCTGCTGGGCGTGTGGCAGTTCACCGGCATCAACGCGATCTACTTCATGGTGGGGCTGCAGAATCAGGATCCCGGCATCCATGAGGCCGCGGTCGTCGACGGCGCCGGCCCATGGCAGCGCTTCCGCCACATCACGCTGCCGCTGCTGCGTCCCACGACCGTGTTCGTCGTGACGTTCGCCATCATCGGCTCCTACCAGCTGTTCGCCCAGCCCGTCGCGCTCGTCGGCGAAGGCGGTGGGCCGGACCGGGCCGGGCTGACGCTCACGATGTACCTCTACGAGACCGCGTTCACCAACCTCGACCTCGGCTACGGCGCCGCGATCGGATACGGCATCACGGTCGTCATCGTGGCGCTGAGCGTCCTGCAGATGTGGGCGCAGGGCTTCTTCCGGAAGGAGTCGGCATGAACTGGCGGCGGCTCGTCATCTACGTCCTGCTCCTGGCCGCGGTCGCGGTCACGCTGGTGCCGTACGTCTATCTGATGACGTCGACCGTCCGAGCACCCGGCGAGCTGTTCCAGCTGCCGCTGAAGCTGTGGCCCGGCGACTTCACGACCGAGCACTACGTCAACCTGTTCACCAGCGAGCTGATCCCGTTCGCCCGTCAGGTGCTCAACAGTGTGGCCGTCGCCGGGCTCACGACGCTGCTCGTGGTGGCGACGTCGGCCTCGGTGGGCTGGGGATTCGCGAAGTTCGAGTTCCCCTTGCGGAACCTGCTCTTCATCGTGCTGCTGGCGACGTTGACGCTGCCGTTGCAGGTCGCGCTCGTGCCGTTGTTCCAGATGATGGTGGCGTTCAACTGGCTCGACACGTTCCAGGGCGTGGTCCTGCCGGCGGGCGCCAGCGCCTTCGGGGCCTTCTTCATCCGGCAGGCGATGCTCGCGGTGCCGGACGACATGGTGCAGGCGGCCCGCATCGACGGCGCGTCGGAGTTCCGGATCTTCCTGACGATGGGTGTGCCGCTGGCCAAGGGCGCGCTCTCGGTGCTTGCCGTACTGACGTTCCTGGCCTCCTGGAACGACTTCCTCTGGCCGTCGATCGTGCTGCGCAGCCCCGAACGCCAGACCTATCCCGTGGGCCTGGCGAACCTGATCGGGTTCTACAACACGGAGTACGGCACGCTGTTCGCCGGCTCGTTCCTGGTCACGATCCCGATCGTCATCGTCTTCGTGGCCGGTCGCAAGCACATCCTCGACAACCTCATGGTCGGCTCGGTGAAGAGCTGAGCCCTTCAGCCGGCGTCGGGCCAGGCGCCGCGGGCGAGGACGAACGGATGCCACGGCAGGGCCGCGATCGGGTTCTCCAGCAGGCGTTTGGTCCGGGTGAGGTATGGGCGCTCGCCGCGCCAGCAGCCCTCCGGCGGTACGAGGCCGGCGGTCAGCGCGTCCTGCTGCGTGACGAATGGCGCGAGTGCCTCGTGCAGCCGGCCGCCGTCCGGTTGCGCGTGCGCCCGGCGCCGATAGTCGTCCAGCGCGTCGTGGCCGTCCGGTGTGAGGGAGACAGTGCGATCCGGCCCCGGTGTCGCCAGGCCGTTGCGCTCGAGGTAGCCGGCCGCCTGGGTGCACCCCTCCTTCGAGATCCCCGTCAGCGTGGGCAGATCCCGAAGCCGAACGACGCCGGATCCGACGGCCCGCAGGAGGTTGGCGGCGAGTGGCAGCGAGACCGCGGCACCCTGCTCGTGTTCGAGCGTGTACGCGGTCAGCACCTGGCCGAGCAGCGCCGCCAGCGGGCGCTGCTCGTCGTCTTCGCCGGCAGCGCCGGGCACCACCTGGGAGAGGTAGCCGTCGGTGGTCGTGACCTCGGGCGGCGACCACGGCATCGGCGTCGTCGGTAGGTGAGCGAGCAGCGCGTGCCGCAGTGCGCCGACTGCCTCGGCACCGAATCGCGCCCGCCAGCGCTGCTCGACGTCGCCGAGTACACGAGGCCACAGCCGGCGTGCGTCCGAGCCCGCCTTCGTCGGGCGCAGGACGCTGTTGCCGTTGATGCCGCGGAAGCTGCCGTACCCCGGCCTGCGTTCCGCATCGCTGGAGTCGCCGACCGACATCCAGCCCCACCGCTCCAGCCCGCCGAGGTTGCAGTCGGCCCGGGCCAGGCCGCGCAGCTCGGAGACCGTGACGCCGTCCTCGGACACGAACCGCAGCCCGTTGGTCCACATCGGCAACGACATCCGGAACGCCCGGCCGGCCTGAGCGGATGCCAAGGCCTCGAAGGCGTTGTCAGCCTCGATCGTGTGCGCGATCCACACCCAGGAGAGCAACGTGGTGAGCGGTACGTTCGTAAGCACCCAGGCAGGGTCGCACATCTGTCGTCAGGTCTTGGCCATGTCGCTCATCGAGCCGCCGAAGATCTCGGCGGCGTAGTCGATGAAGGACCCGATCGTCTTCAGGAAGTCGATGAGCGCATCGCCTACCTTGATGACCAGATCGAGCAAGTTCATCAAGAGATCCCACAGTGACTTGCCGAGGTCCCACAGCGCCTGAGGGCCGTTGTCCAAGGCAGCGAGGAAGTCGTCCTTGATCTCCTTGACAATCCTCTTCGCTTCCTCGATCCATCCACACCACGCCGCCACCCAGACCCAGATCGCCGCGTCGATGAGGGAGGCGAGCGCCTGGAACCCTTCCTTCAGGGTTCGATGGAGATCGGCGATCGTCTCCAGGCCGTCGAGCCAGTGTTTGCGAACATGGAACTCGAAAGCGCCCGCGGCAGGGCCGTCCCAGTGGCTCCCGAGATAGTCCATGCCGTCTTCGATCTCGGTCCTGATCTTGTTGTAGGCATCCTGCAGCTCACCGTGCTGCGCACCGAGGCCTTCCAGCTCACCCCAGTCGGGGATGACCTCCTTGAGCCACTTCATCACGTCGAACCCAGGTTCCCAGAGCCCAACGATGTAGTTGATCACATCCTCGATGGGGATGCCCCCGACGTCGCCGAACGATTCGTTGATCAGTTTCAGGGCATCGGGCGCCCGCTTGTGCCAGTGCGGAACCGTCAGCTTCAGGTCGCTGCCGTCCCAGTTGGTGTCGCCCTTGCGATGCGGCTCCTCCTCGAAGTCGTCCGGCACGCCTTCGCCCCACACCTTGAGGATCTTCGCGGAACCCTCGCTCTCCCCCTTCTTGTAGTTGCGGGCGGCCTCGTACAGCGTGTCGCCGAGCTTCGACATCAGGTCGGCGACGTACTTCGCGACCTGCTGACTGACGTCCTTCTGCATGTCCAGCGTGGCCCACGTCGGTGTGGTCGGCATCGCGATGACGAGAGCGACCTGCAGCTCGTCGGTGATCTCGAGGTTGTCGGAGGCGTATTTCTTGATCGTGCCCAACGCGTTTTCGCTGATCGCGCCGAGCTGCTCGGAGTAGTCGACCAGCGCGCCGGGGTCGACCTTGACGCCATCACCCACGGAGCCGCACCTCCCGATCCGGCGCGCTCTCCGGCCGGGCGCGTTCCAGCAGCTCGATGAGTGCGCTCGTGGTCAACTCAGCCTCGATCCGGACCTCGTCGCCCTCTTCCGATGTCTCAGCTGCCTCCGGTTCTTGGTCGGCTTCGTTCTCCGCCGCGGCTTGCCGGGCCAGCTGCCACGCCTCGAGGCGCGCGGCGTTCTCCCTCCCGAGCTGGTGCATGTCCTCGGACACGTCGGCCAGCTGGTCCTGGAGTCGCTGCAGCGCCCTTTGCATCTCCTGGTTCGTCATCCCCCGCCCGTCCTCTCTGTCTCGCCTAACCGGACGTGTGGGAGTCTGGTGGCCACTGCTTACAAATCCCTTGCCAACTAATATCGTCGCTGGTCAGGCATGGTTGCAGAAGCGATGACGGCCCACGGAGGCATGCGTTTGCGTTACCGGGTGCTGGGAAGTCTCGAGGTCACCGCCGACAACGGCGAGCTGCTCTCCTTGCAGGGCGACAAGCAGAGCGCGCTGCTGGCCGTACTCCTCTGCGAACGATCGCGTACGGTGCCGGCGGACCAGCTGGCGTACGCACTGTCCCGGCCCGGGCGCGCGCCGATGGCCAGGCGGAGCATCCCCGTCTACGTTCACCGGCTGCGGTCCGTGCTCGGCAAGGACCGCTTGCACAACGATGCCGGCAACGGGTACCGGCTGGACGTCGAGCCGGACGAGCTGGACGCCGACGGCTTCGAACAGCTCGCCGCCAGTGGGCGGGCCGCGCTGCTGGCCGGTGCCGCGGACGCGGCCTCGACGTCGCTCAAGCGCGCGTTGTCGATGTGGCGCTCGCACGCCTACGCCGGGCTGGAGGACATCGAACTCGTACGCGTCGAGGCGGATCGGCTGAACGAGATCCGGGCGGAGTCCGCCGAGGCCTGGGTGGAGGCGGAGCTGACGCTCGGCAGGCACCAGAAGGTGGTTCCCGAGCTGACGGCGCTCGTCCACGCGAACCCCCTGCGGCAGCGGCTGCGCGCGCACCTGATGCTCGCGCTCTACCGCTCCGGGCGGGCCGCCGACGCGCTGCGGCTCTACCGCGAGACCCGGGCGCTCTTCGTTCGGGAGCTGGGAGCCGAGCCGTCGGCCGAGCTGCGTGCGCTCCAGCAGTCGATCCTGCGTGACGACCTGGGGCCTGCTTCCGCGCCCAACCTGGCCGGCCGGGCCAATCCCAACCCGGCCAGGCCGGCCGGCCGAGCCCGTACCGCACCCGAACCGGCCGCGGCGGTGCCGGCCGAGCTGCCCACGACCAACGCCAACTTCACCGGACGTCAGGACGAGCTTGCCCGGCTGCTGAACGCGCGGACGCGGCTGCTGGCGCTGAACGGCCCCGGTGGCGTCGGCAAGTCGACACTGGCCCTGCAAGCCGCGGCTGCCCTGGCGGCCCGCCATCCCGACGGCCAGCTGTATGTCAACCTGCGCGGTGCCACGCCGGGCGCGGAGCCGGTGCGGCCGCAGGAGGCGCTGCGGAGAATGCTGCGCTCGCTCGGCGTTTCCGACCAGGCGATTCCGGCCGACGCCGCGGCCGCCGCTGCCTATTTCCGTTCGCTCACAGCGGCCCGGCGGCTGTTGCTCGTACTCGATGATGCGGTCGACGAAGCGCAGGTACGCCCCTTGCTTCCGGCAGGCCCGGAAGCGACGACACTGATCACGAGCCGTCCGGTGCTCGATCGCCTGGAGGGTGCCGAGCACATCGCTGTCGGTGGCCTGGACGCCGCCGAGGCCGTCGCCCTGCTGGGCCGGCTGGTCGGCGAGCAGCGGGTCGCCGCCGAGCCCGGCTCGGCCGCGGAGATCGTGCGGAGCTGCGGGTGGTTGCCGTTGGCGGTCCGGATCGCCGGAGCCCGGCTGACCAGCCGGCCCGACTGGACGCTCGGCACCCTGGCCGGCCGGCTCCGCGACGAGCGCGACCGGCTGGACGTCCTCCAACACGCCGACCTCGCGGTCCGGACCAGCATGGCCGTCGGGCGGCAGGACATCAGGGAGTCGGCGGAACAGCTGCTCGGCCTGGTCGGTGTGCTCGGCCTCGACGACGTGAGCCTGCCGGCGATCGCCGCGCTCGACGGGCGTTCGACGGCACTCGTACGCCGCGACCTGGACCGTCTGGTGGCGGCACAGTTGGTCGAGCGGCTCCCGGCATCCAGCGGCGACCGCTTCGCGCTGCACGACCTCGTACGCCTGCACGCACGTGAACAGGCGGCCGCACACGTGCCGGAAGCCGAGCAGAACAAGGCGATCCGGCGGCTCGTACACTTCTACGTCGCGACCATGCGCGACGCCACCCGCCGGTACGCGCCGTTGTCACCTTGGCGGGTGCGGGCCGGCCTGGCCGACGAGGAGCTGCTGGCGCACGGCCTCGAGCTCGACGACCGGGAGGCGATCGTCGCGTGGATCCGGGCGGAGAGCGGCAACCTGGTGCCGGTCGCGCAGCGGGCCGCTCGCCTTACCGGATCGGCCGAGCTCCTCACCGCGTACTCCGTCGCGATGCACGTTCCGGTGCAGAGCCAGGGCTACTGGCAGGAACGGCGCGATGTGTACGAGCTCACGGTGGAAACCGGCGCGGCGGCCGGACTGCCTTACGTACAACGCGATCTCGGGCTGGTGTACCGCAACCTCGAGCAGCTTGATCTCGCAGAGGCCGTTCTGGAGCAGGCGATTCACGCCTTCGGCGAACGCGGCGAAGCATTCCTGGAAGGCGACACGCTGGTGTTGCTGGCCGACGTCGGCAAGGCCCGCGGCGACCATCGAGTCGCACTCGAACGGCTCGGCCGCGCCCGCGCGAGCTCTCACACCCACGGTGACTACCGGGTCGAGGCACATGTCCTGGTCGCGATCGGCGAGCTGATGGCGGCGGAAGGCGACTATGCCAGGGCTCGAGAGCACTACGACCAGGCGCTGAAGGTGTACCGGGCGCACAACAGCACCGTCGGCACCGGCCGCGCACTCGGGCTCCTCGGCGAGCTGTGCAGGCGGTTCGGGCATCCGGCGGAGGCGGTCGCGTTCCTCGAGGAGGCAGTCGCCGCCCATCGCAAGGTGGGCTGGAGCCTTCGTGAGGCCGGCGCGCGATGGGACCTCGCCGACGCGCTCTATGAGCTCGGGCAGGTCGAGGCCGCCCGTACCCATTGGCAGGCGGCTCTCGATCTCGGTGTCCGCATCGCCGTGATCTCCCCTGAGACGGCCGCCGTCCTCCGCGCCGAGCCGCGGCCTGCCAAGCCCGCGACGCTCGGATCGGACGCCTGACCGCTCGGGTCAGCTCAGTCGCCGGCCGCCTGGGCCGCCTGCCAGATCTCTTCGCGGCCGACGGAGACGGCGATGTCGATCTCGTTGCCTTCGGGGTCGGCGAGCGTCCACCACTCCGGGGCTTCGGCGTCGTAGACGATCCGGCCACCGGCGGCCAGGGCGGCATCGATGCGGGCCTGGGCCTGGTCGTCAGGCACGAAGAGGTCGACGTGGATGCGGTTGCGCTGCGCCCGCCTGGCCTGCTCACCCTCGGAGTCGGCGTCGGCCAGCTGCTGGAAGAAGATCGGCGGGCTGAGCCGGCGAGGATCGAAGATGTCGGTGACGAACTCGCGGGGGTCGTTGTCGTAGCCCAGCACCACGCGCCAGAACTCCCGGAGCGCAGGGATGTCGACCGCGTCGATGCCGAGCTGGACGAAGCGCAGCCGGCTGAGATCCGCCGTCAGACCCAGTCTCCTGGCGGCGGCTTGCACGCTGCGGGCCAGCTCGCCGAACCGCGGGTCTTCCCACTGGTCCTTGCCCGTGTCGATCGTGACGCCGTCCGGGCGGACGTCGATCAGCAGTGGCAGACCGGCCGAGTCGGCCAGAGCGGCCGCCGCGGCTACCAGCTCGGCTGCCGGCGCTCCCCACGCGACCTGATAGAACGTCATCCCGCCGAACACCACCCGCCAGTCGGCGGTCTCGGCTCCCCCGGCCACCTCGTCGGGCCCCAGGAGGTCGGCCTCGTTGCCCTCGGCGTCAGTGAAGCCGACGCCGTAGGCGCCGTCCCTGAACCGGCCACCGACCGCCTCCACCGTGTCGGGAGTCAGGCCGTTGGTGCGGGCGATGTCGAGGTGGATCCGGTTACGCAGTGGACGCGGCTGGTCCTGCGGCTGGAACCAGATCCTCGGGTCGCGCCGCAGTGGGTCGACGAGATCGTCCTCGCCGAACTGCTGGTAACCGAGCGCGGCCTGCCAGAACGGCAGTACCGCCCGCCTGTCGAGCGTGTCGATCGCGAGCTGCATCGCCTGGAGGGCGGACGGATCGGCGGTCAGACCAAGATCACGCGCCACTGCCGAGATCGAACGAGCCAGCGCGACGGCGGCCGTTGTGACGCCGAGCGCGTCTCGCACGGGCAGCCGCACGTGGACGCCACGAGCGCGCACGTCAACGTCCGGCAGCCGGTGAACACCCTCCGTCGTCATCGAGGCGATCCGGGCCACGAGCTCCGCGCCCGCCGCGTGCGACGGCGTGGCGAACCACGCGTTCGCGCCGAACAGGAGCACTCGCCAGTCGTCGACGCCGCCTGACTCCTGGAACTGCCTGGCGGTCAACCGCTCGTTTTCGCTCATGCCCGGACAGGCTGCCACGCACCACCGACAGTCGCACTAGGAGCTTCGCTTGCCGACCTTGACGACCTTCCACGCCGGCTGCCTAAACTCCGGTTTCCAATCGTCACATCGTTCCTTTCGATCGGACCCGTGGGAAATGACGCTGAATCCCCGCACCGAACTCCAGGTCGTCGACCGCATCTGGCGGGAAGTTCTGAACGAGAGCCGGCCTGGCGGCTCTCCCGAACCGCAGCCACCGAACCTGTCCGCGCTGGCCGACGCGTACCGAGAAGCCGGCCGGTCCGCGCTCGCCGGCTGGACCGGCGAATCGCGTGAATGGCTCTACTGGCGGCTGGCCACCGCCTCCGACAGCACTCATGACGTCCTTCTCCACCAGCGCCTGCTTCCGGCGCTGACCGGCCTGGTCCAGGCCGGTGCCGTCGACAACTGGTGGTTCCTGCGCAAGCCGCGGGACGAACCGCACCTGCGCCTTCGCGTCCATCCCGCCCCCGGCTCCGACCTCGACGAGCTGACCGGCCTGCTCGATGCTTGCTTCGACGAATGGCGGCAGGCGCATGAGCTGGTGCGCTCCAGCCGGCTGGTCTACGAGCCGGAGGTCTCGGTCTTCGGCGGAGGAACCGGAATGGACCTGGCGCACGAGCTCTTCTACCGCGACAGCCTGGGCTACTGCGGCAGCGCACCGGCGCTCTCGGCCCGAGGGTTCGAGTTCGCTGCCGGCGTCTCGGCCGCGCTGGTCGCCGGCTGCTTCCAGGGTGCCGGCCTGGACTGGTTCGAGCAGGGTGACGTCTGGCGCGTCGTCGGCCTGCTCCGGGCCGACACCCCGCCGGCGAGCGTCACCGAGGTCGACCTGGCATCGGTGGCACGGCTCCGGTCCATCTTCGCCGGCACCGACGCCGCGGTCGCCGAGGCCGCGTCCGAGGTACCGAAGCTCGCCGAATGGCAGCTGGCGTTCAAGCATCTCGGTCGCGCCCTGGCGGAGGCTGACGCACGCGGCGAGCTCGAGATCGGGATCCGGCGCATCCTTGCCGCACACGTTGTCTTCCACTGGAACCGCATGGGCTTCGACCTCGCGCAGCAGGCCCTGCTGGCGCGGTTCGCGCGCCGGGCGACGAGCTGGGCCGCCTGACCGGCCTCGCCGCGGGAGGCGGCCTCGCCGTTCACCATAGGATCACCGCGCCCGGGCCGGCGGCCCGAGTCAGCGCGCGGTCAGCGCCAAGTCAGGCTCGGGTCAGAGCCCGCGGCTAGCGTGCTCGTGTGCAAGTGACCGGCCGGGCCCGCCAATTGGGGGCGCGGGGCTCACCCGGCCGGTCTTTTCTGGCAGTCAGCGGGCTGTTGTGGGCGACGGGGAGGCGGGCATCGTGGTCGAAATCGTGGACATCTGCGACCTTCCGGTACAGATTCTGATGGCGAGCAAGCATCAGGTCCGGACCCGGGAAGTACGCAAGGATCTCGACGAGCTGATCAACAACATTCGCGTGCACGGCCAGCTCGAACCCATCATCGTCAGCCCGACGGAGGACGACGGCAAGTACGAGATCATCGCCGGGCAACGCCGTTGGCTCGCGATCAAGGAGCTCGGCCTCCCCACCGTACGAGCCGCGATTCTCGGGAAGCCCGTCAACGAGGACGACGCGACAGCGCTGTCGATCAGCGAGAACCTGATCCGGCACCAGGTCGACTCGAGGGACCTGATCGACGCGTGCACGACGCTCTTTCGCAAGTACGGCTCGGCGAAGGCCGTGGCCGAGGAGGTCGGGCTTCCGTACAACAAGGTGCGCAGCTACGTGAAGTTCGAGCGCCTGCGTCCGCAGCTCAAGGTGAGCGTCGAGGCCGGGGAGCTCGATGTCGCGACGGCGTTGAAGATCGAGGACCGCGCCTCGGCGGCGAACTTCGGCGAGGATCAGACGGCCGCGATGATCGGCGACGTCAGGGGGTTGACCAAGGCCCAGCGCGCCGACTACTTCCAGAACGCGGCCGAGGCCGACGCGCACAGCCGGCCGGCCGACGGCGAGGTCAACGGATATGCCTACAACGGCCGGCCCGGCAACGTGCACCAGATCCTGGTGACGATGCCGAGACAGGTCTATGAGGACCTTCGCGAGTACGCCGGAACCAAGCGCATCAGCCAGGACAAGGCGGCCGCCTCCATCATCGGCGCCTACTTCCGGGCCAGGAAGGCCGGCTGAGGGTTCGGCATCAGGGCCGGCCCTCCGGCCGAGGCCGGCGAGGGAACAGCGTGGCCAGCTGGGCTTCGAGGCTGTGCCCGGTCGCTTCGAGCAGCTTGTGTGCTGCCCGCCGATCGGTCTCCGCCTCGGCCCCGGCACCGAGCAACCGGCGACCGTGGGCGCACACCAGCAGGGCCCGGGCCTGGCCGAGGCGGTGGCCGGTCTCGTCCTGGATCCGTGCCGCCTCGGCGGCGAGGTCGAGCGCCTCCGTCACGCCACCCGCATCCGGCTCCATACCGAGGCGGACAGCCGCCAGCACCACCAGGGCCTGGCCTTCCAGCAGCCGATAGCCACCGAGCCGGGACGTGGTCAGGGACTGCTGTACGAGGTCGGCCGCCTCCTCCAGGCGTCCGGTCTCGAAGAGAGCGACGGCCAGCCGGAGGCGGGCTTCAGCCTCGCCGTAACTGTCGGCCGTCTTGTCGGCGATGGTGAGGGCGCCGCGATAGGCCTCCAGTGCGGCCGGATGGTCGCCGCGTTGCCGCATGATCTCGCCGTAGGCCGACAGCGACATGGCCTTCACGTGCTGGTGTCCGGTCTGGTCGGCCAGCTCGACGGTCTGTGCGGCCAGCTCGAACGCCGCGGTCGGCTTGCCCAGGTCGAGATAGAGCTCGGTCAGCGCCGCCATCGTGTAGCCGGTGAAGTAGCGGTCACCGGCGTCGCGCAGCACGGTGAGGGACGAGGACAGCCGGTCGAGCGCGTCGTCCAGCCGGCCCAGCGCGTGGTAGGTGATTCCGAGCGCTGTTCCCGCCTTCGCCGCCGGAACCTTCAGTCCCTGTTCGGAATACAGCGAGACGGCCTGCGTCAGATAGCCGGCGGAGTCCTCGAGCTTTCCAAGTCCCCAGCAGATCATGCCGAGGTCGCCCACAGCCGATGCCTCGCCGGTACGCCAGCCGAGCCGCCGGCGCATGCGCAGTGAGCGCATCGAGAACTTCGCCGCCAGTTCGAGCTGCCCGAGCATCCAGTACTGCCCGCCCATGTTGCCCGTCGCCACGCACTCGCCGGCCTTCCAGCCGGCTTCCCGTGCGTACGTGGCAGCAGTCGACAGCGCGTCGATCGCGGACGAGGTGCGCTCGTGCAGCGAGTGCAGCATGCCGACGCTGAGGTGGGTCGCGGCCAGCGCGCGTACGTCGTCGCAGGCGGTGGCGGCGGAGAGCGCCGACTCGACGACGACTTCCCAGTCCGGCAACAGCATCCGGGCCAGCAGGTAGCCACGCAGCGCGTCCGCCAGCCGGTAGGCGACCTCCCGCGGCCCGGCCTGCGCGGTGTACACGATCGCCGCGACCAGGTTGCTCCGCTCGTCGTCGAGCCACGCCAGCGCCTCGGTCTCGTGGCCGAACCGGATCGCGTCGGGCGCGGGCGCCGCATCCTCCGGGCGCGGGAGGCGGAGCATTTCCGGATACAACAGCTCCGCGGCCGCGAGCACGTGCTCCAGGTAGTAGTCGTAGAGCCGGCCGAGCGCCTCCTCCCGATCCGCCGAGCTCTCGTCGTCGACCGCCTTCTCGACCGCGTACGCACGCACCAGGTCGTGCAGCGTGTAGCGGCCCGCAACGGGGTCGGCGACGAGGTTGGCCGACGTCAGCTGGTCCAGGTCGTGCTGAACCGACGCCATGTCCTTGGAGTCCACGAGCACCGCGGCCGCTGCCGTGGTCACGTCGGGTCCGGGTACGAGGCTCAGCCGGACGAAGAGCCGCCGCGCGTCGCTGCCGAGCGTGGCGCACGACAGGTCGAGTGCCGCCCGCACGCCCTCGTTCGGTGCACCGTGGATCTCCAGCGCGTCCAGCCGGTTCCCGGCCATCGAACGCACGTGGTCGGCGATGCTGACGTGCCTGGCCGTCGACAGGTTCGCCGCCGCGATCCGCAGGGCCAGCGGCAGGTTCCCGCAGAGCCGGGCCAGTTCACCGGACGCCGACGCCTCGTCCGCCACACGGTCGTCACCGAGCAGGCCGCGCAGCAGCTCGTACGCCTCGCCGTCGGTCAGCGCCTCGAGCGGCAGCGCGATCGCGCCCTCCTTCGCGACCAGGCCCGTGAGCCTCGCCCGGCTGGTGATCAGCGCGACGCAGCCAGGGCTCCCGGGCAGCAGCGGCCGTACCTGAGACGCGGAAGCGGCGTTGTCCAGCACGACCAGAACGCGCTTGCCGGCAAGGAGGCTGCGATAGAGCGCGCCGGCCTCGTCGAGATCCCCGGGCACCTGCTCGGCGGGCACGTTCAACGCCCGCAGGAACCGCGACAGTGCCTCCAGCTCCGACACGTCCGGTGTCGGTGAGTACGCACGCAGGTTGACATACAGCTGCCCGTCCGGGAACCGAGCGCGGACGCGCTGCGTCCAGTGCACCGCGAGCGCGGTCTTCCCGACGCCCGCCGGGCCGGTGATGGTCGCGATCACGAGCGCGTCGCCGCCGGCGGTGCCGGCATCCAGGCGCAGCAGCTCCGCCGTACGCCCGGTGAAACTTGTGACCGGTGCCGGAAGCTGTGCGGGCACCGGCTGAGTGGCCGGACCGGATGGTGCGGGCGTCGCCGGCGCAGGTGCCGTCGCTCCGAGCAGCGCCGGATCGTCGTTCAGGATGGCCTGTTCGAGCCGCGAGAGCTCAGGCCCCGGCTCCAGACCGAGCTCGGCGACCATCACCCTTCGCCCGTCCCGGTACACATCCAGCGCTTCGGCCCGAAGGCCGCATCTGTACAGGCACACCATCAAGTCGGCCCGCAGCCGCTCGTCCAGCGGGTGCTCGGCGACCAGCCGCTGCAGGTCAGCGACCGCCTGCCGATCGCGGCCGAGCCCCATCTGGGCGGCGGCTTTCCCGGCCTCCGCGGCCAGGCGCAGCTGGTTCAGCCGGGCCGCCTCCGCCCGTACTCCGGGTGACTCGGGCACGTCACTGAGCGGTGCGCCGGTCCACAGCTCGAGCGCCTCGGCATAACGACCGACTCCGTCTTCCAGGCGGCCCTGTGCGACGTACTCCTTGGCCGAATCCACCAGGTCCGCGAGCACCTGAGCGTCCAGCTCGCCGGCCTCGAGAGCCAGCTGATAGCCGGGATCCCGCGTCACGATCGGCCGGTACGCCGAGTCTCCGCCGATCAGCCGGCGCAGCTGTGCGATGTAGCGATGCAAGGTGTTCGACGCCGTGCGCGGAGGCTGGTCACCCCAGATCTCCTGGATCAGCCGATCCGTGGACACAGTCCGCCCGCGCTCCGCCAGCAGCACCGCGAGGACGACGCGTTGCTGCCTGGCGGGGATCGTCGACCAGTCCGCGCCGTTCCACACTCGAAGCGGACCGAGCACTCTGAACCGCATGCCGATCACCCCCACCCAGCGGGCGCGTCCTCGCCGTCGGCCAGTTCGCTAAACGCGCCCGCCGTTCACTTCGGTCACCAAGTATTGCCCCTTGCCTTTTTGACACGACGGCACAGGGCACATCTGGTGTACGGTGCCGGCCCGCAATCGGTTCAATCCGGTGCAGAACTCGTATTGGCGATATCCGGCCTAGCGCTCGTCGAGGATTTCGCCGTCGGTCACGATGTGGTCGGTGGTCAGCGACAGGGTGGCACCGACCAGCGGGAAGTTCTTGGCCGCCTCGGCCGCACTCTTCAGATCCTCGGCCGACTCCCAGCGCCAGATGTCGAGGTAGGAGCCATCCTCCTGACGGATCAGGGTGGCGGTGGTGAAGGACGGGTTCGCCGAGCGGATGCCGTTGATCAGCGTGGTGCGCTGCTCGAGCATCTGGGCCAGGTTGCCGGTCTCGACCGTGTAGCGGTGGGTTCGTACGACTGCCATGATCGTGCCTTTCGTCTTTTCGTTTCTGCTTTGTGGTTGGTTTTGCTCAGGCCCAGGAGGCGCCGGCCGGCTGGCGCGTGGTGACGTTCAGCCGGTTGAAGAGGTTGGCCGTCGCGATGTAGAGCAGGAGGGCGGCCAGGCCCTTCTCGTCGTAGTGCTTGGCGGCCTCGTCCCACACGGCGTCCGGCACGGGGTCGGGGCGGTCGGCGAGGCGGGTGGCGCACTCGGCGAGGGCGAGTGCGGCGCGTTCGGCGTCGTCGAAGTAGGGCATTTCGCGCCACGCGGCAACCGCGTGCAGGCGTTCGTCGGTCTCGCCGCTCTGCTTGGCCGACTTCACACCGCTGTCGACGCAGAAGCTGCAGCCGTTGATCTGGCTCACCCGCAGGTGGACCAGACCGAACGTGGACTCCGGGACGTCCGACTGCCGCGTCACCTTGATCAGGCTGTAGACCGCCTTGGACGCGCCGTCGAGGAGCGTCGCGGGGTTCGGCATCCGGGATTGCATCGTCATCGTCGTTTCTCCTTGCCTGGTTGGTTTCTTCAGCTCGCTTTTCGGTATGGCTACAGCCTTCCGGCCGGGCGGGATCCGAACAATGGGCAGTCGCGAAACGCCGGTTGCGCCTGGGGTTAACGATCGGGAAGGATGACGGAGTGGAGCTACGTGACATCGAGATCTTCCTGACGCTCGCCGAGGAGCTGCACTTCGGTCGCACCGCCGAGAAGCTGCACATCTCGCCACCTCGGGTGAGTCAGGCGATCGCCAAGCAGGAAAGGCGGATCGGCGCCGCACTGTTCGAACGCACAAGTCGCAAGGTGACGTTGACTCCACTCGGCAAGCAGCTTCGCGACGACCTGCAGGCGGGCTACCAGCGCATCCTCGATGGCGTCGAGGCC
This sequence comes from Flindersiella endophytica, assembly GCF_054779015.1. Taxonomy (NCBI): domain Bacteria; kingdom Bacillati; phylum Actinomycetota; class Actinomycetes; order Propionibacteriales; family Nocardioidaceae; genus Flindersiella; species Flindersiella endophytica. The sequence goes on from NZ_BAAGYY010000013.1 coordinate 153,311, forward strand.
GCGACGAACACCGCGCGTGGCGGGCCCGACACCCTGACGTTCGGCGTGATGGGTCCGATGTGGCAGGACCTCGCGCCGATGACCGCGCTGTTCCGGAGCCGCTTCCCGCAGGTCGACTTCCGCCTCCGCGAGATCCGGATCGACGACCCGTTCGGCCCTCTTCGTAACGGAGGCGTGGATGTCGCGCTGCTGTGGCTGCCGGTGCGGGAGCCCGACCTCCGCGTCGGGCCGGTGGCGTTCACCGAGCCGATCGTGCTGATGGTCGGGCGTACACACGAACTGGCCGGGCGCTCTTCGGTGTCGCTGAGCGAGCTCGACGGCTACGACATCCTGCCCTCCGGCCTGCCCGTTCCGGACTACTGGGAGGCAGCGGTCGCGCCGGTGACGTCGCCTTCGGCAGACCCCGACGCTCCCCCGCCCCCTCCGACGCGGGAGGAGGTGCTGTGGATGGTCACCTCCGGCGGTTCGGCCGTGGCGTTCGCGTGCGGGCAAGGGCTGAAGTACTACGACCGCGGCGACGCCGTCTACCTGCCGATCCAGGAGAGCCCGACACTGAGCTGGGGCCTGGTCCACCGCACCGGCCAGATCGGCCGCTGGGTCCGCGAGCTCTCCCGGATCGCTCGAGAGCTCGGCCCCATCCCCCTCTCCCTCGAACTCGACGCGCCACCCCTGCGCCACCTCGGCTCCGCCGGCTGACCCAACCTCCACTGATGCCGGCCTGGCCGACGCCGACCGATCCCATGACGTTTGCGCGCCCGGCGCTGGAAGCCAGAGCCGGGATCGCGCGCCCGGCACGGTAGAAACCTGGCGGCCCCTGGACAGCGTGCATCCGATGGCTTAGCTTAGGCTTACTTTACTTCCGATGGACCTTTGGCCGGCAGACGAGCGAGGTGTGTGTGAGCGCGTCCCTGATCAGTGGTGCCCGGCTGGCGATCGGATACCACGGCACGCAGGTCGTGCACGGAGCCTCGATCAGCCTGGAGGCCGGCCACGTCACGGCGTTGCTCGGCCCGAACGGCTCCGGCAAGTCGACCCTGCTGCGCGCGCTGGCCCGCCTGCACCGGCCCACCGCCGGCGAGGTCCACCTGGACGACGGGCAGCCGGCGTTCGCGCTGTCGTCGAAGGAGTTCGCCCGGCGGGTGACGCTGCTGGCGCAGGCGCGTCCCACGCCCAGTGGCGTACGCGTGTCCGACGTCGTGGCGTACGGCCGCTATCCCTACCGCGGGCGCTGGCGCGGCGAAGATCCCGACGGTCCGCGGGCGATCGCGCACGCGATGGAGGTCACCGCCCTCACCGCGATGGCCGACCGGCCCGCCGACGAGCTGTCCGGCGGTGAGCTGCAGCGCGTCTGGCTGGCCATGTGCCTGGCTCAGGACACCCGCGTACTCCTGCTCGACGAGCCCACGACGTTCCTCGACCTGCGCTACCAGATCGAGACGCTCGACCTGATCCACGACCTGGCCACCCAGCACGACGTCGCCGTCGGCGTGGTGCTGCACGACATCAACCAGGCGGCCGCCATCGCCGATGACGTCGTGCTGCTCCAGGACGGACGCGTCCGCGCGAGCGGTACGCCCGAGCAGGTGCTCACCGCCGAGCACCTCACCGAGGTGTACGGCATCCGGATCGATGTCGACGCCGATCCGGCCACCGGTGCGCTCACCGCCCGCCCCGTCGGGCGGCACTCCAGCCGGGTCCGGGGCTGACGGCGACGACGCCGAAACCGCCCACCCGTAGGCAAGCACAGACGACCAAACCCACCACGGAGTTCGCCATGAACCGACCCGTCTTCCCCGCCCCGCGGACGGGCGTCGCCGCCCTCGCGGCCGGCGCGCTGCTCCTGCTCGGCGCGTGCGGCACCACCGAGGAGCCGACGACGTCCACCACCTCGAAAGCCTCGGCAACAGAGACCGCCGCCGGTCCCGTCGAGGTCACCGACGGCCGCGCCAAGACGGTCAAGCTGGACGCTCCGGCCAAGCGCGTGGTCGCGTTGGAGTGGGGCGAGGCCGAGATGCTCGTCACGCTCGGCGTGATGCCGGTCGGCGTCGCCGACACCAAGGGCTATGCCACCTGGGTCACCTCGGAGAAGCTCGACGCGAGTGTCAAGGACGTCGGCACGCGTCAGGAGCCGAGCGTCGACTCGATCGTCCAGCTCAACCCCGACCTCGTGGTGATGGAGGCCGAGCGCAGCTCACCGCTGGTCGCACAGATCGAGAAGTACGTGCCGGTCCTGGTGGCCAAGGGCAGTGACGCGTCCGACAACCTGAAGCGGATGCGCGAGGACTTCACGATGATCGCGCGGACCGTCGGCAAGCAGGACGCCGCGGACCAGGCGCTGCAGGACTTCGACACCGCACTCGCCGAGGGCAAGCAGAAGCTCGCCGACGCGGGCGCGGCCGGCGACTCGTTCGTGATGGCCGACGGCTGGCAGGAGGGCAACGCGATCTCGATCCGCCCGTTCGGCCAGGGCTCGCTGGTCTCGCAGGTCGCGATCGCGGCCGGTCTCGAGAACGCGTGGAACGGCAAGGTCGACAAGGTCTGGGGCCTCGGCCAGACCGACGTCGAGGGCCTGACGGCGATCAAGGGCGAGAACGTGCGGTTCCTCTACAACGCGTCCGACGGCACCGACGTGTTCGCCAAGGGGCTCGAGGAGAACGCGATCTGGACGTCGCTGCCGTTCGTCAAGGCCGGGCGCGTACACAAGCTCAGCAACGGCATCTGGACGTTCGGCGGGCCGAAGTCGTGTGAGCAGTACCTCGACGAGCTGGTCAAGGTCTACACCGCGTGAGATCCGCTTCGACCGAGCAGGCGGCGCCGGAGCGTCCGGCGCCGCCGCCGGTACGGCCCGTTCCCACGGCAACGATCCTTGTGCTCGCGATCCTCGCCGTCATCGGGCTGGCCGCGGTGCACCTCACCCAGGGCACCTCCTCGATCGGCGCGCTCGACCTGCTGCGGCTCGCGTTCGGCGGCGACGACCAGGACGCGTCGCGCGTCCTGGTCGCGTCCCGGCTGCCGCGGCTGCTCGCCGGTCTCACGGTCGGCGTGGCGCTGGGCGTCGCGGGCGCCGTGCTGCAGTCGATCGCGCGCAACTCGCTGGCCTCACCCGACACGCTCGCGGTGAACGCCGGTGCGCACCTGGCGGTCGTACTCACCGCGGTCTTCGGCGCCTCGCTCACCACGTCGCTGCCGGTGTTCGGCGGGCTCGGGCTGCTCAGCGTCGCGTTCGTCGGCGGCATCGCGGCGGCCGGGCTCGTGCTGCTGCTCTCGGCCGCCGGTACGTCCGGTCCGGCGCGGCTGATCCTGGCCGGAGCGGCGATCGCGCTCGCGCTGAACTCGCTGACGACGCTGTTGCTGATCCTGAACGAGCAGAAGACGATCGGCCTGTTCGCGTGGGGCAGCGGCTCGCTCGTCCAGGTCAACCTCACCGCCGTCACGCAGACCGCGCCGGTGGTGGCGCTCGGACTGGCCGGCTGCCTGGTCCTCAGCCGCCGGCTCGACCTGCTGGCGCTCGGCGACGACACCGCACAGGTGCTCGGCGTACCCGTCCGGCGGACTCGGCTGGTCGCGACGCTCGTCGCCGTGCTGCTCGCCACGGCCGCGGTGACGCTGGCCGGTCCTATCGGGTTCGTCGGGCTGTGCGCGCCGGCGATCGTCCGGCTGGTCACGGCGCGCTTCCCCGGCCTGCACAGACATGTGGTCCAGATTCCGCTGTCCGGGCTGGCCGGAGTGCTGGTGGTGCTGGCGGCCGACATCGCGGTCCGGGCCGCCCTGGGTGGGCAGGCCGGCGTCGACATCCCGACCGGCGTGGTCACGACGCTGGCAGGAGCGCTTGTGCTGGTGTGGCTGGCCCGGCGGCACCGCGACTCCGGGCCCGCGCGACAGGGCTCTGCGACCCATACCGGCACGATCCGCGGTCGTGGGTTCGTCGCAGTGCTGGTCGTCGCGCTGGCGGCTCTGGTGTCGGGCGCGCTGCTGGCCGGCCTGCTGCTCGGCGACACGAACGTCCTGACCGGCGACCTGGCGAACTGGCTCAGTGGGCGAACGGGTCCCGCGCTGACGTTCGTCCTCGACCAGCGCTATCCGCGGGTCTTCGCGGCGCTGCTCGCCGGTGCGGCGCTCGCGCTGGCCGGCACGGCTGTGCAGGCCGTCTGCCGTAACCCGCTGGCCGAGCCGGGGCTGCTCGGCATCATAGCGGGTGCGGGCATCGGTGCGGTCACGCTTCTCACGCTCGTGCCGATGGCCGGCATCTGGACGATGTCGGCGGTGGCGGGCGGCAGCGCGCTGGTGACGTTCGCGGTTGTGTACGGCCTGGCCTGGCGCGGCGGTCTCGCGTCCGACCGGCTCGTGCTGATCGGCATCGGCGTGTGGATGGGCGGCAACGCCGCGATCACATTCCTCATCGTGGCCAACGACCCGTGGAATACCGGGAAGGCGCTGACCTGGCTGTCGGGCTCGACGTACGGGCGTATGCCGGGACAGCTCGTGCCGGTCGTGCTCGCGCTGCTGGTGCTGGCGCCGGTGATCGTGCTGGCCAACCACGAGCTCGACCTGCTGGCTTTGGACGACGACACACCGCGGGTGCTCGGCGTCCGGCTGGAGCCGACCCGGCTGGTCGCCCTCACGGCGGCGGCCCTGCTCACAGCGGCAGCCGTCACGGCCGTCGGCGTGATCGCGTTCGTGGGGCTGGTGGCGCCGCACATGGCCCGGGCCCTGGTCGGCGCGCGACATACACGGGTGATTCCGGTGGCCACGTTGCTCGGCGCGTTGCTGATCTCGGTGGCGGACACCATCGGCCGTACGGTGATCGCGCCAGCGCAGGTGCCGGCCGGTCTGCTGACCGCGATGCTCGGCACGCCGTACTTCATCTGGCTGCTCTGGCGCTCCCGGAGATCAGCCGGCTAGCAGCCGCTGCCGTGCCTCCATCAACGCGAACCCAGCAGGTCGAGACGGTGCGCGGCCTTCGGCCCCCAGTTTCGCAGGTGGACGCGCGCGAGAGACTGGACGTCACATCCGGCGACGCCGACGGGTCTACAAGGGCATGAACACCGACGAGTACGACTGGCTGGCCGAGCGGTTCCAGCAGCACCGGTCCCGGCTGCGGGCCGTCGCGTATCGGATGCTGGGGTCGACGGGCGAGGCCGACGACGCTGTTCAGGAGGCGTGGATCCGGCTCAGCCGTTCCAACGCCGGCGAGATCGACAACCTCGAGGCCTGGCTCGTCACCACGGTCGGGCGGGTGGCGCTGAACATGTTGCGCTCGCGTACGACCCGGCGAGAAGAGCCGCTCGACGTCTACCTGCCCGATCCGGTCGTCGAGCGGCTGGAAGGCATCGACCCCGAGCAGGAAGCCATGCTCGCCGACTCCGTTGGGCTCGCGCTGCTCGTCGTCCTCGAGACGTTGACGCCTGCCGAGCGGCTCGCGTACGTGCTGCACGACATGTTCTCGGTGCCGTTCGAGGAGATCGGCGGCATCCTCAACCGCTCACCCGAAGCCGCCCGCCAGCTGGCCAGCCGCGGACGCCGCCGGATCCGCGAGGCCGACGCCGCGCCGGACCAGTCGGCGCCCGCCCAGCCGGAGGTCGTCAAGGCGTTCCTGGCCGCCGCGCGCGACGGCGACTTCGACGCGCTCGTCGCCGTACTCGATCCCGACATCGTGCTGCGCGAGGACGCCGGCACCGGGACGCTCCACGAGGTACGCGGCGCCGAGACCGTCGCCCGCCGGGCGAAGGCGTTCTCGCAGCTCGGCCTCCAGGTCCGGCTCGCCCGGGTCAACGGCGCGGCGGGGTACGTCTCGCTGCGCGACGGCACGCCCTACGCGATCGCCGCGATCTCGGTACGAGACGGCCGGATCGCGACGATGGACATCCTGCTCGACCCCGAGCGCCTGCGCCAGGTCGACCTGACCGACCTCGACTCCCAACCCTGACAGGGCTCAGCGCCCGCCGGACACAGCGAGAGTCGTGCCCGTGACGTACGAGGCTCCCGGCGAGCAGAGCAGCCAGACGATGGCTTCCGCGACCTCGGCCGCCTGGCCCGGCCGGCCCATCGGGATGCCGGACGCGAGCTGCCGTACGCGTTCGGGCGCGCCCGCGGCAGCGTGCAGGTCGGTGTCGATCAGCCCGGCCGCGACGCCGTTGACGCGGATGCCCTCGTCCGCGACCTCCTTGGCCAGGCCGGTGGTGAGCGTGTCGAGCGCACCCTTGGACGCCGCGTAGTGCACCCACTCCCCCGAGCCGCCCAGGGCCGCGGCCCGCGAGGAGACGTTGACGATCGCGCCGCCTGGCCCGCCGTACTTCGTCGACAGCCGCCGGACCGCCTCACGCGCGCAGAGGAACGCGCCGGTGATGTTGACGGCGAACACGCGCCGCAGCAGGCCGGCGTCGACATCGTCGACGCGGGCGAAGCCACCGGTGACGCCGGCGTTGTTGACCAGCGCCCCGATCGGCCCGAGCCGCTCCTCCGCGGTCTCGAACAGGCGGAGCACGTCCGCCTCGACGGCGACGTCGGCCTGAATCGCCGTCGCCTGACCGCCCTCGGCGCGGATCGCGGTGGCGAGGCGTTCGGCCGACGCTTCGTCCTTGGCGTAGTTGACGGCGACGGCGAGTCCGGCGCGGGCGGCGAGGCTCGCGGTGGCGGCGCCGATCCCGCGGCCTCCGCCCGTCACGATCACGGTGGTGCTCATGTGCTCCAACGGTAAGGCTTTCAGCTGCCGTCGCGGAGTCGTAGGCTCACTGAGTGAGTCAGCGATCCATGGTCGACAAGGTGCTGGCGATCCTCGAGGTGGCCGGCTCGGCCGGCCCGGTGGTCACCAGGGCCGACGTCATCGAGCGAACCGGCCTGCCGAAAGCCACGGCCAACCGCATCATCGCGACGCTGGTCGACGCTCGCCTGCTGCAGCCGGTCGGCAGCGGCCTGAGCCTCGGCCTCCGGCTGTTCGAGCTCGGCGAGCTGGCCGAGCACCGCGGGCTCGGGCTGCGTGACACCGCGCTCCCGTTCATGCAGGACCTGTACGACATCACACACGCCACCGTCCAGCTCGCCGTGCTCGACGGCACCGAGGTGGTCTACCTGCAGAAGATCTCCGGGCGGCGCAGCGTCCGGCTCGACACCAGAGTGGGCGGCCGGCAGCCGTCGACGTGCACGGGGTCGGGCAAGCTGCTGCTCGCGTACGCGCCACCCGCCCTGCTGACCGACGTACTGCGCCATCCCGTGCGGCGGACACCGAACTCCCTCACCGACGAGGCCTCGCTGCGCCGCGAGCTGGCCGCGATCCGCAAGCAGCGCTTCGCCGTCGACGACGAGGAGTTCGCGCTCGGCACCCGCTCGGTGGCTGCCGGCATCCTGCACAAGGGGAAGGTAGTCGCCGCACTCAGCCTGTCGGGTACGACCGACCACCTCACCGCGGCGACGACAGCGCCTGCTGTACGGGCGACCGCCGCCGCGATCGGCCGCGCGATCGCAACCACGACTTGACGTTTCTTCTCAGTCGTCCAGGAACGCCAGGTCAAGCCGTCGCAGCCGCTCCGGGTCGGCCAGTGCGTCGATCGCGACGATCCTGCCGTCCGCGATCGTGAACCCGATCACCGCGATCGGCTTGCCGTCGATGGTCGCGACGACACCGGCGGACCCGTTCACCAGGGCCGGCCGCACCAGGGCGGCGGGCTGGTGCACCGTACGGGCTCGTTCGACGACGGCTTCCGGGCCGTGCATCTCCGCGGTGAGGTCCGGACGGGCGGCACCGAAGTCGGCCCGGAACACGACCTCCGGATGCAGCGCCGCCACCAGTGCCTCGAAGTCGCCCCGGCGTGCCGCGGCGTAGAAGGCGTCGACGACCTCCCGCTGGCGGGCGATGTCGGGGTCGGGCGAGGGCGCCTGCGCCTGCGCCTCCGCACCTCGTACCCGCCGCCGGGCCCGGCTGGCCAGCTGCCTCGCCGACGCGGGAGTACGCCCCACCATGCCGGCGATCTCGTCGAACGGCAGGCCGAACATGTCGTGCAGGACGAACGCCAGCCGTTCGGCAGGCGCCAGCGTCTCCAGCACCACCTGCAACGCGAGCCCAACCGAGTCGGCCAGCAACGCCTCGTCCTCCGGCCCCAACCCGTCCGCGGGACCGACGACAGGGTCCGGTACGCGCAGGCCCATCGGCTCCTCACCGCGCGTCCGGCGGGCACGCAACACGTTCAGGCACACCCGGGCGACGATCGTGGTCAGCCAGGCACCGAGGCTGTCGACCTCGCTCGCGCCGGCCCGGCTGGCGCGCAACCACGCCTCCTGTACCGCGTCGTCGGCTTCGGCGAGCGAACCGAGCATGCGGTACGCCACCGCGCGCAGGCGGGTCCGGTTCGCCTCGAAGCCCTCGGCCAGCCGGTCGGTCTCGCTCATCGGTCACATTCCTTCGCCACCAGGTGTCGTAGAGGTGACACCTCAAATCCGCTCGATGTGACAAGCAAACCGGAGGACACCGATGAGCGACCTGCAGGCCGTCGCCGACCGCGTCGAGATCGAGGCGCTGCGCGCCGAGTGCACCGACGCCGCGCTGATGCGCGACTGGGACCGGTTCGCGTCGCTGTTCACCGAGGACGGCGCCTGGCGGATCCCCGACGTCGGCGTGGAGTTCACCAGCCGGGACGAGATCCGCGCCGGAATCGAACGGCTGCAGGGTTTCTGGGAGTTCTTCCTGCAGGCCACACATCCCGGCACGATCCGGCTCGACGGCGACACCGCCAGCGGACGGGCGTACCTCACGGAGTTCGGGCGGATGCGCGACGGCAACTCGCAATGGCACTTCGCGCTCTACCACGACCGCTACCAGCGGACCCCGGACGGCTGGAAGTTCACCGAACGCGCGTACGAGATCCGCTACCTCGACACCTCGCCGTTGGCGGGTTCGCCGCCCGGTGAAGCGACCTTCACGTCGCCCTCCAGGAGTAGCCAGGGATGACGGCCACGGCCGCCCGGTCCCGCGGGCATCGAGACCAAGGCGATGCTCGATCACGGCTGGCGGATCCTCGCGGTCGACAGCGACCCTGCGATGCCCGCGCACCTGGGCCGGCTGGTCGAGGACGACGGCCGGCTCGAGACCCGCGTCGCGTCGTTCACCGAGACCGAGCTGCCGGCTGCCGATCTCGTCCATGCGGGCTATGCGCTGCCGTTCCTGGCTCCTGGCGACTTCCGGCTGGTCTGGCAGCGAATCCGGCAGGCGCTGCGACCGGACGGGTGGCTCGCTGTCGACCTCTTCGGCGATCGGGACGGCTGGGCAGGCCGGGCGGGGATGACGTTCCTCACACGCCCGGACGCCGAGGCGCTGCTCGACGGGCTCGAGATCGTGAGCTTCGACGAGGAGGACGCGAACCGTCCCTCGTTCATCGGGCCGAAGCACTGGCACGTCTTCCACGTGATCGCCCGCTCGACGATCGCCGGCTAGACGATCTATTCCAAGGGGTCGCCTGACGCGCGGCGCCTGGCATCCACGCTGGCTGCGTTGTCGTCGATCGCCGGAGGCCCCTCCTGGCTCCTCCTCCGGCTGTGCCCACCCCCGCGAGCGGCGCCATGCGCCGCGCGCTTGACCGGCGACCCCTTGGAACAGATCGTCTAGGTCGAACGGGCGCGGTCGCGGATCGACAGACCCGCAGGACTTTTCCGGAGAAGCGCGCCGACAGGGCGTCCGGCCGGAGCTCAGGTCACCTCGTGCCGCCGGCGGTGAGTTGCTGGAGGAACTTCGCCGCGATCGGGCCGGCGTCGTGGCCGCCGGAGCCGCCGCCTTCGAGGAGGACGGCCCAGGCGAGGTCGCTGTCGCCCTGGTAGCCGATCATCCACGCGTGCGTCTGCGGTGGCTTGTCGTCGCCGAACTCGGCGGTGCCTGTCTTCGCGTGCGGCTCGCCCGGGATGCCCCGTAGTGCTTTGCCCGCGCCCTCGGTGACCACCGAGCGCATCATCGACCGGAGGTTGCGCACCACGTCCGGCGAGAGCGAGCGGGGCGCCTCGTACGGATGCTTGACCGCCGCGGGCACGAGCCTAGGCTGGACGAATGTCCCCGACTTCACCGTCGCCGCGACCGAGGCCATCACCAACGGCGACGTCAGCACGCGGGCCTGCCCGATCATCGAGGCCGCCTTGTCGTTGACGTCGGTGTTCTCCGGCACCGAGCCGTCGTACGTGCTCGCCCCGGTGTCCCACTCGCCGCCGATGCCGAAGGCGGAGGCCGTCGTGGCCAGCGTGGAGTCGTCGATGTGGTCGCGGGAGGCGATGAACGCCGTGTTGCACGACCGCGCGAACGCCTGCCGGAACGTCGACGAGCTGCCGAGCGAGAACTCGTCCTGGTTCGCGAAGCGATAGCCGTTCACCCATTCGTACGTCGGGCACGCGAGCCGGTCCGACGGTGACATGCCCGACTCCAGCAGCGCCGCGGCCGTCACCACCTTGAACGTCGATCCCGGTGGGTACTTGCCGACCAGTGCCCGGTTGAAGCCACCCGGCCGGTTCGCCACGGCCAGGATCTCGCCCGTCGAGGGCTTGATCGCGACCAGCGAAGCAGGCACGTCGGCGCCCTCCAGTGCCGCGGCTGCCGCCTCCTGTACGCGAGGATCGATCGTGGTCTTCACGTCCGTGCCCGCCCGCGCGCCGGCCTTCAGCGACAGCGGCCGCAGCGCCTTGCCGCTGTCGCGGTCGGTGATGGCGATGGCGTACGCCTGGCCCGACCCGCCGAGCTGGTCGTTGTAGCGCTCCTGCAGCCCGGACGCTCCCTCACCTTCGGCATCGACGGTTCCCACCAGCGAGCCCGCGGTCAGCTGGGCGCCGGTCCGGTCCAGGATCGACCCACGGGTGCCGACCTTCGCCACGGCCAGCGTCTGGCCAGGCCGCAGGTCCGGGTGCACCATCGACGACTTGAACTCCACCACCTGCGAGCCGACGCTCTCGACGACCCGCGCCTTCGACTCGTACGTGAACGGCCCGATCTTCGGCACCGTCATCCGCACGGTGAACGGGACGACGACCGGCTTGGCCTCGCTGGAGCCGGCCTCCTCGTGCCCCTCCCCGACCGTGATCTCGAACGGCGACGGCTTCAGGTTCTTCCCGACCGAGGTCAGCAGCGACGTCGCACCCTCGGGGTTGTCGGTCAGCCGGCCCGCCGCCTGCCAGTCACCAGCCCGCCAGGCGGTCATGAACGCCTTGAGCTTCTGCTCGGCGAGTACGACCGACTGCGGCTTCTCCTGCTCTTGCGCCTGCCCCGGCCCCGCGAAGGTCAGCCGGTAGCCAACAAATCCCCCAACCGTCAGCAACATCACCGAGACGATGCCGACGACGACTCGGGACCACCTTCGAGCCCTCCGCGCCGAGCCGTATTCAGTTACCCGTTCCACGACAGCGATGGAAGCACGATCTCAGCGATCATGCCAATATGAGTATCGAGCGAACTGGGTTTCTGATCTGGATATGATTCCTGATCATGGACGTAGTACGCCATTTGGAGTACTTCACCGCAATCGCCGCAGAAGGGCACTTCGGCCGCGCCGCGCGACGGCTCGACATGCGCCAGCCGCCACTGTCCCAGGGCCTGCGGCGGCTGGAGGACGAGCTCGGTGCGCGGCTGTTCGACCGCGACAGCCAGGGTGTCCGGCTGACGGAGGCCGGCCGGGCGCTGCTGCCGGCCGCGCAACGGGTGCTCGACGAGGTCCAGCAGCTCTACCTCCTGGCCAGGCGGCAGCCCGATCCCGAGCGGCCGCTGATCCGGATCCGGATCGCTCCCGGCCTCGGCCAGGCGCACTACTCCCAGCTGGTCGCCGCCTGCCGGCGGGCGGCGCCCGAAGCCGACATCGAGGTCGGCGAGCAGACCGCCCGCGACCAGATCCGCGACCTGCTCGCCGGCCGGGCTGAGGTCGCCGTCCTTCGCGAGCCCGTCGTCACTCGTGGGCTCTCGCTCGGGCCCGCCCTCGAGGTGCCGCTGCGCTGCATCGTCCCCGACGACGGCACGGATCGCGAGGTCATCGCACTCCGTGAGCTGGCCGGCCACGACCTGCTGCTCCCCGCGCGCGACCACGCGCCCGCGGCCCACGACGAGCTCCTCGCGATGTGCGAACGCCACGGGTTCCTGCCTCGCCCTACCCCCGACCACCACCCCGCCGGCGAGCTGTACGACGAGCGCGTCGCGCGCGGGTTGATCGCGGCCGGCGGCGTGGTCGCGTTCACGACCGACCCGCCGGGCTCCGGCGACGGCGTCCGGGTCGTACGCCTGGACGGCGATCCGCTCGCGCTCGCCCTCCGGGTGGCATGGGTCGGCACGCTGGCCGGCCCGGCGCGAGGGCTGCCTGCCGTACTCCAGGACGTGCTCGGAGCCGCCCGCCGACCGGCCCACGCCGGCCCGTCGCCACGACCCGTCTCCGAGGTGCCGGCGTCGTGAAAACCGAGCACACCAAGGAGAATCCCACGATCCAGCAGTGCTTCGAGGACGCCGGCGTGTGGGGGTGGCTGCACGCCGTCGACCTGAACGACCCGGATCGCGAGATCGGCCTGCACCCGGACGAGCAGGTGGCGCTCGCCTCGGTGTTCAAGCTCACCGTGCTCGTCGCCTACGCACGGATGGTCGACGCCGGCGAGCTCGACCCGGCGGAGCAAGTCACACTCGACCCGACCGAGCGTACGTCCGGGCTGACCGGCTTCGCGGCCATGACCGACCCGGTGACGGTCTCCTGGCGCGACCTCGCCCGTTCGATGATCGCGGTGAGCGACAACGCCGCGGCCGACGCGCTGCTCGACACCATCGGCCTGCGACGGCTGCGGGCGATGCTCGACGACCTCGGCCTGCACGCGACCCGGGTCGGCGGCGGCACCAGGGACCTGCTCGCCGCGATCCTCGCGGAGAGCGGGCGCGCCACGACGCAGGAGGCGCTGCACTGGCTGCGCGACTCGGGGACGATGGACCAGACCCACGCGCTCGACCCGGCGAATCCCGCCAGCACGGTCGGCACCTGCCGCGACCTCACCCGGCTGCTCACCGCGATCTGGCACGACCGGGCGGCCTCGCCCCGGCAGTGCGCGTTCATGCGTACGGTGCTGGCCCAGCAGGTCTGGACCCAGCGGCTGGCGGCCGCCTTTCCCTTCGACGACGTACGAGTCGCCGGCAAGACCGGGACGTTCATCGCGCTCCGGCACGAGGTCGGCGTCGTGGAGTACCCCAACGGCGAGGCGTACGCGGTCGCGGTCTTCACCAGGTCGCCGCGTACCCGCCTGATCCTCCCGGCAGCCGACGCGGCGATCGCCCAGGCCGCCAAACTCGCCGTCGCCGGACTCCGCTGAGCCTTGCCTGACCGCTACGGTTCGTGCCAGGCTGAAGCGAGTTCCATCCCTGGCAGTCGAACGCAGCTGCCCACCGACCGGAAGGTCCGTGTGGCATGCTGCCCTCCTCCAACAGCCTTGCCTGGCAGGCGAAACTCCATTCCGCGCTCGACGCGCACCAGGCGATCTGGCGGCCCGCGCCGTTCCACCTCCGTCGTCCGGGCTGGTGTGCCGACTGGCCCGAGCTCGCCGACGCCGTGCTCCGCCTCGACGAGCAGACGCTCGACCGGCTGAGCCATCACCCGCGAGCGGCCCACGACTGGCTCGCTCCGCTGCTGCCGGTCGTCCGCCTGCTGGACGACCTGACCCGCCTCCCGCGGTTGCCGCTGCGCTCCCCGCCACCAACCAGCGCGAGGTTCGACGCCGGCGTTCCCCACCGCAAGCGCGCGCAGGTCGAGGCCTTCGCGGCTCACACGTTCCCGGCTCGTACGCCGTTGCTGGACTGGTGCGCCGGCAAGGGGCACCTCGGCCGCAGACTCGCCGTCGCCGACCGGGTGCCGGTGCACTCACTGGAGATCGACCCCCGGCTCTGCGCAGAAGCCGGACGCCTCGCCGGCCGGGCGGGCGCCGACCAGACCGTCGTCTGCGCGGACGCGCTGGACGAGCTGTCCCATGAGTACGTCGAGGGCCGCTCGGTACTCGCCCTGCACGCGTGCGGACCCCTACATCGCAAGCTCGTCGAGCGAGCCGCCCACGCCGGCGCGCGCAGCTACCTGATCTCTCCGTGCTGTTATCACAGCGGCGTATCCGGCACCTACGAGCCGTTCGCCGCGCAGGCCGCGCTACCCCTCGACGCCGGTGCCATGCGGCTCGCGGTGACCGAGACCGTGACCGCTCCTTCGCATGTCAGACGGCGGCTCGCCCGCGACCAGGCGTGGAAGCTGGGCTTCATCGCGTTGCGCGACTCGTTGGAGGGCGAGGCCGTCCGGACGTTCCGGCCGGTGCCCGCACGCTGGCTCGCGGGCGACTTCGCCGCCTTCTGCCAGGCCCTCGCCAGGCGGGAGAACGTCAAGCTGCCGAGCGGAATCGACTGGAGCCACTGGGTCGCGGCAGGCGAGCGCCGGCGGGCCGAGGTACGCCGGCTCGAGCTCGTCCGGCACGCGTTCCGCCGCGCGCTGGAGCTCTGGCTCGGGCTGGATCTCGCAGCCGGCCTGGAGACGGCCGGCTTCGACGTTCGGGTCGGCGCCTTCTGCGAGCGCTCTCTCACGCCTCGCAACCTGGTCGTCCGCGCGTCACGGTGACCAGTCCGGGACCAGTCCCACGGCCGGAGCGGGATCCTGGTGTCGTTCGTCCGGATGCTTGGAGGTTGTGGTGTCGAGGCGTTTCGTCCTGCTCGCCGCCGTCGCGATCGCGGTCGCCACCGTCGTCGGCGGCACGCTGTCCGCCTGCGCGCCCGGAGACCGCGAGAACGCCGCTCCCGTGGAGACCCCGACGACCGAGCGTCCGGAACCGCCGCGCGGGTTCGCGTACCTGAAGATCCAGTTCGGCGCGTCCTGGGCGGCGACCACCTCGGACTTGGTCGTGATGAACGGCACCAAGCGGGTCGGCCACGTGAAGTTCGGCCTGGTCGGCAGCAAGCCGGTCTACACGACCGACGGGCGGTACGTCTTCACGCTGCCGCTCGACGACAAGGTCATCGCGCTGTCGGTCGCGACCGGCGAGCAGATCACCGTTCCGTGCGAGGGCTGCGCGGACCGCACGCTGAAGTGTCAGTGCCAGACGGTCGTCGCCGCCGGCGACAGCCGGATCGCCTGGCTGGACAGCAGGAACCAGCTCGTCCTGACCGACCTTTCGGCCAGCCGGCCGAAGCCACGGCCAACGGAGACCAAGCTGCCCACGTGGAAGAACATCTGGGACACCGCGAGTCCCCAGCTCCTCGCCGGCACCACTGGCGCGGTGCTGGCCGGGTACCCCGGCTCGCTGTCCGACCAGCCCGGGCCGGTCTACCTCGCACCGATCGACGGCAAGCCGCGCCGGATCGACACCGGCCGCGCGGACGCCGTGGAGTCGGCCGCGTTCAGCCCGGACGGCAGCCAGGTCGCGATCTACGGCGAGGAGCTGTCGAACGCCTGCGCCACCGTCACGCTCGTCGACATCGAGTCGGGCGTGCCTGGCAAGGGCAGGACCAGCCCGGTGTACGCGGCGCCAGGCACCACGTGCCCGACTCGCGACGGCTACGTCGGAGACCTGTGGTGGGACAGCCACGGCACGCTCAACGCGTACTACCAACCCTCCGGCGACGTCCACACCAAGGACGTCCAGCGGCTGTTCGACGGAGATCGCTGGGTCGCCGCCAAGACGCCCAAGTCGACTCAGGTCCATCGCCTGAACGCGGGCGCGACAGCCGTCCTCAGCCATCCGTTCATCCGCGACCAGGACGTCCTCTACGTCGTGATCGACGGCCGGCGGACCAGGCTCGACGGCGACGTCACCAAGGTCGTCGCCGCACCGCGGTGACGCATGATCGCCGAGTGTTCCGATATGCCTGCGGACGCGCCGTCCGGTGCGATAGGAAGGTTCGCACCTGATGCGTCTCGCGCAGGCGACCCGTTCGACGGGTGGTGCGACCTCAACCCCCTGGAGGTCGCACCTTCGCGCGGACGCCAAGCACGGCTAGCCGATCCGGTAGCCCACACCCGGCACGGTCGTGATGACCGATGGATCACCCAGCTTGCGCCGCAACCGGCCGATCGTCACCGTGACCGTGTTGGTGAACGGGTCGGCGTGCTCGTCCCAGACCTGTTCCAGCAGGGCTTCGGCGCTGAGGAAGCCAGGACTCGCGCGAAGCAGCGCCTCCAGCAGCGCGAACTCCTTCACCGACAGGTCGAGCTGGTTGCCGTCGCGTACGGCAGTCCGACGCAACGGGTCGAGCTCGATGCCGGCAGCGCGCAGCGTACGAGGCCGGGCCGCGGGTTTGCGCCGGGCCAGCGCCTGGATGCGCAGCACCAGCTCCGGGAAGTGGAACGGCTTGGCGAGGTAGTCGTCTGCTCCAAGCGTGAGCCCGGTGACACGGTCGCCGGGTGAGCCGGCCGCGGTCAGCATCAGCACCATCGCCCGTTCCTCCTGGTCGGTGATCAGCTGGCAGAGCGCGTCGCCGTGGATGCCGGGCAGGTCGCGGTCGAGGACAACGACGTCGTAGGCGTTGACGTCGAGCTTGGCCGCGGCCGTCAAACCGTCGTGCGCGACGTCGACCGCCATGCCCTGGTCGCGCAGGCCTTCGACGACCACCTCGGCCAGCGCCGGCGCGTCCTCCACGACCAGCACCCTCATCCGGCCACCGCCGGAAGCGTGACCGTGGCACGCAGGCCACCCTCGGGCCGAGCCGACAGCTCCAGCCGTCCGCCATGGGCGGCGGCGATGCCGGACACGATCGACAGCCCGAGCCCGGTACCGTCCGGCGACCCGATCCGGTCGGCGCCGATCCGCTGGAACGGCCGGCCGAGCCGGTCGACATCCTGCTGCTGGAGCAGGGATCCGCCGGTCTCCACCACCAATCGGACGCGCTCTTCTTCCGCTGCTGCTGAAGTAGCCTCCACCCGGATCCAGCCACCTTCTTCGTTGTGCCGGATCGCGTTGTCGACCAGGTTCTCGACCATGCGGGCGAGCAGCGCCGGGTTGCCTCGCGTCCACGCCTCCCCCGGTTCGCCCGGCTCGACGGCAAGCCGCTTCGAAGCGAGGTCGCTCGCCCGCGCCGCCAGCGCGTCCGAGACCAGCTCGCCGACGTCGACCCGGACGGCATCGGCCAGCGCGCCGTGCTGGGTACGCGCCAGCACGAGGAAGCCGTCGAGCATCTCGTCCACCTGATCGAGCTGTGTACGAAGCCGATCGGCCAGCGCCACCGTCTGCGCCGCCGGCTCGGGCTTGGCGACGGCGACGTCCAGCGCCGCCCGCATGGTCGCCAGCGGGGTGCGCAACTCGTGCGACGCGTTCGCCACGAACCGCCGCTGTGCGGCGAACGACGCCTCCAGCCGTTCCAGCAGATCGTCGATCGTGTCCGCCAGCTGCTTGACCTCATCGGTAGGTCCACTGACCGCAAGCCGCCGGTCCAGGTTGTCGGCCGTGATCCGGTTGGTAGCCGCCGTGATCAGCCGCAGTGGGCGCAGCACCCGCCCGGCCAGCGCGCGACCGAGGACGACCGAGACGACCACCATGACGAGCAACGCGCCGATCGAGCCGGCCAGCAACTGCCGGGAGTAGTCCGCGTTGATCCCGGCCAGCTGGCCCTGCAGGTCGTGGATCTGCCGCTGCGCGGCGGCCAGGCCGGTGTCCACCGGCTGCTGGCCGGGAACCTGCCCGGGAGGCAGCCCGGGGTAGTGCACCGGCGACGTGCTCGACACCTGACCGCCCGCGAGCAGGAACGTCAGCACGAGCAGCCCGACGCCCGACAACAGGAACACTCCGGCGTAGAGGACGGTGAAGCGCAGTCCCACAGTGCGCCGACTTGCCCAGTTCATTCCTTCAGCATGCCCAAGCCGGCCTAACAACGACGTGACAGGCATGGTTCGGGCCGTGTTACCGGCGCCCGCGTAGAACCGCTGCCATGTCTACCCGAGAGCTCCTCAAGCAGGAATGGATCGGCTTCCGCCGCCCCGGTCGCCTGATCGCGCTGGCGGTCGCGACCCTGTCCGTGGTCGCGTTCGGCCTGCTCGTCGCCAGCGGCATGCACTCGTCGTGCGACGGCCCGTGTCCCACCGACCCGACGACTGCGGACGGCCGGGTCGTCGGCGACCGGTTCTACTTCTTCCATCACGACCTCGGTCGCGACGGCAGCATCACGGCGAGGCTGACGTCGATGACCGGCACGATCACCTACCCGCCTCCGGACCACGACGAGATCGTCCCCGGCCTGGTGCCGTGGGCGAAGGCCGGGATCATCGTCAAGGACGGCGTCCGGCAGGGCTCCGACTACGCCGCGCTGATGATGACCGGCAGCCACGGCGTACGGATGCAGTACGACTACGCGGAGGACGTCGCGGGCACGCCAGGCCGGGGCGCCGATGTCTCCGGGCAGGCGCCCCGCTGGTTGCGGTTGAGCCGGTCCGGCGACACGATCACTGGTTACGAGTCCGCCGACGGCAGGCGGTGGTCGAAGGTCGGAACGGCGACGATCGACGGGCTGCCCGGCACCGTACGGGTCGGGCTGTTCGCGGCCTCGCCCGGCGACCTCACGTTGCGGCGCGTCGCACTCGGTGGTGCGGTCGAGGAGGTGCGCTTCACCCAGGCCGTGGGCGTCTTCGACCACGTCACCGTGACCGGCTCGGGCGCGAACGACTGGAAGGCCGAGCCGGTCGGCCAGATGAACCAGACCGACTGGGAGAAGTTCCACAACGCCTCCGGTGTCAAGCGTTCCGGCCAGACGGTCACGGTCAGCAGCACCGGCGACATCGGGCCGAGCGGGAACGAGGTCGCCGGGCTGGGAGTCGAGCGGATGCTGCCCGGGCTGGTCATCGCGCTGATCATCGTGCTGGTGGTCGGAGCGCGCTACCCCACGCGGCGCGCCAAGCTCCGCACCGACGGCCCGCCCTCTCGTTCCGTACTCCTGGTCCGAGCCGGCCTGCTGGCCGCCGCTGTGTTCGTGACCGGGCTGGCCGGTGTCGGCATTACGATCCCCAGCACACTCGCCATCGTGCGCGGCAACCAGATCCCGATGTTGCCGGTCTCGGCACTGACCGGCGTCCGCGTGACCGTCGGCCTCGCGGTGATGCTCGCGCTGTGCGCCGTGCTGGCGTTCGCGCTCGGTGTCCTGTTCCGGCGCGGTTGGGCGGCGGTCTCCGCGGCGGTGGTGCTGGTCGCTGTGCCCTTTGCCGTGTCGGCGCTGCCGCTCCTGCCCGATGAGGTGGCCGACTGGATGTTGCGGCTCACGCCTGCGGCCGGTTTCGCCGTCCAGCAGACTCTGGTCGAGTACCCGCAGGTCGTCGCGCACTACGCGCCATCCGCCGGGTACTACCCGCTCCCCGGCTGGGCCGGGTTCGCCGTCACGGCGGCCTACGTTCTGGTGTTCGGGTTGCTGGCCCGAAAATCGGTTGTCCCACCGGTGAACGGCTCGACACACTCGGCCCAATGGATGACGACGAGCTCGGTACGCGACTGACCAACGACCGCTTTCCCCGTTCGGCGAAGTATCCGGCCCGCTGGATGGTCGACAACTGCATGGGCCCGAACCCCGTATGGCTCTCCGAATGGCTGTGCGAGGTGATGCCGCTCGAGCCCGGCATGCGGGTGCTCGACATGGGCTGCGGGAAGGCGAGCAGCTCGATCTTTCTCGCCAAGGAGTTCGGCGTCGACGTCTGGGCCACCGACCTGTGGATCGAGGCCGGCGACAACTGGTCCAGAGTGCGCGACGCCGGACTCCAGGGGCGCGTGCATCCGGTGCACGCCGAGGCACACGCACTGCCGTTCGCGGAAGGCTTCTTCGACGCGCTGTTCAGCATCGGCACCTATCACTACTTCGGCACCGACGAGCTCTACCTCGGCTACTACTCCTCGTTCGTCAAGCCAGGTGGCGCGATCGGCGTGGTCAGCCCCGGTGTGGTCGAGGAACAGGAGACCCTGCCGCCACCCCACCTCGCGAAATGGTGGCCGTGGAACTTCTGCGCGTTCCACACACCCGAGTGGTGGCGGCGCACCTGGGAACGGACCGGCCTCGTGACCGTCGAGGTCGCCGACCAGCTGGAAGACGGCTGGCGGCACTGGCTGCAGTGGAACGAAGCCTGCGACCTCGACCGCCAGGGCAAGCCCGACTGGGAGTCCGACCTGCTCCGCGAGGACGCTGGACGGGTGCTCGGCCTCACCCGCGTCCTGGGGCATCGCCTGCCGGAGTGACGGACACCGGGTAAGGCCGATCGCTGGTCACGGGGTCAGGCCGGCCGCCTTGAACAGGGCGGCGTCCTTGGAGCTGCCGATGCCGCTCCCCCATTCGATGTAGCCCTTGCGGCCCGAGCCGTCGTTGTCGTTCACGAGCATGGACAGGCTCAGCATGCCGTCGCCGGCATCACTCGGTGCCAGCTCGCTCCACGGCAACGCGAGCTCGTACACCGTGTTCTTCGCGGTCTCGTCCCGCGTCACGGCGACGTCGACGTCGGAGACCGGGCCTGCCGCGCCGTCCAGGACGCTCCAGCGATAGACCTGCGGTCCGCTGGGAGTGAGGGCGAGGCCGTACTCGTAGCCGAACGCGAACTCACCCGGCCGTCCGGGCGTGACGGCGAACTGGATGCTGTCGCCCTGCCAGATGTTCGCGCCCGTCTCGGACTGGTGCGCCACGTCGTCGTGGACGCGGGCGGAGAGGTAGAGATGACCGGCGTCCCAGGTGAACCAGATATCACCGCTCAGGTCGTCGGCTCCCGCGTACGAAGGCATCTGGACGGTGCCGTCGGCCGCCAGGTCGATCGCCGGCTTGCCGGCCAGGTCGTCCAGGGTGCCGTCGACGGCGATCGCCTGCTGCCCGAGCGGCGTCACGGCTTCCGGCGGTACGACGACGACCTTGCCGGTCTGGGACATCGCGGGGAAGCCGGCCAGCCGGAGCTCGGCGCGCATGGCGTAGGTGCCCGCCGTCAGTCCGGCGAGCGGGAGGTCGGTGACGCGCTCGGCGCCTCCGGCGAGTGTCGCCCCTTCGAGGGCGGTACCCTCGTGGTCGCCGATCGACCACGTCAGCTGGTCGATCGTCAGCTGGCGCTCGCTGACGTTCGAGGCGGTCAGGCGCAGCGCCTCACCGTCGGCCGTGTCGACGTGCTTGCCGTGGAACACCACCGGCATGCGGACGTCGACCTGCGTGCCGAGCCTCGCGATCCGGCGGCCGGACACGACCAGATCGCCCGCGGGCTTGCGAATTCCGGCCGCCTCCTGCGCCGGCAGGTTCACCGGCACGTCGACCTGCTGCCGTGCCGGTACACGTACCGGCACGCGGGTGCCCGCGATCTCGAAGGTACCGCGCAGCTCCGCCGTCGGCGCCTTCGTGTTGTCCACCGTCAAGGTGAGCTTGACCTGATCGCCGACGAACGTGTCGCCCGCGGGCGCGAGCTCGAACTTCGAGCCCGGCCGCAGCCGCGCCGCCGGGTCGCTCACGACGTAGACCGGATCGCCCGACACCGACAGCGCGACCGTGCCGCCGGGTCCTGGCGAGTACGACTTCTGGTCGCCGGTGAGGTCGGCGACCGTGACCGCGCTGCCGGTGCTCACGTCGACCGTCGTCGGCTGCGTCGACCACAGCACGCGAGTCGTCTTGCTGCCCTTGCCGAACACCATGCTGAACACGCCGTCGCCGAGGTCTTCCCGGCGCTGGAACGTCGCACCGGTGAGCTGCCGGGCCATGACGGCGTAGGCGACGTAGGCCGGCTTCGGCACCCAGCGGCCCATCGCGTCGTGGTCGTTACGGATGATGCCGAAGTTGTTCTCGTTGTACGCCGGATCCGTGCCGTCGTTCATGAAGTCGTACCAGAAGAACTTCTCCACGCCGCGCGACAGAGCCATCGCGTAGGCCCGGACGAGGTAGGCGGCCTGGGTCTGCTCGCTGACGCCGGTCGCGCCGTTGTGGGTCGGCCAGCCCTGCTCGGTGATCCACAGTGGCTTGGCCTGCCCGTTGTTGTACTCCTTGACGAGGTTGCCGACGGCGTCGAGGTTGCCGACGACGTTCTCGGGTGGCGTTGGGTATTGGTACGGGTGGATCGACACCTTGTCGAGGTACGGCATCGCGCCGAGCTGGAACAGCGTCTCGAGCCACTCCAGCGGAACGCCCGCCGACGCCGGGCCGATCACGTCGACGTCCGGGTCGACGGCCTTCAGCTTGTCGTGCGTCGCCTTCAGCAGTGGGTAGTAGTACTCCGCCTTCGCGTCGGCCGGGCCGTCACCGCGGTCGCCGAAGCCCGGGATGTTGAACTCGTTGTAGACCTCGACCTCGTCCAACTGGGCGTTGTAGTGCTCGAGAGTCGCGGCCGAGTAGTTCGCGAAGCCCTCGCGGCCGGCGTCGGTGTACGGCGTGGCGTCGTTGTCGTGGAAGCGGTTGGTGTAGTCGACGATCGGGAAGACGTTGATGCCGGCCGCGTCGAGCCTCGACATCACCGGGTCGTAGCCGCTGAAGTCGTAGCTGCCCTTGGTGGTCTCGATGCCGCCCCAGCCGAGGTCGTTTCGTACGTTCATGATGCCGGCCTTGGCCAGCAGCGGGATCAGGTCGGCGCTGTAGCCGGTGAAGTGGGTGCCGATGCCGAACGGCGAGTCGGCGACCGACTTGACGTCGAACGGGTCCAGGAGGGCGAGGCTGGTCCTCGCCGTGCCGACCGTGGATCCGTCGGCCGCCTTGGCGGTCAGGTCGAGGGTGTAGTAGCCACGCTTGGCGATCGCGGGGCGGATGGTGGCCACGCCGTCGCTGGTGGCCGCTGTGCTTCCGGAGGTCGCGGTGCCGCCCCAGAAGTCGTGTGCGGTCCAGGCCACGTCGGTGCCGCTGGTGACGACGTTCAGCGCGGGCTGCTCGCCGCCGACGAACACGTTGCCGAGCGTCGTCGGCTGGATCTCCAACGCCGGTTGGGGTGCGGTCACGGTGATGTCGTCGAGGTAGACGTCCGCGCTGGTCCTGCCCGCCGCCAGGAAGGCCTTGTCGACCAGCAGGCCGATCCTCGTCGCCGGTCCGTGCCAGACGCCGTCGTTGGCGCCGCCCCAGTGGGAGGCGCTGCCGAACTCCGTGACGTCGACGCGTTGCCAGTCCGTGCTCGCGGCCAGCGTCAGGTGCTGCTGGTGGACCTGGCCGGTGGAGTCGGTGAGGCGGAGGCCGATCCTGCCGGCGTCGGCCGTTCTCACCCAGAGGCTGAGCGACTGGATGTCGAGCGCGTCGATACCGCGGAAGGCCTCGACGTAGTTGCCGCCGGCGGAGAAGTCGGTGTGCAGGCGGCCGGCGTACGTGCCGGAGTGTGGCTGCTGGTCGTCGCGGGTGAGCTGGCCCTGGGCGCCGGGGAACTCGGCGCCCAGGTTGACCTGCCAGTTCTCGCCTGAGTCCTCGAAGCCGCCCAGCAGGTGCTCGGCGACGGCGGCCGCACTGGCCTGGCCGGTTCGCGGCCGCGCCTGCATCGCGGCGACGGCGGGCAGCAGCGCCGCCAGCAGGATCAGGGTGAACAGGGATCGACCGACATGCCGCATGGGTGCACCGCCCCTTGTGCGAGACCGGAAGTGCCTTGGTCACAACGTAGAAATGACCTATTAACCCGTCAAGCAGGGTTGCCGAATGCGGACGCGACCTCAAGCTGCCAACCCGCTGTTAACCTGTCAAATGCGGCACGAGAGGAGGCGGTTGCCATGCCGAGCCAGCCGATCTACCAACGCATCAAAGCCGAACTGCGTGAGACGGTTGCGCGCGGTGGCTACGAGGCCGGCGTGCCGTTCATCACGCAGCGGGTGCTGTGCGAGCGCTTCGGCGTGAGCAACGCGACGGCGGTGCGCGTGCTGAACGACCTGGTGACCGAGGGCGTGCTCGTCCGGCACCGCGGCCGGGGCACGTTCGTTGCCGAGCGGCCCGTTCCGCCGCCGGGCGCGGGCGAGCGGGATCCGCATCGCTCGGTGTCGTTCATCGTCTACGACGAAGGGCCGCACCAGTCGGAGCTGTTCCGCGGCGTGAGCTCGGTCTGTCTGGAGGCGGGTTACCGGGTCTTCGTCGTCAACTCCAAGGCCTCGCCGGATGCCGAGGAGCAGGCGCTGCGGCAGGCGTTGCGGTTCGGCGCCTCTGGTGTGCTGCTGTATCCGCGGCAGGGCGAGGGCAGCCTGGCCGCGCTCGCCGACCTGCGGGCCGCGGGCACGCCGGTCGTCCTGCTGGACCGCCACCTGCCGGGCTTCCCGACCGACGCGGTGCTCGCCGACAACTACGCGGTCGGCTACCAGCTCACCAGCGCGCTGATCGCCCGCGGCCACCGCCGCATCGCGACGTTGTGGGGCGAGCACCAGTGCACCAGTGTCCATGACCGTTCAACCGGCCATATCCAGGCGTTGCGCGAGCACGACCTCCCGATCCTGCCCGAGCTCACCGCGCTCCGCCCGTACGTCGACCTGCCGGAGGCGCGGCGGAAGGCCCACCTGAGCGGTCTGCTCTCGGCGGCGACGCCGCCGACTGTTCTGCTCTGCGCCAACGGTGCCGTTCTGGCGACCGCCGCCCACGACCTCGCGGGCCTCGGCGTCCGCATCCCCGAAGACCTCGACCTCGCCGGCATGGACGACGCCGGCCCGTTCGACCTGCTACCGCTCGCGTGCGACGCCGCCGTCCTCCCGTCGTTCGACATGGGTGCCACCGCCGCGCAGCTGCTGCTGGCCCGCCTCGCCGACGCCGATCCCTACCGCGAGCCGCGCCATCGCGTCCTCCCGATCGCCCTGCGCTCCCGCGAGGACGGCCAAGCCCACCTCACCGTCGCCGCCGTCAGCTCGCGACAATGAGCCATGCCCGCCGATCACGCCGGCCCGGTGTCGAATCGGCGGGACTGCCGTTCGTCAGGATTGTGTAGGAGACGACGAGCCTCGAGGAGCGCCTGAGATGCGTCTGGCAGTACTGGATCACGGGCACCGGCTGCGCGCCCGCCTGTTCATGTCCATGGTGGGACGGATGTCGCGGGTCGAGATGGCCGACGTGCCGAAGACGTTGCTGTACCGGCCGGAGTTCTTCGGCCGCGCGATGCTCGAGCTCAGCGCCACCCGGATGCGCGGGCCGTCGTACTGGACGGCGGCCGAACGCGAGTACATCGGGATGTGCACCGCGGGCTGGCTGCGGTCGGACTACTGCGCGGAGACCCACGCCGAGATGGTCCGGGTCGCGAGTGACGGCGAGTTCGACCCGCTCGATCCGACCGCGGCGCGGAAGGAGCTGCTCGCCGTGCTGGCGTTCCTGGAGCAGGTCACGCGCACACCCGATGCGGTCCAGCCGCGGGACGCGGACACACTGCGGGACGCCGGCGTTCCGCACGAGGCGGTCGTGCAGGCGCTGGAGGTCAACTTCGTCTGGAACGTCGTCAACCGGCTGGGCAACGCGTTCGGCTTCGAGCTGCGGAAAGGGCAACTGCACTCCGGGACCCGTTCGCTGCACCGGTTCGGCTACCGGTTCCCCGCCTTTCTCACCGGCCGCGTCAACGGCGAGCCCGGCGGACCGGCCGGCGTGCTGGCAGCCGTACTCGCCGGATCGAACGGCTCAGCCCACACGACGCCCGAGCTTCGCGCCGCCGCTGCCAACGGCGACCCGCTGCCGCAGGACTGGCAGCAGTACGTCACCCAGGTCCGCGACCACTCCTACGAGCTCACCGACGCCGACATCCGGAAGCTCCAGTCGTCCGGCCACACCGACGACGAGATCTTCGAGCTCACCGTAGCCGCGGCGGTCGGCGCCGCCGATCGCGCTCTGACAGCGGGCGTGCGCGCTCTCGGCTAGCCGAGCTGCTCTCGTCGGCGCTGCAGGAACTCGCGCTCGGCGGTGTTGTCGGCGCAGGCGATCGCGGCGTCGTACGCCTCGCGGGCCTCGGTGCCACGGTCGAGGCGGCGCAGCAGGTCGGCGCGGATGGCGTGGAAGAGGTAGAAGCCGTCCAGGTCGAGCAGGTCGACCAGCTCGAGCCCTTCGGCCGCGCCCGACACCTCGGCGACCGCGACCGCACGGTTCAGGGCGACGACCGGCGTGGGTGCGATCTCCATCAGCTGGTCGTACAGCTGCACGATCTGCCCCCAGTCGGTCTCAGAAGCGGTCGCCGCGTCGCTGTGGACGGCGTTGGTCGCGGCCTGGATCTGGTACGGCCCGGGCTGCCCGCGCCGCAGGCAGGCGCGCACCAGTGCCTGGCCCTCCGCGATCAGCGAGGCGTCCCACGTCGTCCGGTCCTGGTCGGGGAGCAGGACGAGCGCGCCGTCCTCCGACACTCGAGCCGCACGGCGCGAGTCGGTCAGGAGCATCAGGGCGAGCAGGCCGGCCACTTCCGGTTCGTCCGGCATCAGCGAGGCCAGCAGCCGCCCCAGCCGGATCGCCTCGGCGCACAGGTCCTCGCGTACCAGCGACGTGCCCGCGCTCGCCGTGTGCCCTTCGTTGAAGATCAGGTAGATCACGGCGAGCACCGAGGTCAACCGGTCGGGCAGGTCGGCCGAGCGTGGAATCCGGTACGGGATGCGTGCATCGCGGATCTTGCCCTTCGCCCGCACCAGGCGCTGCGCCATCGTCGCCTCCGGTGTGAAGAACGCCCGCGCGATCTCCGCCGTGGTGAGCCCGCCCAGCAGCCGCAGCGTGAGAGCGACCCGCGCCGGCATGGTCAGCGCCGGGTGGCAGCAGGTGAAGATCAGGCGTAGCCGGTCGTCGCGCACGGGTCCCCCTTCCTGGACAGGTTCGTCGCGAGCTGCGTGCAGCAGCGCGGCCTGGGCGTGCCGGTCGTCGCGCGTGGACTCGCGGCGGAGCCGGTCGATGCCGCGGTTACGGGCGGTCGTGATGATCCAGCCGGCCGGGCTGGGCGGCAGCCCGTCGGCAGGCCACTTCTGTACGGCCGTGGTGAAGGCGTCCTGGACCATTTCCTCGGCGAGGTCGATGTCGCCGAAGACCCGGACCAGGACGGCCACCGCCCGGCCGTACTCCTCGCGGAAGACCCGCTCGATGTCGGCCGGCTCGACAGGCCCTACGGGCATCAGGCCTCGCCGTGGAACGGGCGGACCTCGATCGAGAGCGGCGAGAGCACGCGCGCCAGCCGACCGGCCCAGTCGAGCGCCTCGTCCAGGTCGTTGACCCTGATCACGGTGAACCCGCCCAGGTGCTCCTTGCCCTCGGCGAACGGCCCGTCTGTGGTGAGCAGCTCCTGGTCCTTCACCCGCAGCACGGTCGCGGTGCTCGGCGGGTGCAACCCGGCCGCGAACACCCACACGCCGGCCGCCTGCATCTCCTCGTTCAGCTTGCCGAGCTCAGCCATGATCGGCTCCAGCACCTCGGGAGGCGGCGGGTCGCCGTCGGGCTGGTAGATGCTGAGCAGGTACTGCTTCATTCGTCCGTACCCCTCACGTCGTACGTAGCCATGATCACGCCGGCGGCCGTCGGCACTGCCGAGACGAGCTCGAGGTCGGCGTACGCGCTGTCCTCAGTGAACCCCACCCACCTCCCCGACCACAGGCGGGCCCCACCGCCCAGGACCACCGGATGGATCAGCAGCAGGTACGTGTCGACCAGGCGATGCCGCGCGAGCTCCCGGACCAGCTCGCCACTCCCGAACACCACCAGGTCCTGCCCCTGCGCCTTGAGCTCGGCCACCGCCTCGGCCGCGTCGCCCTTCAGCAGCGTGGAGTTCGTCCAGCCGAGCGGTTCGGTGAGCGTCCTCGACGCGACGTACTTCCGCACCTTGTCGAGTGCCTCGGTGAACGGGTTCGGCTGGGTTTGCTTCGGCCAGTATCCGTACAGGTCGTCGTAGGTCACCCGGCCGAGCAGCAGGCTCCAGCCGGGCGGCATGTGAGCGCCCATCGCCTCGGCCATGGCCGGGTCGTTGCGGGCCGCTGCCCATCCGCCGTACTCGAAGCCGCCGCGCGGATCCTCGTCGGGTCGCGCCGGTGCCTGCAGTACGCCGTCGAGGCTCAGGTGGTTGATCACCGCGAGCTTGCTCATCGTTGTCCGCTTCCTTCGCTGTCGTTCCGGCTCTTCACCAGCTACACGAACGGCGGACAGGCGGATCGACATCGGCCGGCGGGATTGTCTACGACCAGTGCGGTGGGCGCTCCAGGCCGGCGGGGAGCTGCGTCTCCGCGTCGCCGTTGGCCGCGTTGACCTGCATCTGAGTGACGAAGATGGCACCGGCCAGGTTGGCGCCGGCGAGCTGTGCGTCGCGCAGATCCGCGCCGATGCAGTCGGCCAGGCGCAGGTCGGCGCCGGTGAGGTCGGCCGCGATCAGCCAGGCGCCGCGCAGGTTGGCTCCGCGCAGGTCGGCGCGCCTGAGCTTGGCGCCCATCAGGTCGGCGCCGCGGTGGTTCTTCCGGTTCCTGACGCCGGCCCGGGCCAGCTCGCTGGCCTGCAGCAGGAGTGTGTTGACCGCCTTCCGGTGCGCGGGTACGTCCAGGCCGATCAGGTCGTCGGCGCTGCCGTTGGTGAGCTCCTCGGTCTGCTCGAGGAGCTTGCGCAGCTCGGGGTACAGCGGCTCGGCCGCGGCGAGTGCGAGCGCCTCGGTGAGGCACCAGCGCAGCTCGTGCAGGTGACGCATGACGGGGAACGCCTGGAACATCTTCGCCGCGCTCTCGGGCTCCGCGCGCCAGTCACGGCCGGCGAACGTACCTTGCGACAGGTGCTGGCCGGCACCGAAGCAGTCGTAGACCGTACAGCCGGAGAAGCCCTCGCTGCGCAACGTCTTGTGGATTCCACAACGGAAGTCGCCGAGCAGGTTGGGACATGACTTCCCGGCCGGCTTGTCGATCGCGAAGTCGGCCGAGGCCTGGAACGGCAGTGCGACGCAGCACAGACCGAAACAGTTCGCGCAGTCGGCGCGCAGAGCGGCGGTACTCACTGGCGCCCAACCTACCCGTAGGCCCGTGGGCGTATCCGCGCGCGGTTGCCTGCTCCCGGTGGCGCAGTCGAACTGCCTCTCCGTGGCCGACGACTTGTGGGTCCGGATCGCGAATCATCGAGGCATCCGGAAACCCCGGACGGGCTCGGCGCGATGAGTTTCGTCGCAGCGCCGGTCTGTACGGATGACTTCGATGAGATGAGGACCTGAGATGACCGCGCAGACGTTGGAACGGCCGCATGAGCCGGGTGGACCGGTTGGACTGGTCGAGCCTGGTGCGCTGACCGTTGTCGAGGCGACGGCGCCGGCCGATGTCCGGGCCGCGGTGAACCTCGCGATCGACCGCGGGTTGCCGTTCGCCGTAGAGGGGACCGGGCATGGAACGCTGGCGCGCCCGGAGAGCGGTGTGCTGCTGAAGACGGGCCTGATGGATCAGGTGCGAATCGATCCGGTCCGGCAGGTCGCCGAGGTTGGCCCGGGTGCCCGCTGGAGCCAGGTGATCGAGGCCGCGGCGCCGTACGGGCTGGCACCGTTGTCGGGCAACACGCCTTCGGTTGGTGTCGCGGGCTTCACGCTGGGCGGCGGTGTGGGCTGGCTGGCGCGAGAGTACGGCTTCGCGGCCGACAGCCTGTTGCGCGCCGACGTCGTGACGGCCGACGGGCAGTCACGGGTGGCGAGCGCCGCTGAGAACCCGGACCTGTTCTGGGCGTTGCGTGGCGCGGGCGCGAACTTCGGCGTCGTGACGTCGCTCGAGTTCCGCCTCTACCCGGCGGCGATCGTGTACGGCGGCACGGCCACGTTCCCCGCGTCTCGTGCCGCGGACGTCCTGGCGTTCTTCCGGAACTGGGAGCAACCGAGCTCGCTGACGGTGTTCCTGGTCGTGACGCCCGACGCGCTGGTCGTCCGTGGCGTGTACGCAGGATCGGCCGCTGACGGGGAACGTGCGTTGCGCCCGCTGTGGCGCGTCGCGGGTGCGTCGCTGGCGAACGAGTTCCGCGTGATGCCGTACGCCGACGTCGCGACGATCGGCGGGACCGCGCCGCACGCGTTCGAGCTCTACGACGACCTGCCCGACGACCTGATCGGAACGTTGAGCGATCCGGACGCCGGCTTCAACGCCGTCGAGGTCCGCCGCTGGGGCGGCGCGATGGCCGCACCGTCGCCGGTGTCGGGTGCGGCTCCGGGCCCGGTCGGCCACCGCGACGTCCCGTTCTCCTTGACGATCGATGGACCGGCGGAGGTCGCCTCGCGGCTGCGGACCCACAGCACGGGCGGCTCGTTCCTCAACTTCCTCCACGACCGCACGCGTACGGCTGACGCGTACACGCCGTGGAACCACACCCTGCTGCGCGAGCTCAAGCGCGTCTACGACCCGGCCAACCGGTTCGGCCTGAGCCACAACATCCCACCGGCGTAGTGGCCGGCAACGCCCGGCTGCCGGCCGGCTGACCAACCTAGGTTCGCGGGCGGCCGAGCTCGGCGATCCGTTGCTCCAGGAAGCGCCGCTCGGCCTCGTTGTCGGCAAGGCGGACGGCTTCTTCGTACGCCACGACCGCTTCGGGCCGGCGGTCCAGCCGGCGCAGGAGATCGGCACGGATGGCGGGGAGATAGCGGTAGCCGGACAGTCGCCGGTCCTCGGCCAGGCGGTCGACCTGGTGCAACGCGGCCGCGGGACCGTCCACCATGCCGACGGCCACCGCGCGGTTCAGCGCGACGACCGGCGACGGCCACGCGGCCAGCAACGCGTCGTAGAGCTGGACGATCTGTGGCCAGTCGGTCTCGGCGTAGCCTGGCGCCGACGCGTGCAGCGATGCGATCGCCGCCTGCAGGGCGTAGCGTCCGGGCCGGGCGCCGCGGAGCGACTCGACCACCAAGCCGTCGGCTTCGGCGATCGCCGATCGGTCCCACAGCGACCGGTCCTGCGCCTCCAGCAGCACCAGCTCGCCGTCCGGACCCGTGCGCGCGGCCCGGCGGGCGTGGTTGACGACGACCAGCGCCAGCAGCCCGGCGACCTCGCGCTCCCCCGGCATCAGGTCGCGCAGCAGCCGCGCCAGCTCCAGGGCGCGTACGGCCAGGTCGGTACGGGCCAGCGACGCACCCGACGGCGCCGTATGGCCGGCGGTGAACAGCAGGTAGATGACGGCGAGCGCCGCCGCCAGCCGTTCCGGCAGCTCCGCGGCCGACGGCATCCGGAACGGGATGTGCGCCGTCACGATCTTCTGCTTCGCCCGGGTGATCCGCGCCGCCATCGTCGGCTCGGAGACCAGGAACGCCGCCGCGACGTCCGGCGTGCTCACGCCGCAGACCAGCCGCAACGTCAGCGCGACCTGGGCCTCCACGGCCAGCGCCGGGTGGCAGCACAGGAAGATCAGCCGCAGCCGGTCGTCGTGCACCGGCGCCTCGCCCCCGGTCGGAACGGCACCGGACTCCGAGCCAAAGGCCGCCGGCTCCGAGGCGGCCTCCGGCTCGACCAGCAGGTGGAGCTTCGCCCGCAGCGTACGTGCCCGCCGCAGCGCATCCAGCGCGTTGTGCCGGGCGGCCGTGGTCAGCCAGGCGCCGGGACGCTCGGGTACGCCCTCGCGGGCCCACGCGTCCAGCGCGTCGACATAAGCGTCCTGCACGCATTCCTCCGCCAGGTCGAGGTCGCGCGTGACGCGCACCGTCGAGGCGAGCACGGCGGCCCACTCCCGGCGGTGCGCGTCCGCGACAGCATCCTGAACCGGCGTCATCCAGGTCAGAGCACCTGGAAGTCGAGCAGTGGCCGGACCTCCACGCCTCCTGCGGCGATCGGCGTCAGCCGCGCACACGCGAGCGCGTGGTCGAGGTCGCGTGCCTCGAGCAGGTAGACGCCCGCGATCGCCTCCTTGCTCTCGATGAACGGCCCGTCGGTCACCACGTCACCGCGGATCGACGTCGAGGTGCTGGTCGGCTCGAAGCCCAGCCCGGCGACCACCCGTCCGCCCTGTTCGGCGATCCGGTCGGGCAGCGCCAGGTGCTGCTCGATGAGCTCCTGCGGGAGATCCGCGGCACCGTTCGGCGTCTCCTGCTCGAAGATGAACACTGCGTACTGAGGCATCTGTCGTGTCCCGTCAGTTGTCGTATTCCGGACCATAGGTGCCCCCGCCAAGCTCGCCACCACGGGCGTAGGTGCTCATGGTGATGCCGTTCGCCGTGGTCGTGACCTCGACCAGCTGCAGGCTGCGCGGCAACGTGCCGTCGCCGAACAGGCGTTTACCCGAACCGATCAGCACGGGAATCACCTTCAGGCGGTACTCGTCGACCAGGTCGTGCCGGAGCAGCGTCTGGATCAACTGGCCGCTTCCGTGCACCTGGATC
This sequence comes from Flindersiella endophytica, assembly GCF_054779015.1. NCBI lineage: Bacteria > Bacillati > Actinomycetota > Actinomycetes > Propionibacteriales > Nocardioidaceae > Flindersiella > Flindersiella endophytica. The sequence goes on from NZ_BAAGYY010000013.1 coordinate 185,440, forward strand.
TCGCCGTGTCCCGGCTCCTGTTTGAGCTCGGCCACCGCCTTGGCGATGTCGCCTCTGAGCACGGTCGAATTGTTCCACTCCGCCTTGTCCAGCGTCCTCGACGCGACGTACTTCGGAACGCTGTTGAGCTTCGCCGCGACCGGGTCCTCGTCCCCCCGCAACGGCCAGGCGGCGGCGAAGACCTCGTAGGTCTTGCGGCCCAGCAGCAACGCGCCGAGCCCTTCGATCTCCTCACCGACCCGCGCCAGGAACTCCTCGGCGATGTACGGCACCACCCAACCGCCGTGCCCGAAGCCGCCGTCCCGATCCTCGTCGGGCCCACCGGGCGACTGCAGCACGCCGTCCAGCGAGACGAACGTTCCAACCACCAGCTTGCGCATGTCGATTCCTTCCAGTCGTTCTCGGACTCTCTACTGAGACCGGCGAACGACCTGCCGCGAATCGACAGCGCGAGCCAATAAAATCTCCGAATGATCTTCATCACCGCGAAGTTCCGGGTCCTGCCCGAGCACGCCGACCGCTGGACCGAGATCACCGCCGACTTCACCGCGGCGACCCGTGCCGAGCCGGGCTGCCTGTGGTTCGACTGGTCGCGCAGCGTCGACGACCCGAGCGAGTACGTCCTGGTCGAGGCGTTCCGCGACGGCGACGCGGGCGGCGCGCACGTACAGTCGGCGCACTTCAAGGCCGCTCAGCAGACGCTGCCGCCGCACCTGGCCGAGACACCGCGGATCGTGAACTTCGAGGTGCCGCAGGACGACTGGTCGGAGCTCGGGGAGATGGCGGTGCCCGGCCAGGTCTGACCTGGCGGCCTGCGCTGCTCAGCTCTCGGCGACGACCTTGCCGTTGTCCAGGAACTGCTCGAAGGAGCCCCACGGCTGCGTGCCGTCCTTCGACATGATCACCTCGCCGGAGTACTGCGCGAGGTAGACCCGCCGCAGCTTGTCGGTGTGGTTCGGCCCGCTGCGGTGGATCACCACGCTGGAGAACACCGCGATCGAGCCCGCCGGCACGATCACCGGGAGGCCCGGGTCCGAGCCGAAGTAGGCGACCTTGTCGTTCACCCGTGGGTCCTCGATGTGCTTGACGTAGGCGCGGATCCCGGACCGGGAGTACGGCAGCAGGTAGACCGAGCCGTTCTCCTCGGTCACGTCGTCGAGCGCGATCCAGCAGGTGAGGTACGGCTCGTGGTCCTCGTGGACGTACCCGCTGTCCTGGTGCCAGGCGAACGCCGTGTCCGGGTCGCCGGCCTTGACGACGTACTGCTCCCAGAAGAGGTAGGCGTTCTCGCCGATCGTCGCCTTGCAGATCTCGGCCATCAGGTCGCTGAACAGGAACTGCCGAAGCTCGGGCCGATCCTGGTAGATCATCGCGCTGAAGTAACGTTTGCCGCGCGCGTTGATGCCGATCCGGTCGACTCCCCGCGCGTCCATCTCCTGGTCGAGCTTGTCAATCGAGTATTGCGCGCCGCCACGCAGCAGCTCGAGCTGCTCCTCGCTCAGTGCACGCTCGAGGATGAAGTATCCCTCGCGCTGGTACTGCTCGCGCATCGCATCAGTGATCACGACTTCGATGCTAGGTGGAAACAGGCCGGCGAACACAGGCCCGGGTGACCGATCCGTGTCAGCCTTTTGCGGCGGCTTTGCAAGGCCCGTCAGGTCAGCCCGCCGTCGACGGCGATGCTCTGGCCGGTGACCCAGCGGGCCGCGTCGGAGGCCAGGAACCCGATCACGTCGGCTATGTCGTCCGGCCGGCCGAGGCGGCCCATCGGCGTGAGCGCGATGATCTCCTCGACCGGGACACCGGCGGACTTCAGCGCGTCGGTATCGACCTGTCCTGGCAGGACGCTGTTGACGGTGACGGCCCTGGCCGCGACCTCGCGGGAGAACGTGCGTACCAGCTGCTCCCCCGCGGCCTTGCTCGCGGCGTAGAGACCACCGCCGGGGCGGCTGGTCCGGGTGATCGCCGACGACACGAACACGATCCTCCCTCCGTCGCGTACCCGGCCGGCGGCTTCGCGCAACGCCTCGAACGTCGTACGCGCGTTGGCGTCGAACGTCCGCGTGTAGTCGTCGTCGCGTGCCTCGGCGAGCGGCCCGTACGCGAAGCCGTAGGCGTTGTGCACGAACACGTCCAGCCCGCCGAAGTGGCGATCGGCCGCCTCGAACAGCCGGCAAAGCTGCGCGGCTTCGGTCACGTCGGCTCGTACGGCGGTCGCGTGGCCGCCGGAGCCCTCGATGGCCGCGACGACCTGGCCGGCCGCCGTCGCGTCGTCGCGGTAGTTGACGACCACGCACATCCCGTCGTCGGCGAGCTTCAGCGCGGTCGCACGCCCGATTCCCCGTGAGCTGCCCGTAACGATCGCGACCCTTTCGCGCACGATGCACCCTCCTCCATCTAGTCGATACTCTCGATAGTTGAGCTTATCGACTAAATGGTCGATGGTGTCAACTACCCGCTAGGATCGGAGACATGGAGGCGATCCGCACCGACGGCGAGCTCACCGAGAGCCTGCTGGCGCTGGCCTGCATGGTCGACGGCGTCCGGGGCTCGATCAGCCGGGCCGCCGGACTCACGCCGCAGCAGGCGCAGTTGCTCGCGTTCCTGCGTAACGGCGAGCGGACGCACGGGCAGCTCGCGGATCTGCTCCATTGCGACAAGACCAACGTCACCGGCCTCGTCGACCGGCTCGAACGCCGCGACCTCGTCCGCCGCCACCTCGACGACGGCGACCGCCGGGTCACGCGAGTCGCGCTCACCCCGGCCGGCGCGGAGGTCGTCGAACGCTTCCACGCCGACACCACCGCGGTGATCGCCAGGCAGCTCGACACCTGGTCGCGGTCGCGCCGCGACACCTTGACCAAGCTTGCCGGCAGCGCCGCCGAAGCTCTCCAGGCCACCAAAGGGAGGGACGCATGACGCAGCGGAAGCCACCAGGGATGGGTTTCGAGACCTGGATCGACAAGCAGATCCGCGAGGCCGAGGAACGCGGCGAGTTCGACAACCTGCCAGGAGCCGGCAAGCCGATCCCCGACATCGACCGGCCGTACGACGAGATGCGCTGGGTCGCCAACTGGGTGCGGCGAGAGGGCGTACCCACCGAGGCCCTGCTACCGACGCCGTTGCAGCTGCGCAAGGAGATCCACGACCTGCCGGGCGCGGTGCGGTCCCTGCGTACGGAACAAGCCGTTCGCGCGAAGATCGACGAGCTCAACAAACGCATCCGCGACTGGACACTGGTGCCGCGCGGTGGCCCGCAGATCGCGGTCTTCCCGGTCGAAGCCGACGAGGTGGTCGACCAGTGGCGCGCCGACCGAGCCCGCCCGGCCGAAGCCGTGAGCCCAGCCGATACCGCGGCCGCGCAGGACGAGCAGCCGGCACAGCGCAAGCGTTGGTGGCACCGCTTCGGCCGCCGTACGGCCTAGCCTGCTGAGTCAGCGCACCTAGGCGACCGCATCCGCACAGCTCAGCGCCTCGCCGGAAGCGGACTCGCCATGGGTGTGCCGCAGGTGCTCCTCTCCCCAGACGCGGAGGCTTTCCACCACCGGCAGGACGGTCTTTCCGTACGGTGTGAGCCGGTAGATGACAGGCGCCGGGACCGGGCCGGTCGTGAGGCGTTCGACGAGCCCGTCTGACTCGAGCTCGCGCAGCTGCTCCGCCAGCACCTTGGGCGAGATCGGCGCACCCCGGCGCCGGAGCCCGGCGAAGTGGGACTCGCCATGGGCCAGCCAGTACAACAACGTCAGCTTCCACTTGCCACCGATCGCGGCGAACGCCGCGGCCATGGGGCAGCCGGGCAGAGGGTTGGGGCGCGACGGCGGGTAGTTACCTGAAGGTGCGTTCTTGTCCATGGCGTGCTCCGTTCCGGATAGTCGGGGCATGAACATTCACACCCAGTTCGCCGTGCAATGCAAGCGGATCCTGGTCATGGGTTTCTCGCTCATCATCCTGACCGGGTTGGCGGCGGCCAGCAACGCATCGACTGCTCCCGGCAAGTCTCCGGCGGCCGTCGAGGACGGCCAACGGGACTTCGACTGGGAGATCGGCACCTGGCACACCAATGTACGCGTCCTGGCCAATCCGCTCTCTCCGTCCGAAGACGAGTGGTTGCGCTTCGAGGGAACCAGCACAGTGCGTCCGCTCATGGACCGGAGGGCGAACGTCGTCGAGTTCGACGTCTCCGGCCCGAACGGCCGGATCCAGGCCCTCAACCTGCGGCTGTACGAGCCGCAGGCGCGACGCTGGAGCCTGACCTTCACCAACCTCCGCGACGGACTGCTCACGCCGTCGGTGTACGGCGGTTTCCAGGACAACGTGGGCAGGTTCTACGGCGATGACCAGGTGGAGGGACGTCCGATCAAGGTGCGCTTCCTCGTCGTGCGGCAAGGGCCCGACAAGGTCCGGTTCGAGCAGGCGTTCTCGGCCGACGACGGAAAGACCTGGGAGACGAACTGGATCGCGGTGGACCGCCGGGTCCACTGACCACCGGACGGGACGACATGGGACCAAGCCGCGAGCCCGCGGACGGCGCTGCTACTCCGCCTGGGGTTTGGTCCCCGTCTGCTCCGCCTCGGCCTCGGCCGCCTGCCTGGCCTCGGCCGCACGCTTACGGCGCTTGCCCTCGTGCATCGCCTGGACGCGGGCGATCGGGATCGAGCGGCCCTCTTCCACGAGGTCGGCGGGGAGGGTCTGCGGCTTGGGCAGCCGCTCGCCCCACGGGTCGGCGTCGCCGAGCAGGGCAGCCGCGGTGTGGATCGTGAAGTCGGCGGGCTTGATGTTCTCCAGCTGGTCCCAGGCGACCGGGAACGAGACGGGTACGCCCGGTCGCAGTCGCGGGCTGTACGCCGCGACCACGGTCGCTCCGGGGCCGGAGCGGGTGGAGTCGACGAAGACGCGGCCGCCCCGGTCCTCCACGATGAACGCCGTCGTCGCCAGGGCGGGGTCCAGGGCCGCCGCCCGGGCGGCCAGTGCCCGGGTCGCACCGGCCAGCTCGTCGATCGGGGTCTGGTCGTCGACGGGCACGAAGATGTGCACGCCCTTCGCGCCGCTGGTCTTCACCGCGCCCTCCAGGCCCGCCGACGCAAGCGCCTGGCGTACCAGCAACGCTGTCGCCACCACGACCGAGAACGCGGCGCCCTCCGGCGGGTCCAGGTCGAGCACCATGTGGGTCAGCCGGTCGCGCCGCTCGGCCAGCACCAGCCCGGGGTGGTACTCCACCGCGCGCTGGTTGGCGAACCACAGCAGCGTCCTCCGGTCGTCGCACAAGGCGTAGGAGACCTCGCGGTTGGACGCCTCCGACCAGATCGGCACCGACCGGACCCACTCCGGCGTGTACTTCGGCAGGTTCTTCTGCATGAACGGCTTCTGTCCACGCAGCACCCGCATCACCGACAGCGGCCGCCCGCGCAACGCCGGGAGGATCCGCTCCGACACCGCGTCGAGGTAGTCGACCAGGTCGCGCTTGGTCGCCCCGGCGCCCGGAAACAGCTCCTGGTCGAGGTTGGTCAGCGATACACCGTCGCGCTCCTCGCCGGAGCCGGATCCGGAGCCCTTGCTGCTCATAGAGCTCACCCTACGGCTCAGGCGAGGTCGAGGTAGTCCAGCTCGGCGTACCAGGTGTCGTGCCGCAGCCGGATCGTGTTCCAGCCTTCGGACAGCTGTACGTCGATCGCGGCCTCCTGCCAGTTGTCCCAGCCGGTGAACGGGTAGGTGACGGTGCCGGCCGCGGTGCCGTTCACGTACACGCGATGCGTCGCCGCCTGCTGCGTGGAGCCGTCGACGGAGCCGTTGGCGTAACCGACCTTCGCGGTGTAGGAGCCCGACCTCGGCGCGTAGACCCGGAAGTCGACCCAGCTGTCGTCGTAGTCGATGTAGGCCGCCACCGCGTCGCCCGACGCGCTGGACACCGGCTTTCGTACGGTGCAGTGGTTCAGTGTGCCGGCCTCCGCCTCCATCCGGTTCCGCATGCCGCGCACCACCGGCACGCCCTCCGACGCCCAGCCCAGTTCGGCGACGTACAGCGCCCGATAGCCGCCGTCGCGTACGCCGTGGAACACGATGTGGTCGCCCGCGGTCTCGCGGATGATGTCGGCGCCGCCCGGCCCGGCGACCGCGCCGTCGAAGCCGTCGGTCGACAGCAACGGCCGATCCACCTTGGTGTACGGGCCGTCGACCCGGCTCGCTGTGGCGTACCGCGTCGCGTACGTGTCGTTCCAGTACTCTCCCGTGGCGTAGGTGAGCACGTACGTCGAGCCGTGCTTGACGAGCACCGGCGCCTCGACCAGCCAGCCCTCGTTCGCGTCGTTGGAGACGAGTGGCACGCGCGGGCCGGTGAACGTGATCCCGTCCGGCCCGACCGGCTGCAGCCAGATCGTCGTCGGCTCACCGATGGCGTTGCCGTCGTTCTTGTACAGCAGGTACCGCTTGCCGTTGGACTCGACGAAGCTCGACGCGTCGATCGCACCGCCCTCCTCGATCGGGCAGACGAGCGGCTTGGTCCCGACCGGTACGAACGGCCCGCGCGGCGAGTCGGCGAGCGCGGCGCCGATGCACTGGCGGGCCGGGTCGGTGTTGCGCGCGGTGTAGTACAGGAGGAACGTGCCGTCCTTGCGCCGTGACACGTCCGGCGCCCAGGTGAAGCCGGGCGAGGCCCAGGCACCCAGTCGCGGCAGGGCTTCCTCGGCCTGCACGGTCCACGGGCCGTCGATCGACGTGGCAGACGCCGCCGGGAGGGTCCGGCCGCCGGCATTGGTCGAGTAGACGTAGTACGTGCCGTCGACCTTGATGATGTCGGGATCCGGGAAGTCGCGATCCAGCGCGAGCTGCGGCGACTGGGTGGCCAGCGTACTCACTCCAAGCAGGATGGCCGCCATCGAAACGGATGCGGTCACGGGGAGGATGGGCATGACGGCAGTGTGCTTGCTCAACGTTGAAAACGCCAGCGAAACCGGGCGATGAAATCCGGGGGCGGGCGAAGTCCTATGGATATGACCAATACCCGTGAGTCCACGCTGGCCGTACCCGGCGCCGAGCTGTTCTACCAGGTGAGCGGCTCTGGCCCGGTCCTGCTGCTGATCCCCGGCGGGCCGGCCGACCACCACACGTTCGAGGCGATCGTGCCGGTACTGGCCGAGCACTACACCGTCGTGACGTACGACCCGCGCGGCCTGTCCCGAAGCCCGATGGACGACCGCTCGCAGCCGATCACGGTCGAGACGCAGGCCGACGACGCGTCCCGCCTGCTGGCCGCGGTCGGTGCCGGGCCGGCTTACGTGCTCGGCTGCAGCGGCGGCGGCATCACCGCGCTGGCGCTGGCCGTGCTGCACCCGGGGCAGGTGCGCGCACTGGTGGCGCACGAGCCGCCGGTCGTGTCGTTGCTGCCCGAGCCGGAGCCGTCGCAGCAGGCGGCGCAGGGACGCGAGCTGTACGAGACGTACCGCACGGAAGGCGCCGGAGCGGCGATGGCGAAGTTCATGGCGGGTGCCGGCCTCGACCAACCTGAGATGCCCGCCGACCAGCCGCCGCCGAGCCCGGAGTAGCTGGCCGGGATGATGCGCAACTTCGAGGTGTTCTTCGGCCAGATGTTGCTGCCCATGGGCGACTACCGGCTCGACGTGGAGGGCCTGCGCTCCGGCACACCCCGGATCGCGATCGGCGGTGGAGCGGCTTCCAAGGGCCAGCTCGCCGAACGTTGCGCGGCCGCGGTCGCCGGCGCGATCGGCCGGCCACTGCTCGAGTTCCCCGGCGACCACGCCGGCTGCATGACGCACGCCAAGGAGTTCGCCGACGTCCTGCACCGCGAACTCTCCCCCGCCCGCGAATGACCACGTTAACCACGCATTTGGCGGGTTAACCACGCCCCGGGACGTGGCGAAGCATCTACTGGCGTGGCGAACCGCCCGCCCGGCAACGTCAGCTCAGCGCCGCTCGAGCGGCTCCTGCTGCTCGGCGGACCGCACCCGGCGAAGCCGCCGTTCGGTCCAGCCGGGCCAGACGCGCCTGGCGACGTCGACCCGGAGGCGGCCGCCGAGGTGCATGGCGCGCGCCACGCCGCGGTAGCCGGGCAGGATGCCAGAGGCGATCACGATGTGGCCGATCAGCACCGGCGTGATCAGGATCGTCGCCCAGCGGTGGATCTCTCGTAGCACCAGGAATCCCGGCCCGCCCACGACCATCGTGAGGCCGACCCCGCTCCCGACCAGGAGCGCCAGCAGCCCGACGACGATCAGGTTCGCGATCCGCTGACCGGGGTCGAAGTGCCCCTCGTGGCGCGGGAACCGCCCGGTGAACACCGCGGCCGGCCAGCGTAGGAACCATCGCGCGTCGCCGCGGTCGAACCGGACGGACGACCGAACGAACCGGCCCGCGGTCCGCGCGCCGAACGTCACGGCGACCACGGTCAGCCCGGCGAGCGCCCAGCCCACCCAGGTGTGCACGGTCGGATCCGGTACGCCGGTCAGCCGGGCCAGCGGGCTCGGCCGGCCCTCCTGGCCGGCCAGCAACCACCAGCCGGTGAGCAGGAGGACCAGCACGGTCACGTACGTCGCGGCATGGAACCACCGGATCCAGCCGGAGTAGCGCCGGATCCTGGCCGGGGCCGCGGCATGGCTTCGCCGGTTCATCAGTAGTCGTAGCCGCCGTCGTCGGATCCCTTGTCGGAGCCCGAGTCGTCGCTCTTCGAGCCGCCCTGGATGGTCAGGTCGACCTCGCTCTCGGCGCCCGCCGGCGAGTGGTTGGCGTTGCGCAGCGACAGGTGCATGACGTGCTTGCCCGCAGGTGCGTCCTTCACCTGGACGGAGTTCTGCTCGACGATCAGGTAGTCGTCCTCGTTGTCGTCGAAGTACAGGTGGACGTGGTGCTTGCCGGTCGCCTCGTCACCGAGTTGCTCGCTGCTGTCGATCTTGACGGTGAACGGGACCTTGACCGTGGCGTTGGCCTTCGGCGCGGTCGCGGAGACCGTCATGCCGCCATCGGAGTCGGGCACCGCCGCGGTCTCCGCGTCGTTGCCGCTACAGGCTGTGGTCAGGCCGAGTACTGCGATCGCCGCGGCCACGGCGTACTTGTGCAGTCGGTTCATGCCGGTACCTACTGGCCCGGACGGCCGGAGAGATTTCTTCCGGCCGGAGAAATCCAAATTCCGCTGAAATCCGTACTACTTGGTATGACGGTGGCCGACGAGGGTTTGGTGGCGGGTATGGCCGCGGGCGATCCGCAGGCCGCGGCTGCCTTCGTCCGTCGCTACCAGGCCCGGGTCTACGGGCTCGCGCTGACCATCGTCGGCATTCCGGCGACCGCCGAGGAGGTCGCGCAGGAGGCGTTCCTGCGGGCCTGGCGGTTCGCCGGTGGCTACGACCCGAGGCGCGCGGCCGTGGCCACCTGGCTGCTGACGATCACCCGGAACGCCGCGATCGACGTGGCCCGGATCAACCGCGACCAGCCGTACGAGCCCGACGTCGTGCTCGGCATGCTGACCGCACAGGATCGTTCCGACCACTGGCCCGACGTACTCCGCGTCCGGTCGGCCCTGCGAGAGTTGCCACGCGAACAGGCGACCGCCGTGGTGCTGGCTACGTTCTACGGCCTGACCGCGCGCGAGATCGCCGAACGTGAGCAGGTGCCGCTGGGCACGGCGAAGACCCGGATCCGGCTGGGGCTGAACCGGCTCCGTGAGTGGCTCGAGGTGACCGATGACTGATCCGCGCGACTGTGAGCAGGTGCGGCTCGTGCTGGCCGAGCTCGCGACCGGCGCGGCGGCCGGCGACGAACGGGCCGCCGCCCTCCAGCATGTGGCCGGCTGCGAGGCGTGCCGGCAGGAGCTCGCGCAACTGGCCCGCGCCGCCGACGAGTTGCTGCTGCTCGCACCCGAGCGCGAGCCTCCGGCCGGCTTCGAGTCGCGCGTCCTCGCCCGGCTCCAGCAACAACCCGCGCCACGACCGGGTACGACCCCGGACGAAGACACGCCGGACCCGCCGCACCACGCCGACCACCTCGGGACGCCAGGCCCCGCACCCACCAGGCCGCCCGCGGCCGGCGGACCAGGCACTGGACCCGGCCGGGGCGACCGGGCGGACCACTCCCGCTGGTCTCGCCGAACCCGTACGCCCGGCGGCAGCCGACCACAACGGCAGGCCGGACCGCGGTGGCGAGGTGTTCTGAAGGCATTCACGCTCACCGTCGCGTTCCTGCTGGCCGCCGGCATCGGCGTCGGGGCGACCTGGCGTGCCACCTCCGACGACCGCCGGGTCGCCGAGCAGCACCGCAAGACCCTGGAGGTCGCCGGCGGACGCTACCTCGCCGCGATGCCGATCACCGCGTCGTCCGGCGGCCGGAAGGGAACCGCGTTCCTCTACCAGGGCAACCCGTCCTGGATGCTGGTCACGATCACCGGCGCACCCGTCGACGGGCACTACGAAATGCTGGTCGTCGGCCGCGACGGCGTGGTGCATCCCGGCGGAGGCTGCGAGGTCAGCGCCGGTAACGCGACAGCCGGCTACCGGCTCTACCGTCCGGTCTCCGACGTCGCCGCGATCCAGTTGAACGGCCCCGGTGGAGTACGCCTCACCGCACATCGCTGATCGTCGAAGCCGCGTCCGGTGTCGCCGCCGAACTGGACGTCTGATCCCCTACCGTTAGACCTCTGAACATCGATCACTCGATCGGGACAGGGGTGTCCAGCCATGCAACAGCAGGGGTTTCCACCGCCAGTCGACTCCTCGGAGCTCCGGCCGAAGCGGATGTGGTTCCTGGTGGCCGCCGGGATCGCCCTCGCGGGCATCGTCGCCGGTGTGGCCATGCTGGTCTACGGCATCGGCGGTATCGCGCAGCCGATGGACAAGACGTTCGACGAGGGCGAGACCGTCACCGCACGGCTGGACCAGAACACCGCGATCTACCTCGCGACGGACGAAACCGTCATCCGGACCAACTGCACGGCCACGTCCGCCGACGGGAAGCCGGTCCAGGTCGACCCGCCCGGCTACGCCTTCACCAAGACGGCCGACGGGCGTGATTGGCGCCTGATCGGCACGGTCCGGATCACGACACCGGGTGACTACGATCTCGCCTGCACCGAGTCGCCCGGCCCGTACGCACTCGCGGACGAGCCGGACGTCAGCCGCTTCGTGATCGGGCTCGTCGCGTTGTTCGTGGTGTCCGGGCTCGGCATCCTGGTCGGCGGCATCATCGCGATCGTCGTCGGTGTGAAGCGGTCGAACCACCGCCGGCGCCTCACCGACGAACGCCTTCGCGGCCAGGCCGGTCCGACCGGCCGGCCTGGCCCGGCCTGACGCCTACCGCTCGACCACGTACAGCGTGTTGCCGTCGAGGTCGCGGAAGCTGAACATCGGCGGCACGCCCTCCCAGCGCATGACCTCCGCGTCCACGTCGACGCCGCGCGAAACAAGCGCCTCGTGGTCGGCCGTCGCGTCGGACGTCGCCAGCCGGATGCCGGTGTCCTGGCCGACGGGAGAGTCCGGCCCGGCCGGCGCCAGCGCGATCGCGGCCGTCGTACCCGGCAGCGCGACCTCGATCCAGCGCAGTCCGGGAAGCTCCGCGTCCATCCGCTTCTCGAACCCGAGGCTGAGATAGAACTCCAGCGCCTTGTCGTGGTCGGACACCGGAACGGCGACCGCGGCGACACCCGTCAGGTGGGTCTTGCTCGATTCAGTGCTCATGCTCGGATAGACAAGCGGCGCACCCGAAACTCATCGGGGACCCGCGGTCGTCGCCGGGATCAGGTCGGACGTGACCACGGGAGCGGCCCAGCCCGGGTCGTCGTGCGGCCCGCCGGGCCAGCCGGCCAGCACGTACGCGCCCGCGGGAGTACGGAAGCCGACCTTGACCATCCGCTCGCCGATCGCCAGCACCCACGCCGACGCCGGACCGCCCTGCCCGGCGAACGCCTCCGCTGCCTCGGCAGCCGAGCCCGCGACGGCGAAGACAGCCGACTGACCGGACCAGTTCGTCGTCCACCAGGTCGCCCCGACCGGCCGTCCCACCAGGTCCAGCCACCCGGCCAGCTCGTCGGCCGTGGAGTAGTGGCACTCCTGATACAGCACCGGATGCAGCAGCACCGCGGCCGTCGCGGCGAAGTTCTCCGGTCGCGCCACGCAGCGCACCAGGCCGGCCTGGAAGTCGAGGTAGGGCTTGCCGTGCGGCCGGCTCAGTTTTGTCACCCGCGCGACCACGCCACCCGGCACAGCCGTCCGGTCGGAGTCCACCAGATCAACCGACGACCCTGTGAACGCCGATCCGGCATCGCTCAGCCAGCCCGCCAGCTCCCCGACGGTCGAGACCGTTCGGCCGGCATAGCGCGCCAACGCCGGCACGACCCGCACGGACTCCGCGTACGCCGCCGGCTCCACGTCGCACCGCCACCAGTAGCCGTTGCCGGCGGACAGCTCGAAGCTCGACAGGTGCGACAGCCGGACCTCCACCGGCCGGTCGTAGGCCGGGCCGTGCCACGACGCCGGCTCCGGCAGCTCGTCACAGCCCGCCAGCACCGCGAGCTGGTGCAGCCAGTCGCCGAGCTCACCCGGCGTGGCGACCGTCGCGGCCGTACGCAGCCCGGTCGACGGCGACCACGGCTCGGACCACTCGGCCGTGACGTAACAGACGATCAGGAACTCGTTCGACGGAATCGAGGGCCCGCGGCCGTGCTCGCGCACCATCAGCGAGAACGTGCCCGGCGTCACCGACAGCTCGATCCGCCGGGCCTCCCAGTCGTCCCGCAGCAACGCGAGCGCGGCATCCCTGCCGGTCAGAGAGTGGTCGTGCGGCCGGTTGTCGTAACGCATCTCGGTGTTCCAGTGCGCCGTCCAGCGGTCGGCGGGCCGGCCCGCGATCCGGTGCTCCCAGCCGGCCAGCCAGGCGTCCAGTGACGCGCCGTCAGGCGTCGGCCACTCCCGCAGTGAGCCAGGTGCCGCCATCTCAGGCGGCGTCCAGCGCCTGCGCGAAGTCCGTCCACAGGTCCTCGGGATGCTCGATCCCGGCCGCGACCCGTACGGTCGCCGCGCCGATGCCGGCCGCCGCCAGCTCCTCGGCCGACAGCTGCCGGTGCGACGTGCTCGCGGGGTGCAGGACGAGCGTCTTCACCGCACCCAGCGAGGGCGCGAGCGCCGCCAGCTGGATCGCGCCGACGAACCGCGCACCCGCCTCCCGGCCACCGGCCAGGTCGAACGCGAACACGCCGCCGCAGCCGTCCGGGAGCAGCGTGCGGGCCAGCTCGTGGCTCGGATCACCGGGCAACGCGGGATAGCGCACCCGCGACACGGCCGGATGCGACGCCAGGCGTGCCGTCAGCAGCTCGGCGTTCGCGCAGTGCCGCGCCATCCGCAGCGGCAGCGTCTGCAGGCCGCGCAAGGTCAGCCAGGCCGCGAACGGGTCGGCCGAGGCGCCGAGCTCGCTGGCGTACGACCAGATCGTGCGGTGCAGCGCCGCATCGGCGAACACGGCCACACCGCCCAGCACGTCGCCGTGGCCGCTGAGGTACTTCGTCACCGAGTGGACCACGATGTCGGCGCCGTGCTCGATCGGCCGGCACAGCACGGGCGAGGCGAACGTGTTGTCGACGACGCCCACCACGCCCGCGGAACGGGTGATCGCGAACAGCTCCGGCAGGTCGGACACCTGCGACGTCGGGTTGGCGAGCGTCTCGAGGTACATCACCTTGGTGTTCGGCCGCAGCGCGGCCTTCGCCTCGGCCGGGTCATCGCCGGAGATGTAGGTGACGTCGACGTTCCAGCGCTCGGTCAGGTCGTGCAGGACGGAGTGGGTGCCGCCGTACAGCGCGTTCTGCGCGACCACATGGTCGCCGGAGCGCAGCAGGCCGAGCAGCACGGCGCTGATCGCGCCCATGCCGGAGCCGAACGCCAGTGCGCCGGCGCCGCCTTCCAGGCCGGCGACCGCGTCCTCGAGCGAGCGGGTCGTCGGGTTGCCCAGCCGGTTGTAGAAGAAGGCACCGTCCGGGCCCTCGAACGCCTCGGCCATCGCGTCCGCGCTGTCGAAACCGAACAAATGGCCCTGGTACAACGGGACGCCGAGCGGGCGGCTACCGTCCGGCTCGGGAATCGGTACGTGGACGGCACGGGTCTCTGGATGCAGTGGGCTCATGGCACCAGCTTCCCCCACCCGGGCGAGAGGACGAACGCGATAGCTGGACGAAGCCGGGCCGACTCCGCCGCAGCCGCTACCCGTGGGCCGCCGACCTGTTGATCACGCTGCCGTGGCTGCTCGACCTGCTGGGCAACCGGCTCGACCTGTTCGACACGATCGGCGGGTGGGACGACGCGATGCATCTGGTGAACTGGGCTCTGCTCACCGCGGGTTGTGCTGGTCGCGTACGTGCCAGGAGGCGTCAGCCGTGGCATGACGTGCTGCTCGCGCTCGGCAGTCTCGGCGCCCTGCCGGCCGGCCTGATCGTGTCCCAGCTCAGGCGGGCACCGTCCGCCGGCCCACGGAGCGAGGGCTGAACGCCGACGCATGCGTGTCCAGAACGTTCCTCGACACCTGCTCGCACAGCGCCACGACCGACGGCCCGCGCACGCCGACCCGGTAGAGGCCACGCGCGGAAGAGCTCACCACCCGGACCACCCGGCCGGCGGGCAGTTGCCCGGTGTACTCATCGATCAGCTTGGCGGTAAGGGATCTGAGATCATGGCGGATAGCGATGGGGTCCCCGGACATACCTGCTCCCTGCACACTGCGAATTCACGCCCTCGGCCATTGCGCCGTTTCCCCATCAACATGGTCGCTGCCCGGACGCACGACCTCTGAGAGTCGGAACGCCCGGAATCCTGGGACTTTAGTCCCCTTAGCTCCCGTTAGCGCAGTTCGCGCTTGAGGATCTTGCCGGTCGCGGTCATCGGGAACGAGTCGCGGAACTCGATCGAGCGGGGGTACTTGTAGCTCGCCATGTTGTCCTTGCACCAGGCGACCAGCTCGCCGGCCTCGATCTCGGCGTCGGGCTTGCGGATGACGTACGCCTTGACCTCTTCGCCGAGCTCCTCGTCGGCCACGCCGACGACCGCGGCCAGCGAGACCGCCTCGTGCGTCAGCAGCACCTCTTCGATCTCGCGCGGATAGACGTTGTAGCCGGCGCGGATGATCATGTCCTTGGCCCGGTCGATGATGGAGTAATAGCCCTCGGAGTCGACGGTCGCGATGTCGCCGGAACGGAACCAGCCGTCGCGCATCACCTCGGCCGTGGCTTCGGGCTTGTTGTAGTAGCCCTTCATGATGTTGTGCCCGCGGATCGCGATCTCGCCCGGGCCCTCGCCCTCGACGGTGTTCCACTCCTCGTCGACCAGCTTCATCTCGACACCCCAGATCGGGATGCCGATCGTGCCGGCCTTGGTCGGGCGGTCGGGACGGTTGAACGATGCGACCGGGCTGGTCTCCGACAGGCCGTAGCCCTCCAGGATCGAGACGCCGAACGTCGCGGAACAGGCCTTCAGCACCTCCATCGGCAGCGCGGCACCGCCCGACACCGCCGTGTGCAGGTGCTCGAACTCGGTCCCGTCGCCGCTCTTGGCGGCGTTCAGCAGGCCCCAGTACATCGTCGGCACGCCGGCGAAGAACGTCACCTTCTCCTTGCGCATCAGCTCCAGCGCCTGCACGGCGTCGAACCGTGGCATCAGGACGAGCGCCGCGGCCCGCCGGAAGCCCTGGTTCATCATCACGACCTGACCGAAGGCGTGGAACAGCGGCAGCACGGTC
Organism: Flindersiella endophytica; assembly: GCF_054779015.1. Classification (NCBI taxonomy): domain Bacteria; kingdom Bacillati; phylum Actinomycetota; class Actinomycetes; order Propionibacteriales; family Nocardioidaceae; genus Flindersiella; species Flindersiella endophytica. The sequence continues at coordinate 201,154 of NZ_BAAGYY010000013.1, forward strand.
AGGAACACGTCGGACTCGGCCCGGCCGAACATCTCGTCGCACACCACGGCGTTGAGCACCATGTTGCTGTGGCTGAGCTCGGCGCCCTTCGGCCGGCCGGTGGTGCCGCTGGTGTAGAGGATCACGGCGGTGTCGTCGGCGGAGGACTGCACGGTCTCGAACTCGCCGGGCAGGTCGGCCAGCGCCTGCCCGAGCGTCTCGCCGACCTCGAGCTCCGGCTCGTCGGCGCTCGGCGCGGCAGGCAGGACGAAGAAGTGCCCGTCGGGCATGGCTTCCTGGAACGCCTGCCGGCCCCGCTCGCCGAGCGGCAGCTCGGGCGTGCCCTCGAAGCAGAAGAACGCCGACACCTGTGAATCCTCAAGGTGGTAAGCGATCTCGCGGGCCTGCAGCAGGACGTTCAACGGCACGACGGCCGCACCGGCCTTCAGGATCCCGAAGTAGACGAACGGGAAGTACGGAAGGTTCGGGCACGCGAGTGCCACCCGGTCCCCCGGCCCGATGCCGCGGGACTTCAGCAGGTTGGCGATCTGGTTGGCGGTCTTGTCGACCTGGGAGTAGGACAGGCGCAGCCCGCCGAACACCACCGCTGTGCGGCGTGGATGCTCTCGTGCGCTGGTTTCGAGCATGGTCGCAAGGTTGAGCATCGCGAACTCCTGAGCACTTCGGTTCTTCCTGCCCCAGGTGAACGACAGGCAGCTTTCAACGTAATCGTGCACTACGCCGACGGCAACCGGACGGCGGGCTCGGTTAGCGCTCAGGTCTGGAGGGTGGGGCTGGGGTTCGGGCGGCGCTCCAGGCTCGGGTCCATGCCGACCATCGGCGAGGGCAGCCACGCCAGCCGGCCGTCCTCCTTGTAGACAACGGGAACCGCGCCCGCGATGGCGTAGCCCAGGTCACCATCGACCAGGTGCTCGCGCGCGCCGACCGTGAAGACGTACATCGTGTCGTTCTCGACGATCGCGCGGTCGTCGAGGCAGTACGTGCCGACCGACCAGCCCGGCTCGGACGCCTCGCGCACCAGCTCGCGGGCGGCTTCGTAGGTGATGCTCATGGGGCGGGTGCACTCCGTTGCGTGGCGTACTTGGGCACGACTCCGTCGGGAGCCGGAAGATCGTCCAGCCTGACATACTGCGGATCGACGCCGTTCTGGAAGTACTTCGAGGCGTCGACCGTGTTGTTCTGGGCATCGACGTAATAGACCTTCCCGCCGACGTTCTCGACGTTGAACACGTGCCCGCCGCCGTTCTTCCACTCCAGGTAGACCACGCCGCGCGAGCCCGGACCGTAATCCTGGAACGCCTGCTCGATGTCGGACTGGCTGCCGTTGGTGAAGTCGCGGCCCCAGGTGCCGGTGAGATCGGACAGCGGACGGCCGCCGTTCGGCCACATCTCCGCAGGCAGCCCGGTCGCCTCGACGTCCATGCCGCGGCGGCGCAACTCGTACGCCTGCACGACGTTGACGCAGTTGGCGGCGTAGGCCGGGTCGTTCGGATCGAAGTTCGGGTTGACCTTGCGCAGGTCGTCGAGCAGGCCGTCCAGCACCTTCTGGTCGGCGGCCGCCCGGCGCTTCGCGCTCTCCGCCGAGACGGCCTTCAGCAGGTCCTTCGCCTTGCCCAGTAGGGCTGCGACGCTCTTCTGGACGACGTCGACGAGCTTGCCGGACAAGGCGGTGCACGTCTCCCGGACGTCGCGGACCAGATCCGGGATCGCCGCCGTGCTCGCGCCGAACGTGGCGGTCGCGGCGGCCAGCGCGGCCGAGACCAGCCAGGCGAGGTTGGCCAGCTGCATGACGAGAGCGATCTTCATGGCCAGCGTCGCCGCCGCGAAGACGATCAGCGCGCCACCGATCACGGTCGCGGCGAGGGCGTCGTCGGCAAGGCGGTGTTGCGGTCCTTCGTCAGCCGTCCACCAGCGTTCGAACGCCTGGGCGGCCTTTCCTTCGTTCCGGTCCCAGATCTGGGCAGCGGTGTCGTTGGCCCGCTCGGCGATCGGGCGCAACGTGGCGGCGAAGCCCAGCCAGGTCTGCGCGGCTTCGTAGAGCTTGGTCTCGTCGGCCTTCGGCCAGGCCAGCCCGACCCACCCCAGGGGCTCGGTGAGCCACCCCGGCAGCTCCAAACCCACTGTCAGCGCTCCAGCTTCCGGCCGAACCGGGCCAGCTTCTCCGCGCCGGCCTGCTCGTTCTCGGTGGACTGGGCAGCCCAGGCGGCCAGTCGCTCGGCGGCGGTGACCAACTGGCCGGAGTGGGAGCCGAGCGTGTCGATGGCGTGCTGGAGCACGTCGGAGTAGATCTCGCCGAACGCGTTGCCCGGCTCGTCGTCGCCCCAGGGATGCTGGCTGCCGACGGTCTTCTGCAGGCCGGTCAACTCCTCGGCCAGGTCTTCGGCGCACCGGCCGATCTTCCACGCGGAACTGGCGATCTGCTCGACGTCTTCGATGGCCGCCATCGCGGTCACTGCCGATCCAGCCGCCGCGACAGCCCGTCGACTGTCGCCGTCAGCTCGGAGAGCGTGCGCTGGGCTCCGGAGCTGATCTCGTCGAGTGTGGCCCGCACGTTGTCGCGGGTGTCTTCGGCGCCGCCGACCGATCGCGGCGGGTTGGTGGCCAGTTGCTCCTGGACGGCCGAGCGGGCCTGGCCGAACGCCAGGAGCACGGCGTCGGAGAGGTCTTCGGAAGCCAGCCGCATCGCCTTCGGGGCGATGACGAGGCCCGTGATGTCGCCGGTGCCGTCGACCTCGACCCGGACGAGCCCGTTCGCGGCCTCGCCGGCGCCGTTGACGCGAGCTAACTCCTGGAGCAGACCGGAGACCGGATCGGTGCCAGAACTCACGTCCAACCCCCGTCCGTGTCCGTACCGCGCGGTGTCCCTGGAGACATTAGGCACGTTTGCGAAGCCGAGTCAACACCGCGGGTTAGGAGTGGCCAGATCGCTCGGCTTGGTCGGACTTCGCCCTGGCGTCGACCTCGCCGGGGTCGGCGATCCGCAAGAGCTCGCGGTGCAGGTCCTGCCGGACGGCGGCGAAGCCCGGCTCCGCGGCCAGGTCGATACACTCGTCCGGATCGGTGTCGAGGTCGAACAGCTGCGGCTCGGCGCCGCCGGCGTAGGCGCAGTACTTGTAGCGGCCCCTGCGAAGCATGAACCCGCCGTTCAGCATGCCCTGGGCGTGGTACTCGGCGAACACCGCGCGGTCCGGCAGCGGCAGGTCGAGCAGGCTGCGGCCCGGCAGGCCCGGAGCCGGATCCAGTCCGGCCAGGTCGAGCAGCGTCGGCAGGACGTCAAGCTGGCTTACCGATTCCCGGATCCGCGCCGGTTCGCGGCCGGGCAGCCGGAGGATCAACGGCACCCGGACGGCCGGTTCGTAGAAGCACTGCTTCTGCCAGATGCCGTGGAGGCCGGCCATCTCCCCGTGGTCGCTGGTGTAGAGCACAACGGTGTCGTCGTCGACGGCGGCCAGCAGCCGGCCGACCTGGTGGTCCAGATGGGTGACGAGCGCCAGGTAGGACGCCGTCGCCCGCCTCGCCACCTCCTCCGGGATCGGCTCGTCGTTGCGGAAACCCTTGCGGAGCTGGGCGATGACCGGATGCTGGCCTTCGATCGGCTCCTGCCAGGTCGGCGGCAGCTCGACGTCCGCCGGGTCGTAACGGTCGGCGAACTCCTTGGGTGCCAGCAACGGGAAGTGCGGGTGCATGTAGCCGACGTACAGCAGGAACGGGTCACTGTCGGGCCGGCGGCCGGCGAGGAAGTCGATGGCGCGATCGGTCGTCGTGACGTCGTGCCGCGTGTGCACGTGGTCGCCAGGCCCGCACTCCGTTACGTGCGAGTTGCCGGGCCGGCGCCAGTCCGCCGTTCGCCGCGGTGGGCGGCCGGAGTGGTCGAGCCAGAAGTCGAGGTCGTCGGAGAGCCGCCGGTCGAAGCCGAGCAAGCGGTCCGGGCCGTTGAAGTGCGTCCGGCCGGCCAGCACGCACTCGTAGCCCGCCGGCCGGAGATGGTGTGCCCAGGTGCGGTAGGTCACCGGGTCGGGGACGACGCCGTTGTCCCAGGCGCCGAGCTCGTGGACGTAGCGGCCGGACAGCAGCGAGAGCCTCGAAGGCACGCACATCGGGCTTGTGCAGTAGGCGTTGTCGTAGGTCCACCCACGCTCGCTCAGCCGGTCGAGGTTGGGTGACTGCACGGACGGGTGGCCGTAGCAACCCAGTGTGGACGCGGCGTGCTCGTCGCTCAGCACGACGACGACGTTCGGTGGGTGTCCCGGCATCTCCGCAAGACTAGTCTGAACCCCAGGAGGCGCCCAGATGAACAACACCGAAACGCTCGTCCTCGGCTTCGAGGAGATCGGGCAGCTGGCGCAGGCGGAGCGGCTCGCACTGGTCGGCGGAAAGGCCGCCAACCTCGGCGAGCTGACCCGCGCCGGGCTGCCTGTTCCTGCTGGGTTCTGCCTGACGACACACGCGTACGCACTGGCCGCCGACGCCGCCGGGCTCGGCGAGCACGATGCCGGCAGCCCGGCCCGGGAGCGCCTGCTCGCCACCGAGGTGCCGGCCGAAGTCGCGGCCGAAGTCGGTCGCGCCTACTCCGAGCTGGCGGGCGACGGGCCGGTCGCGGTCCGGTCGTCGGCCACGGCGGAGGACCTGCCGTTCGCGAGCTTCGCCGGCCAGCACGACAGCTACCTCGAAGTACGCGGGCTGACCGCGGTCGTCGACGCCGTACGCCGGTGTTGGGCCTCGCTCTGGACGGACCGGGCGGTGTCCTACCGCGAAGCGAACGGCATCGACCACGACTCTGTCCGGCTGGCCGTCGTCGTCCAGCAGATGGTCGACTCCCAGGTCGCCGGCGTGCTGTTCACGGCCAACCCCGTCACCGGCCGGCGCCGCGAGGCGGTCATCGACGCCGCGCGCGGCCTCGGCGAGCTCGTCGTCAGCGGGCAGGTCAACCCCGATCGTCTGGTGGTCGACACCGAGTCCGGTCGGGTGCTGCAGCACGAGCCCGCCTGCCTCACCGACGCGCAGGCCAGATCGCTTGCGGACTTGGGCGATCAGGTCGAGCGGCACTACGGCTCGCCGCAGGACATCGAGTGGGCGATCGACCCCGGCGGCACGATCTGGCTCACCCAGGCGCGGGCGATCACGTCGCTCTACCCCGTTCCCGACGTCGACGCGGAGGCGCCGGACGGTGAGCTGCACGTCTACTTCTCGTTCAGCGTCGCGCAGGGGGTCTACCGCCCGCTGACGCCGATGGGCGTCTCGGCGATCCGGGCGATCGCCGCCGGTGTGGCGGGGATGTTCGGCGTGCGCGTCGCCGACCGGGTGGCCGGCCCGGCCGCGGTCAAGGACCTCGCCGGCCGGATCTTCCTCGACGCCACTCCGGCGCTCCGCAACCGGCTCGGCCGGCAGCTCGTGGTTCGCATGCTCGGCGTGATGGAGACCCGATCGGCCGAGATCCTCGCCGGTCTCTTCGACGATCCTCAGCTACGCATCCGTACCGGCGCGCGTCCGGTGCTGCACCACGTCCTGCCGATGCTGGCGCGCAACGCCGTTCCGCTGCGGGCGATCCGGGCCCTGCTCCGGCCGGGTGCGGCCCGCCGGCGGGCCTGGCGGTTCGCCGACGAGCTCGCCACCGTGGCGCGCCCGCCCTACCCCCGACCACCAACCCCACCGGCGTCGCCCGCCGAGCGGCTGGACGCCGTCGAACGCGCACTGGTCGACCGGGCGCACCAGGTGATCCCGCGGATCGGGCCGATCGCGGGCGCCGGGTTCGCGATGCTGGGGCTCGCGCGCCGGCTGCTCCGGGCCGACCTGCGCGAGGGTGAGCTGGCCACCGTCCTGCGTGGGCTCCCTCACAACGTCACGACGGAGATGGACCTCGCGCTGTGGGCGCTGGCGGGCCGGATCGACGCCGACGCCGCCGCCCGGCAGCTCTTCCTGCAGTCCACGGCGAGCGAGCTGGCCGACCTCGCTCGCGACGGCCGGCTGCCCGCGGCCGCGCAAGGGCTGAACGGCTTCCTCCGGATCTACGGCCACCGCGCCGTGGCCGAGATCGATGCCGGGCTGCCGCGCTGGCGCGAGGATCCGGCCCAGGTCCTGACGATGCTCGCCAACTATCTCCGGCTCGGCGACGACCGGCTCGCGCCGGACCACCAGTTCGAGCGGGCCAGGCGCGAAGCCGAGGAGATGGTCGCCGAACTGGTCGCGCGGGCGTCCCGGCGCGGACGGATGCGGGCCCGGGCGGCTCGCTTCGCGCTGTCACGGGCGCGGGAGCTGGCCGGGCTGCGCGAGTTCCTCAAGTACTGCCTCGTCCTGGTGCTCGCCGACGTTCGCGAGCAGCTGTTCGTCGTCGGCGACGCGCTGGTCGCGGCCGGCCGGCTGGAACGCCGGCAGGACATCTTCTTCGCCGATCTGAAGGAGGCACGGGAGGCGTTGTCCGGCAGGGATCTGCGCGAGCTGGTCCGGTCGCGCCGGGCCGACTACGACCGCGAGCTGCGGCGCCGGCACATCCCGCGCGTGCTGCTGTCGGACGGCACGGAGCCGTCCGCGCCAAGCGTCGAGGCCGACGGTGCTCACCTCCTGCGCGGCGTGCCAGCGTCAGCGGGAACGGTGACCGGCAAGGCCAGGGTGATCCTCGATCCGCTGGACGCGCACCTCGAGCCCGGCGAGATCCTGGTCGCGCCGTCGACGGATCCGGGCTGGACACCGCTGTTCCTGACCGCCGGTGGACTCGTGATGGAGATGGGCGGCGCCAACTCCCACGGTGCCGTGGTCGCCAGGGAGTACGGCATCCCGGCGGTGGTCGGAGTACTGGGCGCGATCGACGCGATCGAGACCGGCCGGTCCATCGCCGTCGACGGATCGGCCGGAACGATCGCCTTCGAGAACTAACGGCTCTACGGCTGCGCGGTCGCCGCCCGGCGGATCGGCATGAGCGTCGCCGCCGGCGGCAGCGTCAGGAAGTCACGCACCAGCCGCGTGCACAGGTCCGGCTTCTCGTACATCAGCAGGTGCGTGGTCTCCGGCACGATCGCCAGCTGGCCGTCCGGCAACGCGCGGTAGAGCTCGATCGTGTGCTCCGGCGTTACCAGGTCGTCGTCGCCGGCCAGTACGAGGGTGCGCGCCACGACCGCCTTCAGGTCGGCCGGTGTCCAGGGCAGGTCGTCGCGGAACGCTCGCGCCACCTTCCCGATCACCACCGGAAAGTGCTCCGCCCCGTGCGGCGACACCTCGGCATACCGGGCCACCAGTTGCGCCGGCGGCTCGCCGTCCTCGCTCGGGCCGAAGATCATGCCGTCCTGGCTGAACGCTCCGCTGATCAGCACCAGCCGGTCGACCAGGTCCGGGCGCAGCATCGCCAGCCGCAGGGCGACGGCGGCCCCTGCGCTGTAGCCGACGACGTGGGCCCGGCCACCGGCCACCTGCTCCAGGAACGCGACGGCATCCGCCGCCATCAGCTCGACCGTGATCGGTCCGTCGACATCGGGCGTCCGGCCGTGGCCGCGCCGGTCCGGCAGGAAGAGGTGGAACTGATCGGCGAGCGCGGCCAGGTTGGGCTCGAAGTCCCGGCTGTCGCTCAGCCCGCCGTGCAGGAGCAGCACCGGGTCACCGGTGCCGCGTTCGTCGTACCACTGCGAGATGCCGTTCGCCTCGACGTAGCCGCTCATCAAAGTGTCCTTCCAGGTTCGTCCAGCCATGTCATGGTGCGGTTCATCTCTTGGTACGAACCAGGCGGCCCGAACTCATCGGTCCGGCGGCGACGTGCCGAACAGCGGCAGCAGCAGCTCGCCGTCGAGGAACGTCGTGGTGCCCGCGATCAGCCCGTCTCGGATGTCGTAGACCTCCAGCGAGAACGGCTTGTACCCGCCTTCGCCATCCGGCCAGTAGACCGCACACGCCGGCTGGCCGTTGGCGGCGGTCGGCACCATCCGGGCACCCTTGCACGGCTGGCCGGAGGCCAGCAGAACCTGCCGGATCGCGTCCCGGCCCGACAGCCACCAGGTGAACGGAGGCATCGAGGTGGTCGCGTCCTCGTGCAGCAGCGACACCAGCGTCTCGACGTCATAGCGCTCGAACGCCTCGCAGTAGCGCGCCAGCAGCTTGCGCTGTTCGTCGTCGCCGGGCTGGTAGGTGTCGGCTGGGGACGGCTCCGCGGTCGCGAGCGTGGCCCGGGCGCGCTGCAACGCACTGTTGACGGACGCGGTGGTGCCGGCGAGCAGCTCGGCCGTCTCGGCTGCCGACCAGCACAGCACGTCACGCAGGATCAGCACCGCGCGCTGCCGTGGCGGCAGGTGCTGCAGCGCCGCGACGAACGCCAGCCGGATCGTCTCGCGCCGCACGGTGAGCTCGGCCGGATCCGCCGTCGCCGGCAGGACTCGGGTGTCGGGAGCGGGGAACACCCAGGCGTCGGGCGGCAGCGGTACGCCGAGTTGATCACCTGGAGTCGCGGCCGGCCCGAGATCGATCGCCCGGGCCCGGCGCCTGGCGCCGCGTAGCAGGTCGAGGCAGGCGTTGGTGGCGATCGTGAACAGCCAGGTCCGCAACGGCGCGCGCCGCTCGTCGTACGTCGCGAACTTCTGCCAGGCGCGCAGCAGGATTTCCTGGACAGCGTCCTCGGCCTCGAACGGCGAGCCCAGCATGCGGTAGCAGTAACCGGTCAGCTCGACACGATGCTGTTCCAGCCGCGGATCCATCGCACTCCCCTCTATCGCAGCCCCAAGACAATCACGAACGCACCCACGACGACGCACGCGGCGCCGCCGGCGAGTCCCCCGACCGTGCTCGGTTTCCGGCGCAGGCCGTCACGGCCGGTGAACCGGTGCATCAACAACAGGCCGGTCCCTACCAGGACGACACCGCCAAGCGTCACAACCATCTGTTGCCTCCCCTTCGCCGAGCTAGATGTCCAGCCGGGCTTGGCGGTTGTGATGAACCGGATACGCGTGGGGAGGCGCCACGCGCATCCGGCAAGGCGTCAGTCGTCGTGGCGGTCGTCGCGGTCGTCGCCACTGCCGGGACCACTGTTGTCGTCGACCCGGTCCTCACTGTCGTGGTCTCCACGGTCGTCGCCGTGGCCGCTCGTGTCGTCACGGTCATCGGAACGGTCGTCCGAACGGTCGTCGTCGCGACCGTCGGCCCGGAACCGGGTGATCGCGCCGGTCTGGGCGTCGACCCGGACGTCGTACTCGACGCCGGACCTGATCACCTCGACCTTCCACTCCCACCGGCCGTGCTCGAGCTCCCGCTCGATCTCGTCGACGTGGCCGCCGCCGACCTTCGCGACCGCGATCCTGGCAGCCGCATCGGCGCTGACCTTCGGCTTGGCCATCGGTTTCGTGCTCGTGGTCGGCGTGGGCCGTGCACTCGGTGTCTTCCGGTCCTCGGCCTGGACGATCGCGGCCGGCCCGGCCACGGCGGACCCGGCCCGGGTGCCGGCTGCGGCCTGTGAGCCGTCCTGGCTCACACCGACCGCCAGTGCGGTACCCGCCGACAGCAGGCTCACGACTCCGGTCGTCACCGCGATGGTTTGCCACCTGTTCATTGCTCCGGCCTTTCGTCGGTCTGTCTCCGTGTTTCTGACAGCTCCGACGATGCCGGGGGCATGGCTAGGCGGGCGCTGTGCGAACCCTAAGCCCCGGCTAAGAGCTCGACGCGTACCGAAAGCCCGCCGCGCGGCGACTGCTCGAGGTACAGCTCGCCGCCGCCGCGCTGCGCGGTCCGGCGGGCGATGTCGAGCCCAAGGCCGCTCGATCCCACGCCGGAGACGCCCCGCTCGACCACGGCCGACGCCGGCAGGCCCGGCCCGGCGTCGGCCACGGTGAGCACCGCGCCACCGCCCGGACCGGGACGTGGCCGCAGCCGGACCGCGAACGCCGTACCGTCCGGCGTGTGCGCGAACACGTTGCCCAGCAGCGCGTCCACGACGGCGGCCAGGTCCGAACGACCGACCGCGACAGGCAGCGGTCCGGGTGCGAGCTCACGCCCGAGCTCCCGATCGGTGTCCTCGGCCAGGGCCGCCCAGAAGTCGACTCGCTCACGGACCACCTCGGCGGCGTCGCAGCCCGGCCCGGTGCCGGTGCCGCGCTGCCTGGCCTGGTCGATGCCCTGGGTCACCGCCCGCTGCACCGCCTCCACGCTCGCGCTGATCCGGGCCGCCTCCTCCGGCGACGACAGTGCCTCGGCCTCCAGCCGGAGTGCCGTCAGAGGGGTACGAACCCGATGGGCCAGGTCGGCGACGGTCTCGCGTTCCTCCCGCAGCAGTTCGGTGATCCGCCCGGCCAGGTGGTTGAGCGCCCGCGCGACGACGCCGACCTCGTTCGGTGCGAACGGATCGGCCCGGGCGGACAGGTCGCCGCCCGCCAGCCGGTGCGACACCTCGGCGAGCGTGATCGTCGCGCGGACCAGGCTGCGCGCCAGCCGGTCGGCGAGCAGCAGGCTCACGCCGAGCAAGGTCAGCCCCAGCATGGCCAGCAGCAGCCAGGCCCGCGTCACACCGACGTTCAGCTGAGCGTCGGTGACGAACGTCCGGATCACGCGGTACGCACCGGCGTTGTCGCGGACGGCGAAGACGATCTCGCGGCCGCCCGGCACCTCGCCGGACGTGCTGTTGCCGCGGGCCGCCAGCTCGACCAGCGGACTGCGATCCGCGGTGGCGCCGAGCCGCGTGCCGTCCGGCAGGAACACGCTCAACGGGTACGGCGCCATCCCGCTGGCCTGGTCGACGCTCAGCCGTAGCGCGTCGCCCTCGGTCGTCGCGACCACCGAGCTGAGCGCCTGGGCGCGAGCGGTCGCGACCTCCACGGTGCGGTCGATGGCCACGCCGCGGACGAGCACGGCGAGCGGAACGAGGAACGCGATCAGCACCAGCGACGTGGTGGCGCCGACCAGCAGCAGGACGCGGCGGCGCACGCTAGGGCAGAGCTCCCGGCCCGGTCGTCCCTGGCTGCCCGGCGTCGGGCGGCGCGACGACGCGAACGCCCACACCGCGTACCGAGTGCAGGTAACGCGGCTCCTGCGCGGTCTCGCCGAGCTTGCGGCGCAGCCACGACAGGTGAACGTCGACGGTCTTGTCGGCACCGCCGTACGGCTGCTGCCAGACCTCTGCCAGCAGCTCCCGCTTGGTGACGACCTCGCCTGCGCGGGCCGCGAGGTAGTGCAACAGCGTGAACTCCCTCGGTGTGAGGTCGAGGTCGCGGCCGTCCAGCGTGGCTTCACGCGTACGCAGGTCGAGCCGGAGCCCGCCCACCTCGACCGCGGTGCTCGGCTTGTGCTCGCCGCCTCGCCGGAGCACGGCCCGGATCCGGGCGTCCAGCTGCGCGGCGCTGAACGGCTTCACGACGTAGTCGTCGGCGCCGGCGTTGAGCACGGCGACGATCTCCTGCTCCTCGTCACGGGCGGTCGCCACCACGACCGGCACCTGGCTGGCGCCGCGCAGCATCCGCAACACCGTGCGCCCGTCGACGTCTGGCAGGCCGAGGTCGAGTACGACGACATCGGGCCGGTTGGCGATCGCCTGTTCGAGACCGGACATCCCGCTGGCCGCCGAGGCGACCGCGTGTCCGCGCTCGCCGAGGCCCCGGATCAGGGCACTACGAATCGCCGCGTCGTCCTCGATCAGCAGCACGTTCGGCACGGCACCCACGGTAGGGCACAGGATTCGGCCGGACGGGCAGGCACAGCGCAGCCATGGGAGTCGCTTAGCCTTCGCTTAACCTTCGGACTGGAAGGCTGGAACGCGTGAGCAGATCCCTCGGCTCGGTCGGTGTGGTGCTGGCCTGGCTCGCCGCCGTCGTCGCGGCGACGCTGGTCGGCGTGCTCGCCGTGGGCGCGATCGGCAGCGGCATCCTGCCGGAGGGCCAGGAGCCGCTGAGCCAGGCGGAGGTGAGCCGGCAGCTGGCCGCGCCGGAACGCAAAACCCTGCCGACCAACCAGCCCACGCCGACGGAGACGCCCACCGGTTCGCCGACGTCGGGACCGAGCACCCCCGCGCCCGGCGCCACCGAGGCGCTGCGCAGCAACGGCGGTGTGATCTACGCACGCTGCAACCCCGCCGCCGAGAACGGTGTCGAGGTCACCTCCGCCGTACCCGATCAGGGCTACCACCTGGAGCAGGTCGAGCCGGAGGACGGTGGCAGCCGGGTCCGCTTCGAGTCCGGCGACACCCGGCTCGAGGTACAGGTCAACTGCGTCGACGGCCGCCCACGTGTGGTTCCCGACGACGATTCCGGCCACGACGACGGCGGTCACGACGACTGAGCTGGCCGCTTCGGCGACGAACGCCGGCCGGCCGATGCGCCGGTTGGCCTCGGCGCCACGCTCACGAGCATCAGCTGACCGCACGCCGGCGCGGCTGGCATGCTGTCCGGCATGACCGGACCGACAGTAAACGACCCGAAGGCCGACCTCCACCGCTACCTGCGGTCCGGGCGCGATGCGCTGCTGTGGAAGCTCGACGGCCTGTCGGAGTACGACATCCGCCGGCCGATGACGCCTACCGGAACGAACCTGCTCGGGCTGGTCAAGCACATGGCGGCCGTCGAACTCGGCTACTTCGGCGAGTGCTTCGGCCGGCCGTCGGACGAACCGCAGCCGTGGGAGGCGCCCGACGCCGAGCCGAACGCCGACCTGTGGGCGACTGCCGAGGAGTCCCGCGACGACATCATCGCGTTCTACCGGCGAGTCTGGGTGCACGCGGACGCCACCATCGAGGCGCTGAGCCTCGACACGATCGGCCGGGTTTCGTGGTGGCGGCCGGGCCGCAACGAGGTCACGCTGCACCGGATCCTCGTCCACGTCAGCACCGAGACACATCGGCACGCCGGGCACGCCGACATCGTGCGCGAGTTGATCGACGGCGCGGTGGGCCTGCAGGACGGCAACTCCAACCTGCCGGCGGTGGACGAGGCCTGGTGGGCCGGCTACCGCGAACGGCTCGAGACGGTTGCCAGGGAGGCCGCCGAGCGCTGAGCGCTCAGCCCTCGACGCCCTTGCCCAACGCCTGCAGGCACAGCGTGAACGTCTCCGTGCCCTCGCCCAGGGTCTTGCGGAGGAGGTACGCCGGGCAGTCCACGGGCTCGGCGTACCCGAAGTTGCCGTAGACCTTGTAGTTGGTCGCTCCCGGCACCGGGAACGAGCACGGCTGCCTCGACCATTTGCCGTCGTCGATCGGGATCGCGGAGCTGTCCCACACGCAGTCGCCGGACTTGGCGTTCACCGCGCCCTGGCCGTAGAACCCACCGAATGCGATGAACGCGACGATGGCCCCGATGATCCACAGGCCGGCGTAGCCGCCCTTTTTCGTGGGCTCCTGCTTCGCGGGTGCCTTCTGCTCGGCGGGCTGCTTCTGGTCTGGCTGCTTCTTGTCGGGCTCGGCCAGCACCCTGGTCTTGCCGACGCCCGGTGCGTCCAGGACCGCCAGCGCCTGCCCGGCGTCCGGGCGCAGCGCGGGGTCCTTGTTCAGCAGCCTTGTGATCAGCTCGCCCAGCTGGGTTCCGACCAGCTCCGGGCGCGGCGGCTCGTGGCTGAGGACCGCGGCGACGATCGCCTGCAGGCTCTCCCGGCGGAACGGTGACTTCCCGGTGGCCGCCTGATAGAGCGTGGCTCCGAGCGAGAACAGGTCGCACGCCGCCGACTCGTTGCCGTCGCCGAGCCGCTCGGGCGCGATGTACTCCATCGAGGCGACCAGCATGCCGGTCTGCGTCACCGTCGTGTCGTCCCAGTGGACGGCGGTACCGAAGTCGGTCAGCAGCACGCTGCCGTCGTCGGCGAGCAGGATGTTGGCCGGCTTGATGTCGCGGTGTACGACGCCCTTGGCGTGGGCCGCCCGCAGTGCCTCCAGCACGCACCTGGCGACCTGCTCCGCCCGGTCGACGGGCAGGGGTTCCGCCTCCAACTGGTCCGCGAGCGACTTGCCTTCGACCAGCTGCATGACGACCCACGGCAGGTCGTCCTCGATGAAGACGTCATAGACGACAACGGTGTGGGGACAGCCCCGGAGCCGGGCGGCGTTGCGTGCCTCCCGCTCGGCGCGGCGGCGGCGTTCGGCCAGCTCCGCCTCGCTCCCCGCGGGTGGCAGCAGCATCTCCTTGATCGCCACCTCCGCCCGCAACGTCTGGTCGTACGCCCTCCAGACCCGGCCGAAGCCGCCCGCCGCCAGCACCTCGTCGAGCCGGTACCGACCGTGGACGACCCGGCCAACAGGCACGTCGTTCGACAAGCTGAGCCCTCCGCGTCCGCCGACACCGTGTCGGGCAACAGCGTACGCAATCCGGACTCAGGGGTCGATCAGCCTCTTGTACGCGGACCGGACATCGCCCTTGGAGGAGCTGACGTACTGCTGCGGATCCGGGCCGGTGTCGAGCGGGGCGTAGATCCGCCGCGGACAGCTGCGGCCGCTGATCTGCACCGAGCCCTTCGTCACCAGCTTCCCGGTCCGCACCTCGTAGACGTGGACGGGGATCTTGCGCTTGAAGTAGGACACGTTGTACACGCCGGGCCGACCCGTCTCCCAGTTGTACTGGCAGAAGTCGACGACCGAGCCGTACTCCAGCTCGCCGGCGCACACCACCAGGACGGCATCGGCGGCACCCTTCGCCCGCCACGAGACCGGCAGCTGCTTGCGGTGGCTGTCCTGGCCGAACAGCAAGGTGGGATACGGGCCGTGTCCCTTGCCCCGGTAAGGCTTGGCGCCACCGTACGGCGCGGGATCGTCGCAGTAGCGCGGCTGCCGGCCGACGAGCTCGGTTGTCAGCAACTGCTTCACGTCGGCCAGCTGGATCGCGAGCGTGGCCTTGTGCTCGCCCTGCTTGGCCCGCGCCGCCAGCTCGTGCTGGGGATAGTCGTCGAGGAGCTGGCGGTACTTCGTGCGGGCTGCCTCAGGATCCTTGGCGCTCAGATGCTTGTCCGCGCAGCCGAGAATCGCGGCCGGCGCGACCTTCGGCACAATGTCGGCCGCCCGGTCCAGCTCGTCACCCCGGGACGGCCGGGTAGCGAGCCAGTCGGTGATCCTGGCCGTGACGCAAGGATCCTCGACCGGCAGGCCCGCCAGGAAGCCGTCCAGTACCTTCCCGGCTTCGTCTGCCCGGCCCGGCGACCGGGCGAGGACGGTCGACAGGTGCGCGAAGCCGTCGCTCAGCATGCCGGTGTCACCAATGAGTGCGGTCTTCAGCTCGTAGCCGGCCTGGGCGAGTACGAGGTCGTCCCGCCGGCCGGTGGCACCCTGCCACAACGCGGCCGGGTGCGTGCGGTACTCCTCCAGCGTCGCGGCCGCCTGGAGCCGGTCGCCCTGCGCCTGCTGGCGTTCCGCGGCGAGCAGGAGCCGGCAGGCCGCCTCGCTGGCGGGAGCATCCCGGGTGACCAGCGACGGGTCGACCAGCCGGTGACCGGCCCCGAGCCCGTCCAGCCGCGAGAGCGTCTGCTGGCAGTCGTCCGCCCGATGCGCGTCGGCGGCGGCACTCTCGATCCGCCAGGCGTCGATGCGAAGGCCGGTCAGCGTCAGCACGAGAGCCGCCGTGACGCCGAACGCGACCAGCCGAAGCGGCCACACCGAGCCCGGCGCCGCCGGCGCCTGCGGGTGCCGCCGGTTGTGACGGTTGGAGAGCACCCACCCGTGCGCGATCGCGGCCAGCCACACCAGCAGGGCGATCAACTGCACCCAGCCGGCACCCTGCTCGACCGTGAGCAGCAGCACGACGACAACGACCGTCACCACCCAGTTGAGTGCGGCGAAGAGCGGCTTACGCAGCAGCAGATATCCGACGCCGAGCAAGGTCGCGTTCCAGGCAGCAACGGCAAACGCATCCCGCCGCCTCGGCGGCTCCGGCGGCCGGGCCTCCCAGGGCGCCGTACCCTGCGGCGTCTGTGATCCCGGCCCAGGCGGGCCGGGAGGACCAGGAAAGGCGGGCAGGCCAGGGGAACCCGGATTACCCGGAGGACCGGCATGGTTCGGAGGCATCGGATCCATACCGGGACCGTAGGTCGAGCAGGTTGGGAGTGGTCCCGGCTCGCTGCTCAGCCCGCGAGGTACGCCGACCACGTCGCAGAGACCTTCGTCGCGGGTGGGCGCGACTATGGTTGGGCTTCCAGGAATTTGAGTTGCGGCGTGACCGCACCCCCGGAAGGCTGAGCGGGGTGGACCGGCATCGGGAGATGGCCCAGACCGTAGCCGTCGAGCTGGCCGCGCGGGCAGACGTGCTCGCGGTGCTCATCGGCGGCTCGGTGGCTCGCGGTGAGCACCAGCCGAGCTCCGACGTCGACCTGCTGATCGTGTGCACCGAGGAGTCCCCACTGCCGACCGCCGAACGTTCGGTGCGGGGCGGGTTGCTCGTCGAGTGGATCGCGCGCACCGAGCCGGCCTGGGCGGAGCGCTTCGACCGGTTGCGTACCTCCTGGCTGTATCCCTTCCTCGAGGGCGAGATCGTCTACGACACCGGCCCGGCCGCGCGGCTGGCGGCGCTCGCCGCGGCCACGCTGGAGGGCTATCGCACGCCGCCGGCGGTGCGCCGGACGCTCGCCACCTATCTCTGGCACTCCCAGGCCAAGCTCGACCGGGCAGCGTTGTCGGGCGATCCGCGGGTGCAGGGATTCTGGGTGTCGCTGCTCGTCGAGCAGGTGGTCGACGGCCTGTACGCGATCCACGACGTGCCCAGGGCGGCCGGCTCCCGGCGGCTGGCCTACCTCCACCGGCTCGGCCTCACGGCAGAAGAGAAACGGTGGCTCGACGCGATGCTGACCGGCGAGACCTACGCCCGCTTCGACGCGACGCGGAGGCTGGTCGACCACCTGCGGGAGCACCTTGGCCCGCCCGACCTCGAGGCGCTCTAGCCCGGCACCACCGATGAGTTCTGCCGATCGGGCTGGTCTATCCGGGCATGACAGACCTGACCCCTTCCGAAACAACGAACCTCGACCGCTACGGCTCGCCGCCGCTGGAGTGGAGCCGCGCCCTCGCGGCCGTCTCGGGCGACCCGACGGCCGATCTCACGTACTTCCTCGGTACGTCCCGTCCGGACGGCACGCCACACGCAGCCGGCATCGGCGCGCAGTGGCGTGCCGGCTATCTCTACTTCACCAGCAACGCGAACGCACGCAAGGCGCGTGACCTCGCCGTCAACCCGCTCTGCACGATCTCGGTACGGCTGCTGGGCATCGACCTGGTTTTCGAGGGCCCGGCCGAACGCGTGACCGACGCCGGCGTGCTGGAGCAGGTCGCGGCGGGCTATCGCGAGGGCGGCTGGCCGGCGCAGGTCGACGGTGACGCGCTCACCGCTCCGTTCAGTGCGCCGAGCGCCGGGCCGCCGCCGTGGCAGGTGTACCGGCACGCGTTCCACACCGTCGTGGGCGTCGCGACGCAGGAGCCGTGGGGAGCGACCCGCTGGCGGTTCTCGCGCTGACCCACCGGTGGCATAAACCCGTCGCTCTCGGACACCGACTGTCGTTAGCGTTCTGGACGTGCTTGATTTTCGCGACTACTACAGCAGCGCCTTCGACGAGCAGGAGCGCCTCGCCGAGGGCGTGGGCGAGCTGGAGCGGGTCCGTACGCAGGAGCTGCTGACCCGTCACCTGCCGCCCGCGCCGGCGACCGTGCTCGACGTCGGCGGAGCCGCCGGTGTATACGCGCTGTGGCTGGCCCAGCTCGGCTATCAGGTCCATCTGGTCGATCCCGTGGCGCGGCACGTGGAGCAGGCGCAGGCCGCCTCGCAGGCCCAGCCGGACCACCCGATCGCGAGCTGCAGTGTGGGTGACGCGCGCTCGCTGGCGTTCGACGACCAGAGCGCGGACGTCGTGCTGCTGCTCGGGCCGCTCTATCACCTGACCGAGCGCCGGGACCGCATCACCGCGCTGGCAGAGGCCCACCGCGTGCTGAAGCCGGGAGGCCTGGTCGTAGCGGCCGGGATCTCGCGCTTCGCCTCGATGCTGGCCTGCCTGTCCGAGGGCCTGCTCGACGAGCCCGACTTCGTGTCGATCGTCCGCCAGGACCTCCGCGACGGCCAGCACCGCAACCCGACCGACAAGCCGTATTTCACCACGGCTTACTTCCACCACCCCGACGAGCTGCGCGACGAACTCGCGGCCACCGGCTTCTCGCTGCACGCCTTCGTAGCCGTCGAGGGCCCGGCGATGTGGATGCCGGACTTCGCCGCGAACTGGGCCCAGCCGCACAAACGCGAAGTGATCCTGGAACTCATCCGCACAACGGAGAACGAGGTCTCGCTCGCGGCCACCGGCTCGCACTTCCTGGGCATCGCGCACGCGTAGGACAGGTCTGGCCGACGGTTCGCCTCACCCGGCGGCTCGGCTGAGCCGGGAGCCCAACGTCCGCAGGTAGGCAGCCAGCTCCGGCGGGTCGTGCACCTCGAAGTCGCAGCCGAGCTGGACCAGCCGGATCGCCAGCCATTCCAGCGTGTCGGCCTGCCCGCGCAGCCGGCACCGTCCGGCGTCGACCTCCTCCACCTCGGCGGCCGTGATGCCGAGCCGGCCGATCACGTCGGCCGCGGGCGCGTGCAGGGTGGCGTCGACGGAGTACGTCGGGGCCAGGGAGTAGAGCTTGCCGCGCACGTACTCCGCCGGGTCGTCGCTCGGCAGTACGCGGGGCATCGCGCGGGCGCCGGTCGGCTCGGGATCGGTGATGCGGTCGACGCGGAAGATCCGCCAGTCGCCGCGCTCGACGTCCCAGGCGAGGAGGTACCACCGCCGGCCGAACGGGACCAGCCGGTACGGCTCGACCAGCCGGCGCGCGACCTCGTTGTCGTGCCGGGTGTAGCCGAAGCGCAGGCGTTCCTCGTCGCGGCAGGCCTGGGCGATCAGCGTGAGGGCGATCGCATCGACGGTCGGCCCGGCGTCGGCGACCGGAGAGGTGAAGTCGCGTAGCGCGTTCACTCGTCGCCGCAGGCGAGCCGGCATCACCTGGATCACCTTGGCCAGTGCGCGTACCGACGTCTCCTCGATGCCGTCGACCGCACCGCCCGCGGCCGTCCGCAGCCCGACCGCGATCGCGACGGCTTCGTCGTCGTCCAGCAGCAGTGGAGGCATCGCGGCGCCGGATCGCAGCTGGTAGCCGCCGGCCACGCCGCGGCTCGCGTCGACCGGATAGCCGAGCTCGCGCAGCCGGTCGACGTCGCGGCGCAACGTGCGCTCGCTGACCTCCAGCCGGCCGGCGAGCTCGGCGCCCGGCCAGTACCTGTGGGTCTGCAGCAACGACAGCAGCCGCAGCATCCGTCCGCTCGTGTTCGCCATGTCTTCAGAGTTCCTGCGATTGCGGTCAAGAAGTGGCCGGAATCGATCCTACGGTCATTCTCATGACGACGAACTCAGAGATCAAGCCGTCCACCATCGACGTCCCGCAGGCCGACCTCGACGACTTGAACGAGCGGCTGGCCCGGACGCGCTGGCCCGCGCAGCTACCCGGTGAGGACTGGAGCCGCGGCGCGCCGGTGCCGTACCTCAAGGAGCTCGTGGAGTACTGGCGGACGGCCTACGACTGGCGGGCGTACGAGGCGGAGCTCAACTCCTACCCGCAGTTCACGACCGAGATCGACGGGCAGACGATCCACTTCCTGCACGTCCGCTCGCCGGAGCCGGACGCGCTGCCGCTGATCGTCACGCACAGCTGGCCGCTGTCGATCGTGGAGTTCATGAAGGTGCTGCGGCCGCTGACCGATCCGCGCGCCCACGGCGGCGACCCGAAGCAGGCGTTCCACGTCGTGGCGCCGTCGGTGCCGGGCTTCGGCTTCTCGTCGGCTCCGAGCGACACCGACTGGGACATGCCGCGGCTGGCCCGGATCTGGGCCGAGGTGATGCGCCGCCTCGGCTACGACCGGTACGGCGTTTCCGGCAACGACTTCGGCGCGGTGCTGGCGCCCGAGGTGGCCCTCGTCGACACCGACCATGTCGCGGGCGTGCACATCACGGCGGGGCTGGGCGTTCCGACCGGGGCGCCGGGTGAGCTCGACGTGCTGACCGCGGAGGAGCGGGCCGGCATCCCGACGTTCACCAGCGGCGAAGGACCGTTCCACCACGTCGAGATCCAGTCGAAGCGGCCGCAGACACTGGCCTACGGCTTCCACGACTCGCCGGTGTTCCAGCTGGCCTGGATCGTGGAACGCTTCCACGACTGGACGGACTACCGCCGCGAGCTGCCGGAGGACGCGGTCGAGCGCGACCTCATGCTGACCAACATCACGTTGTACTGGCTGAGCGGATCGGCCGGCTCGTCGACCTGGTGGTACTCCATCGGCGCGGCCCGGATGCCGGTCGACCAGAAGGTCGTACCGACCGGCCTGATGAGCGCGACGCCCGGCATGCGGCGGCTGGCCGAGCGCGGCAACGACATCGTGCACGTCGGCGACCACGACTTCGCAGGTCACTTCACGGCGCTGGAGGTGCCGGAGATGCTGGTCGCCGACCTGCGTGAGTTCTTCGCGAAGGTGCGGTAGCGCCTTACTGCTCGTCGACCTTGACGTCGTACTTGACCGTGCTGCCCTCGACGCCCGTCACGGTCACGGTCAGCCCCAGCTCGTCGCCGCCGGCCTTCAGCGTGCAGCGCATGGTCGTGCCGGTCTTGCCGGTGAGGTCGCCCGGGCAGTCGATCGAGTCAGGTGTCTGGCCGACCTGCTTGGCCAGCGTGTCCTTGACGGACTTCTCCAGGTCTGCCTCCTTCAGCGTGGGGTCGCCGGAGCAGCCGGCGACGGCGGCCCCAAGGGCGAGCAGCGACGCGAGGGCGAGCATGCGAGTCTTCACTGGAGCAAACCTCTCATTACGGATATCACAGCCGTTGCATCCTATCCGTAACCGGACGAAGTCCGAGCGTAGCGGCGCGCGGGGCCTGGCGGCCAGAGTCCACATCCAGACAAGTGCGCTGGCGGACGGGTGGCCGCCGCATATGGTGTGGAGACGTGTCACCATCTCCCCGCCGGGCGTTGCTGCTTGCTGCCGCTCTGGTCCTCCTCGCACTCAACCTGCGCACCACCGTCGCCTCGTTGCCGCCGTTGCTCACCGAGATCGAGGCCGACCTGCGGTTGCCCGGTTGGGCGAGCGGGCTCCTCACCTCGATGCCGATGCTCTGCATGGCGTGGTTCGCGCCGTCGTCGCACTGGCTGGCGCAGCGGTTCGGCAAGGAGACAACGGCTTTCGGCGCGATCGTGCTGGTCGCTGCCGGAAACGGCGTTCGCGGCATCGACCACAACGTCTACGTCTTGTTCGCCGGCATGTTCCTCGCCGGCCTCGGCGTCGCGATCTCCGGTGTCGTCCTGCCGGGCATCGTCAAGGACTTCTTTCCCCGCAACTCCGGGGCCGCCACCGGTGCCTACTCCGTCGCGATGATGCTCGGCGCGGCCGCCGCCGCGACGTTCGCCGTTCCGTTGCAGGCCGGACTGGGCTCGTGGCAGGCGTCGCTGGCCAGCTGGGCGATCCCCGCCGTACTGGCAAGCGCGTTCTGGCTCGCCGTCACCGCCCGCACCAACCAGCGCGAGCCCGAGGCTGAGGCGCTCACCGGCCGCCTGCCCTGGCGCAGCCCGGTCGCCTGGCTGCTGGCGACGTTCTTCGCCGTGCAGGCCTCGCTCGGTTACGCCTACCTCGGCTGGCTGGCACCGCGGCACGAAGCGCTCGGCTGGACTCCGGAGGCCGCGGGCGTCCTGCTCGGGGCGTTCCAGCTGGCGCAGCTCGCGACCGCGTTGTTCCTTCCAGCCTTGGCGGATCGCACCATTCACCGGCGGCCCGCGCTGCTCGGCGTGGTGGTCTGCTCGGTCGTCGGCGCCGCCTGGCTGTGGCTGCTGCCGGGCGTCCTCCCCTGGGCTGCCTCGTTCGTGCTGGGCGCCGGGCTCGGCGGTGGGTTCGCGTTGTCGCTCGTGCTGATCGTCGACTACGCCGCGACCTCCGCGGCCTCGAGCCGGCTGGCGGCGATGGTGTTCCTCGTCGGCTACACCACCGCGGCGATCGCGCCGGTGCTCGTCGGCGCGTTGCGCGACTCGACGGGCGGCTTCACCGTGCCGTTCGCCATGCTGACCGGGCTGGCCGTCGTCCAGCTCGCGATGGCCACGCAGCTCGGCTCGAAGCATCACGGCAGCCAGCACTGACCTCACCCCGGCCCGGCGTTTGTTCGGCCGGTCGTAACGAAATGTCCGAGTCCGGTCATCGCCGTCCGGATTTCGAAATCGGGGATTCGGTAGCCGGGATGTGACAGCCGGTCGTGGCAACGTTCGCGGCATGGCGCTGCTCCCCAACGGACGGCCGGCATGGCTGCCCCGGGCGCATCCGGTGTCGTGGTGGATGCTGCTCGTATCGACCCTGGCCATCCTGATCACCTCGATCGACCGCGCGATCCTGCCGACGGTGCTGCCGGACATCCTCGACGAGTTCGACCTGACCAAGACCCAGGGCGGTGTCCTGGTGTCGCTGTCGTTCATCGGCACGTTCGCCGGCGCGATGGTGCTCGGTGTCGTCGGTGACCTGTTCGGACGTGGTCACCATCGCGCCCGGACCTGGATGATCACCGTGGCGATCGCGTGCGTGGCGAGCGTCGCGACGGCGTTCGCCAGGAGCCTGGACGCCTTGCGGGCTTGGCGAGTCGTGATGGGTATCGGCACCGGCGGCATGGAGCCGGTCAACGTCGCGCTGGTCAGCGAGTGGTGGCAGAAGGAGAACCGCGGCTTCGCGGTTGGTGTGCACCACACGGGCTTCCCGATCGGTCAGCTGATCGGACCGGTGCTGATCGGCTGGGTGCTGGCAGTCGGTACGTGGCGGGACGCGTTCCTGTGGCTGCCGCTGATCGCCGTTCCGATCATGCTGGCGCAGGCCCGGATCGGCCGGCGGGACAACCTGGAGAAGGTCAACGCCTGGATCGAGCAGCACAAGCTGACGCCCGCGGTGCCCGCCACCGACGGGCAACGCATGGAGAATCCGATCACGAAGCTGCGCGTGGCCCTGAGCCACCGCAACGTGTGGTGCGGCCTCGGTCTGGCGTTCTGCCTGCTCTGGGCGGAGACCGGCGTGACGGCGTTCCTCACCACGCAGCTCGTCGAGCACGCCGGCATGACGCTCGCAGCGGCGGCGGTCGTCTCCGGCGCGTCCGGTCTCACCGGCTGGATCGGCCAGGTGGTCTGGGGAACCGTCTCCGACCATCTCGGACGGAAGTTCTCGCTCGTCATCATCTGCGTGGGCTGGACGGCCACCGTGCTCGCGATGATCCTCATCAACTCGCCCGCGATGGCCTGGACCGTGCTGATCGCGTGGGGCCTGTTCCGCAACTCGCCGTTCCCCGTGGTCTACGCGCTGGTCGTCGACTCCACGCCGCAGGCCGCGTCGAGCGGGATGGGCCTGGTGATCGGCATCGCGCTCGGCGTGTCCGGCATCATCGTGCCGACGGTGAGCGGCTGGATCATCGACCACCACGGGTTCACGCCGAACTACCTGATGCTGGCCGCCACCTGCCTGCTCGCTCTCATTCCCATCGCCGCCATGCGCGAGACCGTCAAGGCCGTCAAGGCTGTCAGGTCGGACGCCTAGCGGATCACATTCCGCCCCGGCAGCTCACGTCCGCACGCTCCCCGCTGGACTCGGCGGCCTTGACCTGCACGCCGTCCACGTAGATCTCGCAGGTGATGGTGCCGTCGTCGTCGCTGTCCCACGGGTTCTGTGCGCCGAGGGACGGATCGTCGAAGGTGTCCTCGCCGACCTTGAACGTCTTCTCCCACGGGACGCGGACATCGTTCCTGTCCTCGCTCCCGGACGGCGTCGAGTAGCCGATGTTCGCACGCTTGACCGTGCCGCCGACCTTGTAGGTGATCGTGTGCATGGCGCCAGGCACGACCTTCGGCGTGACCGTGACAGTGACCGTGGGATCGACGCCGTCCGCGGCGTTGTTCTGTTTGGTGTTCACCGTCGACGGCTGGCCGGTGTTGCCCTGCCCGCCCTCCGGCTGCTGCCAGCGATCGGGCAGCCAGATCAGCCCGGCGACGAGCAGTACCGCACTCGCCAGTCCCGCACCGAGCAGGGCCGCGGCCAGCCGGGATCCGCGCCGCCGCGGCGGCTCAACAGGTGGCACAGGCTCAGTCAGCCGGAGTGTCGGCGGGACTTCCCTGCCCGCGGCCACCAGGGCGAGCTGTTCGGCCAGCACGGGTCCGGCCGTACGCCCGGCCGGTTCCTTGACGAACAGGCCGGCGAGCACCGGCGCGAGCAGGCCGGCCCGGGCAGGCGGCAGCGGATCGGCGGTCAGCACGGCGACCAGCAGCGCTGCGACCGAGGACGCCTCGAACGGTGGCCGCCCCTCGACGGCGAAGTACAACGTCGCACCCAGCGCCCACAAGTCGGTGGCCGGCGTCGCGGCCTCGCCGCGCGCCTGCTCCGGCGCCATGAACGCCGGCGTCCCCATCACGGTGCCGGACTGGGTGAGCACGGTGCCGCCGTCGAGGGCGGCGATGCCGAAGTCCGTGATGACCGTGCGCTCGCCGTCGAACATCACGTTGCTGGGCTTGACGTCGCGGTGCACGATGCCCACGGCGTGCGCGGCCCGCAGCCCGGCCAGCACACTCGCACCGATCGCAGCGACCTGCCGCGGCGGCAACGGGCCGTCCGTCCGTACGACCTGGTCGAGCGTGCGACCGTGCACCAGCTCCATGACGATCCACGGCCGGCCGTCGTCGTGGACGACCTCGTGCACGACGACGATCCCCGGATGGCTGCTGAGCTTGGCCGCCGCCTGCGCCTCCCGGATCGTGCGCTTCTCCAGCGCCCTGACCTCGGCCTCGGGCATGCCGGCGGGGAACCGGATCTCCTTGATGGCGACGTCGCGCCCGAGCGTCTCGTCGTGCGCGCGCCAGACCACACCCATGGCGCCTTCGCCGATCTTCTCCCGGAGGAGGTACTTTCCAGCGATACGTCCGTCTTCGCCCCTCGCCACGCGAAGAGCCTAACCGGCTTGCACGGTTCCGACGGGTGCACCGTCCGACGGAGCGTTCAGCCACGACCACTGTGGCGACGGCAGGCCCGAGATGACGTCGTGCACCGCCTTGGTCGCCGGCGAGCGGGTCTCGTCGGTACGCCACCACAAGGCCACCTCGCGCTGGCAGTGGGTGTCGGCGATCGGGACCAGTCGTACGCCCGTGAGGTTGGACGTCGACATCGCCAGGCAGTTGGTCACGCCCGTGCCCAGCCCGCGCCGGACCAGCGCGACCAGTGTCTGCGGCTGGTTGGTCCGGAACATCACGTGCGGCGTCAGCCCCGCCTGGTCGAACACCAGGTTGGTCTCGAACTGCGAGCTGGTGCGATCCTCCTGCTCGCCGATCGTGATGAGCTGCATGTCGGCCAGTTCGCCGAGCTGGACGAACGGTTCCGCGGCCAGCGGATGCCCGGCACCGACGACGGCCACCAGCGGCTCCCGCCACAGCACCGCGTGCGCGAGCCGCCCACCGCTGACCGGCGGCATCACCGGCCGGACGGCCAGATCGGCCTCACCGCGTAGCAGCAGCTCGTCGAGCGCCCTGGTCGGACCTTCCCGCAAGACCAGATTGACAGCCGAATGCGCTTCCCGCAACGACACCAGCAGTTCCGGCAGCAGATAGGCCGACGCGCTCGGATAGATCGCGAGCCGCACCTCGCCGCGCACCTGCCCGCCGGCGCTCGCCGCACTGTCGCACAAGGCCTGCACGTGCTCGAGGACGGCCCGCGCGTGCGGCAGGACCGTACGCCCCTCCGGCGTCAGCACGGCGGGATGGGTGGACCGGTCGAACAGCTTGACGCCCAGCGCCCGTTCGAGCTCGGCCACGTGAATGCTGATCCGCGGCTGCGAGCGATACAAAGCGCCGGCCGCCGCCGAGAAGCCTCCGTGCTCAGCGACCGCCGCGAAGCTGGCGATCCAGTCGAGCCGGTAACGGTAAAGCTGCGAAAGGTCCATGGACCACCCTGCCACTCCTACCGGATGAACTGGTTCACGAAGTCGGCTCCCAACCCGACGTTGTCGTAGTGCGCTCGGCACAGCTGAATCTTCGTCCACACGTCTTCGTAGCCGGTCTGCTTGCCTTCAGCGTCAACGTAGATCATCGCGCCGGTGACGTTGAAGAACGTGATCATCTCGTTGCAGTGCTCCGGCACGGCCAGCGTATGGATCTCACCCGGTGGCTCGTACACGAAATGTCCAGCTTCGGCCACCCAGTCGTGCTCGTGGTAGTGCCAGGTCCCCTTCAGCACATAGCCGAACACCGCGGCCGGATGCCGGTGCCGCGACACGATGCCCGAGCGGGTGACCTTCAGGAGGTTGCACCACTGCCCCAGCACGGTGTTCAGCATGAGTGGCCGGAACCAGACATCCTGCTCCTGCTGTACCCACAGCCGGTCGTCGTCCGGTATCGCGGGAATCGCGATATCCCGCAGGAGCTCGTTCACGTCGTGCTGCATCGCTGCCATGCGTTTCCTTCCTGTGCCGCCCTATGCCGCGAGATAGCCGCCGTCGACGGGAACGACGGCGCCGGTGATGAACGCCGCGCCCGGTGAGGCGAGGAAGCCGACGAGCTGCGCCACGTCCTCGGGCACGCCCCAACGCCCCAGGGGCGTGCGCTCGAGGATGCGGCGCTCAGCGTCGGGATCCTCCCGGATCTCGGCGGTGAGATCGGTACGAATCCAGCCGGGCGCCACCGCGTTCACCCGTACGCCGTCGTCGGCGTACTTCACGGCGAGGGCCTTGGTGAGCTGGACGACGCCGCCCTTGCTGGCGGAGTAGGCGGGCACGAGCGGGCCGCCGAAGTAGCTCAGCATCGAGGCGACGTTGACGATGCAGCCGTGGGTGGCGGTGAGCAGCGGATGCGCCGCGACGCAGGCACGCATCGTCCCGGTCAGGTTGACGTCGATCACCTGCGTGAAGACCTCGGGCTCGTACTCCAGCCGGCGCCGGATCATGCCCGCGCAGTTCACCAGGACGTCCAGGCGTTCCTGAGCCGTTACGAGCGCCTCGACGTCGCCCGGCCGGGCCAGGTCGAGCTCGACGACCTTGGCGATACAGGTGTCGTCCGGCAACGGCCGCCTGCCGGGCAGCCCGGCGGCGACGACGTGCGCGCCGAGGCGGCCGAAGTGCTCGGCCACCGATCCACCGATTCCGCCCGTGCCGCCCACCACGACCACGGTCCGTCCGTCGAACAGACCGGGACGCAGCGCCGCCTCGACCACGCTGTTGGCGGCACTCACAGCGCGTTGGCCTTCGCTCGCGCCGCGAACCAGTGCGCGCTCGACTTCGGGATGCGCTGCTGCGTGTCCGGATCGAGGTGGACCAGCCCGAACTTCTTGCTGAAGCCCCACGACCACTCGAAGTTGTCGGTCAGTGTCCAGACGAAGTAGCCCCGCAGGTCGACGCCCTCGTCGATCGCCTGTCGGCAGGCGCGCAGGTGGGCGTCGATGTAGGCGATCCGCTCCGGATCCTCGACCTCGCCACCGGCGTTCACCCTGTCGCGCAGCGCGATGCCGTTCTCCGTGACGTACAACGGCACAGCGGGATAGTCGTCGCGCAGCCGGACCAGCAGCCGGCGCAGCCCGTCGGGCTCGATCTCCCAGCCCATGTCGGTCTGCGGGAGCCCTTGCGGCACGGGCTCGACGTCAGAGCAGCCGATCCACACGGAGTTGGGCGGGGTGGTCGAGTCCGCACGCCGCCGGCGGACGTGGTTGGCGGTGTAGTAGTTGATGCCGAGGAAGTCGACCGGCGCGGCGATCGCCGCCTCGTCGCCGTCCTGGATGTGTGCGCTGTCGGTGACAGCGGAGACGTCGCCCAGCACGTCGCGCGGATACGCGCCGCGCAGCACCGGATCGAGGAACATCCGGTTGCTGATCCCGTCCACGCGCCGAGCCGCGTCCAGGTCCGCGGGTTCGCTGGTCACGGCGGTGACCGGCCAGAGGTTGAGCGTGATGCCGAACCGCTGGTCCGATCCGAGACCCGCACTCCGCATCCGCTCCACGGCCAGGCCGTGTCCGAGCAGCAGGTGATGGGCGGCCCGCAACGCCGCCTCGGGGTCCTGCCGGCCGGGCGCGTGCACGCCGTTCGCATACCCCAGATAGGCGGAGCACCACGGCTCGTTCAGCGTCGTCCAGTTCTGTACGCGGTCGGCCAGCCGCTCGTACGTCGCGAAGGCGTAGTCGGCGAACCGCATCGCCGTGTCGCGCGAAGGCCAGCCGCCCTTGTCCTCCAGCGCCTGCGGCAGGTCCCAGTGGTACAGCGTGACCCACGGCTGGATGCCCCGCTCCAGCAACGCGTCGATCAGACGGGCGTAGAAGTCGACGCCGGCAGGGTTGAGCGGCCCGCTGCCGTCGGGCTGGACCCGCGGCCAGGCGATCGAGAAGCGGTAGTGCGTGGCGTTGAGCAACGACAGCAGGTCGACGTCTTCTGCGTAACGGTGGTAGTGGTCGCACGCGACGTCGCCGACGTTGCCGTCGGAGATCTTCCCCGGAGTGTGGGTGAAGGTGTCCCAGATCGACGGGCTCCGGCCGTCCTCGCCGACCGCACCCTCGATCTGGTAGCTCGCCGTCGCCACCCCCCAGGCGAAGCCGTCGGGGAACGTCGTGCCCGTGCCGGTCATGCTGCCAGCTCCTTCCACAGCTCGGCTGGAATCGGCCAGGTCGCCCACCGCACGGTCTGTGCGACTCGCTCGGGGTTCGACAGCCCGACCACCGTTGACGAAATCCTCGGCTCGCGCATGGAGTACTGCAGCGCGGCCGCACCCAGCGGTACGTCGTGGGCGGCGCAGCGCGCCTGCATCTCCTGGACCCGGCGCAGGACCTCGGGCCTGGCCTCGCCGTAGGCGTACTTCGGCTGGATCGCGGGTCCCTTCGCCAGCATCCCGCCGCCGAACGGTGCGGCGTTCACGACCGCGACTCCGGCCTGCTGGGCCGCGGCTAGCAGCGGCTCGGCCGACTGGTCGACGAGCGTGAAGCGGTTGTGCGTCAGCACGACCTCGAACAGTCCGGTGTCGAGAAAGCGCAGCAGCAGGTCGATCGGCCCGCCCGCGACGCCGATGTGCTCGGCGATCCCCTCCTGGTGCAGTTGCACCAGGCCTTCGACGGCGCCGCCGGGGGCCATCGCGGCGTCGAAGCCGATCACCTCCGGGTCGTGGAGGTAGAGCAGCTGGAAGCGTTCCAGGCCGAGCCGCTGGAGGCTCTCCTGCGCGGACTTGCGTACCTGGGCCGCGGAGTAGTCACGCGTCTCGCGGTCGGGATCCACCTTGGTGGAAAGCACGAAGCCCTCCGGCAACCCGCCGGCCTCGGCCAGCGCGGCACCCACCCGCCGTTCGCTCTCGCCGTCGCTGTAGCCGGCCGAGGTGTCCACGAAGTTCAACGGCCCTTGCAGCGCACGGCGTACGGTCGCGACACCCTGGCCGGCCGCGACGTCATAGCCGAAGATCCCCGGCATGCCGCCCAGCACACCGCAGCCGAGGCAGACCGGCGTGACCTCCAACCCGGTCGCGCCCAGCGGGCGGCGGTCCAGCTCGCTCACGCCACGACCTCCAGCGGTACGTCGCCGGGCCCGGTGGCGAGGCCCGCGGCCAGCGCGTCGGCGCGGACACCGACCGCGCGGATCCCGAGCCGGTTCGCGATGTCGTGGCTCGCGCGACGATGGGTCGGCTCGGTGTAGGTGAACACCTCGAGCGTGCCTCCGCCTGCCCGCAGGTTGGTGATGAGGAACCCGCGCTCGTCCTCGGGGCGTACCAGCTGCCCGACGACGCCGAAGTCCAGCCGGTCGCGGTAGAACGCGAGCGCCTCGTCCAGATCGGGAACGGTGACGGCGATGTGGTCGAACCGAGGGGTTCCGTCCCAGTCGTCGTCGCCGTCGACCTCCTGCTGCGCGAGCTCGGCCGACCACAGCTTGTTGTGCTGGACGTAGCCCTCGACGAACTCCAGGTACGAGCCGTCCGGGTCGAAGAAGAACGCGATGCGCACGCCACCGAACGCGTCGAACGGCCGGGCCGCGAACTCCACGCCGGCGTTGGTCAGGCGGTCGGCCCAGGCGTCGATTCCCTTGACCTTCAGGCCGAAGTGGCGGATTCCGCACTGCAGGTCGTCACGCTGCCAGACGCTCGGCCGGCTGTCGGCCCCGGAGCCGACGTCGACCAGCTTCACCGCGCCGGTGTGCGACTCGAGCCAGGTCACGGTGCGGCCGATGGGGTCCTGCTCTGTGCGTCCCTCGGTCAAGCCGAGCAGACCGCCGTAGAACTCGCGCGAGCGGTCCAGATCGGAAACGCCGATCTCGACGTACGACATGCCGTTGTTCATTACTTGAGGGCTCCCATCGTCAGGCCGGCGACGAACTGTCGCTGCATGCGAACGTAGACGATCACGATCGGTACCACCGAGAGCACCAGCGCCGCCGTCACCACCGGCCAGGCGGTCGCGTGCTGGCCCTTCAGTGCGTACAGCACGGGCTGCAGCGGCAACTTCTCCGGCGTCTGCACCAGCGTGTTGGCGAGGATGAACTCGTTCCAGGTGAACATGAACTGGAAGATGACCAGAGTCGCCACGCCGGGTCCGGCCAGCGGCAACATGACGCTCCAGAAGATGCGGAACTCTCCCGCACCGTCGACCTTCGCGCTGTCGCGCAGCTCCCCCGGCAGCGTCTCGAAGAACGCTCGCATCAGGAACATCGCGAACGGCAGCGACGTGCCGATGTAGACCAGGATCAGGCCGGTGCTGGTGTCGAGCAGCTGGAGCTGCTTGAGTTCCAGGAACAGCGGGACGATGACCGCCGTGCCCGGCAGCAGCATCGTGCTGAGCAGGACGAGATAGATGGTCCGCTTGGCGGGGAACGCCAGGTGCGCGAAGCTGTAGCCCGCCAGCGTGGCGAGGAACACGACGGCCAGCACGGTGGCGACCGTGATCCAGATGCTGATCAGGAAATGCCTTGGCAGGTCGACGTTCATCCACACCTGGTGGTAGGCCGCGAACGTGATGTCGGTCGGAAAGAAGCCGCCGGTGAACACCGTCTGCCCGGGCCGGATCGACGTCAGCACCATCCAGACGAACGGAAACGCCGTGAACACCGCGAGTCCGGTGAGGACGACATAGCCCGCGACTCTGGTGAAGGTGTGGCGTGGCCCGCGAGCGAGGGTGTTACTCATCTCTGGGCCTCCTGGTCAGCCAGAACTGCAGCAGGATGGCGAGCATGCCGAGGAAGAACACGATCACGCTCACCGCGGTGGCGTAGCCGACGGCCGGTATCGCGCCGGCGGTCGAGCCGAACGCCAGCCCGTAGAGATAGGTGCCGAGCACCTCCGAAGCGTGGTTGGGCCCGCCGCCCGTCATCACGAAGATGAGCTCGAACACCTTCACGCCACCCAGCACGTTCAGCGCGATGACCACGGCGGTGACCGGCCGCAGCATCGGCACCGTGATCGACCAGATCTCCTGCAGCTTGCTCGCACCGTCGACCCGGGCCGCTTCGTACAGCGTCTGGTCGATGCCTTGCAGGCCGGCGAAGTAGATCAGCATGAAGAAGCCGACCGACTGCCACAGCGAGACGAGCAAGATGGCCGGCAGCACGGTCTTCGGGTCGGCCAGCCAATTGTGTGAGATCCCGCCGAGACCGATGCTCGACAGGAATCGGTTGATCATGCCGAAGTTGCCGTCGTACATCATCTGCCACAGCAGGCCGCTGACGACGAGCGAAACCACTTGTGGCATGAAGAAGACGGTTCGGAACACCACGCTCCCCCGCCAGCCGGCGGCGAGCAGGATCGCCAGGAGCATGGGCAGGACCGTCTGCAGGATCGTCGAGACGACGGTGAACACCAGCGTGGTGCGCAGCGACTGCCAGAACACCGGATCGTCCAGCATGCTCTGGAAGTTCATCAGCCCGACGAAGCGCGGCTGGCCGAAGCCGGGCCACTGCGTCAGGCTGATGTAGAACGACCGGGCGAACGGATACAGCACGAACGCGAGGAAGAACAGCACGATCGGGAGGATGAACAGGTATCCCACCGCGGCCCGCTGCGCCTTCTCCCTCGTACGCGACCGCGGTGTCGTCTTGGCGCCCGCCAGGACGGCTGTCACCGTGACTGCGCCTTCTCGACCGCCGTCTGGATGTTCGCCGCGGCCTTCTCGGGTGTGGCGTCACCGGCGATCACCGCGGCCAGTTGGTTGGCGGCCGCGTCCGAAGAGCCCTTACCGAACAGGATGTGGCCGCAGCCGTTGCCCTTGGTGAGCCAGGACGTCATCTGCTTCATCGCCGGATCGGTGATCTTCTCGGCCGCCGCGATCGTCGACGGCATGCTGTTGGACGCGTTCATCACCTTGGAGTAGCGGGAGGGCTCGTAGACCCACTTCAGGAAGTCGACCGCGGCATCGGCGTTCTCACTCGCCGCGCTCACCGACAGTCCGGCACCGGCCTGGTTGGCGCACCAGTGCTTGGCGCCCGCCTTCCACGCGGGAGTCTCGGCGACCTTGTAGAGGTTCACGAAACTCTTCGGTGCCGACTGCGCGAAGCCCTGCGGCTGCCAGGAGCCGGAGTAGAACATCGCGGACTTGCCGGTGTAGAACGCCTGACTGGCCTGGTCGCTGTTGACGCCGTTGATGCCGGGCTGGAAGACCTCGGCGTCGACGAGCTTCTTCACCATGGCGAGCGACTCGACCACAGGCGGGCTGTCCCAGGACTGCTTGTTTCGTTGCATGTCGAGGTCGAGCACGACCTGCGGGTCGTCGGTCACCTGGGTGATGAGCGGCAGCCAGAAGTCGAGCCCGCTGGGCCCTGGGTTGTTCGACAGCGAGACCGGTACGAGACCGGTCTTGTCGCGGATCGCCTTGGCGGCCGTGGCGAGGTCGTCCCAGGTCTCGGGCACGTCGACGCCGGCCTTCTGCAAAACGTCGGGGTTGTAGAACATGCCGAACGTCTGCGCCATCCAGCCGATGGCGAACTGCTTTCCGGCGTCGGTGTATTCCGAATTCGTGGACGGGAAGAATCCGTCCAGGAATTCCGCTCCGAAAGCCTCTTTCAGGTCGAGTGCGATTCCGGCTTTTCCGTACTCGATCGCGAGCACGTGTGGCGCGAAAATGTCCGGCGGAGTGCCGGCTGAAACGCTCGCCTGCAGCGCGGGCAGATAGCTGTCGGTGTCACCGAAGATGCGGTTCTCGATCGTGATCCCCGGGTGGGAGTCCTGGTACTCCTTGATCAGCGCCGGCCACTGGTCGCGCTGCTCGCCGTACCACGTCCACATCTTGATCTTCTTGGTGCCGCCGCTGTCCCCGTCATCACTGCACGCGCTGGCCAATCCCGGAAGACCGAGCAGCGCACCGGCGGCGGCTCCCCCGCGTAGAACGGACCGCCTGGACACACGCGGCACACCGTTGTCGAGAGCCATGGGATACCTCCTAGCGAGGTCAGGTCGTCCCGGAATCGTTTCGCCGTGCGCGTTGGCCCGTCAAGGGTTTGCCGGCTCTATTCGCGGAGCGGATGATGACTATCCCCTTGGCGGAAACGAGCGCGCTTGGGGCCCGTCCGGACTCCTATAACATCGGCTTGCGAAAGGAGCTCAAACCGAATGCGAATCAGTCCGACACCCGACGATCTGATCGAGCTCACGAGCCAGTGGAAGGGCGAGCGGTTTCCCGACGGCAGGCCGCACGTCCCCGACGAGATCCTCGAGCAGCTGAGGAAAGCCACCACCGAACAGGCCTGGGGCGTGCTGCGCAACGAGGGCTACGACCGGCAGTTCGCCGGCGGTTGGAAGGAGACGCATCCCGGCCACATCCTGGTCGGGCGCGCGGTCACCTCGCAGTTCGTGCCACACCGTCCGGATCTGGACGCCGTCGTCGTGGCGGCGGGTGCGCGGGAGGGTCACAAGGAGCCGGACAAGCAGAACTCCTGGATCATCTCGACATTGCAGCCCGGCGACGTGATGGTCACCGACATCTTCGGCAAGGTCAAGGACGGCACCGTCGTCGGCGACAACCTCAGCACAGCCGTGGCGTCCCGTACCGGAGTCGGCGCTGTCATCGACGGCGGCGTACGCGACTTCCAGGGCATCACCGAGCTCGAGGGCGTCAACTTCTTCTTTCGCGACATGGATCCGACGCCGATCCGCGACGTCACGCTCGCCGGCATCAACCTGCCGATCCGGATCGGCGAGGCGACCGTCCTGCCGGGCGACGTGGTGCTGGGCACGCCGAGCGGGCTGATGTTCATCCCGGCACACCTCGCGCAGCGGGTCGCGGAGGTCAGTGAGGACATCCGGGTACGCGACGTGTTCGGCAAGCTCCGCCTGTCCGAAGGCGTCTACACCAGCGCCGAGATCGACGTCGGCAAGTGGCCCACGCACATCGAGGACGACTTCCTGGGCTGGAAGGAGAACCACTAGATGGCAAGCGAATCCTCTACGCACGTCCAGGACAACGTCAGCCAGTTCTCCCGGCCGTCCGAGCTGCGAATCACCGATCTCCGGATCGCCAACCTGGTCGGTGTGCCGTTCCGTTCGACCATCATCCGGATCGACACCAACCAGGGCCTCACCGGCTACGGCGAAGTGCGCGACGGTGCCAGCAAGACCTACGCCTTGCTGCTGAAGAGCCGGATCATCGGCGAGAACCCCTGCAACATCGACAAGATCTTCCGCAAGATCAAGCAGTTCGGGCACCACGCCCGGCAGGCCGGCGGCGTCTGCGGCATCGAGATGGCGCTGATGGACCTGGCCGGCAAGGCGTACGGCGTGCCGGCGTACCAGCTCGCGGGCGGCAAGTTCCGCGACCGGATCCTGTGCTATGCCGACACTCCCACCTCGCGTGACCCGGAGGTGCTCGGGAAGCGGCTGCTGGAGCGGCGCAACCGTGGCTTCCAGTTCCTCAAGATGGACGTCGGCATCAACTTGCTGCGCGACATCCCCGGCGCGCTGATCGCGCCGCCGGGTGCGCTCGACACGCAGTCGGTGATGCATCCGTTCACCGGCATCCAGGTGACGGCCAAGGGCGTTTCGGCGTTGGTGGACTACGTATCCACCGTTCGTTCGATCGTGGGCTACGACATTCCGTTGGCCGCGGATCACTTCGGGCACATCGCGCTGGACTCGTGCATCCGGATCGGCCGGGCCCTGGAGCCGTTCACGCTGGCGTGGATCGAGGACCTGATCCCGTGGCAGCTCACCGACCAGTGGCGCCAGCTCACCCTCGCGGTCGCGACGCCGACATGCACGGGCGAGGACATCTACCTCGAGGAGAACTTCCGTCCGCTGCTCGAGCAGCAGGCGATCCGCGTCGTCCACCCCGACCCGGCGACGTCCGGCGGCATCCTGGAGACCAAACGGATCGGCAACCTGGCCGAGCGCTACGGCATCCCGATGGCCCTGCACCTCGCGGCCTCGCCAGTGGCGACGCTCGCATCCGTGCACATCGCGGCGGCGACGGAGAACTTCCTCGCGCTCGAACACCACGCCGCCGACGTGGCGCGGTGGAGCTCCCTCGTCACCGGCCTGCCGGAACCCTTCATCGAGGACGGCCACATCGCCGTCCCGGAGAAACCCGGGCTCGGTTTCGACGACCTCGACCTCGAAGTGATGCGCGACTTCGCCGACTCCACCGACCCGTTGTTCTTCGACGAGACCGCCAGCTGGGACGGCGAGGTGAGCAGGGACCGGCTCTGGAGCTGAGCCTGTGGCCGAACCAGCTGCCGGCCGCGGAATACTGACGGGTCATGAACGAGTCTGGGGTGACGATCCGTCGAGCCGGCGCAGCGGACGCGGCCGGAATGGCCGAGGTGTGGTTGAGCTCGTTCGCTGCGGCGCTGCCGACGGTGCGCCGAGCTCACTCCGCTGACGAGGTACGCGCCCACTTCCGGGATGTCGTGGTGCCCGACTATGAGGCGTGGGTGGCTGTGACAGATGGCAACGTCGTCGGGCTGCTGGCTCTGCGCGGCGAGTGGGTCGATCAGCTCTACCTGCATCCGTCCTGGCGGGGGCGAGGTCTCGGAGACAGGCTGGTCGCCCTGGCCAAGGCTCAACGGCCGGAAGGTCTGCAGCTGTGGACGTTCCAGGTCAACGAGCCGGCGTGCCGTTTCTACGAGCGGCACGGCTTCGTCGAGGTCGAACGCACCGACGGTGAGGGCAACGAAGAGCACGAGCCCGACATTCGCTATGCCTGGCGTTGACGGCTACGCACGAGCGCGGCGGCGCAGGCCGCGCAGGCCGCGCTGGATCACCACAGCGCTGACGGCGACTCCTGTCAGGACGGTAGCGGCCCACCAGTTCGTCGCCGTTGCCGACGTGGGTGGCCCAGCGCGTGTGCTGCATTTGGGGCCACTGGTTTGAGGTCGGTGGCGCCGTGTTTGGAGCGTTCGGTGCGGTGGTCGATCTCGCAGTCGATCGATGGTGTGAAAGCGGGGCCGGTGAAGGCAAAGCCCATCCAGGGAACCAGCCACGCCCCAAAGAGCCGAGACCGGCCAGAGGGAGCCCCCGACAAGAGCAAATCCCAACCATTGGGAGGAGCCCTCGCCAGACGACTTGCCAACGGCGCGATCATTGTTCCGAGCGCAACAACACAGGGGGAGGTATTCATGTCACCGCGCCCCACGCCGACCCGCCACGACGACACCGCCAGGCGATTCCTCGACCTGGCCTGCCAGCTGATCGACGCCTTCCTGGCCCCGCCCGGGCATCCCCGGCCACCCCGCCTTCGCATGCTGAAGTTCCCAGCCAATCTCGAATGGCTTCGAACAGAGGACGTGCTCCGGCTCGCCGCCGAAACCGGCGAGTCCGGCCTGAGCCGGACAGCGTTCTTCAATCGCTGGCCGACCAAGGATGATTTCATCCGCGATGCCGTGATCTACGCCGTCGCGTATCACCCCGAGGATCGGGACCCAGTATTCGATTCCGGGCAGCTCGACCAGATCTCACCGGAATCCTCGCTGTCCGCACAGATCGTACGTATCGCCGACGGCTACCTGAACGGCCTGCTCGCCGATCCGCGCAGCTTTCTGCTGGTGCACATCGGGCCGTTGCTCGACCACTACCCCGAGCTGCGATCCGAACAGTTGAGGGCCCTCCGCGCCAATCAGGTCTGGTTCGACGGGTATGCCAGGGTCATCGCAAATCTGGGGCTGGCGCTCCGGCCGGACTGGACTGTAGAACGACTGGGGCTCACCATCCAGGCGATGCTGGACGGTTTCCTCTTCCGTCACCGCCTCCAGCACGAGGACTACGAAGGGAGCAGATGGGAGGACGCGAGTCTCTTCGCCGATGCAGTCGTCGCGTTGTGCCTCGGAATACTCGACACCGACGAGACCGGTCACACCGCACGGAGGGCGCTCGACCTCGCCGCCTCCAAGCGCTGAGGTCCCCAGTGCCAGCGCAGCCCGTAGGAGTAGTGCCGCCTGGGCCGCTCGACAGTGACGCGGTACTCAACCGTCCCACCAGCAGTGTCCACCGATCGCTCGAGCGGAACCCTGGCGCAGACCAGACGCTGACGGTCCTTGTTCCAGACCAGACCCTCGACGTTCCCGAACAGTTGCGGATCCTCGCGGATCGGGAAGCGCGCGACGACGGTCATCCGCCTGGTCCGGTAACGCCCACCGGTCTCGCGGAAGTACGGGCGCTGCGGCTCCAGGTCGTCTTCGTGGACCTGCCGGATGCCGGCCACGAACTCCTGCCCTCGGGCGACCGGATCTCCGACGTAGATCCACCTGGAGATCCGGCCGTCGTCCTCCGGCCGTCTGCCATCGTGGACAACGTGGTCGCTCACCAGCGGATCCAACCGGATCGCCCCCTGGCTGCTACGCCCCGTCCAGTGGGCGTTCGCGTCGATCTGGCGGACGCCGTTCCGGAGTGCCTGCACGTGCTGCCTCAAGGTGTACTGGAACCGGTGGTGGCTTCCCACCGACTCGACCTCGAGCACGCTGTCCAGGTTCAGGATCCGATACGTCGCGGGTTGTGCGACGTGCTTGAGGTAGTACCAGAGCCCGGCCGTGGCCGACGTCAGCAGCAGGACACCCAGGCACAGGAGGATCGTGCCTGGGGTCCCGACTCGGTCGCTCCCCAACGTTACGGCGGTGACGGCCGCACCCCCCAGCACGGTTGCGAAGAAGCTGATGCCCTGCAGTGTCTCGGACGCATTCCTGAGCATCCGAAGGACACGCCCTTCCAGGAGCCCGCCGCGGCTCACGTTTCTCACACCCCTCGGTGAGATCCAGGCCAGGTGGGCTCCCCAGTGGAGCGAACCGAGTTTCACCAGGCCAGGCGCACTGCGCGCCTTCGCAGTTCGATCATGACCGAGCACCGAAACCTTTCGCAACCAGCCTTGGAAGACAACTCGATCTCGTTTCCCATTCGGCAGGCTCCGACCCGACCGGGCCCTATCCGGACTCAGCCCGCGAGCGCCCGCCGACGGCGGAGCAGGCGCGTGCCGAGCGGCGCCAGCAGCGCGAGGACGACGACAATCCACAACGCGATCGTCAGCGGGCCCGACACCAGGATCGACATGTCCCCTTCGGAGATGGCCAGCGCGCGGCGGAACTGTTGCTCGGCCAGCGGCCCCAGGATCAGGCCGACGACCGCCGGCGCGACGGGGACGTCGGCCAGGCGCATCAAGAGGGCGACGAGGCCCAGCGCGTACAACACGAACAGGTCGGTCACCGTGCCACCCGACGCGAACGTGCCGAGCGTGCTGAACACCATCACGCCCGCATAGATGCCCCAGGCCGGGATCGTCAGCAGGCGGGCCCAGATCCGCACCAGCGGAAGGTTGAGCACCAGCAGCATCACGTTGCCGAGGTAGAGGCTCGCGATCAGTGTCCACACCAGCGGACCGGAGTCGGAGAAGAGCGTCGGGCCGGGCTGCAGGCCGTACGACTGGAACGCCGCCAGGATGACCGCCGCCGTCGCCGAGGTGGGGAGGCCGATCGTCAGCAGCGGTACGAGGACGCCGGCCGCCGCCGCGTTGTTGGCGGCTTCCGGCCCGGCCACGCCCTCGATCGCGCCGCGGCCGAACTCCGAACGGTGCTTCGACAACCGGCGCTCGGCCGCGTACGACAGGAACGTCGGCACCTCGGCACCACCCGCCGGCAGCGCGCCGATCGGGAAGCCCAGCGCGGTTCCCCGTAGCCAGGCCGGCCACGAGCGACGCCAGTCGGAGCGGGACAGCACGGCCCACCCGCGAATCGGCTCGATGGTCTCCCGGCCGTCGCCGGACAGCAGCCGGGCGAACGTCTCGCCGACGGCGAACAACGCGACCACGACCACGACGACATCGATTCCGTCCAGCAGAGAAGGGATTCCGAACGTCAACCGCGGCTGGCCACTTTGCGCGTCGATGCCGATCAGGCCGACGAACAAGCCGATCAGCAGGCTCGCGGCACCCTTCACCAGCGAACGCCCGAGCAGCGCGCTCACCGTCACGAACGCGACCGCGATCAGCGCGACGTACTCCGGAGGCCCGAAGCCGATCGCGATGTCGGCGACCACCGGCGCCAGGAACGTCAGGCAGAGCGTTCCGATCGTCCCGGCGACGAACGAGCCGATCGCCGCGGTCGCCAGCGCGGTCGCGGCCCGCCCGGCTCGCGCCATCTTGTTGCCTTCGAGCGCCGACACCATCGACGCACTCTCGCCCGGTGTGTTCAGCAGGATCGACGTGGTCGACCCGCCGTACATGCCGCCGTAGTAGATGCCGGCGAACATGATCAGCGAGCTCGCCGGATCCAGCCGGAACGTCAACGGCAGCAGCATCGCCACGGTCAGCGCGGGCCCGATACCGGGCAGCACGCCGACGATCGTGCCGATCGTGACGCCGATCAGCGCCCACAGCAGGTTGCCGATCGAGAACGCGTCGGCGAAGCCTTGCAGCAGCTCAGTCATCGGCTAGAACCCCCAGGGACCGGTCGGCAGCGTCAGTCCGATCAGCCGGTCGAACGCCAGGAACACGACGGCGGCCAGCGTCCATCCGGCCGCCAGCGTCCGCCACCGGTGCGGTGAGTCGAGGAGCAGTGCGGTGCCGGTGAACAGCAGCGCGGACGAGACGACATAACCCGCGTACGGAAGCAGCAGCGCGAACGCCACCAGCAACACCAGCAGCAGGCCCACGCGTACGAGCCGCCCGCGTGGCGAGCGGTCAGCCGCCTCCGCGCCCTCAGCCTCCGAGCCTCCGGCCTCCGCGCCCTCAGCCTCCGCGCCCCCGGCCTCCGAACCCGCGAACGCCTCGATCGTCCGCACCCGCAGCACGGCCCGGACGATCAGCGCCGCACCGACCACGACCAGCAGCAGCCCGATCAGCAACGGGAACGCCGCGGGCCCCAGGATCACAGACGACCCGACATCCCACAGCGATCCCGCCTGCACCAGCGCGAACACGGCCGCGAGGAGTAGCAGGCCACCCAGCGCACCCGATGCCAGCAGGGTCCGGCGATCCTCGGCGTGCTCCAACTGCTCCACGCCTTCGTTCTCGGCGACTTCGCTCATCTCAGCCCAATCTCGTCGAGGATCTGCGTGACCCTGCGCTGCTCGCTCGCGACGAACCGCTCGAACTCCGGTCCGGCCAGCGCCGCATCGCCCCAGCCCCTGCGCTTCAGCGTCTCCTGCCACTGCGGGCTTCGCGTCATCTCCATCAGCAGGTCTTCCAGCGCCTTCTCATCGGCTTCGCTGATGCCCTTCGGCGCGACGACCGCGCGCCAGTTGGACAGCTCGACGTTCACGCCGGACTCGCGCAGTGTCGGCACGTCCTTCAA
The DNA here is from genome assembly GCF_054779015.1 of Flindersiella endophytica. Lineage (NCBI taxonomy): Bacteria > Bacillati > Actinomycetota > Actinomycetes > Propionibacteriales > Nocardioidaceae > Flindersiella > Flindersiella endophytica. Next base: position 241,784 of record NZ_BAAGYY010000013.1, read on the forward strand.
CTCGGGAAGGCGTTTCGGGCTCGACACGGCGAGCGCCCGCAGCTGCCCCGACTCGATCTGCGACACGATCTCCGAGACACCGGAGACACCCGCCGTCGCGCGGCCGGACAGGATCGTGGTCAGCGCCTCGCCGCCACCGGAGTGGGCGATGTAGTTGACCTTCGCGGGATCGGCACCGATGTCCTTGGCCACCATTCCGGCCAGGATCTGCTCCACTCCCCCGGCCGACCCGCCGGCGATCGACACCGACCCGATGTCCTGCTTCATCCGGTCGGTGAGTTGCCGCAGGTTCTTGATCGGCGACTTGGCGGGTACGACGATGACCTCCCAGTCGGTGGTCAGCCTGGCCAGCAACGTCGTGTCGGAAAGCGAGACCGGCGAGTGGTTGCTCTCGATCGCGCCCAGCATGATGAGCCCGGTCGTCATCAGTTCGGTCGGCTGCGCGGGCTGCCGGGCGAACTGGCTCAGCCCGATCGTCCCGCCGGCACCGCCGACGTTGTAGACCTCGATCCGGCCCACCTTCTCGCGCAAGGCTGCCTGGATCTCCCGGGACGTCTGGTCCCAGCCGCCACCCGGATCGGCCGGGGCCATCAACCGCACCTGCCTGCCGTCGAGCACCGCCTGCGCCTGGGCCCGCTGGTCGTCCGGCTGCGAAACCACCAGTCCGACCGTGGCCAGAACAGCCGCCGCGAACGGCAAGGCCTTGCCAAACGTCTGTTTCCAAGCCATTTCCGCAATGTATACAATTGCATCCAACGTGTCCACCCGTCGGTCCGGAGAAAGGCGAAGATGGCCAGCACGCCCGAGACGTTCGACGCCGTGATAGCCGGTGGCGGCAACGCCGGCTTCAGCGCCGCACATGCCGCCGCCGAACGCGGACGTCGCGTACTCCTGCTGGAGAAGGGTGCCCGCGGCCAGGCTGGCGGCAACAGTTACTACACCGCCGGCGCGTTCCGGATCGCCCACCACGGACTGGCCGAGATCGGCGACCTGCTCGACCCGGACGAGCGCCACGTCAACTCCACCTTGCCGGAGTATCCCCGCGACGCGCTCGTGGCCGACATGGAACGCGTCACCGCCGGTCGCAACGATCCGGAGCTCACCCGTGTGCTCGCCACCGAGAGCCAGCAGACACTGCGCTGGCTGCGGTCCCACGGCCTGCGGTTCCGCCTGATGTACGAGCGACAGGCCTACCGCGACGACAGCGGGCAGTACGTCTTCTGGGGCGGGCTGGCGGTCGGCAGTACCGGCGGCGGTGAAGGGCTCATCGAGCAGCACACCGCGGCGGCCGCTCGGAACGGCGTCGAGGTGCGCTACGGCCACCGCGTCACCGAGCTCCTCGTCGACGACCATCGGGTCACCGGCGTCCGCTGGCAGGACGAGTACGGTCGGCCAGGCGTCACCTACGCCGGCTCGGTCGTGCTGGCCGCCGGCGGTTTCGAGGCCAGTGCCGAGCTGCGCCGCGAGCATCTCGGCGAGGGCTGGCAGTACGCCAAGGTGCGCGGCACGCCCCTCAACACGGGCGACCTGCTCCAGGCCGCGCTCGCGATCGGTGCGGCCCGCGGCGGCGACTGGTCGTCGTGCCACAGCGTCGCCTGGGACGCCAACGCGGCCGACGACGGCGGCAACCGCGAGCTGACCAACCGCCTCACCCGGCAGAGCTATCCGCTCGGCATCGTCGTCAACAAGGAGGGCCGCCGGTTCGTCGACGAGGGCGCCGACTTCCGCAACTACACCTACGCCAAGTACGGCGCCGCGATCCTGGCGCAGCCGGTCGGCCGCGCGTTCCAGCTGTTCGACGCCACCACGCGGCCCTTGTTGCGTACGGAGGAATACGACAGCCCCGGCGTCTCGGTGCTCACCGCCGGCACGATCGAGGAGCTGGCCAGGCTGATGGACGTTCCGGCCGACCATCTCATGCAGACGATCGGCGAGTTCAACTCCGGCATCGACCGCTCGATCCCGTTCAACCCGACGGTAAAGGACGGCCGCGCGGCCGCGGTCGAGCCGCCGAAGAGCAACTGGGCCATGCCCCTTGAGTCCCCGCCGTTCTACGCGTTCCCGGTCGCCTGCGGCATCACGTTCACCTTCGGCGGCCTCAGGGCCGACACCGACGGCCGGGTGCTCGACGAGCACGGCAGCCCGATCCCCGGGCTGTTCGTCTGCGGCGAGATGCTCGGCGGCCTGTTCAGCAGGAACTATCCGGGCGGCACCGGCCTCACCGCCGGCGCGGTGTTCGGCCGACGTGCGGGAGCCCTCGCATGAAACGCCGCATCGACGCGAACAGCATCTACCAGCAGTTGCGCGCCGACATCTTCGACGGCAAGCTGCCGGTCGGCACACCGATGCGCGAGGTGGCGATCGCCGAACGCTTCAGCGTCTCGCGCACGCCCGTACGTGAAGCCCTGCGCCGGATGCAGCACGAGCGCCTGCTCGAGCCTGCCTCGCGCGGCTTGCGGGTGCGGGTGCCGCAACCGGAGGAGGTGGTGCAGATCTACGACCTGCGGATCCTGCTGGAGGCCGAGGCGGCAGCGCAGGCGGCCAGGGCACGTAACGACGTCGACCTCGTAACACTGGAAGGGCTGCTGGCCCGCGACCGCGCCCTGACCGAGCCCGACAACGCTGCCCGCGCGACGTCCAACGTCCGCTTCCACGAGGCGATGTGGCAGGCCAGCCACAACCCCGTCCTCGTCGACCTCCTGCACCGCCTGCCCATCCACCTGGTCCACACCAGACGGTCCACACTGTCCAGCCCGGGCCGCTGGGAAGAAGCCCTCGACGAACACGCCGACCTGCTGACCGCCATCACCGCCCGCAAGGAGAAAGCCGCCCGCGAAGTCACCGCCCGACACCTCCGCACAGCCCGCGACATCCGCCTCACCATGCTCCGCCAAGCCGCCGGCGACGACGACGTCACAACGTGAAGGAGTCCGAGGCTTCCGGCAGCACGATCTCCTCCGGCGCGTAGACCCGTTTGGCCAGCCCCTGCTCGAACGAGTAGCGCGCGAACGTCGCCAGCACGTGCCGGTTCGGTTCGAGGCCGTAGTCCCAGTAACCCTCCCCCAGCACCGAGACCGTCTCGGCGACGTGCTCGTGCAGCCACGGCAGCATCACCTTCAGCGCGTTGCGATGCGTCAGGTCGTCGTAGGCGATCCGCAGCGACTCCTCGAACGCCTTCGTCAGCGACCGGGCCAGCCAGGGACGCCGCTCGTACAGCGAGCGGCGCAGCACGATGACGTGCATGATCGGGAAGATCCGGGTGCGGCGGAAGTAGTCCTGCTCGGCCGCCTTGAAGTCCTCGAACAACGGACGGACGCCGGGCGCCGATCCCACGCTGGACGGCCGGCGCGGGCCGATCACAGCGTCCAGCCGGCCGTCGGCGAGCATCGCTGAGAGGCTGTCGCCCACCGGGATCGGCTCCAGCGCGATGTGCGACGGCAGGTCGATCGCCAGCTTCTCCTTCCGCGCACCGCCACCGGCCTCGAGAGCTCCAGTCAGATGCTGTACGCCGTCGACCGGTACGCCGTACTCGTCGGCCAGCAACCCGCGTTGCCAGACACAGGCGGTGAGCTGGTACTCCGGCGCGCCGATCCGCTTGCCTGCCAGGTCCTCCGGCCGGTCGACACCGTTGACGTACATCGTCTGGTGCCGGAAGCTCCGCGACGGGAACACCGGCAGGGCGACGAACGGAGGCTCCGTCTCGCCGAGCGTCAGGAGGTACGACGACAGGCTGAACTCACTGACGTCGAACTCGCGGTGGCGCGCCTGCCGGTAGAACGTCTCCTCGACGGTCAGCGGGAGGTACGTCAGCTCGACGCCCTCCGGCCGGACCCGCCCGTCCTGCAGCGCGCGCATCCGGTCGTAGTCCCAGCAGGCGAACGACAGTCGCAACGGTGCCATGGCAACCCCTTCCCTCACGTGTGACCGAACCGCTACAATACGGTGCTTGTGGGAGCGCTCCCACTTCGTGGCAACACTCCTTCTCGATGAGGGCGACGGAAGCGGAGAGCCAGAGCGATGACCTGGGTGAGCGCACATCTGTACCATTTCGGCGATCTCGACGCGTTCCTGGAGCGCTGCATACGTCCCATGGTGCAGGAACTTACGACCGCGAGTCTCGTTCGCGGCCACTTCTTCACGCGGCACTGGGAAGGTGGACCACACCTCCGGCTGCGACTGCGGCCGGCTTCGGACCGGCTGTCGGAGCCGATCCGCTACCGGATCCGGTCCCGGGCGCAGGGCTACTTCGCCGACCGCCAGTCCGAGGCACCGACCGACCCGGCCGAGTATGGCCGGCTCGCGGCAGCCGTTGCCAGGGCGGAAGGCCGAAAGCACTACGACCAGCGGCTCCATGCCGCCGACTCGGTCGAGTTCCCTGCCTACCGGCCGGAGTATTCCACCTACGGCAGCGATGCCTGCATCACAGCCGTCGAGCGACACTCCACCACGTCCAGCGAGATCGCGATGAACCTGATCGAGCTCGGGACGCCCGCGCAGCAAAGGGACGCGATCTCACTGGCGACGCTGACTCTCACGTTGGCAGTCTGCGAGCCGAACCTGAGCGTGGCGGCCAAACGGCTCGCATCCGAGGGCGGATCGGAGAACGCCGACCCGAAGCTGGAAGCGGCCTACCAGTCGGCCCGGAATGCGCTGGTGCGACAGGCGTACGACCTGTGGACGCTGGCCGGTGCCGGCCCCGAATCCGACACTGACTCCGGTGAGGACGACATCCTGCTGGCCTGGCTGGAGTCGATCCGCGGGCTGCGTGGCACGCTCGAACCGTTGTGGCTGGACGGGCAGTGTCCACCGGTACCCCCCACGTCGCCGCTGTCCGAGCTGGCATCGACCATGGCCGCCGACAGCCGCACCGTGCCGTTGCTCCTGCTGGAGTGTGCACACCTGTTCAACAACCGGATCGGCCTGCAGGTCGAGACCGAGCAGCGGATGGCGTACCTCGCGGCTCGCACACTCACCGACATCGCGAACGGAGCATGAGCCGCCGCTGTCCGCTAGTGGCCGGAACCTCGCGTTGACGTCCTCCTCTGCTGCTCCTAGCGTCCTTACTCAAACGCTTGAGCAACAGGAACGTGGAGATCCGGCCCGATGCAGACGGTTGCGCGCTACTTCGAGGACTACGGCATCGGCGACGAGCGCCGTACGACGGGCCGCACCATCACCGAGGCCGACATCGTGTTGCACGCCGGCCAGACCGGCGACTGGTTCCCGCACCATGTGGACGCCGAGTGGTGTGCGACGCAGCCGTTCGGCCGGCGGATCGCCCACGGCACGCTGATCCTGTCGATCGCCGTCGGGATGACCGCGGGCGACATCAACCCGCTCGCGTTCAGCTATGGCTACGACCGCATCCGGTTCGTCGCGCCCGTGCACATCGGCGACACGATCACGGTCACCGCGAGCATCGCCGCCCGCCGCGACCATCCTCGGCGGACGACGCAGGGCTTCGTCGACGAGCAGGTCACGGTCGTCAACCAGCGCGGCGAGACCGTGCTCTCGCTCGTCCACGTCTATCTCGCCGAACGCCGCGAGCCGGCCCGGGAACGGTCCGATGCCGGCGCGTAAGCGACCGCCGGTGCTCGCCGACGTCGCCGCCAGAGTTGGAGTCTCGGCCTCGCTGGTCTCGCGCGTGCTGCGCGGCGACGACCGGATCCACGTCCGTGCCGAGACGCGCGAACGCATCCTCGCCGCCGCCAAGGAGATCGGGTACGTGCCGCACGTCCAGGCACGCAACCTGCAGGCGTCCAGAGCCGGTGCGATCGGCCTGGTCGTGCACGACGTCGGCAACCCGATCTACGCGCCGATCATCCGTGGCGTCCAGGAGGTCGTCTCCACTCACGAGAGCGTCCTGATGCTGGTCGACGCCACCGCCGTCACCGACGAGGCCGCGCTGCTCCAGCTCGCCGCGAGCGGACGGGTGGACGGCCTGCTCTGGCAGGCGGCCGGCCAGCCGGAGCTCAGTACGCAGGTGCGGGTGGCCGCCCGGCACGTTCCGGTCGTCCTGGTCAACTCACGTTCGCTGGCTGACCTGTGCTCATCCAGCCCCCGCGGCCTCCGGCCGCACGGGCCCACCCCGCTCCTACCCGGCGTCCGGCTCGACGAGGAGGCGGCGATGGCAGTGGCGATCCACCACCTGCACGAGCTCGGCCATACCCGCATCGGTTTCGTCTCCGGCGTCGTGGGATCCGACGTGTCCGAACGCAGGCGAGCCGCCTACCGCACCACCCTCCGAACACTGGGAGGCGGCCCGCGCCGGGCGTGGGAGGCCACCGGCGGCTGGGATCCCGGCAGCGGTCAGCAGGCGATGGCGAGCCTCCTGCGCGCGGCACCGGAGCTCACCGCCGTCGTCGTCACCAACGCCCTGGTCGCGACGGGTGCCGTCAACGCGATCGCCGCCGCCGGCAGGCGTTGTCCGCAGGACCTTTCCGTCGTGGCGATCCACGACCTCTGGTTCGCCGAACGACTCACGCCGCCATTGACCGTCGTACGCCTCCCGTTACGGGAGATGGGCCGCCGGGCGGCCGGGCTGTTGCTCTCCGGGGGCGACGAGAGCCCAGCCGACACCCTGATCACCGAACCCGCGCCAGAGCTGGTCCTGCGGGGATCGACGGGAGCCGCATGACAACGCAGTTGCGAGGCATCACCTGGAACCACACGCGCGGGTACGCGCCGATGGCCGTCACCGCGCAGGTCTACGCCGACCTCGTGGGCGAGGTCGAGGTGCGGTGGGACCGCCGTTCGCTGTGGGCGTTCGGCGAGCAACCGCTGGACGAGTTGATCGAGACCTACGACCTGCTGGTGATCGACCACCCGCTGATCGGCTGGGCCGCTGCGAACAAGGCGTTCCTGCCGCTCGACGACGTGGCCGCGCAGGCGATCGGCCGGTCTCAGGAGTCGTACTTCTATCAGGGCCGGCACTACGCGCTCGCGATCGACGCCGCCTGCCAGGTGGCGGCCGCGCGGCCGGACCTGTTGCGGGACAGGGGCATTCCGGTGCCCACGACCTGGCCGGAGGTGTACGAGCTGGCCCGGCGGACCGGGCAGGTCGCCCTTCCGCTCAACGCGATCGACGTGTGGAGCTGCTTCGTCACGTTGTGCGCGCACTACGACGCGCCGGTGTGCGGGCAGGAGTTCGCCGACCGCGACACCGCGCTGCGGGTGCTGGCCAAGCTGTCCGAGCTCGCGACACTTGTGCCGGAATGGTGCCGGACGGCGAACCCGATCGCGACGCTGACCCGGATGTCGTCGACCGACGAGGTCCTGTACTGCCCGCTGGCGTACGGCTACACCAACTACAGCCGTGACGGCTATCCGGCCCGGCTGCTGTCGTTCCACGACATCCCTTGTGCGGAAGGGCATGCGCCGAGCGGGTCCTGTCTCGGCGGTGCGGGGCTGGCTGTTTCCGCCCGGTCGTCGAACACCTCGGCGGCGCTTGCGTACGCCAGGTGGGTGGCGAGCCCGGACATCCAGCGCACGGAGTTCCTGCGGGCCGGCGGGCAGCCGGCCGCGCGGGCAGCCTGGTACGACGCGGAGGCCGACCGGCTCGCCGGTGGGTTCTTCAGCGGGACGCGGACGACGATCGAGTCGGCCTATCTGCGGCCGCGGTACCCCGGATTCCCGGAGTTCCAGACCGGCGCGGCCGTCCGGCTGCGCTCGGTGGTGCTGGGATCGGAGCCCGCCGGGCCGGTACTCGACCAGCTCGACGCGCTGTACCGGGAGAGCCGTGATGGCTGACCGGCTCAGGCTCGCGTACCGGGAGTTCAGCGGGTTCCAGACCACGTTCGGGCTGCAGGTCTCCGCGTTTCGCGAGCAACGGCCCGATGCCGAGATCGAGCTGGTGCCGTACGAGGTGCACGAGCTGTACGACGCGATGGCCGGCGGCGGCTGCAGGTCCGGCGACTTCGACCTGTTTCTCTGCAACACCGACTGGCTGCCGGAGCTGATCCGCGACGGGTCGCTGCTGCCGCTCGACGAGCTGATGCGCCGGGCTCCGCTGCCGGGCTGGCCGGACGCCTGGAGCCCTTCCCTGCGTGGGTTGCAGACGGCTGCCGACGGATCGACGTACGGGCTGCCCTACCACGACGGGCCGCAGATGTTCATGTATCGCGGCGACCTGTTCGACGAGCACGGGATCGCTCCGCCGGAGACCTGGCAGGACTTCCTGGAGGTGGCGAAGTACTTCGATCGGCCCAACGAGGATCTGTACGGGTGCGTGCTCGCCGCGCTTCCCGACGGGCACAACAACGTCTACGACTTCCTGATCCAGCTGTGGAGTCGCGGCGGTACGTTCCTCGACGGCCGGCGGGCCGCGTTCGACGGGCCGGAAGGCCAGGCGGCGTTGACGTTCCTCCACGATCTGATCCGCGTGCACCAGGTCACACAGCCGGACCCACGGGCGTACGACAGCGTGGGCTCGGGCGACTTCTATGCCGGCGGCCGGGCCGCGATGATGTGGAACTGGTGCGGCTTCGCCGCCGTCGCCGACCTGCCGGGCTCGGCGATCCACGGCAGGAACCGGCTCGGACCGCTGCCTCGCGGCGACGGGCCGGACGGGCGGCACACGTCGCTGTCGGTCTACTGGGTGCTGGCGATTCCGGCCGGCTCCCGGCAGCCGGAGCTCGCGTGGGAGTTCCTGCGGCACGTCGCGTCGCCCGAGATGGACGTCATCACGGCGACGCAGGGTGGCATCGGGTGCCGGCTGTCGACCTGGCGCAGCCCTGCCGTACAACGGGAATTCGCCTGCTACCGGCTGATCGAGCAGGTCCATGCGGACGTCGAGACCGTGCCGGGCATCCCCGAGTATCCCGCGATCGCGGACGTGCTCAACGCCGAGATCGACGCGGTGTACACCGGTGCCAAGCCGGTCGCCGCCGCACTGGCCGCGGCTGCCGGGCAGACGAACCGCCTGCTGGGCAAGGGAGGTGTGGGCCGATGAGTCTCGGTATCGGCATTGTCGGAGCGGGCGCGATCGTTCGGGCCGGGCACCTTCCGGCGTACCGCAAGGCAGGCCTCCCGGTCGTCGCGATCGCCGATCTCGACCTGTCCGCCGCGCACTCCGCGGCGGCGGAGTTCGGCATCGGGACCGTCCACGGATCGGCCGCCGAGCTGATCGCGGACCCGCGTGTCGACGTGGTCGACATCGCGGTCACGCCGCAGGCGCAGGCCGGGATCGCGCACGCGGCGATCGCCGCCGGCAAGCACCTGCTGTGCCAGAAGCCGTTGTCCGAGGAGCTTTCGACCGCCCGCGCGCTGGTCGAGGCCGCCGAGCAGGCGGGCGTACGGCTCGCGGTCAACCAGCAGATGCGCTGGGACCGGGTGGTGCGGAGCACGAAGGAGCTGCTGGACGCCGGGCGCTACGGCGAGGTGACCGGCGGGCTGTTCGACATCGACGTCAACACCGACTGGACATTGTGGCCGTGGCTGGCGGAACGGCCGCGGCTGGAGTACTTCTACCACTCGATCCACTACGTCGACGCGATCCGCCACCTGTTCGGCGATCCGGTCAGTGTGCTCGCCACGACCGCCCGCTATCCAGGGCAGGCGGCGGCCGGTGAGACGCGGACGACCACTGTGTACGAGTACTCCGGCACGTCGCAGGTGGTCGTGCTCGCCAACCACAACAACTGGTCGGACCGGCCGCGGGCCGTCGTCCGCTGCCAGGGGACGCTCGGCCAGTCCGAGGGAACGCTCGGCGTGCTCTACGACTATCCGGCCGGCAGGCCGGACACGTTCGAGTTCTGGTCTCGTACGGAGTCGCTCCGCCGCGACTTCACCGAGCGCTGGATCCCGGACGCGTTCGCCGGGCCGATGGGCGAGCTGCTGTCGGCTGTCGCGGAGTCACGGGAGCCGTCGACCAGCGGACGCGACAACCTGTCGACGTTGCGGGTCGTCCACGCCGCCTATCTGTCCGCCTCGGCCGGGCGGCGGGTGTCGTTGGCGGAGATCGAGGTGTGACCGTGCTGCTTCCACTGGACGGACTGCTCGTGCTCGACCTGGCGCAGTACCTCGCCGGACCGTCGGCGGCGCTCCGGCTCTCCGATCTCGGCGCCCGCGTCGTCAAGGTCGAACGTCCCGACGGCGGCGAGGGCGGGCGGCGGCTGGGGCTGGCCGGGAACTCGCCGGACGGCGACAGCCTGCTGTTCCACACGATCAACCGCGGCAAGGAGAGCGTGACAGCCAACCTCGGAGACCCGGACGATCGGGAGCGGGTGCTTTCGCTGGTTCGCGAGGCCGACGTGCTGATCCACAGCTTCCGGCCGGGAGCGCTCGAACGCTTCGGGCTGGACTTCGCCGCGCTGAGCGCCGTGAACCCGCGGCTGGTCTACGCCCAGGTGACCGGCTACGGCGACAGCGCCTGGCGCGACCGGCCCGGGCAGGACCTGCTCGTACAGGCGCGCAGTGGCCTGGTGTGGCTGAACGGACGTGCGGACGGTCCGCCGGAGCCGTTCGGGCTGTCGGTCGTCGACCAGACGGCGGGTGCCTATCTGGTGCAGGGCGTGCTCGCGTGCCTGGTCCGGCGTGGGGTGACCGGGCGCGGTGGGCTGGTCGAGGTGAGCCTGTTCGAGGCCGCGATGGACCTGCAGTTCGAGGTGTTCACGGCGTACCTCAACGGTGGCGGGCTGCCGCGGCGGAGTGCCGAGTCGGCCGGGCATCCGTACCTCGGCGCGCCGTACGGCATCTACCGAACGGCTGACGGCTGGATTGCGCTCGCGATGGGGTCGCTCGAGCAACTGGGCGGCCTGCTCGGCCTGCCGGACCTGGACGGCGACTGGGACCGGCGGGACGAGACCAAACGCCGCCTGGCCTCGGCGCTGGTCTCGCGTACGACCGCCGAGGTCCTCTCCGTGCTGGAGCCGGCGGGGTACTGGTGCGCGGAGGTGCGGGACTGGCCGGCGCTCGAGGCGTCCGGTGTGCTGGACAGCCTCGACCTGGTGGTCGAGTGCGGCACGGACGGGTCGAAGCGGTTTCGCACCTTGCGCTGCCCGGTCCGGATCGACGGGCACGCACTGGCCCGGACCGAGCTCGGGCCGCCGCTCGGTCGTTCGCGGACGTGATCCGGCCGCGATTCGGTCTATCGTTTGGCTCGTGATGTTCACGTATCGGCAGATCGTTCTCGACGCCGCCGACCTCGACGCCGAAAGCACGTTCTGGGCAGGGCTTCTCGACGGCACCGTCGAGAAGGGCGAGCGATGGCACAACATCTGGGTCGACGGCGGCTGGGCGCTCGCGGTGCAGCACGCGCCCGGGCACGTTCCGCCCGACTGGCCGGACGGAGCGCCGCAGCAGATCCATCTCGACTTCTATCTCGAGGACCTCGAGGCCGCACACGAGAAGGTGCTCTCGCTGGGCGGCCGGGTGCTGAAGGCGGAGGACGACCCTGCGAAGCCGAAGGGCTTCCGGGTCTACGCCGATCCCGCCGGCCATCCGTTCTGCCTGTGCTGGCTGCCGCCATCGTCATGATCACGGCCTAGTACCAAGGTCCGGGACGACCTACGCCGCGCGACCGATGTCCGCCCGGTCGACGCCGTGCGAGCCTGGCAGGCATGAAGGGCTACGACGAGCTGTTGCCGCTCATGACGCTGATGACCGGCGACGAGAAGCACAGCGTGAGCGCGACCTCGACGCTGGATGTCCTGTGGGTGCTGTACGACCGGGTGCTGCGGGTCTCCCCCGCCACGGTCGACGATCCGGGGCGTGACCGGTTCCTGCTGTCGAAGGGGCACGGGCCGATGGCGTACTACGCCGTCCTGGCAGCGAAGGGCTTCGTGCCGGAGAGCTGGCTGCCGCGGTTCGGGCAGATCGACTCGCCGCTCGGGCATCACCCCGACCGGGTGCTCGTTCCCGGCGTCGAGATCTCCAGCGGCTCCCTCGGGCACGGGCTGCCGCTCGGTGTGGGCCTCGCGCTCGGCCTGCGGGCGCAGGGGCTGACTGTTCCTCAGACGTACGTGCTCGTGGGTGACGCGGAGCTCGACGAGGGCAGCAACCACGAGGCGATCCAGTACGCCGGCGCGATCGGCCTGGCCGGCTTGACGGTGGTCGTCGTCGACAACCAGAGCGCGACGCACGGCTGGCCCGGCCCGGGTGGGATCGCCGCCCGCTTCGAGGTCAACGGCTGGTCGACGGCGACGGTCGACGGTCGTTCGCACGACGAGCTCGAGAAGGCCTTGACCAGTGGAGAATCCGGCCGTCCCCACGTCGTGGTGGCTGTCGTGGAAGCGAAGGGCTGACCGTTCGATGACTGATATGCGAACCAGGTTCGTGGAGACCACGATCGAGTGCCTCGACAACGATCCGCGTACCGCCGTCGTGCTGGCCGACATCTCCGCCGACCAGTTCTCGGCGGCCGCTTCGCGGCATCCGTCGCGGGTGCTGAATGTGGGGATCCGCGAGCAGCTGATGGTGAGCGTCGGCGGCGGGCTGGCGCTGAGCGGGCTCACGCCGGTCGTGCACTCGTACGCGCCGTTCCTCGTCGAGCGGTCGTTCGAGCAGGTCAAACTCGACTTCGGACACCAAGGAGCGAAGGGGATCCTGGTCAGCGTAGGCGCGTCGTACGACACGTCGTCGGGCGGGCGGACGCACCACGCGCCGGAGGACGTGGCGCTGATCGACACCCTGCCGGGCTGGCGAACGGTCGTCCCCGGCCACGCCGACGAGGTGCCGGCGCTGCTGCGGGACGCCTTCCACCATTCGGAGTCCACCTATGTCCGGCTGTCGTCCCAGTCGAACCAGGCCGCCCGGCCGGCGGGCGCCTCGGGCCGGCTCGAAGTCGTCCGCCGCGGCTCCGGTCCGGCTGTGATCGCGGTCGGTCCGCTGCTCGATCCGGTCCTGGAGGCTTGCGAGGGCTTGGACGTGAGCGTGGCGTACGCGTCGACCGTACGTCCGCTGGATGCTTCCGGGCTGCGGGAGCTCGCACCGCACGGCGAGGTCGTGCTGGTCGAGCCGTACCTCACGGGTACCACGGCGCGTCAGGTCGACCTGGCCCTCGCCGATCGCCCGCACCGTACGTTGTCCCTGGGCGTCGACCGGGTGGAGCTGCGCCGCTACGGCACCGCAGCCGACCACGCCGCGGCCTACGGTCTCGACCCTGCGAGCCTGCGCCGTTCGATCACGGAGTTCCTGACCCACCCGTAAGGTTGGCTCGTGATCGAGATCAGCGGGCTGGAGCCGGCGGACCGTCCGGAATGGGAAGCGCTGTTCCAGGGCTACAACGAGTTCTACGGCCGGACGGCGCCGCGGGAGCTGTTTGACCGAGCGTGGCTGGAGTTCCAGGCCGGTATTCGCATGCACGCGTTCGGCGCCAAGCTGGACGGCAGGCTGGCCGGCATCGCGCACTTCCTGATTCATCCCTCCACCACCACAGCCGACGTCTGCTACCTCCAGGACCTCTTCACCGCGCCGGACGTACGCGGCCGCGGCGTCGCCCGCGCGCTGATCGAGCGCGTCGCGGACTGGGCACGTGAGCAGGGCTGCGCCCGTGTCTACTGGCACACCCACGAGTCGAACGCGACCGCGCGCAAGCTCTACGACCAGGTAGCCGACAACGAAGGCTTCATCGTCTACCGCATGCCCCCGCTCTGAGCTGGGCGCATCAGCTTGATCCTGGTAGACCATGGCTGCGTGGGCCGACCGAGCGTCTGGGGTGGGAGGAGGTCCGCACGGTCGCGGTTCTGGACGGCCCGGTCGCGGGTCGCCGGGCCCTGTGCGTCTACCCGCTTCAGGAGCTGCCGGAGCCTGACCTTTCGCCCAGCGAGCTGTTCGCCGGTTCCGGGCCGGGCCTCGCTGTCCATTTCAGGTCGATGTTCGGCACGCCGCTCGCAGTGCATTGGCATCACATACGAGGGCCTTCCCTGAAGACACTCGCCGACCGCTTACCCACCTGGACCGAGGGCCGGATCGTCCTGCTCTCGACCCGCCCAGCCTGACTCTCGGCGCTCGTCGGCCTAGGGGGTGTCCTGTAAGTGTCGGTGGATAGCGAGGACGGTCATGGCGCCGGGCCAAGGCGGGCGGAGTCGATCGCAAAAGGTCATACGGGCGATCTTCGTCCAACGCAGCCAGCGTGGGGCCAGGGCCGCCGCAGCCCGGCGACACTTGCAGGACACCCCCTAGTCGGCAGGCGGTCGTAGCTCCAGCGCGAGGTACAGATCCACCAGGTCCGGCAGCTGCTTGAGGTCGCGGGCGGTGAGCTGTTCGATCCGGTCGATGCGATACCGCAACGTGTTGACGTGGATGTGCAGCTGTGCGGCGCACTGCGACCACGATCCCGAGCAGGACAGGAAGACCTTCAACGTGTGCAGGAGGTCCGACGTGTGCCGCTGGTCATAGTCGAGCAGGCGGCCGAGGACGCGGGTGCGGAACGCGTCGCGGACTTCGGGGGCGGCCGCGGCCAGCAGGGTGACGTGGGAGGCGAGCTCGTCCGGTCCCGCGACGTCGAGGTCGGACGTGGAACGCAGGCGGGCGACGTCGCGGACGTGGCGGGCGTCGGCGAGGGCGGTTTGGAGGCCGGACACCAGCACCGGTGCGCTGACGCCGATCGCGAGCCGGTGGCCGCCGAGCGTACGGCTCAACGCGGCCGCCGTCGCGCGGACGTCGGCCAGCGGCCTGGCCGAGGCCACCGCCACGATGTCGTCGCCCAGCCGGCTCCAGGCCACCGGTGAGAGCAGCTCGTCCATGACGGCCTGCGGCAGCTCCTCCACGTCCGCCTCCGCCGACACCACCGCGACCATGAACGGCCCGGCCGACTCGGCGGCACCACGCGCGGCCGCCCAGAGCCGGTCGGCGTCGACCTGGGTGGTCCGAAGCTGCCGTGAACGCTCCAGGCGCAGCATCGCGACCAGCTGGTCGGCAACCGCCTGCCGCTCGGCCTCCCAGCCACGATGGTCGTCGTCGACGACCAGCAGCCAGCCGGCGGCGGCCGGTGCCGCCGTGCCGAGCACGGAGTAGGTCACGCCCCGGCCGAGCCGTATCCTGCGCGGCAGCCCTCCGCCACCCGCACCACGCTCGGCGATCAGCATTTGGTCCTTCTCCGGCAGCTCGGGCCCGCTTCCCCACACCAGCCGGCCGGCCGGCGACAGCACCCAGCAGCTCATGCCGAGCTCTCCGGCCACCAGGTCGAGGACGAGCTGCCCGCCGCCGCCCGACTCCAGCAGCGACCGGTGCCGCTCGAGCAGCGCCGCGAGGTCGGCCGAGCGGCCGGTCGACAGCCGCCGCACGACGTACTCCGTGATCACCGAGAACGACACGTCGCCGCGTACGTGCAGCAGCGGCAACTGGTGCTCGCGGCAGGCCTGGACCAAGTCGGCCGGCAGCGACTCGAGGTCCGGGTCGCCCGCACCCAGCGCGACGACCCCCGCCGAGACCAGCTGCTCCACGTAGGTCGCGGATGAGGTGCCGTCGTGCCGCCACATCATCCCGGTCAGCACGAGCTCACCGCCGGACAGATAGCGCCGCGGGTCGCGGATGTCGGTGGTGTAGACCCAGCGGACCTGCCGGGAAAGCAGCCGTTCGCCCGCGACCACCGTGAGCCCCAGCTCCGGCGCCTTGACCAGCGAGGCGAGAGTTACTGCCATAGGTAGAAACTACGAAACGGCGCCGGCAGGCTCCACGTCGCGGTCGGTTCGTACCGCTTCCTCCCGCACCACGAGGTCGGCGCCGCGCATGCCCGCCGGCGTTCGACCGCCGGTCACCAGCGACACCGCGACGAACGTCACCAGCGAGGCACCGAACGCGATGAACGTCGGCCAGCCGTCGAAGCCCGCGCCCACCAGCGAGTTACGGACGTACAGGATCGTGTTGTCCACCCCGTAGATCGTCGGAGTCAGCGCGAACAGCCCGAGCCGCAGGACCAGCCCGACGACCAGCGACGCCATCGCACCGGCCGCCGTCGAGCGCCGCCAGAACATGCCGAGGACGAACGGCACCAGCAGGCACGCCAGCAGCAGGTCGAAGGCCAGCGTGAGCAGGATGCCGGTCTGCGGCACCCGCAGCGCCAGCACCACGGCGAGCAGGACGACCGGGATCATCGCCAGCCGGGTCGCGCGGAGCAGCGGGTCGGCCTTGCCGTCGGCGTGCACCCGGCGTACTCCCCCGATGTTGCGGACGGCCACGGCCGCCGTGCCGAGGATCGCGCCGTCGGCGGTCGACAGCGACGCGGCCACGATGCCGGAGAGCACGAGGACCGCCAGCCACATCGGCGCCACCTCGTCGAGCAGCTGGAACAACACCGGCCCTTCGCCGCCGGAAGGCAGCAACCCGCCTCCGCCCAATGCCACCAGGGCGAACGGCACGCCGATGATCACCGTGCCGACGGCGCCGACGAAGCAGGCTCGGCGCGCGACCTCGGGCGACCGCGCCGAGAAGATCCTTTGCATGAAGTCGATCGCCACGATGTCGCCGATCCCGAGCGAGACGAGCGTCGCCCAGTTGATCGTGGCGCCCTGCGCCGGATCACTCAGCTGCCCGAGGTCGAGCGGGCCCATGCCGTCCGGGATCGACAGCCCGTGTGTGGAGGCCAGCCAGACGATCAGCGCGAGCGAGCCGGCGAGCGTGAGCCCCATCTGGATGATCGACGTGTGCGCGTCGCTCAGCATGCCGCCGGCCAGCGTGTACAGCATGACGACGCCGACGATCAGCAGCACGCCGGCGGTGTACGACGTACCGAGGAAGTGCTCGAACAGGAACCCGCCGGCCACGAGGTTGCCGGCGACCAGGATCGCGAACGCCACGATCATCAGCAGCGCCGAAGCGACCTCGACCGTACGCCCGTAACGGTGCCGGTAGAAGTCGGGCAGCGTCGTCAGGCCCATCCGGTTCATCGGCTTGGCCAGGAAGATCCCCGTGATCAGCAGGCAGAGCGCGAGCCCGATCGGCAGGCTCGCGCCGGCCCAGAAGCCGAAGCCGGCTGTCAAGTCGGTGTTGCCGAGGGTCGCGTTGGTGTCGACCGCCTGCCCCATCAGGGTCGCGGCGGCGAACGGCAGAGCGAGATTTCGCCCTGCCACAAGGAAGTTCGTGCTGTCGCCGTCGACCTTGCGAGCGACGAGCAGACCCACGATCACAACGGCGAGAACGCTGAGTGCGACGCCAAAGAGAACCATCGAGCACCTCCGGGAGGCACGACGAGCTGGCAAGCTCTCCCGGGCTTTTGTCCCGCCGTGGAGCGGCCGACGCCGTTGGCGGCCGCCTGCACCTCTTGGACCAGACCCGCCCCTGGCGGAAACGACGAAGCGGCGGAACCCTAGGTGCGCCTCACTGCGTGAGTCATCGACAGAAAAGCGGCCCTATATTTCGTCCGGCCTGTGCACGTGTTACGTCTCGGTGACGCCTTTCTCACTTCGGCCGGTAGAGGCCAACCCGGCATGGGCAAATCTCCAGGCATGTGCGAACAATGGAGTCAGGAGCCCTGTCATGGCTCCCCGGACGAGGCGCGTCGTACCCGGACAGCGACAAGACGACGCGGTACGAAAGGACGGAGTCATGACTGAGCACAACCCTGCCCCGAACGCCGAAGGCGCCTGGGCGCAGCAGGCCGAGGCCGAGCTACCCACTTTCCGTTACCAGCAAGAGATCGAGCGCTCACTCGCCCACGGCCTGCAGGGCGCGCCGACGATCGTCGACCGAAACATCCCCACGTTCGTACGCGGCGAGGTGCCGCACTTCGCCGGTGAGCGCGGGACGTTCCTCAAGGCGCCGTTCATCGAGGACGTCCACGACGTGGGCGACGCGGAGGTCGCGATCTTCGGCGTCCCGCTGGACGCCGGCGCGACGTACCGCCCCGGCACGCGGTTCGGCCCGCAAGGGATCCGGCGGAGCACGAACCTGTTCGGCACGTACTCCTACGAGCTCGGCGTCGACCTGCGCGAGCAGCTCAACCTGGTCGACATCGGCGACGTGTTCACCATCCCCGGCAACCTGGAGAAGTCGTTCGACCAGATCAGCCAGGCGATGGCGCACGTCGTCCAGCAGGGTGTGGTGCCGGTCGTGCTGGGCGGCGACCACTCGATCGGGTTCCCGACGATCCGGGGCATGGCGCCCTATCTGGACGGCAACGTCGGCATCATCCACTTCGACCGGCACGTCGACACGCAGGAGACCGACCTCGACGAGCGGATGCACACCACGCCGTGGTTCCACGCGACCAACATCAAGAACGCGCCGGCCACCAACCTCGTGCAGATCGGTATCGGCGGCTGGCAGGCGCCACGGGCGGGCGTGCAGGTCGGCCGCGAGCGCGGCTCGACGGTCATCACGGTCGGCGACGTCGAACGCGTGGGTGTGGAGAAGATCGCGGAGATCGCGCTGGAGACCGCGTGGAAGGACGCCAAGGCGGTCTACCTGTCGTTCGACATCGACGTGATCGACGCGGGCTTCGTGCCTGGCACGGGCTGGCCGGAGCCGGGCGGACTGCTTCCGCGCGAGGCGCTCAACCTGGTCCGGATGGTGTCCGAACCGGGACTCGCCGGCATCGAGGTGGTGGAGTGCTCGCCTCCGTACGACTGGGCCGAGCAGACCGCGCTGCTGAGCTCCCGGGTGATCCTCGACAGCCTGGCGGTGCAGGTACGCGCCGGCAAGCTCGGCCGGAAGGCAGCGACGACGGACCGGATCGCCTGGGGCCCGCAGGGCCAGTGTCCTGCGCCGTGAAGTCGATGAACAAACCTGGTCGTGGGGTATGGCTGGTCGTCGTGGTCGTCGTGGTCGTCCGAAAGAGCCGTTGGTGCTGTCGGCTGAGGAGTACGGGACGTTGACACGGTGGGTGCGGCGGGCGAAGTCGTCGCAGGCGTTGGCGCAGCGGTGCCGGATGGTGCTGGGGTGTGCCGAGCAGGATGGGTTGCGGTCGAGCAAGGACGTGGCGCGCCACCGGCACGGTCATCGGCTCGATCCACCGCCGCCACCACGCCGGCGAGCACGCCTCGCCAGATATCCGAACCGAATTCCTGACTCACGACACTAGGGGTTCCAGGGGCGCAGGCGGGGCAGCCAGCCGGGCACGGCCTCGAGGTACGCCTCGTACTGCGCTCCGAATCGCTTGCGGAGCGCGGGTTCCTCGTGCCAGTGCACGAAGCTCGCCGTCGCGGCCCACATGCACGCCGCCAGCACGAGCACGCTCCAGCTGGCGAACAGCAGCGCCTGGCCGATCAGCGCGCCGAGCAGGGCGACGTACATCGGGTTGCGTACGTGGCGGTAGAACCCGCCGATCACGAGCTGGTCCGGTGCCGCCACAGGGACCGGAGTGCCACGGCCCTCGGTGACGAACCGGACGAACGCCTGCGCCGCGACGAGCACGCCGGCGAGGGTGAGGAGCGCGCCGATCACCTGCGCGACCACCCAGAGCGGGAAGGGCTGACGCAGCTCCCAGCCGGTCAGCCACCAGGGCAGGACGCCGACGAACAGGCCCGGGCCCGCGAGGAAGAACGCCGCGCTGCCGACAGCCGCTGCTGGTTTCCGCATGCCTCCAGTGTCGGCGCCCCTTGACTCTAATTCAACAGTCGATGAATTGATCTGGATCACATCCGGAACCGTCACATCGACGGCTGCTCGCTCGTCCTGATGCAAACCACGCTGAGGGAGACACGATGCGAGTACTCGTTGCAGGCGCGACCGGAGTGATCGGCCGGCAGCTCGTCCCGCTGCTGACCGCGGTCGGGCACGAGGTGATCGGCGTCGCGCGGTCGCGGGACCGGGCCGCCGGGCTCGAGGAGGCCGGCGCGGTGGTCGTCGCCGCCGACCTGCTGGACCGCGCGGCCGTGCTGTCGGCCGTCCGGGACGCCAAGCCGGAGGCCGTCGTCCACATCGCGACGGCGATCCCGCTGGCGATCGACGCCAAGCACCTGGACCGCGACTTCGCGCTGACCGACCGGCTGCGCACCGAGGGCACGCGCAACCTGATCGATGCCGCCCACGAGGCCGGCGCGCGGCGGATCGTCACGCAGGGCCTGGCCTACGGCTACGACCCCGGCGAGGGTCTGGCCAACGAGGACGCGCCGTTCTGGCAGAACCCGCCGAAGCAGTTCGCGCCGGTGCTGGCGGCCCTGCTCGATCTGGAACGGCAGACCGAGCGGGCCGGCGGTCTGGTGCTGCGCTTCGGGCACCTGTACGGGCCGCACTCCTCCTACGCGCCGGGCGGTCCGGTGGAGGCCCAGGTCAGGAGCGGCCAGTTCCCGATCGTCGGCGGTGGCGACTCGGTGTTCTCCTGGACGCACGCCCACGATGCCGCGACCGCGATCGTGTCGGCGCTCGACAAGCCGGTGACCGGTGCGCTCAACATCGTCGACGACGAGCCCGCCCCGCTGCACGAATGGCTGCCGTACCTCGCGAGAATTCTCGGCGCGCCCGCGCCGAAGCACGTCCCCGCGCTGCTGGCCCGGGCGATGGTCGGCGAGTTCGGTGTCGCGTTCATGACCCGGCTACGCGGGGCCGACAACGCCCGCGCGAGGCTGGAGCTGGACTGGCGACCGCGCCACGCGTCGTGGCGGGACGGGTTCGCGGCAGAACTTGGAGGACAGTGAACGACCCGACGGACGTGTTCGAGGAGCACCGCCCGCTGCTGCTGGGCCTGGCGTACCGCCTGCTCGGAAGCATGTGGGACGCCGAGGACGCCGTGCAGGAAGGGTTCCTGCGCTGGATGGGCGCCGACCGGTCGGAGATCCGGGAGCCGCGCGCGTTCCTGGTGACGGTCGTGTCGCGGATCGCGCTCGACCAGCTGAAGTCGGCGCGGGTGACCAGGGAGGCCTACACCGGCCCCTGGTTGCCCGAGCCGGTGGCCTCCGACGCGTTCGGGCCGCTCGACACGGCTGAGCTGCGCGACACGTTGCGCTTCGCGACACTGCACCTGATGGAGCGGCTGTCGCCGCCGGAACGGGCGGTGTTCGTCCTGCGGGAGGCGTTCGAGCTGCCGTACGACGACATCGCGGCGATCGTCGACGCGTCCGCGGCGGCGTGCCGGCAGCTCCACCACCGGGCCGCCCGCAAGCTCGCCGACGGCCGGGACCGGTTCCAGCCGTCGGCGGCGGAGCACCGCCAGCTGCTGAGCAGCTTCCTCCAGGCCGCACAGAACGGCGACCTGGAGGCGCTCACCGGCGTGCTGGCGGCAGACGTGACTGCCTGGAACGACGGCGGCGGCAAGGTCAGCCAGGCCCTGCGCCCGGTGGTCGGCAGCGCCAAGGTGGCCACGTTCGTGCTCGGCCTGGCGAAGAAGTACCCGATCGGCGGCTTCGAGCTCGTCGACGTCAACTGCCAGCCCGCCGCCTGGATCACGATGGGCGACAAGGAACAACTGTTCGCGTTCGACATCGTCGACGGGCAGGTCCTGACGATCTACGGAATCCTCAACCCCGACAAGCTGACCCGGGTCCGCCCGGCGGCCTGAGCTTGGACAGTTGGATGGTTCTGAACTCTCAGCGCGGCCCTCAATCCTCGATCAACGCCGCAGCTCCGATCACGATCACCGATAGGGACCTCCGGGAACTCCTTGCCGTGGCGCAGTCACGGGACATGATCAAGATCGACTGGGCGCTGGGAATGAACTTGGCTGAGGCAGGGTCACGCTCACTGCGGACGGCAAAAGGTACGCCGTACGCATGGAGCAGTTGCGGACCAACTCCGCTCAACGACGTAACGTGGCTCGCGGTGCCTTTCTGAGCTGGGCAGATTACCGGCAAGAGGACGAAGGCATTGAACCAGCCGTTCAGGCATTCTTCGAGTCGCCACACGCCTACCTGGCTGGCGAAATCCTGACCGCCGATGTCGTCGACAGGGCTTGCGAATATCTTCTGGCGAAAGGGCTCATATCCGGCATAGCCGCCTGGCAACAATCGTTCGTTCGAGGGCGACTAACCGATGCGGGTATCGACTGCGTGGAGAACTACGGAGATAACGTGAAGGAGTATCTCGCCAGTCAGGGCGCGCCACATGTGCCGGTCAACGTCCAGGTAAGTGGGCGAGACGGTATCAACATCGCATTGAACAGTTCGGCTCCGCGCTGAGTTGGCTCAACCGGCTCCGAGTCGCGGCCTGGTCACGGACCTCACCATGTCGCTGGGCCGGGTCTTCGAGAACGCCGTGGGTAGCGCTGCGGGTCAGTGGGTGCTGACCCTTCTCCCGACGGCTATCGCGGGCCTTGGCGGCTGAGCCGTTCGGCGCCAGGCCGGCCAGCGACCGAACGACCTTGACGCGCGCATCAGCTCCTGTCACCAACGGCGGGCCACCGAGGGCCAGGCAGTCAACAGTTCCTCGGCGACTTGGAGAAACCTACGAGAACCGGTCCACAGCGGGCCGGGAATCTTGTGCTCGCGACCGGTTGTAGCACGGCCCCGCGCGGGCATCTAATGCCCTATGCCGTCCATCCAGTCGTTCAACGACCTCGACCCCGTACGTGCCCGCGAGGCGTTGGCGGCGTGCTGTGCCTCATCCGCCTGGGTTCAGCACATGGTGGACGGCAGACCCTATGCCGGGCCGGACGAGCTGGCCGGTGCCGGATACAAGGCGGCCGAGGAGCTGCCCTGGTCCGGCGTCGAGGAGGCGCTCGCCGCACATCCGAGGATCGGCGAGCGCGCCAAGGGTGACAGCACGGAGGCCGGCTGGTCGCGCGGTGAGCAGTCCGGCGCCACCGATGCCGGCGAGCAGACGCAGGCCGCTCTCGCGGAGGCCAACCAGGCGTACGAGCAACGCTTCGGCCACGTCTTCCTGATCTGTGCCACCGGCCTGTCGGCCGAGCAGATGCTCGCCGAGGCCAAGCGCCGGCTCGACAACGACGAGGCAACAGAACGGGCCGAGACCACCCGCGAGCTGGCCAGGATCGTGGCGTTACGGCTGCGGAAGCTGGTGACCGCATGAGCCTCTCCACGCACGTCCTCGACGCCACAACCGGCAAGCCCGCCTCCGGACTCACCGTGAGCCTCTGGCGGCAGAAGGGCGACGACGGCACCTGGATCGAGCTGCACGAGGGCCGCACCGACGGCGACGGGCGGATCCAGGGGTGGCCGCTCGACGAGGGCGCGCACCGGCTGGTGTTCGCGACCGGACTGTGGTGGGCGAGCCACGGCGTTCCGGCTTTCCACCCCGAAGTGGTCGTGACCTTCATCGTCACCGATCCGGAGGTGCACTACCACGTGCCGCTGCTGGCCAGCCCGTTCGCCTACACGACCTACAAGGGGAGCTGAGGCGAATGGGTGCCGAGCTCGCCGCCTCGCGCTACGGCAAGGCCGAGACCAGGATCGTTCGCGTCGACCGCACCACACCGACGCACGCCGTCACCGATCTCAATGTCAGCGTCGCGTTGACGGGTGACCTGGCTGCCACCCACCTCACCGGCGACAACGCCAACGTGCTGCCCACCGACACGCAGAAGAACACCGTCTACGCGTTCGCCCGTGACGGCATCCCCTCGATCGAGGCGTTCGCGCTCCGGCTGGCCCGGCACTTCGTCGACACCCAGCCCGCGATCCATGCCTCGGACGTACGCATCGAGTCGTACGCCTGGCAGCGGCTCGGCGACCACTCGTTCAGCCGTCCGGACGGCGGCGAGGTCCGCACCGCCGGAGCCCGCTACGACGGCGGCCACGCAACGGTCACCGCCGGGCTCACCGGCCTGCTGCTGCTCAACTCCACCGACTCGGAGTTCCACGGCTTCGCCGTCGACGACTACACCACGCTGCCGCCCACCGCTGACCGCATCCTCGCCACAGCCGTCGACGCGAGCTGGACCTACGGCGGCGACGACCTCGACTGGGACAAGGCCTATCGCACCGCCCGCGAAGCGCTGGTCGAGGCCTTCACCGGCACCTACTCCTACTCCCTGCAGCAAACCCTGTACGCCATGGGCAAACGGCTGATCGACCAGGTCCCCGAAGCGAGCGAGGTCACGCTCGTGCTCCCCAACAAACATCATTTCCTGGTCGACCTGGCGCCGTTCGGGCTCGACAATCCCGGCGAGGTCTTCCTCGCCGCCGACCGGCCGTACGGGTTGATCGAAGGCACGGTACGACGCACATGAGGTTTCTCCAGCCCAAGACACTCACAGAAGCCCTGCAGGCCAAGGCCGAGCACCCCGATGCGGTCCCGATCGCGGGCGGCACCGACGTGATGGTCGAGCTCAACTTCGACAAGCGCCGGCCCGAAGCCCTGCTCGACCTCAACCAGATCGACTACCTCAACGAGTCGGGCCGTGACGGTTCGACGATCCGGATCGGCGCCGGCGTTCCGTACGCCCGGATCATCGGCCAGCTCAGGAGGTCCCTGCCCGGCTTGGCGATCGCGGCCCGGACGATCGGCTCACCGCAGATCCGCAACCGCGGCACGGTCGGCGGCAACCTCGGCGCGGCCTCCCCCGCCGGCGACAGCCATCCGCCACTGCTCGCCGCCAACGCCACGGTGGAGGTCGCGAGCGTTCGCGGCACCCGCCGCATCCCGGCGACCGAGTTCTACACCGGCCCCAAGCGCAACGCGCTCGCGCCCGACGAGCTGATCATCGCGACGCTGGTCGATCCCGCACCCGGACCGCAGCAGTTCGCGAAGGTCGGCACCCGCAACGCGATGGTGATCGCCGTGTGCTCCTTCGCGGTCGCGCTCGACCCGGTGCAAAAGACCGCCGGCACCGGCATCGGCTCGGCCGGACCGACTCCTCTACGTGCGGGCGAGGCCGAACAGCTCGCGGCCGCCGAGCTGCCGTGGGACAGCCAGGCGGAGCTGCCGGCCGGCCTCGCCCGCCGGTTCGGCGAGCTGGTCGCCGCCGCCGCCCGCCCGATCGACGACGTACGCGGCTCGGCCCGCTACCGCCGGCACGCGCTCGGCGTACTGGCCCGCCGGTGTCTCGCCTGGGCCTGGGAGGAGTACCGATGCGCGTGACGTTCACTGTCAACGACGAATTGCACACGACCGGCGACGTCTGGCCGGGCGAGAGCCTGCTCTACGTCCTGCGCGAACGGTTCGGCCTTTCCGGCAGCAAGAACGCCTGCGAGCAGGGCGAGTGCGGGTCGTGCACCGTCTACCTCGACGGCGTACCCGTCTGCTCCTGCCTGGTCGCGGCCGGGCAGGCGGAGGGCCGGGAGGTCCGTACGGTCGAGGCGCTGGCGAAGCCGGGCGAAGCCCTCGACCCCGTACAGGAGGCGTTCGTCGACGCGGGCGCCGTCCAGTGCGGCTTCTGCACTCCAGGCCTCCTGGTCACCACCCACGACCTGCTCAACCGCCGGCCGGATCCCGCCGACGCCGAGATTCGCGAAGCGCTCGCCGGCAACCTCTGCCGGTGCACCGGGTACGAGAAGATCCTCGACGCTGTGCGGCTCGCGGCCGAGCGCCGGAGAGCGGGTCGGCGATGAGGAACCGGCTGATCATCGAGAACGCCTACGTCGCAACGGTCGACGCCGCCTCGGCCGAGTATCCGGCCGGCCACCTGGTCGCGGTCGACGGCGTGATCGAGGCGGTCGGAGCCGGACCGGCCCCGGCGTTCGACGACGACCTGTCCACGCACGCGGTCGACGGCACCGGCTGCCTGCTGACGCCCGGTCTGGTCAACGCGCACCACCACCTCTACCAGTGGGCGACCAGAGGGCTCGCGACCACCAGCACGTTGTTCGAGTGGCTGACCGAGCTCTATCCCGTCTGGGGCCGGCTCGACGCCGACGTCCTCGACGCGGCCGCCCGCGCCAACCTCGGCTGGCTCGCGCTCGGCGGCTGCACGACGACGAGCGACCACCACTACGTCTTCCCAGCCGGCACGGGCGACCTGCTCGGGGTGGAGGTGACGGCGGCCCGCGACCTCGGCGTGCGGTTCCAGCCGTGCCGCGGCTCGATGGACCTCGGGCAGTCGGCCGGCGGCCTGCCACCCGACCACATCGTCGAGGACCTCGACACCATCCTCACCGAGACCCAGCAGGCGATCGACCGCTACCACGACGACTCGTTCGGAGCGATGACGCGGATCGCCGTCGCGCCCTGCTCGCCGTTCTCGGTGACCACCGACCTGCTGCGCGAAGCCGTCTCGCTGGCCAGGCGCAACGGCGTCCGGCTGCACACCCATCTCGCCGAGACCATCGACGAGGAGGACTACTGCCAGGAGGTCCACGGCTGCACGCCGGTCGACTACCTCGACTCGCTCGGCTGGCTCGGCCCCGACGTCTGGCTGGCGCACACCGTTCACCTGTCCGACGACGCGATCAAACGGCTCGCCGAGACTCGTACCGGCAGCGCGCACTGCCCGAGCTCGAACGCGCGGCTCGGCTCCGGACTCGCCCCGGTCAGGGACCTGCTCGACGCCGGCGTCCACGTCGGGCTCGGAGCCGACGGCTCCGCCTCGCAGGAGTCCGGAGTGCTGGTCGAGGAGCTGCGGCAGGCGGTCTACGCAGCCCGGTTGCGCGGTGGGCCTGCCGCCCTCGCGCCCCGCGAAGCGCTGGCGCTCGGCACGATCGGCGGCGCTCGCTGCCTGGGCCGGCAGGCCGAGATCGGCTCGCTCGAGCCCGGAAAGCTCGCCGACCTCGCGCTCTGGCGGCTCGACGGGCTCGGTCACGCCGGTATCTCCGATCCGGTCGCCGCGCTCGTACTGGCGCCGCCCGCTCCGCTTGCCCTGCTGACCGTCGGCGGCCGGGTGGTCGTCGAGGCCGGCGAGCTGCGCACGGCGGACGCCGAAACGCTTGCCCGTCACGCGAAAACAGCCGCACTCGTCCTCACCAGGGAGCGGACATGATCCACTCCCGCAGCCAGTCCACCGCGCGCGGCAGGGTCGGCGACAGCCCGCTGCGGCCGGAAGCAGCCGAGAAGGTCCGCGGCGAGTTCGCGTACTCCTCCGACCTGACCGTCGAAGGCATGCTCTGGGGCGCGACCCTGCGCAGCCCGCATCCGTACGCCCGGATCAACGGGATCGACACCTCGGCCGCCTCGGCGCTGCCCGGAGTGCAGGCGGTCCTCACCCATGCGGACGTGCCCGGTGAGAAGCTCTGCGGCCAGGAACGCAGAGACTGCCCGGTGCTCGCGATCGACAAGGTGCGCTACGAGGGCGAGCCGGTCGCGATCGTGGCCGCCGAGCATCCCGAGATCGCGCGCCGAGCGCTCGGCCTGATCGCCGTCGACTACGACGTGCTCGAGCCGTTGACCGATCCGCGGCAAGCGGTGTTCGACCCGACCGCCCCGCGTCTGCACGACAACGGAAACCTCGTCCGCTACCAACCCGTGCGGGTCGGCGATCCGAGCGCGGTCACCGCCGATGTCGTGGTCGCGGCGACGTACGAGGTCGGCATGCAGGACCAGGCCTTCCTCGGCCCGGAGTCCGGACTGGCGGTTCCGGCGGAGGACGGAGGCGTCGACCTCTACGTCGCGACGCAGTGGCTGCATGTCGACCTGGAGCAGATCGCTCCCGCGCTGGGCCTGCCGCTGGACAAGGTGCGCATGACACTGGCCGGTGTCGGCGGAGCCTTCGGCGGCCGGGAGGACCTCTCGATGCAGGTGCACGCGGCGATGCTGGCGCTGCGTACCGGCCGGCCGGTGAAGATGAGCTATCACCGCGAGGAGTCGTTCGTCGGCCACGTGCACAGGCATCCGGCGATCCTGCGGTACGAGCACGGCGCCACCGCCGACGGCAAGCTGGTCTACGTCAAGGCCGACGTGGTCCTCGACGGCGGCGCCTATGCCGCCACCACGAGCGCCGTCGTCGCCAACGCGGCCTCGCTCGGCATCGGGCCGTACGTCGTGCCGCACGTCGCGATCGACGTTTGGGGCGCCTACACCAACAACCCGCCGTGCGGTGCGATGCGCGGGTTCGGCGCGGTGCAGGCGTGCTTCGCGTACGAGTCGCAGATGGACGCGCTGGCCGCCCGGCTCGGGCTGTCGCCGATCGAGCTCCGCATCCGGAACGCGGTCAGCGAGGGCTCGGTGCTCGCCACCGGGCAGACCATCGACTCCCCCGCACCGCTGGCCGAACTGCTGCGGCGGCTCGACGCCAAGCCGCTGCCGCCGGCGCGGACCTCGGATCGGGTCGACGTGCGTGACCTGCCCGGCGGCGTCTCCAACACCACGCACGGCGAGGGTGTCGTACGCGGTGTCGGCTACGGCGTCGGCATCAAGAACATCTGTTTCTCCGAAGGTTTCGACGACTACGCGACCGCTCGCGTGAGATTGGAAGTGATCGGGGGCGAGCCGGTCGCGTTGGTACACACGGCGGGCGCCGAAGTCGGACAGGGCCTGTTGTCCGTACAAGCTCAGATCGCCCGCACCGAGCTTGGTGTCGACCGCGTCACGCTGGCGCCGGCCGACACCAAGGTCGGCTCGGCCGGATCCTCCTCCGCGTCGCGGCAGTCGTACATGACTGGCGGCGCGGTGCAGGCCGCTTGCGAGACGGTTCGTACGGAGGTCGCGGTCCGCCTCGGCGCCCGCCCACGGGAGATCTACCTGCGCGAGGGAAAGGTGCGCTCGCTGGGCGGCGAGGTGCTGGCGCAGCTCGCCGACGTCGTCGGCAACGCGCCGATCGAGCAGACCGAGGTGTTCCGGCACCGGCCCACCAAGCGGATGGACCCCGTGACCGGGCAGGGCGACAGCCACGTGCAGCTCGCGCTGTGCGTACACCGGGCGGTCGTCGACGTCGATCTCGAACTGGGGTTGGTGAAAGTCGTCGAGCTGGCCGCCGTGCAGGACGTCGGTCGCATCCTGAACCGGTCTGCCCTGGAAGGGCAGATCCACGGTGGGTCGGCGCAAGGGCTCGGCCTGGCGCTGATGGAGGAGATGCTCGTCGTGGACGGCAAGGTGCGCAACCCGTCGTTCACGGACTATCTGATTCCGACGATTCTCGACATGCCGCCGATGGCTGTCGATATCGTCGAGTATCCCGATCCGCACGCGCCTTACGGTTTGCGCGGCGCCGGAGAGCCGCCGACGCTGTCGTCCACGCCGGCGATCGTCGCGGCGATCCGCGACGCGACGGGCCTGGCGTTCCGGCGGGTGCCTGTGCGGCCGGAACACCTGACCGGCACGGCTTGAGCTGGTTCGAGCCTTTCGAGATTGGAGCGGCGTTGGTCTACATGTTCCTCAACGGCGGTGCGATGCGCGGCGGACAGTTGCACCCGCTGCTGTGTGGCGCGCCGCTGGTCGCCGCCACGACGTCGGCTCCGCTGTACCGCTTCTTCTCCGTCGGCGACCGGTTTCCCGCAATGGATCTTGCTCTACCGGATTATGCGGCTCCGCCGCGTGGTGCGCCAGGTGGGGCGACGGCCGGCGTCGGCTATGCGATTGCTGGCGAGGTCTACGACGTACCGCTGGAGGTGCTGCGCGACTCGCTGCTGCCGGCGGAACCCGCCGAGCTGGAGCTCGGCGTGATCCAGCTCGCCGACGGCACGCCGTCGCTGGCGATGGTGCTGCGGCGGTCGATGCGCGGAGACCCTTCCCTGATTGACATCTCGCCGATCGGCAGCTGGCGGGACTACCTGGACTCGACGTGAAGTACGACCTCCTCGTCCGGTCTCGCCGCGTCGTCCTGCCCGACGGGGTGCGGCCGGCGACGGTGGCGGTCTCGGGCGGGCGGATCGCCGCCGTGCTGGAGCACGCCGCACGGCCGTCCGCCGCCGCGCTGGTGGAGCTCGGCGACGAGGCGCTGCTGCCCGGGCTGGTCGACACGCATGTGCACGTGAACGAGCCGGGGCGTACCGAATGGGAGGGGTTCGCCACCGCGACCCGGGCCGCGGCCGCCGGTGGTGTCACGACGATCATCGACATGCCGCTCAACTCGCTGCCGCCGACGGTCGACGTCGCCGGGCTGGAGGCCAAGCGGGCGGCTGCCACGGGCCAGATCCACACCGACGTGGGGTTCTGGGGCGGTGCGGTGCCCGGCAACCTCGGAAAGCTGGGCTCGCTGTGGGACGCGGGCGTGTTCGGCTTCAAGTGCTTCACAGCCGACTCCGGCGTGCCGGAGTTCCCTCCGGTCTCTCCCGGTCAGCTGAAAGCGCTCCTTGCCGAGGTGGCCGGCTTCGACGGGCTCGTACTCGTACACGCCGAGGCCGCTGACGAGTTACGGCCGCTGGAGCATGCCGAGACGTTCGCGGAGTTCGTGGCCTCGCGACCGGCTTCCGCCGAGCAGCGTGCGATCTCCCGGCTGATCTCCGCGCTGAAGGCCACCGGTGCGCGGGCACACGTACTCCATCTGTCGGCGGCTCGTGCGTTGCCGGAACTGGCGGCGGCGCGTGCCGACGGCGTGCGGATCAGCGTCGAGACCTGCCCGCACTATCTGACGTTGCTGGCGGAGGAGGTTCCGGACGGGGCGACGGAGTACAAATGCTGCCCGCCCCTGCGGAACCTCGCGAACCGGGAGACGCTGTGGGCGGGGCTGGGTTCGGGCGACATCGACTGTGTGGTGTCCGACCACTCGCCCTGCCTGCCGGCGTTGAAGTCCGGCGACTTCGCCGCCGCGTGGGGCGGAATCGCCTCGCTGCAACTGGGCCTGCCATTGGTGTGGACGGCGGCCCGGGAACGTGGGTTCCCGTTGTCGGCCGTCGTGGAGTGGATGGCCGCGCGGCCGGCTTCGCTGGCCGGTGTGCCGCGGAAAGGGCGGATCGCGGTGGGGTTCGACGCCGATCTCGTGGCGTTCGACCCGGACGGCTCGTTCACGGTGGATCCCTCGGCTTTGTTCCATCGGCATCCGGTCACGCCGTACGCTGGAAGGCAGTTGACCGGCGTGGTGAGGCGGACCTGGCTGCGGGGACGGGTGGTCGACGGCTCGCGGTTCGGTCGGCTGCTTCGCAGGGAGGCGGCATGACGACGTTCGAGGAGCTGCCGGATCTGGCGGTGCGCGCGCTGGGCGGTGGTGTGGTGGCCGCCAACGACGAGTTGTTCGCCGCCAAGGAAAACCTTGTGGCCACGGCCGCGCCCGTGTTCTCGCCGTCGACGTTCGGGGCGAAGGGCCAGATCTACGACGGCTGGGAGACCCGGCGGCGGCGTACTGTCTCCGCCGAGTGCTTCGACTGGGCGATCGTGCGGCTCGGTGCGCCGGGGATCATCCACGGCGTGGTGGTCGACACTGCGTTCTTTCGTGGGAACTACCCGCCGGAGTGCGCGCTCGACGGGTGCGTGGCCTCGGGCTATCCGTCGCCGTCAGAGCTGCTGGACGCCGCGTGGGTGCCGCTCGTCCTACGGTCACCGTTGCGGGGCGACGCCCGGAATCCCTTTGAGGTCGACGCTTCCGAGCGCTTCACGCACGTACGGCTGCGGATCTATCCCGACGGCGGCGTGGCGCGGCTGCGGGTGCACGGCCTGCCGTCGCCGGACCCGCAACTGCTGGGCGCGATGCCGTTCGACCTGGCCGCGATGGCGAACGGCGGGCGGGTGCTGGACGCGTCCAACCGCTTCTTCTCCCGGCCCGGCAACCTGATCATGCCGGGCGTACCCCAGCAGATGAGCGACGGCTGGGAAACCGCTCGCCGCCGCGACGACGGCAACGACTGGGTGCTGGTGCAGCTTGCCCGCCGCGGCCTGATCCGCGTCGTGGAGCTCGACACCTCGTGCTTCATCGGCAACGCGCCGGCGTTCGCCGCTGTGCGCGGCCTGGACGTACCGCCGGCGCCGTACGACGCGGCCGCCCTCAACGAGTCGAGCCGCTGGTTCGACCTCCTCCCCCGTACCCGCCTCCAACCCGACACGCCACACCGCTTCCTCCTGGCCGACCCCCAGCCGGCAACCCACCTCCGCCTCGACATCTACCCCGACGGCGGCCTCGCCCGCCTCCGCTGCTTCGGCGAGGCGAGCTAACCGGCGATGAGCCCGGCGAGGGCCCGGTCTCGTTGCGCTGGGTGCTGATGCACCTGGTCGAGGAGTACGCACGCCACAACGGCCACGCCGACCTGCTCCGCGAACAGATCGACGGCGCAGCCGGCCTCTAGACGCGCGGGGTCAGGCGGCAGCGGGCCGGGCCGTTCGGGCGCAGGGTGATGCCCTGCAGGATCGGCACGTCGACGTCGACGGCTTCGAGCTTGTACGTGCGGACCACCAGCGCAAGCGCCAGCACCGACTCCAGCATCGAGAAGTACTGGCCGATGCATGCCCGCGGTCCGCCGCCGAACGGGAACCAGGCGTAGCGCGGCCTGGCGGCCTCCGCCTCCGGCGTGAACCGTTCCGGGTCGAAGCGGTCCGGGTCGGGCCAGTACGCGGGATGCCGGTGTGTCACCCACGGTGCCACGAAGATGTTCGAGCCCGCCGGGACGACGTATCCGTCGATCTCCGTGTCGGCAACGGACCGCCGACCGGTCGCCGGCGCCGCCGGGAAGAGCCGCATGGCTTCCTTCAGCACCATCGTCGTGTACGTCAGCGCCGAGGCGTCCTTGGCCACCGGGTCCCGCGAGCCGAGGACCGACGACACTTCGGCGAACACCCGCTCCTGCACCGACGGATGCTTCGCCAGCAGGTGCAGCGCGAACGTCAGCGACACCGACGTCGTCTCGTGCCCGGCCAGCAGGAAGATGAGCACCTGGTCGCGCACCTCGCTGGCCGCCAGCCGGTCCCCTGCCTCGTCCTCGGCCTTGGTCAGCAACGTGAGCAGGTCGGTGCGTTCGACACCCGAGGCCCCCGCCGCCCGCCGCTGCGCGATGATCCGGTCGCAGATCGCGTAGAGGTCGCGTTGCACCGCGAGCGCCTGCCGGTTCGCCGGCAACGGCCAGCGCAGCGGGATCTGGAACGGCGCGAGCCCACGCTTCATCGTGAACTCGTTGACCATGGTGAACCGCTCGCGCACGACCCTGATCGCGTCCTCGACGTCGGTGCCGAACAGGATCCGTGCGACGACCTGCAACGTCAGCCGGTTGTTCTCGAGGGCCAGGTCGACGGTCGACTCGGGGGCAGCCGCCCAGCGGCCCAGCATCTCCTCGACTTCCTCGCACATCGCCGAGGCGTACTGGTCGACCTGCCGGCGCGTGAACAGCGGCTGGACGAGCCGCCGCTGCCGCATGTATTCGTCGTCCTGGCTGGTCAGCAGCCCGTTGCCGAGCAGCTCGCGCACGATTGCGTAGAAGGGGTTGTCCTTACGGAAGTTGGCCGACTCGTGCGCCAGCACCTGCTGCGCGCCCTCCGCCGAGAACACGCCGTAGAGCTTCACCTGCAGGCCGGGCGGCCCGAGGTCGAACCGCACCACGTCGCCGAGGTCGCGGCACGCCCGGGTGTAGGTGCCCAGCGAGTCACCCCGCAGTGCGGGCATCGAGCCGAACAGCCGGCTACCGGGATGAACGGGCACCGGCTTCGCCATCGTCGCAATGCTCATCGGCCCTCCCAAAACGATACTCGTGAGTTACGTTACTCCCGAGTGTAGGCCGCCCACAGCATCGCGTACCGCCCGCCTGCCGCGAGCAGCTCGGCGTGCGTGCCGTCCTCCACCACCTTCCCGTGATGCAGTACGACGATCCGGTCGGCCCGCGCCGCGGTCGTCAGCCGGTGTGCGATCAGCAGCGTGGTGCGCTGCCTGGTCAACGTCTCGGTCGCCTTGATGACCAGCGCCTCGGTCGCCGGGTCCAGCGCGGCGGTCGCCTCGTCGAGCAGCAGGATGTCCGGGTCGACGAGGTACGCCCGCGCCAGCGCCAGCAGTTGCCGTTGTCCGGCCGACAGGTTCCGGCCACGCTCGCCGACCTTGTGGAGGTAGCCGTCGCGCATCCGCGACACCATCTGGTGGGCGCCGACCGCCCGGGCCGCGGCCTCGATCTCCGCGTCGGACGCCTCCGGCCTGCCGTACGCGATCGCGTCGCGCACAGTGCCCGGGAACAGGAACGGCTCCTGCGGGACGTACCCCAGCCGGTGCCGGTACGACGCCAGGTCGAGGTCGCGCAGGTCGTAGCCGTCGACGCGGACCGCACCTCCGGTCGGGTCGTAGAACCGTGCCACCAGCTTGACCAGCGTCGTCTTGCCGGCGCCGGTTTCGCCAACCAGGGCTACGGTCTGGCCGGCCGCGATCCGCAGGTTCATCCCGTCGAGCGCGTCGCCCTTCGCGTTGTCGTAGTGGAAGTGAACGTCATCGAGGATCACCTCGCCGGACAGCTTCTCCAAGGAAACCGGCTCCTCCGCCTGTGGAGTCATCGTCGGCGTGCGCAACAGCTCACTGATCCGCCGCAGGCCGACCTGGGCCTGCTGGTAGCCGTCGAAGACCTGCGACAACTGCTGCACCGGCGAGAAGAACAGATCGAGGTAGAGCAGGTACGCGATCAGCGCACCGGCCGTCAGCGCCTTGTCGTGCACGAGCCCGGCACCGACGCCGAGCACCAGCGCCGCCGACACCATGTTGAGGAACTGCACGAACGGGAAGTACGTCGCCATGTAACGCTGCGCACGCAGCCGGCTGACGCGGTAGGCCTCGCTCTTGTCGGTGAAGCGCTCGGCGTTGCGCCCCTCGCGGCCGAACGCCTGGGCGACGCGCATGCCCGCGACGTTCTCCGCCAGGTCGGCGTTGACAACGCTGATCTTCTCCCGCGCGTCCTGGTACGCGTCCCGCGACTTCGACCGGAAGATCAGCGTCGCGACGATCAGCACGGGCAGCACCGCCGAGACGGCCAGCGCCAGCTCCCAGTTGATGAAGAACAACGCGACCAGCACGCCGAAGAACTGCAGGACCGCTACGACAGCTGTCAGCAACGACGTCTGCAGGAACGTCGACAACGCGTCGATGTCGGTCGTCATCCGGGTCATGATCCGGCCGGTCATCTCGCGCTCGTAGTAGTCGAGCCCGAGCCGCTGCAGGTGCGCGAACAGCTTGATCCGCAAGGCGTACAGCACCCGCTCGCCGGTACGGCCGGTCACCATGGTCTGGCCGATGTTGACCGCCCAGGTGACGGCCACGACGCCGAGCGCCACGAGCGCCGCCACGACGACCACGGCGTAGGCGTGCTGCTGCACGCCGGCGTCCACACCGTGCCGGATCAGCAGCGGGAGCACCAGTGCGGCGATCGCGCCGATCGCTACCAGGAGCAGCGCCAGCAGCAACGACCGGGAGAACGGCCGCAGCGTACGGACCAGGTTGAAGCCCGGATCGGCTTGTTCGGAAGCCTTCCGGTCGACATTGGGTACGTCGGTGGCCGGCGGCAGCTTCTGTACCTGCTCGATGAGCTCGGGCGTCGGGGGCATGCCGGACAGCCAGCCGCCGCCGGGTCCGCCCATGCCACCGCCGCCGCCACCCCCGCCCATGCCGCCACCGAGCCCGCCACCGAGGCCGGTGTTGGTCCGGATGCGCGTGAGATGGCTTTCCAGCTCCTCCTCCGAGCGCTGCCACAGCGAAGGCGTCACCCCGTCGACCTGCTGCTCGCGCGCCGCCCCGTTCACCGAGCCGTTCGACAGGCCGTTCGACAGACCGTTGGACGAGCCGGTGGCCGGTGGAACGTACGAGTCGAGCTCGCCCGCGTCGATCCCCTCGGCGTCGTCGCCCGGGCCGGCCAGCAGCAGCCGGTAGAGCGCGCACCGTTCGTTCAGTTCCGCATGGGTGCCCGTGTCGACGACCTTGCCCTCGTCGAGCACCGCGATCCGGTCGGCGAGCTGCAGCGTCGACTGCCGGTGCGCGATGATGATGGTCGTCCGCTCGACCATCACCTGCCGCAGCGTGGCATGGATCTCCGCCTCGGTCTGCGGGTCGACGGCCGACGTCGCGTCGTCGAGTACGAGCAGCGTCGGATCGCTCAGCAGCGCCCGCGCCAGCGCGACCCGCTGCCGCTGCCCGCCGGACAGCGTGAGGCCGCGTTCGCCTACGACAGTGTCGTATCCGTTCGGCAGGTCCTCGATGAAGTCCTCTGCCTCGGCAGCCCGAGCTGCCGCGCGGATCTGCTCGTCGGTCGCGTCCGGCCGGCCGTAGGCGATGTTCTCGCGGATCGAGTCGGAGAACAGGAAGCTGTCCTCGAACACCAGCCCGATCCGCGCCCGCAACGACGACAACGTGACGTCGCGTACGTCCCGGCCGTCGATCAGGATCGAGCCCTCGTGCACGTCGTAGAACCGGGGCAGCAGCTGCGAGATCGTGGACTTGCCGGAGCCCGCGGTGCCGACCAGCGCGAGCGTCTCGCCGGGCTCGACGCGCATGCTCACGTTGCGCAGCACAGGGTCCGACCGGAGGTACCCGAACGTCACGTCGCGCAGCTCGACCGCGCCCGGACCGACCGGCAGGTCCTCGGCGTCCGGCTTCTCCTCCAGCATCGGCTTGGAGTCGATCACCTCGAACACGCGGATCACGCTCGCGCGGGCCTGCTGCCCGAGGACGAGGAAGTTCGACAGCATGCGGGTCGGCGCGATCAGCTGGACGAGGTAGGCCGAGAACGCGAGGAACGTGCCGAGCGTGATGTGCCCCTGGATCGCGAGGTAGCCACCGAGCGCGAGGATGCCGACCTGGCCGAGCAGCGGAACCGCCTGCAGTGTCGGGCTGTAACGGCTGGTCATGCGGACGGCCCGCAGGCGCGAGGAGAACAGCGCACGGACCTGGCGTTCCAGCTTGTCGAGCTCGCGCTGCTCCTGGCCGAAGCCCTTGACGACGCGTACGCCGGTGACGGCGGCGTCGACGATGCCCGCGACCTCGGCGGCCTGCTGCTGTGCGTCCCATGTCGCCGGGAACAGCCGGCTGCGGGTGCGGTAGCCGATGATGAGCAGCGCCGGAGCGACCGCGAGCGCGATCAGCGTCAGGACCGGTGACAGCGTGAACATCACCACGAGCGAGATGACGAACAGCAGCAGGTTGCCCAGCATGATCGGCAACATCTGCAGCAGGCCCTGCACCATCATGATGTCGCTGATCGAGCGGCTCACGACCTGACCGGTGTGCAGCTCGTCCTGGCGGGCGCCGTCGAGCTTGGCCAGCGAGTCGAACAGGTCACGCCGCACGATGTGCTGCACGTCGAGCGCGAGCTTGCCGCCGAGGAAGCGCCGGGCGAAGCCGGAGCCGAACGCCACCAGCCCGAGCGCGCACAACCCGAGCACCCACGGAAGCATCGGGGACGTACCGGCGATGATCACGCTGTCGACGATGTGCCGTTCGACGAGCGGCACCATCGCGGTCGCCGCCATCCCGATCACCGCACCGCCGAACGCTGCCGTCATCAGCGGCTTGGAGCGCAGGCAGTAGGACGCGAGCCGGCGTACCCAGCGTTCTGGTGCGTCCGGCGCCCTGCCCTGGTCGTCGCTGGGCGGCGCCGAAGGCGTGGCGATGGTGGACGTCGCGGTCATGAGGTGCTGCTTCCCTCCGTTGTCGTGCTTCGTGGCTTCCTCTCGCGCTGGCGTTGCGCCCACCTCTCATCCATGGCGTCGTCGATCTCGGTCAGTTGCAGGAGCAGGGCGGCCGGATCGGAGATCTGGTCCAGCAGCGGCTCGAGCCGCTCGCGGTAGGCCGCCTCGGCCTTGGCCAGCGCGGTCTCGCCGGCCGGCGTGAGCGCGAGCACCACGACCCGGCGATCGCCCTGGCGGCTACCCCTGGTGAGCAGCCCGGCGGCGACCAGCCCGTCGACCACCATCGTGACCGCGGGCTTGCTGGTGGCCAGCCGGCTCGCGATGTGGGTGGACCGCTCGGTGCCACGCGAGACGAGCTCGAGGATGCGGAACTGGGCGAGGCTCAGCCCGGCGTCCGCGCGTTCGAGCAGCCGGCCGACCCGGACAAGCGCGCGGACCGCTCGTTCGATCGAGGGCACGGGTGGTTCAGCTTCCTGCACGGTTAACCAGCTTAACCATTTCCAGTAGCAACGGCGAACACCCGGCTGGCCGGTTCTTGACTCGGCGCTTCTGGATCATGGGCCACGTGGCTAACGTCAAGGTCGTGTTCACAGAACGCGGTACGACGGATCACATCGCGTGGGCGCGAACCCGGCCGGACGTCGATGTGCTGCTCCTGCACGGGTTCAGCGACTCGGGCGACTGCTGGGCACCGCTACTGCCCGCACTCGGGCCGACCTACGGCTTCCTCGCGACCGACGCTCGCGGGCACGGCCGGTCCGGCCTGCCCGAGGAGCCGACGGGAAGCGAGACCTCGGCGGGTGACGCCGCACGGGTCTTGCGTACGGTGCCCGGCTTCCGCTCCGGAGGAGCGATCGTGATGGGCCACTCCATGGGCGCGGCCACGGCGTCGATGCTGGCGGCCAGGCATCCGGAGCTGGTGCGTGCGCTGATCCTCGAGGACCCGCCGAACTTCCCCCGCGGCGGGCGGCGGCCCACCTCGAGCTCCGGCGGGATGCCGGACTGGCTGGTGGACGTGCGTGCGCGCGGGCTCGACGAGCGGATCGCGGCCTGCCGGGAGAGCGAGCCGGACTGGCCGGCGGACGAACTGGAGCCCTGGGCCGTGTCCAAGGACCAGTTCAACCCGCACCTGCTCGAGCTGCCCTCGGCCGAGCCGACGCCGTTGCCAGAGGTCCTGGCCGACGTAGGTTGCCCGATCCTGTTCGTCTACGGCGATCCGGAGCGCGGCTCGATCAACTCCCACGAGTCGGTACGCACCTGTGCCGAGGCGACCAAGGCCGACCTGCGACCGGCGTACATCGAAGGTGCCGGTCACTCCGTCCGCCGCGACCGACGACTCCCGTACGCCGCGGCGGTGCTGTCGTTCCTGGCGGAGCAGCTCAGCTGAGGCTTTGCCCGGCGCGCTCTATGGGCGCAGCGCGAGCTTGCCCGTGGTGGCTCGCGCCTCGAGCCGGGCGAGCGCTGCCGGGCCGTCGGCCAGGTCGTAGGCGGTCGGCTGTCCGGGTGGGTAGACGCCGGCCGCGATCAGGTCGCGTAGCTCGGTCATCAGCTCGGCGAACAGCTTCGGTGCGGTCCGGCTCAGCACGCCGATGTGCAGCCCGGCGAGCTGGATCTGGTGCTTGAAGACCAGGTCCCAGTTGGTGATCGGTGTGTCGCCGGCGGCTCCGCCGTAGACCACGACGCGGCCGGTGATGCGCTTGGCCACCTCCAGGCTCGCCAGGAATGTCTCGCCGCCGACGGACTCGAGGACCAGGTCGACGCTCCTGCCGGCAATCGAGCCAACGGCACGGGAGTCGACCACCTGGCCGGCGCCCAGGGCGCGTACCGCCTCGTGCTTCTCCGGCGAGGCGGTCGCGATCACGGTCGCGCCGAAATGCCTGGCCAGGCGGACCGCGGCCTGACCCACGCCTCCCGCGGCTGCGTGCACGAGCACGGTCTCCCCCGCCGCGATCCGGCCGAGCGGGCGAAGGGCGGCGAGCGCGGTGGCCCAGTTGAGTACGAGCCCGAGCGCCTGCTCGCCGGCCCAGCCGTCCGGTACGGGCGCGGCTCCGGCCGCGGGCATCACCATGTACTCCGCGAACGCGCCGGGCCCGGTGCCGATCACGTGCGCGCCCAGCTCGGGGCTGGTCACGCCGGCGCCGAGCGCGACCACCTCCCCGGCCGCCTCGAACCCCGCGATGTACGGCGCCGCCGGACCACCGTCGTACGTGCCGTAGGCCTGCATGACGTCGGCGAAGTTGACCCCGGCCGCGCGCCCACCCGGACCAGGACCTCGCCCTGGCCGGGCCGCGGCACAGGCTCGTCGTCGACCAGCTTCAGTGCACCGGGTCCGGTCAGGGCGGGTTGCCGGAGGGCTCGCATGGTGGTGGGAATGTCAGTCATGGGCCGAAGCTAGAACGTTCACACTGTCTGTGAAGGTCAAGCGCCCAGGCACGAACGCCTCCGCCACCGGCTCGAACACCGGTGCCGCCTATTCCGCCCACGGGAGGTCGAGAGTGTCGGGTGAACCCGGCACCGAGGCCTTGCCGCCGGCCGGCATGCAGACCAGCACCTCGACCGGGTCGTCGTTCGCGCGGATCTGGCGTGGCGCGCCGGCCGGCAGGATCAGCGCTTCGCCCGCGGCCACCACCCTCGAGGCGCCGTCCACCGTGACGGTGAACGAGCCCGTCACGGGCATCCACACCTGCTCGCGGTCGATCGCGTGCAGCGGGCCTTCCGCGCCCGGCTCCATCCGTGTCCGCCAGGTGGCCAGCTCCCGGCTGCCCTGACTGGGTGCCGCCAGCGCCGTCATCACTCCCGCGGCCGTACGAATCGTCCGCTCCGCCGTCTCGTTCACCACGTTCACCGCGTTCACAGCACTCATTCCGAACCCCTCCCTTGAGTCAAGTTGCTTTACTCGCAGACCCGAGTAAAGCAACTTGACTCCAGATCTGTCAAGCTTGGTCTCGTGACGACCGACGACCCGCTCGCCGAGGCGGAGCTCACGTTCCTGCTCGGCATGGCGTTCCAGCTCGTGCTGACGGAGTTCAACAACCGGCTGGCCGCCGCCGGCTACGCCGACCTCCGGCCCATCCACGGCATGACGTTCCAGGCGCTCAAGGGTTCCGGCGCCACCAGCACCGAGCTCGCCGAACGCCTCGGGGTGACCAAGCAGGCAGCCGGCCAGATCGTCGACGACCTGGAGAGCCGCGGTTACGTCCGCCGCCAACCCCACCCGGACGGCGGGCGGCGCAAGCTGGTCGTGCTCACCGACCAGGCCAAGGAGCACCTCGGGATCGCCGGCCGGACGCTGCACACCCTGGAACGCCAGCTCGGCCGCCGCCTCGGCGACCCCAAGCTCACCGAGCTCCGCGTCGACCTGGCTCGCCTGATCCGCGACCTCGCCGGCGACTCACCTCCCCCACTACGCCCGATCTGGTGACCGCACCTCTACCTGTTGCCACCGATCTGGTTGAGCGATAGACCGTAAGCATGCGACTACGCCCCACACGGCGCCAACTACTCGGCGCGACACCGGCACTCGCTCTGACTCCCGCTCTCACCGTTCCGACCGACGCGCAGGCTGCGCCGACGGCGGCCGGCACCCGCACGGTCACCGTCACCGAGGGCACCAACCTGCTGGCCGCCGTCTCGCCGGACGGCCGGACGATCGCGATCGACCTGCAGGCGACGATCTGGCTGCTCGGCTCCCGCGGAGGCACCGCCCGCCGCCTGCTCGGCGAGGCCGCCGACGCCACCTGGCCGAGCTTCGCCCCTGACGGCCGCAAGGTCGCGTTCCAGTCGTACGCCGATGGCGGGTTCCAGATCTGGTACGCCGACCTTGCCACCGCGCGCACCACGCAGCTCACGACCGGACGCTACGACCACCGCGAGCCGGTCTACTGGCCTGGCGATCCGGCGAAGCTGCTGGTCGCCTCCGACCGCGACGGCTCGACGTACGGCATCTGGCAGCTCGACGCCACGACCCGCACGCTCTCACCGTTCGTCAACGGCAGCAAGGACGAGTACCACCCGGCCATCTCCCCCGATGGAAAGCAAGTCGCGTTCGTCTCCGACGGCACCGCGATCGAGGTCGTCGACTCGCAGGGCTCCGGCCGCCGGACGGTCGTCACCGCGCAGACCGGCGAGCTGGTGCTCGCGCCCGCGTTCGCGCCCGACGGCGAAACCCTTGTCTACGTGTCGTTCCGCCCGGGCGACATCCGGCTCTGCACAGTGCCGGCAAGCGGCGGTCAGCCGACCACGATCTCCGATCCCGGCGAGGACGTCTTCGCGCTCCGTCCCGGCTTCCTCGCCGACGGCCAGGTCGTCTACACCGCCGACGGAGCGATCAAGCGCCGCCCGCTGACCGGTGGCGCCGCGGCCCGGATCCCCTTCTCCGCCGGGGTTTCCGTCTCCACGCCGTCGTACCATCCGGTCCGCCCGATCCGCGACGACGGCCACGAGCACCCGGTCAAGGGCATCGTCGGACCAATGCTGGCGCCGGACGGCCGGCGCGTCGCGTTCCGCGCGCTGGGCGACCTGTGGATCGCGACGCTCGGCAGCAGCCGGCCACCGGCTCGCGTGACCGACAACCCC
Organism: Flindersiella endophytica; assembly: GCF_054779015.1. Lineage (NCBI taxonomy): Bacteria > Bacillati > Actinomycetota > Actinomycetes > Propionibacteriales > Nocardioidaceae > Flindersiella > Flindersiella endophytica. The sequence continues at coordinate 283,505 of NZ_BAAGYY010000013.1, forward strand.
TATTTCACGACGGATCCGGCCTGGTCACCCGACGGCAGCACGCTCGCGTACGTCTCCGACGAGGCCGGCAAGCCCGACCTCTGGCTGCACGACCTCGCCGCCGGCACTCATCGCCGGCTCACCAACGCTCCCGGCGCGGCCGTCCTGCCCGCCTGGTCGCCGGACGCCTCCCAGCTGGCCTGCCTCGACCAGGACGGCAACGTCATGGTCGCCGACGCGAAGTCCGGCAGCGTACGCAAGGTCTTCGGCCCGTTGTTCGCACCCGGCCGGCCCACCTGGTCGCCCGACGGCCGGATCCTCGCGCTCGCCGCGCTGCGGCCCAATTCTCGCCGGTTCCGCGAGGGCACCAGCCAGATCCTGACCATCGACCTCGAGACCGGCGAGACCCGCTACCGCGAGGTGCTGCCCGAGCAGGGCGACCAGTCACTGTCGACGCGCGGCGTCGACGGCCCGGTGTGGTCGCCGGACGGCCGTTGGCTCGCGTTCGTCCTCGCCGGCGTCGTGTGGGCGCAACCCGTCGACGGCAAGGGCGAGCCCACCGGTGCCGCCCGCCGGCTCACGTCCGATCCGGCCGACGCGCCCAGCTGGTCGGCCGACTCGGCCTCGCTGCTCTACCTGGTCGGCGGCCGCCTGCGCACGACGACCCTGACCGGACGAACCCGGATCCATCCGCGGGTCGAGCTCCGCTGGCGCAGCGCCGCGCCCCGCGGACGGACGGTCGTACACGCCGGCCGGATGTGGGACGGCGAGTCCGACACGCTGCGGGAGAACGTCGACATCCTGCTCGACGGCAACCGCATCACCGCCGTCGAGCCGCATCGGGACGGCCGCCGCGGGCGGCTGGTCGACGCCTCGGACGCGACGGTGATGCCCGGCCTGCTCGACATGCACAACCACCGGCATCTCGGCGGCCGGGTCCTCGGCGCGCGGCAGGGCCTGGTCTGGTTGACGTTCGGCATCACGACGACCCGCTCGCCGGGCGATCCGATCTACGACATGGTCGAGGAACGCGAGTCGGTCGACTCCGGCGCCAGGCTCGGGCCGCGCTTCGTCGCGACCGGCGAGGCCGTCGACGGCCGCCGGATCTACTACAACTTCATGCGCCCGACCCACACCGGAGCCGACGTCCAGCTCGAGCTCGAACGGGCCAGGCTGCTCGACTACGACCTGGTCAAGACCTACGTCCGGCTGCCGGTCGCCGCTCAGCGCGCGATCATCGGCTGGGCGCACCGGCACCGGATCCGGGTCAGCTCGCACTACCTCCATCCGGCCGTGTCGTTCGGCATCGACGGGCAGGAACACATCGGCGCGACGAGCCGGCTGGGCTACTCGCACACGGTCTCGCGTACGGGCGGGGTCTACGGCGACGTGACGACGCTGTTCACGGAGTCCGGCATGGCCTGGACGCCGACGCTGTTCGCCTCGGCCGCGCTCTACCGCGACGACCGGGAGTTCTACGACGACGAGCGGATCCGGACGCTCTATCCCGCGTGGGAGTTCGTGAAGCTGCGGCAGAAGATCGACGACGCCGGCTCGACCGACCAGACCGCGAACCTGCGGATGCTGCGCGGCTGGGCGGGCGCGGCGGTCCGAGTGCTGCGGGCCGGCGGGACGATCGTGAGCGGCACCGACGCGCCGATCGACAACGTGGCGGTGAGCCTGCACATGAACCTGCGGGCGATGGTCAAGTCCGGCGGTGCGACACCGGCCGAGGCGTTGCGGACCGCCACCAGCCAGGCGGCGACCTACCTCGGCGTACCCGATCTCGGCCGGATCGCACCGGGGGCGCTGGCCGACCTCTCGATCGTCGACGGCGACCCGCTGGCGCGGATCGAGGCGGCCGCCGCCGTCCGAGCGGTCGTGCTCAACGGCGTGCACCACACCGTCGACGACCTGCTCACCACGCTCACGCCGTCGACACCCGCTGGTGGGTCGGCCGCGGCCGCGCCGCTGAGCACGCCGGAGCATCCGTCCCAGCGGTCGTACTGGTGGCACACGCCGGAGTTCGTGCACGAGGCCGCGCACTCCTGCTGCGTCGACTAGCTCGGTGCTGCGTCGACTAGCTCGGCGCGGTCGTGAAGAGAGGGACGAGAACTTCGTCGACGATCTCGGCGATCGTGGTGTCGGGGATGGGCGTGCCCTTGAAGTAGAACTGCTGCCGCAACATCGCCTGGCCGACCTCGAGCCGGCGTGGGGTCACGGCCGCTTCGGCGATCTCGCCGCGGGCGACGGCGCGGTCGACGACGACGTCCATCGACTTGCGGCCGTGGCCCTGCGACCGCCCGCGGAGCTCGGCCGTGCGCTCGGCGTCCTGGAGGGCGTCGCCGAGCAGGCCGCGCAACGCCTCGCCGGCCGGGCCGTCCAGCAGGTCGGCCGTCTGCCGGAGCAGGGCGAGCAGGTCGCCGCGGAACGAGCCGGTGTCCGGGGTCGACGCCGGGTCGGGCAGGGAGTGGTAAACCGCGTCCGTGGCGAGCTCCATCCGGCTCTGCCATCGGCGGTAGAGCGTGGCCTTGCTCGCCTTCGCCCGTTCCGCGACGCCCTCCATCGTCAGCCTGGCGTACCCGACCTCCGCCAGCTCTTCCAGCGCCGCCGTGAGGATGGCCTCGTTGAGGGCATCTCCCCGGCGGCGCGGGAGCTTGCGGTGGTCGATCGCCATGGGCGCGATCCTACGAAGCCGCGGTGACGCGGCCCGTGCCGCCGTCGACCGTCACGCGCCGGCCGTCGGTCAGCACGGTGGTGCCGGTCGCGGTGCCCATGATCGCGGGGATGCCGTACTCGCGGGCGACGATCGCCGCGTGGGAGGCGGTCGCGCCGGAGTCGACGACGACGGCGATCGCGCGCTGGAAGAGCGGTGTCCACGACGGATTGGTGTACGGGCAGACGAGTACGTCACCGCTGTCCAGCTTGCCGAAGTCCTCCGGGGAACGGATCACCTTCACCGGTCCGGTCACCCGTCCCGCACTGGCCGGCATTCCGGACACGAGGGCGTCGCCGTGGTCCTTCGGCGGATAGATCGCCGCCGGATCGATCAGGCGGACGCCGGTCAGCTCCTCGCGCTTGGCGGCCCGGGCCAGGACGAGCTCCCGCACGTGTTCCTTGACAGATTCGTCGAGCGTCGCCGGGTCGCCGACCTGCTGGAGCTCCTCCAGGCGCAGGTGGAAGACGTCCTCCGGCCGCTCGAAAATCCCCGCGTCGCACAGGCGGCGGCCCATCTCCAGCAACGCCTTCCGCAGGATCGGCAACGGCTTGGTGAAGTAGAAGTGGCTGTCCTCCCGGAACGCCATGCCCGCCTGCGCCGCCTCGACCCAGCGGCGCACGCGTTCGCGTCGCTTCGGGTTTCGCAACCTCGGCAGCGCCATCAGCTCCCGCATCGCTTCCCGAGCCCTGCTCGTGCTCTCCTTCGAGCTGCCGGCGAGCACTTTCACCAAGCCCAGAACGGTTTCCGGCGACTCACCCAGGGTCGGTGGCGAAACCAGCAACGGCGTCGCGGTCTCGCGGTGACCGTACTCCTCGAGGAACGCCTCGAACTTCTGGTGGAAGCCGCCGAACTCCTCCAGCCGGCGCAGATCCAGTTCGTCGACCGCCGCACGCAGCGCGGGGTCCGAACGGACGTCGCGGGCGAGTGCTTCCAAGGCCTGGTTGGTGTCTTCGGTACGTGTTCGCGCACCCGCGATCAGGTGGCCGCGCAGCTCCGGCCTGCCGAGCAGCTTGAGCAGCACCGCCAGGCGCACCAGCGCCAGGCCGGCCCGCGGCAGGTAGTCGGTCCGAAGGTCCGTGACCGGCCGGACGAGCTCGAACGTGAGCGATGGAACGCGGAGCAGTTCTGCCCACGACAGCGCCGCCAGGTCCCGCACCTTCAGTTCGTCGATGCGCCGGAGGTTGTCGGTGAAGCGCGGATCGTCCGTCCAGCGGGCCGGGTCGTATCGCCGCGCCCGAGAAACCAGCCGGAACGGCGCGCTCAGCACCCTGGGCGTCGGACGCGGTGAGCTCGGCACGAGCCGGTCGACCACACCGTCGGTCTCCCGCAGGAAGTCGTCGAACGCCTGCTTGATGCCGTACTCCGCCACCATGTCGGCCATCAGACCCGCCGGGCCGTTCGGGATCCAGGTCGACATGTCCATCGGGTAGGGACGGACGGGCAGGTACTCCAGCAGGACGGAGCCGAGCCTGCGCTGCAGGCGGTTCAGCCGGACCGGCGGTGGCGGGAGCGCGGTCATCGGGCGCGCCTGCAGCAGCAGCACGTGGCCGGAGGCGTACGCCCACTCGATGTCCTGTGCCCTGCCGAAGTGTTCCGCGACCCGGGATCCCAGTCCTGCAAGCTCCTTCAGCGCTTCGGCCGGCAACCGCGTCGCGTCGTCGGCGTTCCCGTTCTCGTGCGTGACGCCACCTCCGGCAGCGCTTCGGACGACCACCTCACGCCGCCCGGCCGCCCATTCGCGCACGTTGCCCCGGGCGTCCAGGACGTAGTGGTCCGGTGTCACGAGCCCGGACACCACTGCCTCGCCGAGCCCGCTGCTGGCGTCGACCACGATCTCCTGGCGCTCTCCCGTCACCGGGTTGGCCGTGAGCAGCACACCCGCGAACTCGGCGTCGACCATGCGCTGCACCACGACGGCGATGGTCACCTCCGCGGAGTCGATGCCGAGCCTGCCCCGGTAGGCGATCGCCCGGTCGGTCCACAACGAAGCCCAGCAACGGCGGACGGCATCGACCAGTTCGTCCTCGCCTACGACGTTGAGATAGGTGTCCTGCTGGCCGGCGAACGCGGCTCCCGGCAGGTCCTCCGCGGTGGCGCTGGACCGGACGGCGACCGCTCCGCCGCCCAGACCGGCGTACGCCCGATGGATCGACTCGGCAAGCTGGTCAGGCAGCTCGATCGCTTCGACGGCGGCGCGGGTCGTGGCTCCGTCGCTGCTCGCGGGACACGAGCCGACGACTTTCGCGTAGGCCTCGGTCGTAACCACGAAACCGCCGGGAACGGGAAAACCCGCGCGTACCAGCTCCCCGAGATTGGCGCCCTTGCCGCCGGCGAGGGCGAGGCCGTCCCTGCCGAAGGCCTCCAGCGGTTCTACAAACGTCATCGCAGCTCCTCGGGCGCACACCTGAGGCTGCGCCGCGCCGGCTCTTTAGTGAACGTTGCGTACTCTAATGGGGAGCGTATCGTTCACCGGCCGGTCATGCAAAGTCCACCAATCGCCCAGAGCGCGCGCAGGTATTCCGAGAGAGTTCGCCCGGACTCCCTCATCTCCTCGCCGAGGGCGAGGACGCGCGCGGGTACAACTCGCGGTTCGTCACCATGCCCGCGACCTAGACGATCTATTCCAAGGGGTCGCCTGACGCGCGACGCCTGGCATCCACGCCGGCTGCGTTGTCGTCGATCGCCGGAGGCCCCTCCTGGCTCCTCCTCCGCCTTCCCAGCGCGGCGCCATCCGCCGCGCGCTTGACCGGCGACCCCCCGGAATAGATCGTCTAGGGCATCCGGACGACCAGCAGCCCGACGTCCAGGGCGGCGATCGCCAGCGTCAGCAGGAACGGCGCCCGGCCGCGGGCGTACCGGCCGGGCACGAACGCGACCACGACGAGCAGTGCCGCGATCCCCGCGAAGCCGAGCCAGGCGATCAGGGGCACCGGGCCATCCGGCGCGACGACCAGCAGGACAGCTGCCACGGCCAGCGGCACCGGCGCGACCCATCGCGCGTGCGTGCCGAGCCGTTGCGGCCAGCCGCGGATGCCCAGCTCCAGATCGGCCTCGATGTCGGGTACGACGTTGGCCACGTGCGCGCCGACGCCGAGCAGCGCGCCGGCCGCCATCACCCACCAGAGCGGCCATGCGGGCGCCGGCAGGCCGAGCGTCACGACCGCCGGCAGCAGCCCGAACGCGACGACGTACGGCAGCCAGGACAGGACCGTCGACTTCAGGCCGAGGTTGTAGGCCCAGCCCGCGGCCACGGTGACGAGATGAGCGATGCCGGCCAGCAGCCCGTTCAGGAACGAGAACGGCACACACAGGAGGAGCACCACTCCGGCCGCGATGCCGAGCGTCCGCGTGCTCACCGTTCCGGCAACGACCGGCTTCTCCTGACGGCCGGCCGCGCGATCGCGGCCCGCGTCGATCAGGTCGTTGCTCCAGCCGATCGACAACTGGCCGGTCAGGACCGTCGCGAACACCAGCGCCGAGCCGGCAGCGCCACGGCCCCAGGCGATCGCCAGCACGGTCAGCAACGCGGTCACCGCGAACGCGGGTGCGGGATGGCAGCCCTTCAGCAAGCCGATCGCGCGTTCGGAAAAACCAGTCACGACACGTACCATGCCTTAAGGTGACGCGGATCGCTGCAGTCCACGGTGCGCTTCCACCGTATCGCTACGAGCAACGCGATCTCACGGAGGCGTTCGCGGCGCTGTGCGCGGCCGACGGCACGGCGCGTCGCATGCTCGAACGCTTCCATTCCAGCGCGCAGGTCCGCACGCGTTACACCGCACTCCCGTTGGAGAAATACTCCGATCTGGCCGACTTCGGTGCTGCCAACGACGCGTTCATCGCATCCGCCATCGATCTGGGGGCGGAAGCGGTTTCGGGGGCGTTGCGGACGGCCGGGCTCACGCCGGCCGACGTCGATCTGGTGCTCTTCACGACCGTCACCGGCGTGGCAACTCCGTCGATCGACGCGCGGATCGCCGCCCGGCTCGGGTTCCGGGAGGACGTCAAACGCCTTCCCCTGTTCGGACTCGGCTGTGTCGGTGGCGCGGCCGGGATCGCGCGGATGCATGATTACCTGCTGGCCTGGCCGACCCACGTCGCCGTGCTGCTGTCGGTCGAGCTGTGCTCGCTGACGATGCAGCGCGGTGATCGGTCCGTGGCCAACCTCGTCGCCAGTGGGCTGTTCGGTGACGGAGCCGCCGCGGTGGTCGCGCTCGGATCCGAACGTGGCAAGGACGTCCCGGGGCCGTCGGTGGTGGCGAGCCGGGCTCGGCTCTATCCCGACTCCGAGCGCGTGATGGGCTGGGACGTCAATGAGCACGGCTTCCAGATCGTGCTCGGCGCCGACGTGCCCGAGGTCGTGCAACGCTACGTTGGCGAGGATGTCCGCGCCTTTCTCTCCGACCACGGACTGACCGTCTCCGATGTCGCGACCTGGATCAGCCATCCGGGCGGGCCGAAGGTCCTGCGGGCAATGGAGTCCACGTTGTCGCTTCCTTCGGACGCACTGGAGTTGACGTGGCGCTCGCTCGCCGAGATCGGCAACCTGTCGTCGGCGTCGGTGCTCCACGTACTCCGGGACACGATGGCGTTACGCCCGCAACCGCGGGGCAGTCCTGGGATACTGCTGGCACTCGGTCCCGGGTTCTGTTCCGAGCTCGTCCTCCTGCGGTGGTGACTGATGACTTCTGCTGTGTTGTTCAGCGTTCTTGTGTTCCTGGTGGGCTTGGAGCGGCTCGCGGAGCTCGTGGTCTCGAAGCGGAACGCGGAGTGGAGCTTCGCGCGTGGCGGCGTCGAGAGCGGGCGGTCGCACTTTCCGTTCATGGTGGCGCTGCACACCGGGCTGCTGGTCTCCTGCGTACTCGAGGTGTGGCTGGGCGGTCGTGGGTTCCTGCCGGCTCTGGGGTGGCCGATGCTCGTGCTCGTCCTGCTCGCGCAGGGGTTGCGGTGGTGGTGCATCGCGACGCTCGGGCAGCGTTGGAACACCCGCGTGATCGTGGTTCCCGGGCTGCCGCTGGTGACCGCGGGGCCGTACCGCTGGCTGCGGCACCCGAACTACCTCGCGGTGATCGTGGAAGGCGTCGCGCTGCCACTGGTGCACTCGGCGTGGATGACCGCGCTGGGGTTCGCGGTGCTGAACTTCCCGTTGCTGTTCGTACGGATCCGGGTCGAGGAGCGCGCACTCGCCGATGCTTGACCTCCTGGTCGCGGGCGGTGGTCCCGCCGGGCTGGCGACGGCGCTGCACGCCCGGCTCGCCGGCCTCAGCGTCGCGGTCGTGGAGCCGCGAGCGGGGCCGATCGACAAAGCGTGTGGCGAAGGCCTGATGCCCACGGCGGTGGCGCGGCTCCGCGCGCTCGGTGTGCCGGTCGAGGGGTGGCCGTTCAGAGGCATCGCGTACGTCGATGCTGCGCATCGGGTCGAGGCCGGCTTCGCCGGCGGCGCGGGGATGGGCGTCCGGCGGACGGCGCTGCACGCGGCGTTGCGGGAACGCGTCGACTCGCTGGGAATCGAGGTGCTGGCCGGGCGGGTCACGTCGGTCACGCAGACGTCGACCTCGGTGTCGGCGTCGGGGCCGGTCTCGGCTGAGGGCCTGCGCGCGCGTTACCTCGCGGCGGCTGACGGCCTGCACTCGCCGATCCGGCGTTCGCTGGGGCTCGAGCTCACGGCTCGGACTGGGGCAGCGGCCGGCCGGTACGGCCTGCGCAGACATTTCGCTGTCGCGCCGTGGTCGGACTACGTGGAGGTGCACTGGGCCGCCGGCTCGGAGGCGTACGTGACGCCGGTTTCGCCCGATCTGGTTGGCGTCGCGGTGCTGACGTCCAGGCGGGCGGGCTTCACCGAACAACTCGAGGCCTTTCCGTCCCTTTCCAGCCATCTCGCCGGCGCTCCCGTCGCCACGTCCGCGCGCGGCGCCGGCCCGTTGTGCCAACGCGTTCGCCGCCGTGTCTCCGGCCGCGTCCTGCTCGTGGGCGACGCCGCCGGCTACGTCGACGCGTTGACGGGTGAAGGCATCGCCCTCTCCCTCGCCGCCGCCGAGGCCCTGGTGGCCTGCGTCGCACGAGACCGCCCGAACGACTACGAGCGAGCCTGGCGGGGCTTGTCCCGCCGCTACCGCTGGCTGACCGGTTCGTTGCTCTGGGCTCGTCGCCGTAAGGCCCTGGCGCCGCGGATCGTTCCCCTGGCCGCCCAGCTTCCCCGCGTCTTCCGCGCGGCCGTCAACCAGCTCGCCTGACCTCGTTCGACCGCACGGGGCGGGCCAAAAAGGATGGTGGCCGCGACCGATGAGGCGGTTAGGATCCCCGGGTGTCTCCCCAACGCGCGCTACTGCCACGGTCGACGCCGGCTGCATCGAGAGTTTCGTCGCGGGCGGTTGCCGCGCTGCTGGACCGGCTCGAAGAGCAGTCCGTCGAGTGCCACTCCCTCATGATCGTGCAGCACGGGCACGTCGTCGCCGAAGGCTGGTGGGCGCCCTATTCGGCCGAACGCCCGCACCTGCTCTACTCGCTGACCAAGTCGTTCACCTCGGTCGCCGTCGGGCTCGCGATCGGCGACGGGCTGCTCTCGCTGGACGATCGGGTGGTCGATGTGTTGCCCGAGCGCGTTCCGGCCGGTGTCTCCGAGCAGGGACGCCGCATCACCGTTCACCATCTGCTGTCGATGACGGCCGGACACCGTGAGGACAGCCTCGCCGATGCCTGGCAACTGGAGCCCGGCGACCTGGTGAAGGGTTTCCTCCGCCTGCCGTTTCACCAAGCCGAGGGAACCCGGCACGTCTACGACAACTCGACCACCTACATCCTGGCCCGGATGGTGGAACGGGTCACGGGCCGCGGCCTCCCCGAACTGCTCGACGAGCGCCTCTTCGAGCCGATGGGCATCGAGGGCGCCGAATGGGACCGGGTGGCGAGCGGCGCCGCCTTCGGATTCCACGGGCTGCACCTCACGACCGAGGCCGTCGCCGCCTTCGGTGAACTGTTGCTGCGCGGCGGCCGTTGGGGCGACCGCCAGCTCGTCCCGCGCGATTGGCTGGAGCTCGCGACCAGACGGCACGTCGAGACCCTGCCTCTTCCGGGCTGGTCGCGAAACCCCGACTTTCTGTCGGGGTACGGCTACCAGTTCTGGATGTCGCGGCACGGATACCACGGTCATGGCTCCTACGGCCAGTACTGCGTGGTCGTCCCGTCGCACGATCTCGTGGTGGCCGTGACCGGCGCCATCCAGCAGGAAGACGCGCTGCCCGGCGCCTTCTGGGACTGCCTGCTCCCCGGCCTGGACGACGCGGGGAGCGCCCGGGACGACGAGATCCTCGCCGCCCGGCTTGAGGGGCTGTCACTCGCGCCGGTGACGGGCTCGGCGGCCCCTTCCCGTTCCGCGACGGCGAGAATCGACGCCTCCGCCGAGAGTTCTGCCCTGCCAGACGAAACCGAAGTGGTCGTCGATCCCGCGGATCGCGGATGGCTGCTGCGACTCGGGTCGGCCCTCAAGGTCGAGGTCGGCCACGGCGAGTGGCGCGAAAGCTCACCGCTCGGCCGCCCCCTCGTCGCGACGGGTGCCTGGCAGGGCAACACGTTCGTCGCCGACCTGTACGTCATCACCACCCCGCACCGAGTCCGGCTCACGCTCGACGCCGACACGGGTACAGCGGAGGCGACCTGGAACGTCCCGCCCCTGACCGGCCCCAGCCTCGAGTTGCACCTGCGGTCGCCGCTCATGACCCGCCCGGACGTCGCCTAGACGATCCGAGGCCCGACGACTGCGTCGACGTCGGTCGGGAACGTGGCCCAGCCGTACGCCGGATCCGGTACGTCGACCGTCCGCATGCGTACGGCCACGACACCGGCGGCCGGTTGAACGGAGATCCACTGGCCCAGGTAGCCGTCGTGGCCGAAGCCGATCCGGCTCCGCGGATCGCCGGGCCGGGTGAACTGGGCGAAGCAGCCCAGGCCCAGCTCGCCCCGGCCGGGTGGCTGGGCGGCAAGCCACCACGGCGGCAGCAGGAGCCGGCTGCCGCAGCGTCCGTGGTTCAGGTGGAGGGATCCGAGCCGGGCCAGGTCGGCTGCGCGCAGGCAGAGCCCGGACATGCAGAGCGGAAAGCCCTCCGGGTCGCGTTGCCACGACCAGTCCCGCACGTCGAGCGGCGCGAACAGGCCATCGCCCGCGAGCTCGTCCACCGTCCGGCCGCCGGCCCGTTCGGCCACGATCCCCGCGAGGTGGAACGCGACGTTGTTGTACGCGAACCGGCCCGGCTCGGTCGCCGGCTCGCTCGCCAACACCAGCGAACGTACGGAAGCGGCCTGGTAGACCGTCGCCGGCGAGCCGACCGCGAGCCCAGTCCGGTGCGTGAGCACCTGCGTCAACGTCAGGTCGCCGCGGACGTCGTGCGCCCACTCGTCGATCCATCTGCGCAGCGGTGCACGGAGATCATCGGCGGACAGGGCCAGTCCAAGCGCCATCGCAACGACGAACTTCGTCACCGACATGCACTCGATCGCCCGCATGCCGTTGTCGTCGTACCACTCGAGGACGGCACCGCCGCCTGTCGCAACCGCGAGCGCCGCCGTCTGGTTGGTTCGGGCCTGGGCTACGAGCGGATTCCAGCCGGCGTTCATCCGGTCAGCGTGGCACGGCGATCCGGATCAGGCCACGCGGACCCGCGGCGGCTGCCTCGACGTCCTCCGGCAACGGTTCGCGACCGTTCAGGCGGATCTGGAAGAGATCGGCGTACAGCGCGGGCCGGAGGCGGATCCAGTGCTCGATCGCGCGGGCGAGCACCGGCGGGTCGGAGACGAGGTCGGCCCTGGCCGGCACGAGCCGGCCGCGCAGCCACAGTGTGAGGTCGGCGCCGCCGGCGAGGTTCTTCGACCAGCCGGCCGTCGTGGTCACGAACACCGCTCCCGGCTCCTGGTAGTACGTGACGGGCACGGAGTAGACCCTGCCCGACTTGCGACCGCGTACGTTCAGCACGGTCGTCTCGTTGCTGAGCCCGAGGAAGGCGTGCCACCGCGACCGCAGCAACCAGCCGACCATCCGGGTCAACCACCGAGGGGGCGGGGTGTGCTGCCTGGGCGGCCGATACGTCTCCACAGCTGACATGCTGACACTATTGCTCTAGACTGTCAGAGTGTCAAGCAGACGAGATCAGGTCCTGGACGCGGCGCTGAGGTGCTTCGGCCGCTACGGATACCGCCGGACGTCGATGGAGAGCATCGCCCAGGTGGCCGGCATGTCGCGGCCGGCGGTCTACCAGCACTTCGGCGGCAAGGACGAGATCTTCCGCGCGGTCGCGATCCGCCTGTTCGACGACGCGCTCGCGCAGGCCGAGGCCGCCGCAGCGCAGCAGCCCGGCGAGGGAGCGGCCGACCGCCTCTACGGCGTCCTGGTCGCGAAGCACCAGTTGCTCGTCGGCTCCACCCAGGAAGAGTTCCGGGCCGAGCTGATCGCCGAGGCCGAGACGCTCACCGCTGAGCTGATCGACTCGTTCCAGCAGCGACTCACCACGGTCCTGCGCCGCCTCTTCGACGACGTGGGCGACGAGCTCGACCTGCTCGGCACGCAGCTTTCCGCCGGCGACGCCGCCCGGCTCGTGCTCGCCGCCGCCGGCGGCATCGAGTGCGACCCGTCCCCCAGGGTCGTACGCAAGCGGTTGCGCCAGCTCGCCGACCTCACCGTGCGCGGCCTGCGGTCCGGCTGAGCACGTCCCCACCGGGCCGGCGGGGTACGGTGACCGGCATGGAGACCTGGGACGCCATCCGCGCGCGCCGAAACGTCCGTGCGTACACAGATCAGCCGATTTCCGACGAGCACCTCGACCGCATCCTCGAGGCCGGCCGGCGCGCGCCTTCGTCGCGCAACTGGCAGCCGTGGGACTTCGTGGTGGTGACCGACCGCGAGCAGCTGCGGCAGCTGGCGAAGGTGTGGCTGTACGGCTCCCATGTCGCCCAGTCCGCGGCCACGATCGCACTGGTGGCCCGCGCGCCCGGCTCAGAGCTCGAACGCGACACGATCCAGTACGACTTCGGCCAGGCCACGATGACCATGATGCTGGCGGCCGCCGACCTCGGCATCGGCACCGGACACTCCTCGGTCGGCGACCAGGACCTCGCCCGCGAGCTGCTCGGCCTGCCGGCCGACCGGTTCTGCGCGTACCTCATGGCGCTCGGCTACCCGTCCGACCGCCCGCTCACGCCGATCCGCAACCCCAGCCGCCGCCCCTTCGACGACGTGGTGCACCGCGGCCGCTGGTGACCCCTAGGCAGCCTGGTCGATCTCGCCGAGCCAGGGTGAGAAGCCGTCGTCGCGGCCGGCCCAGGCGGCCAGGCCGCGGGCCAGCTCGGAGTCGGTCATCAGGACGTCGCCGAACACCGCGCGCAGCCGGGTGAGGTCGTCGTCGATGCCGGTGAACGTCAGGCGCGTCACGGGCTTCTCGCTCCAGCGGCCGACCGTCCCGATGCTGAGCTGACCGCCCACGCCGTCCCAGGCGCAGATGGCGCTCGGGCGTCCCGGCAACCAGAAGCGGCCGGTGCCCCGGAAGCGTCCCGTGGCCAGGTCGGCCAGGCGGTCCTGCAGACGAGCGGGATGCAGCGGACGCCACGACTCCAGCACGGCGGTCCAGACGCGCAGGTCGTTGGTGACGTCGAGGCCCTGCGTGGAGTAGAGGTCGGTGAGCGTCGCGGCGTCGGGAGCCAGGTGCCACACCAGCGTCGCCGCCGCGGAATCGGGCGCCACGTCAGGACGGCAGGCGACCGTGTCGGCGTGCTCGAGCTGCCGGGCCAGCGCCTCGCCCACCGCGCGGCGGTCGGCCGCGGCGAGCGCGAGCCCGCGTTCGGCCAACAGGTCGTCGCCGAACAGATCGTCCACCACCGTTGACAAGTCGACGACGGAGACGACGCTGCCTTCGGCCACCACCTCCCGCAGCGGCCGCCCGGCCACGACAGCGGTGCGGAGCACCTCGAGCACCGGCGCCGGCTCGGCGGCGACGGGCAGCGCGAGCACCAGCCTCGTCCAGCGGCGAAGCCGCGCCAGCCGGGCGAGCGTCGGCACGATGTCCTCGCGCAACGCGCAGGTCAGGCAGGGATGGTCGAGCGAGACGACCGTGTCCTCGACGATGCCGCCAACGTCGTAAACCCTTCTGTGCAAGGCTCCTGTCGCCGGATCGACATCGTGCCGCACGACGACGGAGCTCGGCTCGTCGCAGAGCAGCACCGAGGCGGCCGCCTGCCGCAGCACCTCATCGATGGATACGAGCAGCGTTAGCGGCAGCGGTTGGTCCATACCTTCAAAGGTACGCGACCCATGCCTACTTGGCAATCATTTTCATTAAGCCCACGACCGCGCGTCGCGCCGCGACCCGTCGTGTCTAGCCCTCGGCGGCGTAGACGTCCATCAAATGCAAGGCTTCCTTGACCCCGAGCGCACCAGGCCGCCGCGGTTGGCGGACGCCGGTCGGCAGGCTGCGCAGCGCCGGCCCGTAGCGCGCGAGCGCGTCGAAGTGCATCGGCCAGCGCTCACGCGTGCCGGCGAGCAGCCGCACCCGGCCGTCGATGTACGCTGACAGCTCCGCCCACGCCTCCGGCCGCGCGATCCCCTTCGACGCCACGCCGTGCGGGAAGACCAGCACGTCGACGTCGCGGTACGGGTCGCCGCGCTGGCGGGCGGTCTCGACGTGCCGCAGCACCGCCTCGCGCGCGGACTCCACGCCAAAGAACGTCCAGTACGGCACCGATCCTGTACGGAAGGCCTGCACCGGATCCACCATCACGAACGACTCGACCAGCAGCCGGTCGCCGCTGCCGCCGGCGGCGCGGATCTCGTCGCGCATCAGGTCGGCCACCGGGTCGGCGAGCCGCTGCGGCGACGGCACGATGATCCGGTCGATGGTGCGCCCGGCCTGCGAGGCGTACTCGCCGAGTGCGTCGCCCAACCGGGTGTCGAACCCCCACTCCGCCTCCGACGCCACCGCGTCCGCGGCCGGCGACGTCGAGGCGCTCAGATAGTCGGCCGGCGTCAGCCCACCCTGCGCGCCCGACTGGAAGACGTGCCGCTCCCCCACCCGCGTCACCGGCCAGGTCGACAGGTCGTCCAGGACGACGATCGGCGCGTCCGGCGCCAGGCAGTTGTCGAGGAACTCGCGGTACGCGGCAGGCAGCGTCCACCACTTGAGCCGGAAGTAGGCCATCCGCGCCACCATCAGCTCGTCCTGGTTGCCGTCGTGCATGTGGTGGAGGACGACGCCGGGGTTGCGCTCCAGCAGCGGCCCGGCCACCGAACGCCCGAACTCCAGCGCCGCCGCCGGGTTGCCGGGGTCGTTGTCGCTCCAGCGCACGGGGATCAGGATCGTCTGCGGCAGCCACGGCATGCCGGTCGCGGCGCACAGGTGTGTCAGGGCGCCGTTCGACGATCCGATCACGACACCGGGATACGGCTTGCTGTCGTAGTGGTTCACGACCCAGCGGGCGACCGCCTCCAGGTCGACGTCACCGAGCTGCCCTGGCCGCAGGCCCTCGGCCGCGCCGATCAGGGAGTACGCCTGCCTCCGCAGTCCGGCCGGCAGCACCCAGCTCGCCCGCACCGGCTCGGCGCGCAGCCCACTCTGGCCGACGTGCGGGAAGTCCTTCCCTCGCAGTGCGTTCGCCGTCGCCCGCAACATCGCCGACGCCGAGTCGAACGACGCCACCGCACGCTCCGGCGGCACGTCGTCCGACAGTCCGTACGTCACGCCGCTGTGCCTCATGTCGCACCCTCCAACGCGCCGAGCGTGGCCTCCGCGAGCGCCTCCGGTTGCTGGAACGGGAACGCGTGCGGCGCCCCCGGCACCTCAACGAGCCGTCCGCCCGTGAACTCCGCCAGCCACGCGGCCCACTCCGGCGTACACATCGCATCGCGCCGCCCGCGTACGACCGTCACCGGCACGTCGGCTCGCTCCAGCCACACCGCCGGGTCGTCGTCGAGCATGGTGCGCACCATGCGCAGCATCCGCCGCCAGCCCGCGCGCCGCTGCTCCGGTCGCTGGAACTTCGCCAGCCCAGGCGGCTCGCGCGACGTGTCGATCAGCCAGCGGGCCAGCAACCGCACCATGCCGCGGTACGCGGGGTCGACCGTCGGGCTGGCCAGCACCATGCCGTGGACCAGCCCCGGCGCGGCGACCGCGAGCCGCGGCACGACCTGCGAGCCGTACGAGTGCCCGACGAACAGCGCGCCTCGCGGCAGCCGGCGAGCCGTCCAGCCCGCGACCTCGGCAACGTCCTCCAGCAGGCCGTAGGTCTTCGGCGGGTCTACTGCACGGCCCGTGCCCGGAAGCTCGAGCAGGTGGACGGTCGCGTGCTCGGCCAGGAGGTCCTGCGTGGCGGCGAGGTAGCGCGACACGGCCATACCCGGCACCAGGACGACGTCGGGACCGCTGCCCTTGGTCGTCCAGGCCAGCCGCATGCCCGGCCGAGGGCCGGCGCCGCGGCTACTGCTTGGTCGCGTGGTCGGGTCGGACGAAGACGACGACACGGTGCTCACCCGGCTGCGACCAAGGATATTCGTCCTGATCGATGTACTTCTTGGCCATCTTGTCGATGAACGTGTGGTCCGGATCGTCCTCGATCCGGTCCACGCGGCCCCGGAGCTCGACGTAGCGATGCGGCTCGTCGGGATCGTGCACCGAAACGGCGACGCGGCTGTCGCGCCGCAGGTTGCGGTACTTCTGACGATCCGTCGTCTGGCTGAACTTCAGGAACTCGCCGTCCCAGTCGATCCAGACCGGGTTCGACTGCGGCTCGCCCTCCGGTCCGATCGTCGCGACGTGTCCGAAGGCGCGCTTGACCAGAATCTCCTCACGGTCCTTGGGTACGACCGTCGTCTCGCTTGCCATCTCACGGTCACCTCCTCGACCTTCTATGCCCCGATTTGGCCCGGCCTCACCTACGACCAGCGGCGACCGCGGGAGACTGACAGGTCGGCTCGATCGTCGTCATCACGGCGATGCGGCTGGTCGACGACGACGTCCAGCCGCCCTGGGGCCTGCCGCTGCAGACGGTCGCGCCGCTCGTCGTCGGCGGCCTCGCGGCGATCGGGCTGCTGATCAGCCCGACGATCGGCGCGTATCTCGTCGCGCTCGGGCTGCTCCTCCACGCGAGCCTCGACGGCTGGCTGTTCCGGACCAACCGGGTCGTCGCGCACTCGATGGCGGAGTTCTGCTTCGTGCTCGACGCGACGCTGGCCGTGCTGATCGTCGGGCTGGCGAACGTCTAGACGGTGAGCGGCGGGCCCAGGATCTCGATGCCGTGCGCGGCCGCGATCCGGGCCAGCTCGGCCGGACTCGGGCCGGCAGACAGGTCGTCCGGCCGCCCGGCCTCGTCGTTCGCGGCAGGCGTGCCGACCTCGAGCGTGAACCGGTCGAAGCCGGCCGGGGTGTGCAGCGTGAGGTAATGGGCCTCCGGGCTGGTCACCACGAACCCGTGCGGGAGCTTCCTGGGCAGGAAGGCGACCGCGCCCGCACCGGCGGCCTGCGCGTGGCCGTCGACCTCAATCCGCAGCTCGCCGTCGAGGACGAAGAACGTCTCCTCGGCGTCGTGCCGGTGCAGTGGTGTGCTGAACCCACGTTCACAGCGATGCTCGAGGATCGCCAGCTGCCCGCCGGTGGCGTCTCCTCCCGCCCGGATCCGGACCAGAGCGCCCATGAACCAGACCGCCTGCTGGAGCTGGGGCGGCAGGATCGCCGGCGGGACGGGAACTCGCGAGCCGTCGTGGAAGGTCATGCTCTCGATAGTGGACCATCGGGGCCACGGCCACATTGGGCCATCGCCGGATCACGTTCGGCAGCTATGTCTGCGGTAGCCTGACGGCAGTGCAACGGCTGGGAGCGCTCTCAACGAGAGGATCCAGACGTCCATGGTTACCTCCGCAGGCAGCCAGACTCGCACCAAGACTCTCCTCGGCGCCCTCCTCGGCGGGATCGCCCTCGTCCTCGGCACGGTCGTGGCGCCGGACGGGTCGGCCGAACCACCGCCTCCACCATCTCCCCCAGCACTGACCTGGGCGTCACCGCAGCCCGGCGATGCCGGTGCGCACACGGTCACGCTGATCACCGGCGACGTCGTGCACTTCGAACGCGACACCACCGGCAAGCCCTCCTACTCGGTCACGCCGGCGGCCCGCCCGCGCCATGAACAGGTCACGTTCCAGGATGTGCCGCTGCGCGACGGCTTCCTGGTGCTGCCGTCCGACGCCGTTCCCTACGTCACCTCCGGCGCGCTCGACCGTTCGCTGTTCGACGTCGAGGCGCTGATCGAGGACGGGTACGCCGACGACGCGGCCGCGCTCCCGGTGATCGTCGACCACGCCGGCTCCGCGCGGGCGTTGCCCGCCGGCCGGACCGCTCGCACGCTGCGCAGCCTGAACGCCACCGCCCTCGATCTCGAACGCGGCGCCGCGAAGCGGTTCTGGGCGGGCCTGCGCCCCGAGCGCCGAGGCGACCCGCTCACGGCCGGCGTACGCAAGGTCTGGCTCGACCGCAGGATGCGTGCGAGCCTCGACCAGAGCGTCCCGCTGGTCGGCGCTTCACAGGCATGGGCGCTCGGCCTCGACGGCAAGGGCACCACTGTCGCGATCCTGGACAGCGGCATCGACACCACGCATCCCGATCTCACGGGCAAGGTCGCGGCCGGGCAGAGCTTCGTCGACGGTGAGCCGGGCTATGCGGACCACTTCGGCCACGGCACTCACGTCGCCTCGACGATCGCCGGCAGTGCCGCAGCGTCCGACGGCAAGTACAAGGGCGTCGCCCCGGCCGCGACGCTACTCGCCGGCAAGGTGCTCGACGACAGTGGCAACGGATCGATGTCGAGCGTCATCGCCGGCATGGAGTGGGCCGCACGGCAGGGCGCCGACGTCGTCAACCTGAGTCTCGGCGGTCCGGTGACCGACGGCACCGATCCCGCGTCGGCGGCGCTGAACGAGCTAAGCGAGCAGTACGGAACGCTGTTCGTCGTCGCCGCCGGCAACAACGGCGAGGAAGCCAGCGTCAGCACGCCGGGTGCCGCCGATGCCGCGCTCACCGTCGGTGCGGTCGACAAGGTGACCGGCACGTCCATCGCGGAGTTCTCCGGCCGCGGGCCGCGCTACGGCGATGGCGCGGTCAAGCCGAACCTCGTGGCGCCCGGCGTTGGCATCATCGCTGCCCGCGCGGCCGGCACCGACGGCCCGGAGCCGGTCGGCGAGTTCTACACCAGGGCGTCCGGCACCTCGATGGCCACGCCGCACGTCGCGGGAGCGGCCGCGATCCTCGCGCAGCAGCATCCGGACTGGACAGCTCAACAGCTGAAGGACGTCCTGGTGTCCACCGCGCGACCGCTGGACGCCAGCACGTTCGAGGCGGGTGCCGGCCGGCTGGACGTCGCCCGAGCCGTCGCACAGAACGTCCATGGCCCGGCCGCGGTCGACTTCGGCGAGGTCCCGCCCGGCGACGGCGCGATCACCAGGGAGGTCACGCTCACCAACGACCGTGCGACTGCCGTCGACCTGACCATGCGCAGCGACCTGCGCCGGCTCGACGGCGGCGCCGCCCCTGCGGCAGCGATCCGGCTCGAGCCCGCCCAGCTCGCCGTACCCGCGCACGGCAAGGCGACCGTGCGGGTCACGCTGGATCCGTCCGGGCTCGACCGGACTGTCTACGGCGGTCACCTCACGGCCGGCGGCGACGCCACCCTGTCGATCCCGATCGGCCTGTACGCGGGCCGGACGGCCGGCGTACACGTCGAGGTGCTCGGCGGGCACGGCGCACCGCTCCCGCTCGTCACCACGATCTTGCAGCAGACCGACTTCGACGCCGACCCGCGGGACCCGTTCGCGCAGGAGGTCTACGTCACCTCGACCGACGAGCAAGGCGCGATCGACGCGACGGTGCAGCCGGGCACCTACGACGTGTTCGCGTTCGGCGACGAGGTCGGCTTCGACGCGCGCCGCTACAACGCCTTGTACCGCTTCGACCTGGCCGTCACCACCGACACGCGGATCACGCTGGACGGGCGCGACACGGCGCCGCTGCGTCCGGCGGCACCCGAGCCGACCGACTTCACGAACTCGGTGACGACCGTGCAGCATCTCCTGCCTGGGGCGGCGGAGAGTCCGTTCTTCCGCTCGCCGCACATCGCCGGTGGCAACGAGATCGCCGACGTGTACGTCAGCCGGTCCCCCGGCGTCCGGCAGGGCCGGCTGCGGATCGAGCACCAGTGGACGCTCGAGCAGAGAGCACTGCGCACGGTCAGTACGTCCGGCGGGCTCGGCTTGAACCCGGCGTACGACAGCGCGTCGGTGCGCCGGCTGGTCACGAGCACGCGGACCTATCCCCTGGTGTTCGCCGGGCAGGGCGAGGCGTCCGACTTCGACGGGATCGACGCCACCGGGAGGTTCGCGCTGGTCGCGCTGCGGCCGCCGCCCGAGGGCACGCCGCACCGCTGGGAGCAGGCGTACTACAACCAGCTGGGCCAGGCGATCACCAACGCCGAGGCGGCCGGAGCCGCCGGGCTGCTGTACTACTTCGATCTGGCCGGCGCGATCGCCCACCCGATCGGCAGCGCGGCCACGATCCGGCTCGGGCTGAGCCAGGCCGAGGGCGCGCGGCTGCGTGCGCAGCTCGCCGGCGGACCGCTGTCGCTCACGCTGCAAGGCAGTGCGGAGCCACCGTCGGTCTACCACCTGTTCTTCGAGCATGGCTCGGCGCCGGCGTCGCCACCTTCGGTCGCGGCCGGGTCGCTGGCGCGCGCTCCGATCTCGTACCACGCCGACAAAGCCGGCGTGCCGGTTCGCGAGCGCTGGGTCGGACTGCACGCCGACAGCCCGCCCATCCGCCCGGAGATCTGGAACGGGCAACCCCAGCGAGCGTTCACCGGACCGGTGACGACGACGCACCTGGTCGGCCCAGTACGCGCCGACGTGACCTGGCTGCGCGAGGTCAGGCAGGGCTCGCGGCTGCCGATGCTGTCCTACCAGCGGTTCGCGACCGCCGGGACGCAGCCGGCCGAGCACTGGTTCAAGGCGCCGCTGCTGCCCGGAGCCGCCGACGTGCCGGCGGCTTCGACCCGGGCCGCGGGCCCGGTCGTACCGGCCTGCTCGCTGTGCCGGGACGGCGACCGGTTCGTACCGGCCGACCAGTGGCTGGACTCCGACCCGCGGCACTTCGCCGACCTGAGCCCGGCGCTCGGCACCGTGGAGCTGTTCGAGGACGACGCGGAAGTCCGCTTGCAGGACAGCGATCCACGTTCGTTCCTGGTCTCGTCGCCTGCCGCGGCGGACTACCGGGTCGCGGCCAGGGACGTGCCACCGGAGCTCAACAGCGTCCGCCTGCTGTCCAGCCAGGTCAGCACGGAGTGGAGCTTCGGCTCCCAGGCTCCGGACGAGTCACGGAACGGGTCACCGGACGGGTTCGCCTGCAGCTTCGGGACGTCGTGCGCGTTCCAGCCGGCGCTGCAGGTCCGGTACGACGTACCGCTCGACCTGCTGAACCGGGCACCTGCCGGGCAGGCTGTCGGCTTCGACCTGACCGCGGCCGTGCACGGCGCGGCGCCGGAACGCCCGGCGGTGACCGCGGCCCGGCTCCAGTTCTCGGTCGACGACGGCGCCACCTGGCAGGACGCCGGCCTGTCGGCCCTGGGCGGCGGACGCTACCGCGCGACGGTCGAGCATCCGGCGCTCCCGCAGACCAACGGCTACGTGTCGCTGCGCTTCACTGCGTCCGACACCGCCGGCGGCAGCCTGACCCAGACGGTGACGCGGGCCTACGCGCTCGAGTAGCAGGTCGCCGCGCGCGAGGAACGTGGCTGTCAGGCCTCCGGACCGGCCTCGAGGTCCGGCGGTGGGGTCTCCTGCGGGGTCGTGGGCGCAGGCTTCGGGGTGCTCGTCGGCGGTTTGGTCGGAGGCGGCTGGGTCGGCTCGGGCTCCGGCTCGGTCGGCTTCGGCGACGGGCTCTTCGTCGGGCTGGGCGAGGTGGTGGGCGTCGGGGTCTCGGTGGGCGTCGGGGTGGGGGTGTCGCGGCGCTGTGGCTCGTCGTCACGGATCACCCGAGTGTCGTCGGTCGGAGACGGCGAGTTCGGCGTGGCCGAGGTGGGCTTGGACTGGCTCGTCGTGGCCGCCGGCTTGATCGGCTGCTCCGCGCTCGATCCCGGACCACCGGCTCCGAGCAGTATCGCGAGCATCGTGCCGCCGCCACCGATGACCAGCAGCGCGGCCACCGCCACCGCAGCGAGGACCAGCTTGCGCCGCCGCGACATCGGACGCTCGCCGGTGTCGTCGGGCTCGAACACGCTGGCCGAACGGGTCCGGCCGCCGCCGCCCCAGTCGTCGGCCTCCACGATCGTGCGCTCGGCCGGCCCGCCCGGGTCGAGCGTGTCGTCGGCCATCGCGGCGATGCCTGCCACCGCCGGGTCGACGGCGATGGTCCGGTCGGGGTCCTCCGGCTCGTCGGCTCCGGCCGCCGGCACCTCCGGCGGACGCACCGGGACGACCAGCGCGGCCGCTCGGCTGTTCGCGCTCGCGGCCGCACCCGGAGCAGGCCCGGCACCCGGCCGCTCTCCGGCCAGGACGCCGACTCCGTCCAGTGCTCGCAGCACGTCCGCGCGCATCTCGAACGCCGTCTGGTAACGGTCGCGGGGGTTCTTCTGCAACGACTTCTGCAGGATCGCGTCCACCTCGGGCGCAACGTCGCGGTTGAGCGACGACGCGGCCGCGGGGTTCTCCCGGACGTGCTGGTACGCGACGGCGATCGGCGAGTCTCCGGTGAACGGCGGGCGCCCGGTCAGCATTTCGTACAGCAGGCAGCCGGTGGAGTAGAGGTCGCTGCGGATGTCGATCGCGCCGCCCCGCACCTGTTCCGGCGAGATGTACTGCGCGGTCCCGATCATCGCCGAGGTCTTGGTGATGGTCTGCCCGGCCTCGAGCGCGCGGGCGATGCCGAAGTCCATCACCTTCACCGCGCCCGCCGGCGTCACCATCACGTTGCCCGGCTTGATGTCGCGGTGAACGATTCCGGCCTGGTGGCTGTGCTCCAGCGCCGCTAGCACCTCGGCCGTGATCTCCAGCGCACGCTCGGGATCGATCCGCTTCTGCGCGCGCAGCAACGCCCGCACGGTGCGGCCCTCGACGTATTCCATGACGATGTAGGGCGCCGGCAGCCCGTCGCCGGCGTCCTCGGCCTCGCCCGTGTCGTAGACCGCCACGATCGAGGCATGGTTGAGCGAGCCGGCGGCACGAGCCTCCCGGCGGAAACGCTCGAGAAAGGTCGGGTCGGCAAGCCGGTCGGTCCGCAGCAGCTTCACAGCGACGGTGCGCCCCAGGCGTAGATCCGCGGCCATTCGGACTGTCGCCATGCCGCCTTGGCCAAGCGGTTTGCCCAGTTCGTACCGACCGTCCAACACGGTCTGCTTCTTCAACGGCACGCTTCCTGGTCCACTACTCGGTTCCTACGCTCATTGCCCCAACAGCCTACGTTCACACTGACGCAGCACATCCTTGATTCGTTGCCCGAACTTCGACGGATCAGTGATTCACCGCGATTCACACGGCATCGCGGGTCCTGGCCAGGACTTCCCGGGCTCGGCTCACCCCGGATTCGTTGCCCAGGCTGCGATAGATCTCCAACGCACGTTCGGCATGCTCTTCCGCGTCGGCCCGCTCGCCCACCTGGACGAGCAATTCCGCCAATCCACGCAAACAACGCGCTTCCCACCATCGGTCGCCGAGCTCGCGATAGGCGAGCACCGCCTCCCGTACCGCGTCGATCGCCTCCGCGGGCCGGTCCAGCCGGCTCAATGCCTCCCCCTCGGCGTACGACGTGCGCGCCACGCCCCAGGAGTCACCGAGGCCGGCCAGCATGTCCTTCGCCCGCTTCACAAACGTCAACTCACGCAGGCCGTTCCCCGGCTGGCCGACGCTCCCCGCCGCCCGCAGGCAGCGGGCCTCCTCCCAGCCTTCGCCACGCAGCCGGAACCGCTCGGCCGCTCGTTCGAGCGTGAGCGCGGCCATCGTGTACTTCACGTGCGCCTCGCGATGCGCCCCACGCGTACTCAACTGGTGCGCCTCGGCGGCGATGATCTCGCCGAGTGCCCGCTCGGTCTGGGCTTCGGAGTAACGGTTGCCGTCTCGCCGGAACACCCGCAGCGAGTCCTCCAGCAGCTCCCGCGCCTGGTCGTAGCTGCGCTGGGCGGACCGCAGCTCGGCGAGGTTGCGCTGGGTGCGGGCATGCCACCAGCTGTCGCCTTCGGTCCGGAACCCCTCGATGGCCTCGAGGAGGTACTGCTGCCCGGCGTCCAGGTTGCCGGCGTTGCGCAGGGTCACGCCGAGCAGCCGGTTGGCGCGCGCGGCCCACCAGGTCTCCCGCAACCCACGCAGGAGGTCCAGTGCCTGCCGACCGTCGTCCAGTGCTCGCTCGAGCTGGCCCATCCCACCGACGACGGCGGCTCGCTCGAGCAGCGCGATGCCGAGCGCGCGGCGGTCGTCGAGCCGGCCCGCGGCGTCGCAGCAGATCTCGGCGACGGCGAGCCAGTCGGACCAGAACATCCGCATCGAGTGGCACAGCGAGCAGAACGCTCGGCTGAGCCGCCACACCGAGCGCCACGTCTCGAGCTCGGCCGACTGCCGCAGGATCGCCAGCAGGGCAAGGCGTTCGCTGGTCAGCCAGTCCATCGCAGAAGGTTCGCCGGCAGCCGTACGGTCGGTGCGGTCGGGCCGGGCCTTGCGGTGCCAGTCCTGCGGCCAGCGCGACGCCGCGACCTCCTCCGCGCGGTCGCGGTAGCCGTCGATGACGCGGACCAGCGCGGTTCGCCGCTGCTCCTCGCTGTCCTCGCGTTCGGCGCTCTCGGCGGCGTACAGGCGGACCAGGTCGTGCAGCCGGTAGCGCCGGGCACCCGTCGCGTCGGTCGCGGAGTACTCCACCAGCTGCGCGTCGACCAGCGCCTCCAACTGGTCCACGCCGTCGAGCTCGGACGTGCCGAGCAGCTCGCCGGCCACCCAGCCGGGGATGTCGGGTGCGGCCACCAGGCCGAACGCACGCAGCAGCCTGCGCTGCACGTCGGTGCAGTCGTCGTACGACAGCTTCAGGCTGGCCCGGACGCTCTGGCTGATCCGGACACCGATCTCGAGCTCGTCGAGGCGTCGCCTCCGCTCGTCGCCGAGCCGGTCGGCCAGGTCGCGGAGCGACCAGTGCTCACGGGCGGCGAGCCGGCCGCCGCAGATGGAGATCGCGAGCGGCAGGTGACCGCACAGCTCGACGATGTCGACGGCGGCCTGCGCGTCGGCGGCGATCCGTTCGTCACCGGCGAGCCGGGCCAACAGCTCGACACCCTGCGACTCCGAGAACGCCGGCAGGCGCTTGTCGTAGGACGTACGGATGTAGAGCGGCTGGCGGGACGTCACGATCACCGCGCAGCCGGCGTCCGACGGCAGCAGCGCCTGCACCTGGTCGCCGTCGACGGCGTTGTCCAGGTAGATCAGCAGGCGGCGGTCGCGTACCCAGGTCCACCACAGCTTCTGCAGCTCGGGGAGCCCACCGGGGTCGGTGGACAGCCGCACGCCGAGGGCCAACAGGAAGCCGGTCAGTACGTCTTCCGGACTGACCCGGACCTCGGCGGTGCCGCGCAGGTCGAAATAGAGCTGGCCGTCGGGGAAGCGCTGGGCGATCTCGTGGGCGAACCTCGTCGCGAGCGCCGACTTGCCGACGCCGGCCGGTCCGTGGATCGACACGACCAGCGGAGTCGCGCCCATACCGGGGTCGTCGCGGTGCGGGCGCCTGCGGGCTCGCCCGCCGAAGACTTCGCGCAGCTCGTCCAGGACCTCGCCGCGGCCGGTGAAGTGCGTGACGACCGGCGGCAGCTGT
Organism: Flindersiella endophytica; assembly: GCF_054779015.1. Lineage (NCBI taxonomy): Bacteria > Bacillati > Actinomycetota > Actinomycetes > Propionibacteriales > Nocardioidaceae > Flindersiella > Flindersiella endophytica. Next base: position 309,053 of record NZ_BAAGYY010000013.1, read on the forward strand.
GCCGGTGGGACGTTGCCCGGCTCGACGCCCCTGCCTCTCGGCTTCGGTTCGTCGGGCGCTCCGGCCGCACGCTGGGTCGCCCAGGCCACCAGGCCCGCGATCACCGACACGACGACGGTGATGCCGACTCCGGCCTCGACCGGCAGGTTGAGCACGTCGAGGGTCGACGTCAACCCGGCGACGACCGCGGTCAGTCCCCCGACCAGCCACGGCGCGGCCATCCGCGCCACTCGCCGGCCGTCGTCGTCCGGGCGGCGGTCCGCGGGTTCGAGCTGATTGCCTGGCATCCACACCCCTCCTGGATATGGCTTACCGGATCAATCCGCTCCCGGGCCCGTCGACCGGCCGTCGTTCGCCTGCCGTTCACTCTTCACCTCGTCAGCGCGGGCAGGCTCCTACGTGGGTGGGGCCTGAGGTGAAGAGCAGCTGGGTCCGCAGGACTTCGGCGGCCACGCCGCGGCCCATCGCGAGTCCGTCGCGGTTGCTGAAGTCGAAGTGGAGGCCGCCGACCACGCGTGAACTGCCTGCCTCCGCGGCCGCGGCCGAGAGGCTCGGGAAGCTGCGCGCCATCGGCAAGCCGGTCGCCGGATCGATCGGGGCGGAGTCGCTGGCGTGGGTGAACGACAGCAGGTCGTCGCAGTAGAAGCCGGCGATCACGGAAGCGCCGGCGGCGCTGTAGACACTGTGCCCGGAGACGTACTCCGGTGAGCTGCCCGGACTGCCGGCCCTGGCCCGCCAGGTCGGGACCGGCTCGGTGTACGGGTTGCCGTCCAGGTCGGCCTGCCGGATCGCCGATTCGGGACGCCAGTGCCGGAAGACGTACTTCGTGCGCACGGTCGCGACCGAGGTGTCGGCCAGCGCCATCGTCAGCAGCGCGAACAGCCTCGACTGGGCCTCCAGGCCGACCGGATGCTCGGCGGTCAGCTGCAACGCGATCCGCACCCACTCACCCGGCGGCTGGACCGTGCCCGTCCCCAGCGACCAGTACTGATAGGTCGCCGACTTCTCAGCGTCCGGGATGTCGAAGTCGCCGACCAGCCGGATATAGGCGAACGCCGCGGCGTAGTCCAGCGAGCCCAGCGCCGGCGGACCCGCTCCGACATACGGCGCCGCGTCGGCGATCGCGAACGGCGTCACGTTGCGGTATTGCACGCCCGGCCACGCCGCCGGGAACACGCCGGGCCCGGAACCCGCCGGCTGCGTCTCGACCGGTCGCGAGCCGTCACCGGCCCGCGCGTCGACGACGAACGCGCCGACCTGCTCACCCCACGCGCGGCCGGCCACCGCCCCGCGCCCGCTGCCGAGCTGGGCGAGGTCCGCGGCGAACTGAGCGTCGTAGACCGCCAGCTGGTCGGGGCGGTCGGAGTACAGCCGGGTCAGCACGGTGTGCGCGGCTGCGACCGCGGCCGCCTGCTGGTCGCCGTGCGCGGGCGCTCCCGCAGGCGACTTCAGCGCGAAGTCTCGCGCTCGAGATCCTCGTTTGGAGGCGATGCCGTTGACCGCGTCGTAGACCGCGACGCCGACCATCGCGTACGTCCGGGCCGCGTCGGCGTCGCTCGCCCGGACCGTTCGTACGGTGTTCAGCGCGAGCTCGTTCCAGGTGCGGATCGGATCGAGCCGCCCCGCGTCGAAACCAGAATCGAGCCCGGCCGAAACCGGTTGCGCACCCGTGGCCAGCAACAGTACAAATGTCAAGCAGACAAGGGCTTTTCTCATCCCGGACCCCTCCCCTGAGCCTCGCATGCGGACTCAGCATAGGCCTGCGGTCGGAAGGGTGTGCGGTGGTGATCTGATGATTTCTAGCGATGAGATAACTACGGTAAGTCTTCAGTTCGAGTTCAAATAGTGTCATAGTGAGGCCATGCCTGCTTCACCAGCAGCCGGACGCTCAGCCCGGCGACAGCGCTCCCAGCACCTCGAACAGCTCGAGCGTTTCCTGCGGCACCAGGGCGCCTACGGCACCGCGTTCGTCGACAGCGATGCCGAGCTTGCCGACACGTGGAACGGCCTGCTCGCCTGGGACATCCGCGACGGCGCCCAGTCCGGCACCACGATCCGCTGCGACCAGCACGAACCCGACGGCACCTGGCACTACCTCGACGACGCCGGTCACGTACTCGCCGCCGTACCCGACTGCCTCGGCGTGCACCACGAGCTCGCACGGCGCCGCCTCGGCACTTCGCCCGAGGCCCTGCGCGTCCAATAGGAGGAGCCGGCCAGATGCTCAGGCAGGCACCCACGCAGGTACGAGACAGGCAGCAGGCAGAGGAAGGGCCCGCTCGTTCGAAGGCGTAAGAACGAGCGGGCCCTTCACTTGTGGAGGATGGTCTAGTGATCAGCTCCCTGATCGGACAGGAACGACGCGACCCACACCAGCGCGGAGTTCCAGTTGATCGCTACTTCGTTCGTCGAGTAGCTCTGGATGTCGTCGACGTAGCAGAACTGCGGCGCGCACCCGGCGAGTAGCCGCTGGACGAACGGGTCCTGCAGGGCGGCGTTGGCGCCACCCGCGATCGAGCCGGCTGGCGGGTTCGGCAGCGACGCGTCCAGCTGGTGGCCGTAGATCCGGCTGTGCTGGTTCTGCGGGCTCTTGGTTCCGTAGCCGGTGACGTAGGAGTGGTTCAGCGCGTTGCGGCCGAGGATGTAGTCCATGCCGCGCAGCGCACCGTCGCGGTACTTCTCCTTGCCGGTCAGGTCGTACGCCGTCGCCAGCACAGCGAGGTTGTTGAGCACCGCGCTGTTGGAGCCCCAGAAGTACATGTCCGCCTGGCCCGGCAGTGGCACGCCGTACGCCTGCGCGCTGAGCGTGGCGAGGTAGGCGTCTGCCCCGGCCACGACCGACGCGCGCACCTGCTTGGCCTGCGAGTGCGGGAGCCGGCTCGGCACGGTCGCGAGGTCCAGCCTGGCCAGGCCACCGACCGACTGCCAGCCGAAGCCGCCCGGACCGAACACGTCGGCGGTGTGCACCGGCGAGGTCACGACCTCCGCGAGGTACTCGTTGCGGGCGGTCGTGAGGTACAGCTCGACGGCCGCCCAGTAGAACTCGTCGCTCACGTTCGTGTCGCTGTACGAGCCACCACCGTTGGAGTCCGCGTCGGTCGCGAGCACGTCCGGGTGCGCCTTGGCCGCGGTCCACGCGGTCTTCGCCGCGGTCAGGCAGCGGTTGGCGAACGCCCGGTCGTACGGCCGGAACAGCCGCGCACACTGTGCGCCGGCGGCGGCCAGGTTGAGCGTGGCCGCGGTCGAGGCCGGGTGCAGCTCGCGAAGCTGCGGGTCGGCCTCGGGCGCCAGCGGCAGGCCCGTCCAGTTCTGGTCGTGGATCTTGTGGTGCACCATCCCGGCGAGCGGCTGACCGGCCGGCACCTGCATGCGCAGCAGGAACTCCATCTCCCAGCGTGCCTCGTCGAGGATGTCCGGCACGCCGTTGCCGCGTTCGGGGACGCGCTGCGTGCGGTCCTTCAGCGGGCGGGTCTGACCGGTCGGCGCGAGCATCGCGCGCTCCCAGGTGCCGAGCAGTTGCGCGGCCGCGATGCCGCCGTTCACGACGTACTTGCCGTGGTCGCCGGCGTCGTACCAGCCGCCGCGGACGTCCAGCCGGTAGTCGCAGACGCCGGCCTGGCAGGGCACGTCGGTGTCGCCGGTGTTGGGCGCGACGCCGAGGTGGCCGGCCGGGCGGGCGTACTGCTCGCCGACCAGCGCGCCGTCGATCGCGATGCCGCTGCGCTGGATGTAGAAGAACTGCAGCGCGTCGCTACGCAGCTGGTCGTAGATGCGGCTGGAAATCCTGAACGGGTAGCTGGTCTCGCCGTCGGCGGTGAGCGTGTAGCCGCTGCCGGAACGGCGGACCCGGCTGAAGTCGATGGTCTGGACGTTCTGACCGGAAGCGGCATCGACACCGCGCGGCGTGCTGGTGCCGTCCGCGACCAGCCGGCCTGCCGAGTCACGCAGCTGCCACGGCAACGGGCTGGTCGCCTCGGTGACCACCGTCGCCTGCTTCGGGCCGGATGGCAGGTAGCCGACCTGGTTCACCCTCACTCTCGGGCCGGTGTCCGGCTCGTACGGGGGAATCTCCACACCACCCTTCAGGGAGACGTTGTCGAGGCAGAACGTCCAGGGTGCGGCCGAGCCGCCGATCTGGAACTGCACGCTCCCGGCCGCGGTGTCGGTCAGCGAGGTGAAGCTGTATGTGTAGGTCTGGTCGTCGCCGAGTGCGACCGGCTGGGAGATCTCGGCGGTGAATGGCGGGTCGGCCAGCTGCACGTTCGCCCGTACGGTGATCGGGGCGCTGGCCTGCGCGGAGAACGAGAACTCATAGGACTCGCCGTTGACCAGCGCGATGTTGTTCTGGCCGATGATCGCGTCCCAGGGGTTGCTGGTGCCGCCCGGGATCTCGGCGCAGAGCCGGCCGTCGGTGAGCTGGGCCGGAACGTTGCCGGTCCACCACCAGGGTGCGGTCTCGGTGTCGAAGCCGCCGTTGACGATCTGCTCGGCCGGCTCGTCGGCCAGGCCGGGTGCGGCCGTGGCGCCGCCCATGCCTGTCACGGCCAGGCCGGTCGCCGCGAACACAGCGAAAAGCCGTCGAATGTTCGTACGCATGATCCGCCCGCCTCCCTCGGACCGGGAGCGCTCACTGTCGCCTTCGGTGCCCCTTGTTGCCCTGTGCTACATGGTTGGGAGCGCTCCCACAGCAGCAGATGCTGGCAGTCCACAGATCGTCTGTCAATGGATTCGGGGAAACAAGCCCAGTGACCGGATGCCGCCAGGCCGAGCTTGGCGGCATCCGGTCGCGCCGGCGGCGGCGCCGGCTGAGCACGGCGTGGGCTGGTGCGGCAGGCGGTAGCGTCGAAGCAGTGACGATTCAACCCGCGGACAGCCACGTACACACCGAATGGTCCTGGGACACCGATGCCGGCTCGATGGAGCGCACGTGTGCCCGGGCTGTCGAGCTGGACCTGCCGGCCGTCGCGTTCACCGAGCACGTCGACCACACGCGGCTGAGCGTTCCGGATGGCAGCCCCTTCGGCGCCGAGTATCCCCACCTGATCGCCGACGACGGCACGTTCACTCCCCCGCCGATCGACATCGAGGGCTACCTGGAGTGCGTCGAGCGGTGCCGCTCGCTGTTCCCGTCGCTCCGGATCATCAGCGGCATGGAACTCGGCGAGGCGCACTGGCACGCCGAGACCGCGGCGAAGCTGCTGTCAGCCGGCCAGTTCGACCGAGTGCTCGGCTCGCTGCACGCGCTGCGAATCGGCGACGGCTACTTCGAGCCGATGGACGCGTTCCCGCAGCTGCCGGCCGCCGAGGTGATGCGCTCATACCTGGAGGAGATCCACCGGCTGGTCCTCGGCTCCGACGTCTTCTCGGTGCTGGCCCACATCGACTACGCGGTGCGCCCCTGGCCTGCCGCCTCCGACGGCCCGTTCTCGCCGGCGGCGTTCGAGGAGGAGTTTCGCGTGGTGCTGCGGGCGCTGGCAGACAGCGGCCGCGCGCTGGAAGTCAACACCCGCCTCCCCCTCGACCCGACGATCGTGGCTTGGTGGGCAGAGGAAGGCGGCGAAGCCGTCACCTTCGGCAGCGACGCCCACGAGCCTGCCGTCCTCGCCGACGGCATCCTCGCAGCCGCCGCAATGGTGGAGACATACGGTTTCCGCCCCGGCCGCCACCCGTACGACGTCTGGTACCGCTGACACCCCGCGAACCGCCGGTGCAGCAGCAGGCCTGGCGGCCGAGTGGCGACGCTCGGCGCCTCCACCACCGGCTATCCGCGATGCCGAATAGTCCCGCGCGTTACTGCCACGTTGCACCCTTCGTCATGCGGCAATTTGCAGAATCTGTCCTAATTTGGCCAGTAAACTTTGTTATGAATTCGTATTTCCTATAGGACACTTCTGATCACACGACCCCCGCCGCAGGTGCGGTGTGGCGCGGCACTGTTGATCTTGAAAGGCCTCCTATGGTGTCCATGCAGAAGCAGCCCGACGACGACAACGCGTACAGCTCGCCCCCGGTCAGCCGCGGCGGCGTGTCACGGCGCGGGTTCGTCCAGGGCGTCTTCGGTGTCGGCTTGGCGGCTGCCGCCGGATCCGCGCTCGCCGCCTGTGGCAACGATGACAAGCCCGGCGACAAGCCGGTCGCCGACGACGCGGCCGTCAAGGGTGGGCCGAAGACCACGCCGGTCAGCGGCATCCCCTACCCCGACGGCTACGTCGGGCCGGTCGCGGCCAAGAAGGGCCCGATCGTCGTCGGCGGCAAGCAGGTCAAGCTGAAGGTCGCCGTGCTCTCGGACCCCGGCGTCGGCGACTGGAAGAGCAACGAGTTCAGCAAGTGGTACGAGAAGCAGACCGGCGTCCACGTGGAGTACCAGGTCATCCCCGCCGAGGAGTCGATGACCAAGGTCAACGCGATGATCGCGTCCGGCGACGTGCCCGACGTCTTCCTGCGGATGGACTTCACCGAGGCCCAGCTCGGCCTGTACGGCCAGCAGGGCCTGATCATCCCGCTGAACGACCTCATCGAGCAGTACGGCGTCGAGACCAGGCGCGTCTTCAAGAACCACCCCGACGCCAAGGCCGCGGTCACCGCGAACGACGGCAAGATCTACTCGCTGCCGAACTACAACGACTGCTTCCACTGCAACGCGTGGAACAACCGGCTCTGGATCAACCAGGCCTGGCTCGACAAGCTCGGCCTCGCGATGCCCGAGACACCTGAGGACTTCGAGAAGGTCCTCGATGCGTTCAAGACCAAGGATCCGAACGGCAACGGCAAGGCCGACGAGATCCCGCTGATGACCTACAACGATCCGGGCGACCCCGGCTCGGCACTCGACTCGTACTTCATGAACGCCTTCCTCTACAACCCCGGCGAGCCGTGGGTCGTCGTCGACAACAAGAAGGTCGACGTGGTGTTCGACAAGGACGGTTGGCGGCAGGGCCTGATCTTCCTGAACCGCCTGTACAAGAAGGGCCTGATCCCCAAGGAGTCCTTCACCCAGTCCGCCGAGCAGTTCACCAGGATCGGCACCAACGCCAGCGCCGTCACGCTCGGCGCGGCCAAGGGCGGTACGTGGTTCGTGTTCACCACGATCGACGACAAGACCGCCGTCGGCAAGCGATGGAAGGACTACGTAGCCGCCCCGCCGCTCAGGGGATCCGCCCAGTTCGCGAGCTGGGACTACTACGGCGCTACGACGGCCGGCAACTTCGTCATCACCAAGGCCTGCAAGAACCCCGCGGTCGCGCTGATGTGGGGCGACGGGCAGTACGAGCTCGAAACGATCCTGCGCGCCTACTCCGGCCCGAAGGACGAGAACTGGCGCTGGGCCGAGCCCGGCGAGAAGGGCATCAACGGCAAGCAGGCGTTGTGGTCCAGTCTCACCCGCGCCGACGGCAAGACCGAAGGGCTCAGCTGGAACCAGTTCGGCATCTCCTACCGCTCCAACGACTTCCGGCTGGCGGAACGGGTCGACCCGAAGAACCCGACGTTCGAGAAGCCGCTGTACGAGGAGACCGCACAGGCGTACTACCCGCACCGCCAGCCGAAGGAGCTGCAGCTGCCTCCGCTGTACATGACCGAGGAGCAGGCCGGTTCCAGCAGCGAGCTCGAGGCCACGTTGGCCAACCACGTGAAGCAGTCGCTCACGAAGTTCGTGACCGGCGACCTCGACCCGAACAAGGAAGCCGACTGGAAGTCGTACACCGACACCATCGAGCAGATGGGTCTCGCAAATTACCTACAGACCTACCAGCAGGCCTACGACGCCAAATACAAGTAAGCAGCAGGTCCGGAAGGCGGGACAGGACGCCGAAATCCGGCCGAAATCGCCCGGACGGCGGGCGCCCGGATTGTAACGATCCGGAAGCCCGCCGGTTCCGGACACGAGACCCCTTGTGCAATTCCTGTTTCCTATACGATCCTGGGCCCTAGCCGGCCGGTAACACCTGAGCAACACCCGCCGCGTCGGCAGGCGCACATCCGTGCCCTCAGAGAGGAGATCGTCATGGCACCACAGCACGGACCGGATCGTGACGCACAGGGAGAACTCCCCGACGGCCCCGGCCCACGGTTCACGCGACGCGGCTTCGTCACCGGCACGCTTGGCCTTGGACTGGCGGCCGCCGTGCCCTCCGCCCTCGCCGCTTGCAGCAGTGGTGGCGGATCCGGCGACGCTGAGTCCGGTGCCTCGGACGCCGCCGCCGTGAAGGGCGGCCCGAAGACCACACCGATCAAGGGCATCCCCTACGCCGACGGTTACGTGGGACCGATCGCGTCCAAGAAGGGCCCGATCGTCGTCAAGGGCAAGCAGGTCACGCTGAAGGTCGCCGTTCCGCAGGACCCACTGGTGGGCGACTGGAACAAGAACTGGTTCTCCAAGTGGTACGAGGAGCGGACCGGCGTCAAGGTCCAGTACCAGGCCATCGCGGGTGACATCGGCAGCCCGGAGCAGATGACCAAGGTGAACGCCATGCTGTCGTCGGGCGACATCCCCGACGTCTTCATGAACTTCAACTTCACGCCTGCGCAGCAGATGCTGTACGGCCAGCAAGGGCTGTTCGTCGCGCTGAACGACCTGATCGACGGTTACGCCGTCGAGACCAAGCGGATGTTCAAGGACTATCCGCAGATGAAGGACATCATCACCGACAACGACGGCAAGATCTACTCGATGCCGTACCTCAACGACTGCTTCCACTGCAAGGCCGGACCGCAGCGTACGTGGATCTACAAGCCCTGGCTGGACAAGCTCGGGCTGAAGGTGCCGGAGACGACCGACGAGTTCGAGGCCGTCCTCGAGGCGTTCAAGACCAAGGACCCCAACGGCAACGGCAAGGCCGACGAGCTGCCACTGATGGGCGACTCGGAGAACTCGATCGACACGTACTTCGTGGGATCGTTCCAGTACAACCCGGGCAACCCATGGCTGTATCTCGACAACGGCAAGGTCGACATCGCGGTCAACAAGCCCGGCTGGCGCGAGTGCCTGCAGTACCTCAACGGCCTGTACAAGAAGGGGCTCATCGCCAAGGAGGTCTTCACCCAGACCAACGAGCAGCTGAAGCGGATCGGCGACAAGAAGGGCGACCGCATCCTCGGTGTCGCGCGCTCGTACTACTGGGGCAGCTTCCTCACCATCGACGACGACGATCCCAACGCCCAGTGGCGTGGCTACGTCACGGTTCCCACACTGAAGGGACCCAACGGCAAGCCCGTCGCCGAGTGGGGTTACTACACAGGCTTCGACAACGGCAAGTTCATCGTCACCAAGGCATGCAAGAACCCGGCCGTCGCGGTGATGTGGGCCGACGGGCAGTACGAGCTGGAAGCGCAGCTGACGGCCTACAGCGGCGAGAAGGGCAAGGGCTGGCGCTACGCCAAGCAAGGCGAGGTCGGCATCAACGGCAAGCAGGCGCTGTGGACGACGCTCGGCACCTGGCCGCCGGACAACGGCCTGTGGTGGAACCAGCAGGGCGTCAACTACCGCTCCAACGACTTCCGGCTCGGCGAGGTCGTCGACCCGAAGGCACCGACGTTCGAGAAGGCGCTGTACGAGGAGTCGAAGAAGTACGAGGCTCTCAAGGAGGCGAAGGAGCAGAAGCTTCCGCCGCTCTACATGACCGAGGACCAGGCGGCGCTGACCGGCGAGCTGGCCATCACGATCGAGAACCACGTGAACACACACTTCGCGAACTTCACGATCGGCAAGCTCGACATCAACGACGACGCCGCATGGAAGAAGTACACCGACGCCATCGACCAGATGGGGCTGGCGAACTACCTCAAGGCCTACCAGGACGCCTACGACGCCAAGTACAAGTAAGGGCCTGGTAGGGAATTTGCGGGGGTCGCTGCAAGAGGATGTTGACAGAGCAAGGAGTGGTCCATGTCGATCACAACGATTCACGACACGAGACAGGACAAGGTCTTCAACGTCGTCAACTACGTCGTTCTGGGCCTGTTCACGCTTGCGGTGTTGTATCCGCTCATCTACATCGTCAGTGCCTCGGTCAGCGACCCTCTGGCGGTCTCTTCGGGCCGGGTGTGGCTGTGGCCGGTTGACATCAACCTCAGCGGTTACCGCGCGGTGGTGGAGTACCACTCGATCGTCCAGGGATTCCTGAACTCGGTCTGGTACGCCGTCGTCGGCAGCCTGATCGCGCTGGCGCTCACGCTGCTGGCGGCGTACCCGCTGTCCAGGCGCGACCTGTTCGGGCGGAACGGGCTGATGTTCTTCTTCACGTTCACGATGCTGTTCAGCGGTGGGCTCATTCCGACGTACCTGGTCGTGCACGACCTCGGGCTGCTGAACACACGGTGGGCGATCGTGCTGCCGGGTGCGATGGGTGTCTGGAACATGATCATCACCAGGACGTACTACCAGGTGACGATTCCGAACGAGCTGCTCGAGGCGGCGAGGATCGACGGCTGCAGCGACTTCCAGTTCTTCTGGCGGATCGTGCTGCCGCTGTCGAAACCGATCATCGCGGTCAACCTGCTGTTCGTCGCCGTCGGGCAGTGGAACCAGTTCTTCAACGCGCTGATCTACCTGACCAACGAGTCGCTGTTCCCGCTCCAGCTGGTGCTGAGGGAGATCCTGATCCAGAACACCATCGACCCGACCCAGATGGACGCGGCCGAAATGCTACGCAGGCAGGAGCTTCGCGACCTGTTGAAGTACTGCCTGATCGTGATCGCGATGGTGCCGCCGTTGCTGGCGTACCCATTCGTGCAGAAACACTTCGTCAAGGGCATCATGATCGGTTCGCTGAAGGGATAGGGCAGGACGTGAACAATATGGTTACGCTTCTCCGCCGTCCCGGCAGCAAGGGCGCCCCTGACGCCGGGGGCACTGCCGCGGCCGGCAAGCCGTCGCTCGGCGACCGCCGGACCGCGATCGCCCGGCAGATCAGGAACAACTGGCAGCTGTACGTCATGCTGATCCCGCCGGTCGTGTTCACCCTGGTGTTCATGTACTGGCCGATGTACGGCGTGCAGATCGCGTTCCGCAACTACAACGTGGTCGACGGCATCGCCGGCAGCCCGTGGGTCGGCTTCGAGCACTTCCAGCGGTTCATGGACTCCTACCTCTTCTGGCCGGTGATCCGCAACACGATCATCCTGCACACCTACGAACTGGTCGCGACGTTCCCGTTGCCGATCGTGCTGGCACTGGCGCTGAACACGTTGCGGCGCAGGTGGTTCAAGCGTTCGGTGCAGATGATCACTTACGCGCCGCACTTCATCTCGACCGTCGTCGTGGTCGGCATGCTGTTCCTGCTGCTCGACCCGCGGATCGGCCTGTTCAACCAGCTGCTGGCGCTGTTCGGGCTGGATCCGGTCAACTTCATGGGCGAGCCGGAGTTCTTCCGGCACATCTACGTCTGGTCGGGTGCGTGGCAGAGCCTGGGCTTCTCGGCGATCATCTACCTCGCGGCGCTGGCCGGCGTCGATCCCGAGCTCCACGAGGCCGCGATCGTCGACGGTGCCTCGAAGCTGCAGCGGATGTGGCACATCGACCTGCCGGCGATCCTTCCGGTGGCGACGATCCTGATGGTGCTGAACATCGGCACGATCCTCACGGTCGGGTTCGAGAAGGTCTTCCTGATGCAGAACCCGCTGAACCTCGGCACGTCGGAGGTCATCTCGACCTACGTCTACAAGGTCGGTCTGGCCTCGGCCGTTCCGCAGTTCTCCTACGCCGCGGCGATCGGTCTGTTCAACTCCGTCGTCGGGCTGATCCTGCTGGTGTTCGCCAACAGCGCGGCGCGCCGGCTCACCAAGTCCAGCCTCTGGTGAACGAGAACGAGCGAAACGGTGCGATCCGCCCTACACTGATCCGCTGTGTCACAAGAGCAGGTGTTCGTTGATATATCGGGGCGCAGGCAGAGGCAGCTACGTCGGGCTGCGATCGCGGTTGGTCTAGGGCTCGCCGGTGTGCTGGTGGTCGTCGGGATCAGCGTCTTCGCCAGTCCCGACCTCGGCAGTCTCCCCTGGCTCGCCAACACACCGGGTTCGACCAAGAGCCCTACGCGACAAGGCGATCCCAGCCGATCACCCGGGTCGAACCGGACGGAACCGTCACCAACCAGACATGCCGGAACGCCAACCAGCTCGCCGAGTCCGGGAACCGGACCGACGACTACGCCCGGGCCGAGCCGGCCACCCACGGCGACTCCGTCACCGACGCCCACCGTCACTCGAAGCGGTGAGCCGCGCCGGACCCCGCCGGGTCAAACTCGCAAGCCCGACAATCCCGGCAAGCCACAAAAGCTCTCCTGATCCGGACGGTTCCCACCGAACATGGCAGTTCATCGGCGGCAACGCGAGCCGCGCGCGCACTGGGTCCTGGTCAGCCTGCTCCTTCTCACGTTGTGTGGTGCCCTGCTCATCCAGGGATATGCCGCGGGTGACTTCTCCGCCACCACTGAGTCGCCTGCCTCGGCGACCGGCGAAGCTTCGCCGCTGGCCGGTGCCGCACCCGTGCTCAACCTGTCGCAAGGCAAGCCCAGCAGCCTTCCGATGCCCGCGAAGACGATCGCGCTCACGTTCGACGACGGTCCGGACCCACGCTGGACGCCACGGATCCTCGACGTGCTGCGCCGCCACAACGCGCACGCGACGTTCTTCGTGATCGGCTCGCGAGCCGCCGAGCACCCGGAGCTGCTCCGGCGGATCGTGGCCGAGGGGCATGCCGTCGGCGTCCACACCTACACCCACGTCGATCTCGGCACAGCGCCGCCGCCGCGACGTGCGCTCGAGCTCGCCCTGAGCCAGAAGGTGCTCGCCGGCGCGGTCGGCACGCACAGCAGGTTGTTGCGGCCGCCGTACTCCTCGGAGCCGGATGCCCTGGTCGGACAGGAGTTCCGGGCCGCGGCGGATGCCGCCCGGGACGGTTACGTCGTGGTGCTGTCCGACCACGACAGCAAGGACTGGTCCGGACGTACGGCCGGCGAGATCGTCCGCGCCTCGACGCCCGCGGCGGGCAAGGGCGCCGTCGTCCTCATGCACGACGGCGGTGGCGACCGGGCGCCGACCGTCGCGGCGGTCGACAGGCTGCTGACCACGTTGTCGGCGAAGGGCTACCGCTTCACCAGCGTCCCGGCCGGCGTGGGGCTGACCGGCATGTCGGAGCCGGTGGGTCCGCTGGAGCGGACCTCCGGCAAGGCACTGCTGCTGATCCAGCAGGCGGCCAACCACACGACGCAACTGCTGCTGATCGCCCTCGCTGTGGCGGCGGTGCTCAGCCTGCTGCGCCTGTTCCTGGTCCTCGTACTCGCACGCTGGCACGCGTTCCGTGCTCCGCGGCGACCACAGCTTCCGTACTTCCCACCGATCACCGTGATCGTTCCGGCGTTCAACGAGCGCGCCGGCATCGCGAGCACCCTGCACTCACTCGTCTACACCGACTATCCCGGCGACGTTCAGATCATCGTGGTCGACGACGGCTCGACCGACGACACGGCGACGATCGTGGCCAGTCTCCGCCTGCCCAACGTCCGCCTGATCCGGCAGGACAACGCCGGCAAGGCGGCGGCGCTGCAGACCGGCCTGTCGTACGCCCGGTACGAAGTCGTGGTCATGCTCGACGGTGACACGGTCTTCGAACCCGGCACGCTGGGGCAGCTGGTCAAACCGTTCGCGGACTCCCGCGTCGGCGCTGTGTCCGGCAACACCAAGGTCGCCAACGGCCGTGGGCTGCTGGGGCGCTGGCAGCACATCGAGTACGTCATCGGGTTCAACCTCGACCGGCGGATGTTCGACGTGCTGCAGTGCATGCCGACGGTGCCGGGCGCGATCGGCGCGTTCCGGATGTCGGCGCTGCGCTCGGTCGGCGGAGTCAGCTCCGACACGCTCGCCGAGGACACCGACCTCACGATGGCGCTGGCCCGGGCCGGGTGGCGCGTGGTCTACGAGGAGACCGCACGGGCCTGGACGGAGGTGCCGAGCTCCCTTCGGCAGCTGTGGCGGCAGCGATACCGCTGGTGCTACGGCACGTTGCAGGCGATGTGGAAACACCGGCGGGCGGTCTTCGCGCGGGGCCGTTCCGGCGGCCGGCTGGGGCGGCGAGGGCTGACGTACCTCACGTTGTTCCAGGTGCTGCTGCCGTTGCTGGCGCCGGCCGTCGACCTGTTCGCGGTCTACGGCCTGTTGTTCGGATCGGCGGCCTATGTGATGGCGGTGTGGGCGGGTTTCGCGGCGCTGCAGGTGTTCGCGGGCGCGGTGGCCCTCCGGCTGGACCGGGAGCCGATGCGCGCGGTGTGGTGGCTCCCGCTCCAGCAGTTCGTGTACCGGCAGCTCCTGTACCTCGTGACCATCCAGTCGGTCGTCACCGCGATCGTCGGCACTCCCCTGCGCTGGCACAAGATCCGGCGGCGCGGAATCAACCCTCCGGCACCCGCAACGCCGGGATCACCGCTTCGGCCAGCAGACGGGGCGTTTCCCGGGCCTCAGGCGGCACGAACGCGATGAAGTACCGCACCCCGAGATCCACCAGCGCCTGATAGTGCGCGATCGCATCGCCCACCGTGCCGGCGAAGAACTGGGAGCGAAACTCCTCGACCCCTGTCGCCATCTCCGCCCGGGTCGCCTCCGCGGCGGCGCGGCTCTCGTCGACGATCGTACGGTCGGCCGGCGGCGGCACAGTGCTTGCGCAGCGCGTCGTACTTCCGTGCCACGTCGGCATCCGTGCAGGCGCCGCCGGTCCAGGACAACGGCCCGAAGTTGCAGGCGTCGGCGTGGTCGGCGACCTGCCGCAGCGTCACCTGCTCGCCGCCACCGGCGATCAGGATCGGAACGTGTGGCTGCTGCGCCGGCCCGCCCCGCATCGCGCCGTCCCACAGGCGGCGGATCTCCCGTACCTGCTCCTCCAGCACTCGCTGCCGGTCGCGCGCCGGTCCGAACGGGATTCCGAGCTGGGCGAACTCCGCCGGATCGTCTCCGATGCCGAGGCCCAGCACGAGCCTGCCGCCGCTGAGCTGGTCGATGTCGGCCGCCATCCTCGCCAGCACGGCCGGATGCCGGTACATCGCGCAGCTCACCGACGAGCCGAGCCGTACCGTCGAGGTCGCTCTCGCCAGCTCCGACAGTGCGATCCAGCAGTCGGCCGAGCCGAAGCTGAGCGGATGGTCGTAGACCCAGATCGAGTCGAAGCCCAGCGCCTCGGCCTGCTGGGCGTAGTCGCGGAAGTGTTGCCAGTCGCCGTATGAAGTGGACAGCAGGCCGAACCGCACCTCGTGCTGCCCTCGTTCCACCCATGGATGCGTCTGCACGATGGTCATGACCGGCCAACGAACCTAGGGGTTACATCGGTGTCCGAAACGGTTCGACCAGCCGGTCCCTGCTCGCCAGCGCGGTGACGTAGGCCTGCACGTCACGCAGGTCATGGCCCTTGCCGTCGTCCCGCATGCGTTCGATGGTCGGCACGACCTCTTCCCGCCACCACGAGTCGGCGAGCTCGTCGCGGTCCTTCACTTCGCGGCCGGCCAGGATGTTGCGGAACGCCCACGCCTCGGCCGCGTCGGCCAGGCGCATCCACTCCGCCGGGTCGTCGAGCCACAGGTCGGTGCGTACGTCGTCGGGCAACGGGACGCGCTCCAGGAACAGGCGCTCGGCCGCCTTGGCCGGCAGGTGCTTCAGCAGCAGGCAGCCCATGCCGTACGCGATCGTGCAGATCCGCCGCACTCGCGCGGTGATCGTCGGGCGGCCGAGCGCACGTGCGACCGAGACGCGGTGGTGGCCGTCGCGCACGAAGTACATCTCGCCGAGCACGACGAGGTCGACCGGTGGCAGGTCGATGCCGCTCGCCGACACGCTCGCGATGCGCTGCCAGCGGTCGCGCGACTGGGCGTTCAGCGGGCGGAAGCGCCGGTCGAAGTCGGCGCACCGTCCGGCGGTCCCGACCACCTGCTCGAGCGGCACATCGCGCTGGCCCAGCTCGGTGATGCCGTTCTCACCAAGTGCGATCAGAGCGTCTTCGAGCGTCATGATGGCCAGGTCGTCCTTGACGCGGCTACCGATCGCCCCGCGTACCTGCGCGAGCACGGCCGACAACCTGCTGGCGGTGAAGGCGTGGGGAGGGCCCGTGCGGGCGAAGCCCGCGGGGGACGGGTAAACACTGTCCGGCGACATAACAGGTACAACCAGCGAAAAGCGCATGGTGATTCCCGCGGCGCGGCCGGTAGAGTCCGGCGGCGATGATCGTCGTACCGCCGTCCTTCGTCGAGGAGCTGACCCGGGTCACCGGCTCGGCCGGCCATCGCTGGCTCGACGAGCTGCCGTCGCTGGTGGGTTCGTTGTGCGCGCGGTGGCAGCTCTCGCTGACGCCGGAGCCGGCGATGCACGGCGCGCTCGGGCTGGTGCTGCCGGCCGTCCGCGCGGGCGGTGAGCCGTGCGTGCTGAAGGTCGCCTGGCAGGACGAGACGACCGCCGATGAGGCGCTCGCGCTGCGGGCGTGGAGTGGGAACGGGACCGCGCTGGTGCTCGAGTCCGACCCGTCGCTGGGCGCGTTGCTGCTGGAGCGGCTCGACTCCTCGTACCGGCTGCGGCATCTGGACCTGCTCCCGGCCGCGGAGATCGCGGGTGGGCTGATCCGGCAACTCGCGATCCCGGCACCCTCGGGGTTTCGGCAGTCCGGCTCGATCGCGGCGGCGACGGCGGCGTCGGTCCGGTCGCGCAACCAGGCGCTGGGCGGGCCGATCCCCGTTGCGTGGGTCGACCGGATCGTTGGTCATGGCCTCGAGCTGACAGAGGCCGCCTCGGACGTGCTGGTACACGCCGACCTGCACTACGACAACGTGCTCGCGGGCCGGCGACAACCGTGGCTCGCGATCGACCCCAAGGCCGCGACCGGAGATCCGGAGCTGTCGCTGGCCGAGCTGATGTGGACCCGGCTGGACGAGGCGGCAGGGCCCATGGGCGTACGGCGGCTGCTGGCTGTCCTGGTCGCCACGGGCGACCTCGACCTCGAGCGCGGCCGGGCGTGGGTTGTGGTTCGCGCCGCGGACTACTGGCTGTGGGGACTCGAGGTCGGCCTCACGGAGGACCCGGTGCGCTGTGAGCGCCTGGTCTCGACGTTCCTCGGCTAGCGACCGGTCATCGAGCTGTCATCGGCGGCGGATCGTCGACGGCTTGGACCAGGCCGTGGACGAACCGGGCCAGCCACACCTTGCCGTCGTTCGCCTCGAACTCGACGGTCCACCGGCTCGGTGCCGAGCCTTCGTGATGGCGTACGGAAGCGTAGGTCTGCTCGACGTCGCTCACCACGCACGACCACGGCTCGAGCCGGCCCGACGTCGGCAGCGGCGGAACGGGCTCGCCCGGTGCGCGGACCAGCCAGCTGTGGATCTCCCGGTTGTCGGGGCCGGTGAGCACCTCCCAGCGCAGGTCCGGCCACAACGGAAACCGCCACTGGTGTATCAGGCACGGCATGTCGCCGATGTGGACGGTGGACCGCCCTTCCGGCTCGCCGAGGACGAGCCGGAAGCGACGGAGACCGCCGGGCGCGTTGCGCGAGCGGACCAGCCGCTGCCAGTGGGCGTTGGCGTCCCGTTGTTCGGTGCGCGTCACGCCCAGCTGCGCGCGGGCGGCCTCGACCAGCTCGGGCTGGTAGTCCTGCATGCGCCGCAACAGGACGAGCTGGAACTCCGTTACGCCGAACCCGCTGAGTGCCATCCGGCCAGTCTCTCAGCCGCCTCCCCCACGAGCTCCTCGTCGGGTTCGTGTCGCAGCACGTGCCGGATCTCGCCGATGGCCGTGGCGTCCAGCGTTCCTTCCGGCCAGGCTGTCAGGGTTCGGACGGCGGACCAGCGCGCTCGCGGTGTGCGGTTTCGCAGAGCGGTCTTGATCAGCCGCAAGCCCACGCCGGGGAAGTCCCGCAGCTGCCAGACGACCGCTGCGAGTGCGCGGTCGGCCTCGTACTCCTTGCCGAATCGGACGAGCTCCTGGACCTGTTCGGCAGGCGTGGCGCCGAACAACGTCTGCCAGACGTAGGCGTTGAACGGATGGCTCTCCAGCTGGGCGATCGCGGCGTCGTGGATCGGGATGCCGAGGTCGCTCGCGCAGGACAGGGCCTGGTCGAAGCCGTACGGGCCGACGGGGTTGGCGAGGCCGTCGCGTGCGACCTGACGCCAGATCGTTCGCGCCAGCAGGGCGTCGAGCCTGGCTGCGACGGCGTGACGTTCTGGTTCCTGCCACGGGAGGGTCTCGTTCGGCTCGCCGAGCAGTCGGTTGAGCCTCTGGATTTCGGCGAGCCGGTCCAAGGTGGGTGCGGCGCCGGCGATCAGGTCGAGGTAGCGATGGGTGGCGGCCAGGCCGTCGGGATAGTGCCGCAGGCCTTCGGCGGGGCCGCCGGTCGCGAGCGCGGCGAGGATCGCGCCGGCGCCGTCGAGCAGTGCGTCGTCGACGTGCTCGTCCAGCAGGGCGTCGTAGAGGTCGCCGGTGGTGGCGGCGAGGTGGGCGGTGTACTCGTGCATGATGCCGTTGCGGAAGCCCTCGCGTAGCAACCACGCCTTGATGTCCTGGTCCGGCGCGCCGCGGAGCCGTTCCACGGTGTGGATCCGCCCCCAGTTCTCGACGCGCTGGGCGAGTTCGAAGACGGCCCGGTGGCGGTCTTCCTGGCTGTTGTGCAGCGCCACGGCGGCGAACAGCGTGAACTCCTCGAGCGCGCCGAGGAGCAGCAGCAGCTCACGGTCGCGGTCGTCGGCGACGGTACCGAGGACGGCGATGGCGAGCTTGACGGCCTCGCGGTGGGTGCCGGTCTCGCAGAGGGTGCGGGCCAGCAAGCGGAGGTTGGCGGCCGGCAGGTCTCGGTCGCGTAGCTCGTCCAGCAACTCGTCGACAACGCGCATCGCACGCCTGGCGGCGAGCTGATCGTGCAACGTGGCAAGGCGTTCCGGCGTGCGGGCTCCGGCGGCTGCGGCTATCTCGTCGGAGAGCTCGGGGACGCCGGTCGCGGGTTCGGGCGTGAAGTGGTGGCTCTCGATGCCGTCCTGGACGACGCTGCTCAGCAACGGCCGGTCGCCACCGACCTGTTCGTCGGGCAACGGGTGGCCGCCGTCGGGCCAGGGTTTGGTGCCGTGCAGGGCGGACAGGGTGAGTGCGTGTGCGAGGAACGTGGGCCGCTCGGTGGGCTCCACCTCTCGCCGGCCGGCGGTCACCGGCTCGGGCGAAGGACGCCCTTTCCACTGGCTGTCATGGCGGCCAGGATGCCGCAAGGGGCGGTTCGCCGGCAACCGGTTTTGGTTTCTTCGAAAACTTTCTGGGCGACGGTGTCGGACCGATGCGGAGGCGTTCGTAGCAGGGGTGAGAGGCGGCGCGCGAGGCGGCGCCTCCACCGAGAAGGGACCGGATCCATCATGAGTCTGACCGCCACGCAGGCCGTTACCCGCCGGATGAAGGCGCTGGTGGATCCGATCCACATGGTCGCGTACTTCTCCCCTGAGCCGGACGACGAGCTCATGGCCCTCGGCTTCCGCAACTACTGGGACGGCTACTTCGCCGCGCGATCCGCCCCGCTGGGCCGGGTCCCGGCCGAGGTGGTCCACGCGGTCTTCTACAACTTCGCCGACGGTGAGGTCGCCCGCCACATCCCCCACGTCTGGAACATCACCACGCCCGAGGCGGCACTGGCCGCCCGCGAGCGCGGCTGCGTCGCGGCGTTGCGACGTATCCTCGGCGACCTGGCCGACAGCCCCGGTCTCGTGCGGGCGGCCGACCTCGCCACCAAGGCGGCGGCCGGAGCTCCTCTGGAGGGACGGATCCTGTTCGCCGGGCTCCGGTCGCTGCCGGTGCCGGAGGAGCCGGTGGCGCGGCTCTGGCACGCGGCCACCCTCCTCCGCGAATACCGCGGGGACAGTCACAACGTGGCCCTGGCCGCCGCCGGCATCGGCGGGACGGAGGCGCATGTGCTGGGCGCGCTGGCGGACGGCGTACCGGCGGAGAAGTTCGGCAGGGTGCACCATCTGCCGGCAGCACAGCTGACGGCGGTGGTGGAAGGCATGCGCGCCCGCGGCCTGATCGACGCCACCGGCTGGCTCAGCGACGCCGGCCGAGAGACCAGGGAACGAATCGAGTCGGTCACCGACGACCTCGACGCACCGGCGTACGACAGCCTCTCGCCACGGGAACTCGACCAGCTCATCGCCGACCTCGAACCCATCTCGGCAAAGCTCGACGCCGCCGGCTCCCGCTGACACCGAACTGGGACTCAGTCCCAAACGGGACTCGGTGCCAGTTGGAACCCGGTACCAAACGGGACTCGGTGCCAGTTGGAACCCGGTACCAAACGGGACCCGGTACCAGTTGGAACCCGGTACCAGTTGGAACCCGGTACCAGTTGGAACCCGGTACCAGTTGGAACCCGGTACCAGTTGGAACTCAGTCCCAAAAGGCACTCGGTACCACTTGGAACTCGGTACCACTTGGAACTCGGTACCGAACGGGACTCGGTACCGAGCGGCCGGTGGTCTGGAGGATCAGGCCGGCTTGCGGCCCCATGCGGTGATCATCGGTGCGAGCATGAGGTCCAGGTCGCCGCGCGCGAGGTTTGCCAGATGCGTCTCGATCTCCTCGGGCGTGGCCAGTTCCGCGGCCAGGAGCTGGTCGCGGACGTGCTGGACCGTGGCCGCCTCCAGGACCGCGCACGCTCGTGACGCGATGGGGAAGTAGGCCTCCGCACCAACCTCGGTCAGGTCCGACTCACGCAGCAGCCGGGGCAGCGTGCGACCGTACGCCAGGTCCGCCCCGCGCTCGGCCATCAGCGTCCGGATCTGGCTGCGCAGCTGGTTGGCCAGCGCTTCGCCGGGGCCGCGTTCGTCCGGGCAGGCCAGTGGCTGCAGGGCTGGGTCCCCGTCCTCGATCACCAGCCATCCGCCCGGGCGCAGCGCATCGATCATGACTCGCATCGCGGCCGCGCGATCCTTCAGGTGGACCAGAACCAGCCGGGCGTGGACCAGGTCGAACGTCTCCGCCGGCGGTGGGTCGCCGATCACGTCGTGCCGGCGTACCTCCAGTGCGCCGCCGGCCGCGGGCTCGGCCCACGACACGTCGATGTCCGTGGCCAGCACCCGGCCGCTGGTCCCCACGCGCTCGGCCAGGCCGCGCGGCACCGAGACGCCGCCGGCACCGACCTCCCAGCACCGCCATCCCTCACCCAGCCCCAGGTCGTCGAGGTGGCGGAAGGTCCACGGGTCGAACAACTCGGCCAGCGCCAGGAACCGTTCGCCGGCCTCCGGGCGACGGTTGTCGAGCAGATAGCGGTTCACCGCACCAGTATGGCCCGTCAACCTCGCGCAGGTACCAGACGTTGACGAACCTCACAGTTGGGTCGTTGTGCACCGGCCGTCCGGGGTGTCAACGGCGGCCTGCTCGAGAACCAGTCCGCCGGACCACACGCCGATCCACAGGTCTCAAGCATCGCTGCCCAAAACGATTCCCCGTACCCGGTACCCGGTGCCAGCCGGGCCCCTGCCGTGGGCACGGTGGCCGGCACCGGAGACAGATCCTCCCTAACCTTGTGAGCAGCGCGTCATGTTGAGCGAGAACCGTTTCGGTGGTGGATTGCCCCCTTTCGCGCTCGCCACCACACCGACTCGCACAGTTCGGCCCGGTCTCAGGCGTCCGTTGTTCTCGCCGTTCGACAACGCGACCAACCTGCCCTGCACGACCTCCGCTCCCTCCACCGTGCTGATCACCTGGCCACTCCCGTACGTGAATCGCAGCGTCCAACGGTCCACGGTGTAGTTACTGGTGTTGGTGATCGCGATCGTGGCGCGGAAGTCGCCGTTTGCCTGGTTGACCGCGCGATAGCTCACCCGGCACCCGCTCAGCGGTTCGTCCCCATGTACGAAGAACACGTCCGGCGCCAGCTCGTCGCGCGGAATGTCGGTGTTCGACGCGATCACGTCGCCGAGGTTGTTGCGGAAGTCGATCCCGTACCGAGACCGGATCAGCCGCAGCCCAGGGTCGTTCTCGTAGTAGAACCGGTCCCCGTCCCGCAGGGCACCGAACTGCCGCGTCCAGATCGCCCGCTGCAGCTCGCCGAGGTCGCTGGGGCCGCGATGCCGCTCGGCCACCATGCCGACGAACGCGTCCAGCTTGTCGACCGAGCCGTACATCGCCTTCAGGCGGGCGGCAAGCGTGGTACGTCGCTGCGTGTGGATCACCGACGTGGCTGCTTCGTCGCTGTCCGGCGGGATCGACTCGCCGTTGACATCCATCAGGAGCAGGTTGTCCAGGCTGGACGGGTCGTCGATCTCGCCGCCGGCCCGCAGCTCCGGGTCGGACGGGAAACGGTCCGTCGCCTCGCCCGTCACGGCGGTGAACGAGCGCTTCGGTGAGAGCCCGTACGCCCTGCGCAGGTCGTTGTACGACGGCATGCCGTGGTCGCGGCCGCGTTCGACGTCGATCGCGCCGAGGTCGACAACGCCCTGGAAGCACTCGGGCAGGCTCGGCCCGTCCAGGCAGCCGGGGTTACCCGAGACCGGCACCTGGAACAGCACGCTACGCAGCTGGTTGTCGATCTGCTCGTCGTTCTGGTACTCCGACTCCGACCCGATCCCCTGCAGCAGCGGGCCGAGCTCGATCGCGTTGACCAGGTCCGGGTTGAAGAACGCGACGTTCAGCGGCACGGTCAGCTCGACGTCTTCGCCGTCTTCGCTGGTCTCGACCTCGACTCCCTGCTTCTCCAGGGCCTCCACAGTGTCGTCGGAGTAACGGCCGGCATCCGCCTCCGCCTCGAGCTCGCCGTGGATCTGGCTGTGCCCGCGATACCCGACGGTCGCGAACTCGTTGGAGAGGTTCGCGTTGACGTTCGGGTTGTACCCGCGATACCGAGGCAGCTGTACGCCCATCGCCGGCAGGAACTCCGTATAGGTGATGTACTGCTGCTCCGCGATCACGACCCGGCGAGCGATCTGGAACTTCTGTTCCTCCGTCAGCGAGTCCGGCAACAGGTCGACGATCCGGTTGTGCTCGCGCGCGAACAACGTCTGCGTCGCGGTGAGCGCGATGTTCTCGTTGGCCCGGGTGTCACCGGCGACCGTCGCGCGGCCGGGCTGGCCGAGCAGCCGGCCGTCGAGCGCCATCTGCGGTGCTGTCTGCGCGTCGTCGCGAGAATCCCTTCTCGGCAAGTAGTTCTCGGGCAGCAACAGGTGCGCGCCGTTGTTGCTGAGGTCACCGTCGACAGGGCCCTCCCGCAGCCACTCCAGCCGTTGGCCGGTCGCGCCGTAGACCGCCTCCGCGTCGACGTAGGAGTTGACGGTGTTGACCTGCTGGCGCGGCGTGGTCACGCCCGTGCCAGGAGCCGCGGCCGAACGGGTGAACGCGATCCCGCCCAGCGTGTTGGTGAACTTCTCCAGCGGGTCGTTGTTGTCGAACGCGATCGGCGCCTTCTCTGTGGACTCCTGCCGCAGGCCGATCGTGTGGTCGATGAACTGTCCCCAGGTGAAGCCCCACTGTGTGACGCCTCGTTCGGAGAAGACGTTCTGGTCGATGTCGTTGAACAGGCGGTTGCTCACGTAACGGGTGTCCGGCCCGGCGACCTGTTCGGCGATGCCGTCGGCGTAGTTGGGTCGGGCCACCCGTGAGTACGGCGTGCCGGTCGCCCCCCATTCGGGATGCCGCACGTTGTTCCCACGGCCGTCGAGGCTCTGCACCTCGATCAGCTGGCCCGGGCGTCCGCCCGGTGCACCTGGCCGGCCGTTGTGTCGGGACTGCGTTGTCCCGGTGTCCTGACCTGCCAGGTCTGCCGGATCGGCGTTGCTGAGGCCGGTACCCCCGGCCGTTGCCGAACCGGAAAGGAGAAGCAGTACGGCGAACGTCAGGGCCAGCGATCGCTTCCGCGGGCCCTTGTGACGTCCCCGACGTTTCGGACTGCTGGGCATATCTACCACCAAAAGGGTCGGTGAAAGAAACGCCCCCCTTGGTCCGAAGTCCAACAGTCCGTCAACATAGGGGTTACAGCCGAAGGCCTACCAGGGCCAAAATCCCCT
This sequence comes from Flindersiella endophytica, assembly GCF_054779015.1. Taxonomy (NCBI): domain Bacteria; kingdom Bacillati; phylum Actinomycetota; class Actinomycetes; order Propionibacteriales; family Nocardioidaceae; genus Flindersiella; species Flindersiella endophytica. The sequence goes on from NZ_BAAGYY010000013.1 coordinate 333,040, forward strand.
AGGACCCCCTTGGGTTGGGCGGACTTGAGCGGATTCGTCCCGACAACGACGGCCGGTCTCGCCTGCGGTTCGCCCACTCACGAACCCAAGCGTGTCGAACGCCGATCGAACCAGCCGGCCGCCGCTTAACCCACAGCAGCAGTCAGCCGCACCGCCGCCGACTGCCACGAGTCCCGATCGCTGTCGGACGTGATGAGCCCGAACAGCTCCTTGTGGTCGGAGATCTGCCCGGCCCGTCCGGCGTACCGCAGCAGGGTGTTCGCCGAGTGGTAACGCACGAGATACTCCGGGTCACACACGCCGTGACCAAGCGCCTGAACGAGGTCGGACGTCGGCCTGAACCCGGCCAGAGCCCTCGCCGCGTCCAGGCGCGGATACCAGTCCGCGTCCCGCGACGACGTCAGCACCGAGACGATCGGGCCGCTCCAGGCCTGGTCGCCGGTCACGGCACGCAGCGCCTCGGCCAGGCGTACCAGGAACGTCCCTCCCGCGGTCGGAACGGCGGACCGCAGCAGCGCCTCGGCACCGTCGATGGTGATCCCGGCACCGGCCAGCGCCGCGATCGACTGCGCGGCCAGCGGATCCCGCTCCTTGATGCCCAGGGCAAGCATCGTCGAGACCTGGTCGAGGTCGTCGTGAGCGGTCATCGCCAGGTAGTGAAAATCGGGCCCGTCGTGCCAGACGAGGTACGGATCGCCGAACACGCCGTCCCGCCAGACGCTCCAGTCCCTGAAAGTCATGTGGTTCCTCTCGAAGTGTCGATCCGGCGCGATGCCGATCGTGTAGGTGGTGAGAAGCGCTGATACCTGAAAGGAACGTGCCGTGAAACCAGAGGTTCTGCTGAGTGGGCTCGGCATTCCGGAGTCGCCCCGCTGGCACGACGGCCGGCTGTGGTTCTGCAACTGGATCGTTCAGGAAATCGTAGCTGTCGGCCTGGACGGCAAGGCCGAGGTCGTCGCCGCCGGACCGACCTCGATGGGACACTCGATCGACTGGCTGCCCGACGGGCGGATGCTGGTGACCGGCCGCGAGCTGTCGCGGCAGGAACCCGACGGCACCATGGTCACCCACGCCGGCCCGGCCGGTGGCAACGAGATCGTCGTGGACGGGCGCGGGAACATCTACGTCAACGGCGCCGACTTCGACTTCGCCGGCGGTGAGACGCCCAAGCCCGGATACATCAAGCTCGTCACGCCGACTGGTGAGGTACGCGAGGTGGCCGGCGACATCCAGTTCCCGAACGGCATGGTCGTCACGCCCGACAACCGGACGCTGGTGATCGCCGAGTCGTTCGCCGGACGGCTGACGGCGTTCGACATCGCCGCGGACGGCGGCTTGCTCAACCGCCGGGTCTGGGCCGACGGGATCGGTCCGGACGGCATCTGCCTGGACGCAGAGGGCGCGATCTGGACGTCGCCCGGCATGGGCGCGAACGCGTGTGTCCGTGTCGCCGAAGGCGGCCGGATCCTCGACCGGATCGAGTTGCCGGACGGCCACACCCCGTTCGCGCTGATGCTGGGCGGCCCGGACCGGCAGATACTGTTCGTACTCACGGCGGACTGGCGGGCCACGGACAGCATCGGTGACAACCTGCAGCGGCTGGTCACCGGACCGCGTACCGGGAAGGTCCTCACCGTTCCGGCGCCTGCTCCTGGAGCCGGCCGACCGTAGGATCGGCGGTCGTGTTCACAGCAGCCGAACGCGAGCAACTGCGCGACTCGCTGGTCGCCGCCGCCCGTACCGACCCTCGGATCACCGCCGCCGCCCTGACCGGATCCGCGGCGGCCGGCCGCGAGGACGCCTGGTCGGACATCGACCTGGCGTTCCGCCTCGCCGACGCCGGCGACCTCGAGCCGGCGCTCGCGGCGTGGACGGAACGGATGTACCGGGAGCACTCCGCCGTCCATCACCTCGACGTGCTGTCCGGCAGGACGGTGTTCCGGGTCTTCCTGCTGGCCAGCACGCTGCAGGTGGACGTGGCGTTCTGGCCGCCGGACGACTTCGGAGCGACCGGGCCGACGTTCCGGCTGCTGTTCGGCGCCGCGAACGAACGCCCAGCGGCGCGGCCTCCTGCTGCCGCCCAACTGGTCGGCACGGGCTGGCTCTACGCACTGCACGCCCGCTCCTCGATCGCACGTGGCAGGCGCTGGCAGGCGGAGTACATGTTGAGCGGCATGCGCAACCAGGTGATCGGCCTGGCCTGCCTGCGCCACGGCCTCCCATCCCACGAAGGCCGCGGGGTCGACGCCCTGCCGCGGGAGGTCACCGACCCGCTGACCGCGACCCTGACCGGCTCCCTGGACGACGTGTCGCTCCGCCGCGCGTTCGCCGCCATCGCACAAGCGCTGCTCGCCGAAACAGCCCACGCCGACGCCGAGCTCGCCGCCCGTCTGCGCGGCCCGCTCGAAGCGATGATCGTCTAGGCACCGTCATCCGCGCCGGCGTCAGAGGTCCTTGGTGAGCCACAGGATCAGATCGTGGCCGACCTCGACCGTGTCGCCCAGGCGGAGCGGCACCTGGCCTGTGCACGCGCCACGCCCGTCGGGCAGGTAGCCGCGTTTGGCGTAGAGCCGCTGGGCCGGGCCGTACTCGTCGAACAGGCCGACGGTGATGCCGACCCGGCTGCGACCGCGCGCCGCTGCGAGCTGTTCGGCCGCCTCCAGGAGCGCTGTCGCCACACCCAGCCGCCGGAACGAAGGAGCGACCGCGAGCTGGTGTACGAGGGGAATGCCCTGCTCCGCGAACGACGGGTTGCGCGAGGTCCAGCGCACCGTCACCAACCCCACGACCACTCCGTCGAGCCGCGCGACCAGCGTCGTGCCTTCGCCCGTGTCGTGATCGGCGACGTGGTGACGGGCAGCGTCCGCGTCTTCGGTGACCCACTCGGCGAGGAAGCCGAGCACGGCATCCGGCTCGGGGTCGGAGAGGTAGTCGGTGATGGCGACTGACCGATGCCCGGCGGACTCCATTGGCGGACCCTAGCAATCCCGCTACCCTACCTGCGGCCGGGCGTACTCCCCCACCGTTCCACCACAGGAAGCAGGGAGCTACGCGATGCGGAAGTCCCTTTGGCGTAAGCCTGTCCTCGGGCTGGCGCTGGCCGCCGGCCTGTTCGCCGTGACCAGCGCACCGGTGCCGGCATCGGCCGGCGGCACCCACCCGCGCTGGGTCGGCGCCTGGTCCGCGAGCCCGGTCGTCGGCTCGGAGATTCCCTGGATGCCGACCTGTCCAGGCGGGACCGGCCTCACCGACCAGACCGTACGCAACGTCCTGTTCGTCAGCGCCGGAGGCAGCCGGGTACGCGTGCGGCTCACCAACACCTTCGGCACCACTCCGCTGCGGATCGGCTCGGCCGGCGTCGCGATCCAGGCCGAGAACGCCGAGGCCGTCCCCGGATCCGTTCGCCGCCTGACGTTCCACGGCCGGACCAGTACGACACTCCGCCCCGGCGAGGAACGCTTCAGCGATCCCGTCCGCCTGGACGTCCAGCCGCTCAGCACGCTGCTGGTCAGCGTGTACGCACCCGGCCCGACCGGTCCCGTCACCGGGCATCCCTTCACCGCGCAGGGCAACTTCATCGCCACCGGCGACCGGACGAGGCAGAGCACCGGCAGCGGCTACACCGATCTTCCGTGCTGGCTGCTCGCCGACGGCGTCGACGTCCTGTCCACGCAGGCCCGCGGCACGGTCGTCGCGCTCGGGGACTCCATCACCGACACGTCCGCGACGACCGGAAACGCCAACCACCGTTGGCCCGACTACCTCGCGCGACGGCTGAACGAACAGCCCCACGGCCCGAAGCTGTCGGTCGTCAACGCCGGCCTCGGCGGCAACCGCCTGCTCGCCCGCCGCGAGGACGGCGCGTACTGGGGCGTTCCGGTCCTCAAGCGCCTCGACCGCGACGTGTTCGACCAGACCGGTGCGACAGCCGTGATCATGCTGATCGGCATCAACGACATCGGATTCGACGCCACATCAGAGCAGCTGATCGCGGGCTACCGCGAGGTCGCACGACGCACCCACGCCCACGGCCTGAAGATCTACGGCGCCACGCTGACCCCGTTCAAGGGCTCGTTCCTGTGGACCGAGCAACGCCAGCAGACCGCCGACGAGCTGAACGAATGGATCCGTACGACCCACAGCCTCGACGGCGTAGTCGACTTCAACAAAGCGACAGCCGACACCGGCGATCCGCTGGCCCTGAATCCCGCGTACGACAGCGGCGACCACCTGCATCCCGGCGACGGCGGAACCAAGGCGATGGCGGATTCGGTGGATTTGTCGATCTTGGGACATTCAGCCCTTACGAAGCAAGGGGTGAACCTGGCAGGCTAGCCCAATGCGCCTGCGAGGTCTGATCTCTGGTTTGTTGTTGTTCCTCGGCTGTGTCACCGCACTGGCCGCCGTGCCAGTGCGGTGGGCGGACCAGCAGATCCACTCCGACAACTACGCCGACACGATCCGGCCGCTGGTCAAGAACCCCGAGCTCCAGTCGGCACTCGCCGATCTCCTGCTGGAGACCGCCGAGGACAAGACCGGCCAGAAGCTCCCGCCACAGGCGCAGGCCGTGGTCAAGACCCAGGTCGCGACCGTCATGAACACCCCGGAGGCCACCGACCTGTGGGTGCAGGCGAACGTCACCGCCCGCGACGCCGTGGTCAACGGCACCGGCAACCAGGTCGCGGTCGACGTCAACCAGCTGGCAGGCGAGCTGCGCGGCCCGGTCGAGGAGAAGCTGAAGCCCTACAACGTAAGCCTTCCCGAGCTGCCGGCCTCGGCGGGCAAGATCGTGCTGGTCGACGACCCGGCCGTCGGGCAGGCGCGAGAGACCATCCAGCAGATCCAGCAGCTGGCCTCGATCCTCCCCTGGGTCGCGATCGGACTGCTGGCGGCGGCGGTCGCGGTCTCGGCGCGTCGTGGCCGGTCGCTGGTCGCGGCGGGCTTCGGCATCGGGATCCCGGCGCTGATCGGAGTGCTGGTCCTCACGCTCGCAGGAGCCTCGGTGGCCGCGGCCTTCGGCGACTCGCAGACGCAGCCGTTCATCCTCGCACTCGGCGACGCGTTCGTGGGCTCGCTCCGCGCTGACCTGCTCTGGCTGCTGGTGGCATGTGCCCTGGCGATCGTCGGCGGCTTCGTCCTGTCGGCGGTGACGAGCCGCCGCGGCGAGCGGGAGGACCCGGCCTACGGCCCGGACTACGACGACTACGAGGCGGGCCCGCCGCCGTACCAGCCGCAGCCCTACCAGCAGGCTCAGGGATACGGACAACCGCAGTATCCGCAGCAGCAGTACCCACCGCAGCCCCAGCCTTATCCAGGCCAGCAGCAGCCGTATCCCGGCCAGTACCAACAGCCGCCGCAGTACGGGCGGCAACCGCAGCAGCAGCCCTACTACGGCCAGCAGGACGACCGTTACTGAGCGGCCACGTCGGCGACGCCGCCCACCTCGGCCACCGTCCTGCCGTTCTCCGGCCGGAACACCACCCGGATCGGGTCGCCCGCCCGGATCCTGCCGCCGGACACCACCGCGAGGTACGCTCCCGGCCGGCCGGCCGCCAGGAACCGCCGGTGGAACTTCGGGATGCCCATCCCGAACGCCAGGTTCGCACACGAGTCGCACGGCATCCGCACCTCGACCACCACGTCCCGGCCGATCCGCCAGCGCTCACCGATCCGAGCGCCGTTGACGTCCAGCCCGCTCGTCGTGAGGTTCTCGCCGAACCGCCCGGGTCCGATCTCCCGCCCCAGTTCGGCCGTCCACCACTCCAGGTCTTCGCTCGCGAACGCGTACAGCGCCTTGTCCACTCCCCCGTGCTGCTTGCTGCACTGCTTGTCCCCGGCCAGTCCGAGCCGACCGACCTCGACCGGCCCGTCGACCGGCCGCTTGTCGATCGCTGTGTAGCGGGACGGACCGCGCACGACCTCGTGTACGACATTGACGGCCAGCAGCCGCGCGCTCATGCGGGCTCGGCGATCCAGTGGATCGGATCCTCGTCGAGATCGCGGACGCCCGCGTCGTGCAGGGCGCCGGCCACCAGCGTCCGCCGGTGCGCGGCGTAGGTGATCACGTGCGCGATCATCCCGCCGTAGGTGTAGACGCCCGTCTCCTCCGGCGTGGCGCCCGGACACAGCACCATGTCCTCCAGCCGCGACTCCTCGCAGGCCCGGCGCACCTCGGCCACGAACCGCGGCCCGACCCCGGCCAGCCGCTGCCGCATCGAGGAGACACTTTCGCCTTGCTCCACAGCGAAGTCGTATGCCTGGCCGGCCATCATCGCCGTCCACATGTCGAGCTGACCGACCAAGCGGGACAGCAGTGAACGCAGCGTCGGGTCGTCGTCGACGCCTTCGACCGACAGCGAGATCGGCTCACCGAGTTGCGAGTCGCTCAACCCTGCGGCGCGCGAGAGCATCTGGTCGATCAGCCACACGTTGTGCTCGACGATCCTGACCACGAGGTCCATGGAGGTCACCTTTCGGCGGGCCGGCAGGCGCAACCCGCCGGGTGGGTGGAAGTGCACGTCGTTCGGTGCTTCCAGCTCGATCCGCGCGGGATGCCGGCGCCACTGCACCGGCGCCTCGCCGTACGCGCGGGCGAAGGCTCGGGTGAACGCCTCGTGCGAGGAGTACCCAGCCTCGACCGCCACGTCGAGGATCGTGCGGTCGCTCGTCGCCAGGCGATAGGCCGCCCGTTCGAGCAGCACCCGGCGCCGCAACCGGGCCGGCGGCTCACCGGCGGCGGAGGCGATCACCCGGTCGGCATGGAAGCGCGACAGGTGCAGCCGCCGCGCCAGCTCGGCCCCAGTCACGCAGGGGTCGTCGAGCACGTCGGCCAGAAGGTCGACGAAGGCGCTGAGCACGTCGGCTGTCTCGGTCATGACGTCATTGTGTGCCCTGGGCGCCGAGCCCCGTTTGATCGATTTTGCCGTCCCGCCCGAACGCCAGCGTCCGCAGCGCCGTGCTCTCGATGAAGAAACGGTCGTGGCTGACCAGGATCACCGCGCCCGGGAAGTGCAGCAGCGCACGCTCCATCACCTGCGTGCTCGTGATGTCGAGGTGGTTGGTCGGCTCGTCCAGGATGATCACGGACGCGCCGGACAGCAGGCACTGCGCCAGCGCGACTCTGGCCTGCTGGCCGCCCGACAGCGTGCCGAGCTTCTGCTGCAAGTCCATCTCGGAGAACCGGAACAGCCCGAGGAAACGGTTGACCTGCTTGCGCGGAGCGGCATAGGCCAGGCTGTCGGGCGGCAGCGCGTTCACCGAGTGGCTCACCGTGTCGTCGGGATCGAGCTCGGCCAGCACCTGGTTGTAGTACGCGAACCTCGCGCCCTTGCTCCAGACGATCCGGCCGGTGTCGGGTGTCTCCTGGCCGGTGAGGACGTCGAGCAACGTCGTCTTGCCCGAGCCGTTGGGCCCGACGATCGCGATCCTGTCGCCGCGATGCACGGAGAAACTCACGTCCTCGAAGAGCGGGTCGCCGCCGTACCCCTTGCCGATGCCCTCCACCCAGCACAGATCGCCCGGCACTTTGAGGTTCTGGTAGATGCCGGTGACGATCCGGTCGACCGGGCGTGGCGTCACGCTCTTCTTGATGTTGGCCAGCCGGCGGGAAAGCTTCCGTTCGGTGAGCGCCTCCTGCTCGTAGACCAGCAGCTCTTCCTCGTGGGCGAACTGCCGCTCGAGCGTCTTCAGCCGCAACTGCTTCTTGCGGACGTACTCGGAGTAGCCACCGTCGTACTCCTGCAGGTGGAAGTTCTCGACCTCGATCACACGGTTGACGACCATGTCGAGGAAGTGCCGGTCGTGCGACACGACCAGCAACGCGCCACGAAACTGCTGGAACCACTGTTCCAGCCAGCGCAGACCGGTGAGGTCGAGGTAGTTGGTCGGCTCGTCCATCAGCAGGACGTCCGGTTGCTGCAGCAGGATCCTGGCCAGCGCGGCGCGGTTGCGCCAGCCGCCGGACAGCTGCGCGACCGGCAGCTTGCGGTGCACGTCGTGGAAGCCGAGCTCGCTCAGCACGGTGTCGATCCGGTTCTGGTACGTCCAGCCGTCAACGGCGTCCATCCGCTCCAGCAGGGCGGCTTGCCTGTGCAGCAGCGCATCGTCGGCCGAACGTTCGAGCGCGCGGGCCACGTCGTCGAGCTCGTCCTCGATCGCCTTGATATCGGCGAACAACGCCGAAAGGATCTCCTCGATCGTCTCCTGGCCGTCCAGCTCGGAGAACTGCGAGAAGTACCCGATCGTGACGCCCTGTGTGATGTCGACCGTGCCGGCATCCGGCTGCTCGCGGCCGAGGATCAGGTTGAGCACCGTGGTCTTGCCGGCCCCGTTCTTCCCGATCAGACCCACCTTGTCGCCCGCCGACAGCCGCAGGAAGACCTCCCGCAGCACCGGACGACGGCCGAACCGTTTGTCGATGCCTGCCAGCCGCACGAAGCTCACGTTGCGTACTCCTCCCAGGTCGCCACGAATAGCCGACCAGCTCGCCACGACCGGTGCAAGCGAATTACGGCCCGGATACCCCGAAACATCTGAAGAGACACGCCATCTAGGGGTCCATCGGAATGTCGGTGCCCAGATGTAGTGTCTCTTCTCGCCGATGGTTCGTCCGGCCTGCCAGGCCGGACGAGGCAAGAGGGAACCCGGTGGGATTCCGGGACTGCCCCCGCAGCGGTGAGCGAGAACGAACGCCGTCACTGTCTGCTATCGACGTAGCCGCGCGCGAGGCTGCGACGAGAGCAGAGGGTCGAGCACTGGATGTGGACGCACGTCTGGGAAGCGACGGCAACTAGGTGGCTCAGCCAGGCCAGGCCGAGTGTGCTCGCGAGTCCGAAGACCTGCCCTCGGTACGCACGCGCCCGTGTGCGTCCCACACGCTTGAGCTCGCGAGGAGAGAGCACGTGTCCACATCATCTGTGTCATTTTCTGGGACTCAGCATGCCGTCCTACGCCGTGACGGCTCCACTTCACCGTTCGATCCCAGCAAGATCTCCGTCGCCCTGACCAAGGCCTTCCTGGCCGTCGAGGGCGACTCGGCGGAGACCTCCGCCCGGATCCATCAGACCGTCGCCGAGCTGACCGAGCAGGTCACCGGCTCGCTCACCCGGCACGCTCGCACCCTCCACATCGAAGACATCCAGGATCAGGTCGAGCTCGCGCTGATGCGCGGCGAGCACCACAGGGTCGCCCGGGCCTATGTGCTCTATCGCGACGAGCACGCCCGCGAACGCGAGCGCCAACGCGCCGCTGCCGAGTCGTCCGCCGCGCCGGTCCAGGAGCCCGTGATCCGGGTCAAGGGCGCCGGCGGCGAGCTGGCGCCACTCGACTCCGCCCGACTGCGGCGGGTCGTCGACGAGGCCTGCGAAGGGCTGGCCGGCGCCGCCGCCGGCACCGTGCTGGCCGAGATCCAGCGCAACCTCTACGACGGCATCAGCCTCGCCGAGCTCGAGCTCGCGCAGGTGATGGCCGCGCGCACGTTCGTCGAGACCGACCCCGACTACAGCCTGCTGTCGGCCCGGCTGCTGCTCGACAAGCTGCGCAGGGAGGCGTTGACGTTCCTCGCCGGCGCGCCCGACGAGGCGACGCAGCAGCAGATGACGCAGCGCTACGCCGACTACTTCCAGGCTTACGTCCACCGCGCGATCGAGGTCGAGCTGCTCGACCCGGAGCTCGCCACGTTCGATCTCGACCGGATCGGTGCGGCGTTGCTGCCCGAGCGCGATCTCGCGTTCCAGTTCCTCGGGCTGCAGACGCTCTACGACCGCTACTTCCTGCACTCCGACGGCGTTCGCTTCGAGCTGCCGCAGGCGTTCTTCATGCGGGTGGCGATGGGCCTTGCCATGCGCGAGGGCGACCGCGAAGCTCGCGCGATCGAGTTCTACCGGCTGCTGTCGTCGTTCGACTTCATGGCGTCCACGCCGACGCTGTTCAACGCCGGCACCACCCGCCCGCAGCTGTCGTCCTGCTTCCTCACCACCGTGAGCGACGATCTCGACGGCATCTTCCAGAGCATCAAGAACAACGCGCTGCTGGCGAAATACTCCGGTGGTCTCGGCAACGACTGGACCCCCGTCCGCGGCATGGGCGCCCACATCAAGGGCACCAACGGCAAGTCGCAGGGTCTCGTGCCGTTCCTGAAGGTCGCCAACGACACTGCCGTAGCCGTCAATCAGTGCTTCGCGCCTGAGACGCAGGTCTACACCGCTGACGGCGTCAAAGAGATCCAAGCCGTCGAGATCGGTGACCTCGTCCTTGGAATCAGCGGGAACTACCGCCAGGTAACCCAGACGTTCGTCTACGAGCAAGTCGACCCGATGGTCGAGATCAACGTCGAACACTCGATCGAGCCGGTCAGGGTCACGGCTGGCCATCCGTTCTACGCGATCCAAGGCGTTCCCATGGAACAGGATTGCGAGCGCACGTACGAATGGCTGGCGAAGAGCAAGGTTCGACCAGACTGGGTGGAGGCCGGGAAGCTCTGCAAGGGTGACTACATCGCACAGGTCGTGCCCAGGGAGGTCGTCCTGGTCCCTGGACTAAGTGTCGAGGACGCGCGGCTCTACGGGATCTTGCTGGGCGACGGCCATCTCTCGAAGGACGGGCTCGAGTGGGGCGTGTGCGGAAACCCGCAACGTGACACTCACCTGTCGTTCGTCCGTGCCTATCTCACCGATCGCGGCATCCACTTCTGGGAGGCGAGCCGCGACGACAGCTACGCGACCATCAGGTGGGCCTCCGGGCGAGGCGTACTGAAGGACCCGGCGACGGGCCGCATCACCGGACCGAACGAGCCAACCCTTCCGTTCGGCTACACCGACCTCTACGACGATGAGCACAACAAACACATCTCTCGTCGTCTCGCGCACCTTCCGCCTGAACAGACCCGTGCGCTGGTCCATGGATTGCTCGAGACCGACGGAGGCGTGTCCCGCGGAGTTGAGATCTACTTCACCACCACCTCGAAGACCTTGGCGGCGGGCATCCGCTACCAACTCCTGCGTCTGGGCATACCGACCGCTGGGCAGTATCGCGAGCGAGACACGAGCCATGTGGGTTATCGGTCGGATGGATCCGAGGTAACGTTCCGAGGGCTCACAAAGGCGTTCGACATCCGGGTCCCGGCCGTTCCCGGCATCGCCGAACTGGTCGGCGCCAAACCCATCCACAAACGCAACTGGCTTGAACACGCCGGGATGGTCTTCTCACGGATCCGTGACGTGCACGACTTCGCTCTCACACCAACCGTGTTCGACCTCGAGGTCGAGGGTGACGAGTCATATATGACGGTGGCCGGACTCGCACACAACGGCGGCCGCCGCAAGGGTGCCGCCTGCGCCTACCTCGAGACCTGGCACATCGACGTCGAGGAGTTCCTCGACCTGCGCAAGAACACCGGCGACGACCGGCGGCGCACCCACGACATGAACACCGCCAACTGGGTGCCCGACCTCTTCCTGCAGCGCGTCGAGGCCGACGCGCAGTGGACGTTGTTCTCGCCCGACGAGACCTCCGACCTGCACGACCTCTACGGCACGGCCTTCGCCGAGCGCTACGCCGACTACGAGGCGATGGCCGACCGCGGCGAGATCCGGGTCTTCCGGCGCGTGCGTGCTGTCGAGTTGTGGCGCCGGATGCTGACGATGCTGTTCGAGACCGGGCACCCGTGGATCACGTTCAAGGACCCGTGCAACCTGCGGTCGCCGCAGCAGCACATCGGTGTCGTGCACTCGTCCAACCTGTGCACGGAGATCACGCTCAACACCGACATCGAGGAAGTCGCGGTCTGCAACCTGGGTTCGGTCAACCTCGCCAACCACGTCGGGCCGGACGGGCTCGACCAGGAGCAGCTGGGCCGCACGATCAACACCGCGCTGCGGATGCTCGACAACGTGATCGACATCAACTTCTACACCATTCCGGAGGCGCGGCGGTCCAACCTGCGGCACCGGCCGGTCGGGCTCGGGCTGATGGGCTTCCAGGACGCGTTGTTCAAGTTGCGGATCCCCTTGTCGTCCGAGGCAGCGGTCGAGTTCGCCGATGCCAGCATGGAGGCGATCAGCTACCACGCGATCGCCGCATCGTCGGAGCTGGCGGCGGAGCGTGGGCCGTACGACAGCTTCGAGGGATCGCTTTGGAGCAACGGCGTGCTGCCGATCGACTCGATCAGCCTGGTCGGCGCGGCCCGCGGCGGTGACCTCACGATGGACACCACCACGCGGCTCGACTGGGACGGGCTGCGCGAGCGGGTGCTCACGGCCGGCATGCGCAACTCCAACGTGATGGCGATCGCGCCGACGGCCACGATCTCCAACATCTGTGGCGTCGGGCAGTCGATCGAGCCGCTCTACCGCAACCTTTATGTGAAGTCCAACATGTCGGGTGACTTCACCGTCATCAACCCCTACCTCGTGCGTGACCTGAAGCAGCGCGGCCTGTGGGACGAGGTGATGGTGAGCGACCTGAAATACTTCGACGGTGCGCTCGGCCCGATCGACCGGATTCCCGCCGATCTGAAGGCGTTGTACGCCACGGCGTTCGAGGTCGAGCCGGCGTGGCTCATCCAGGCTGCCTCCCGGCGGCAGAAGTGGATCGACCAGGCGCAGTCGCTCAACCTCTACGTCGCGGCACCGAGCGGCCGCAAGCTCGACGAGCTCTACCGGTTGGCGTGGCGCAGCGGCTTGAAGACCACTTACTACCTCCGTTCGTCCTCGGCGACGCACGTGGAGAAGAGCACGCTGCGCGGCACCGACGGCAAGCTCAACGCCGTCTCGCCGGTGGCGGTGGTCGCTGCCGAGCCCACGCCCGAACCCCAGATCGTCGAGGGCGCCGTGTGCTCGATCGACGACCCCGAATGCGAAGCCTGCCAGTAAAGGCCGATTGGAGACAGCTTTCATGAACGACACCACCGGCCTCGGCGAGATCGACCGCAACGCCTCGCGGGTTTCCGTCGACGACAAGGCGATGATCAACGCCCGTGCCGACGTCAACCAGCTGCTGCCGTTGAAATACCGCTGGGCCTGGGAGAAATACCTCGCGGGCTGCAACAACCACTGGATGCCGACCGAGGTCTCGATGCAGGCCGACATCGCGCTCTGGAAGTCACCCGACGGCCTGACCGCCGACGAACGGCTGATGCTGAAGCGCAACCTCGGCTTCTTCGCGACGTCGGAGTCGCTGGTCGCCAACAACATCGTGCTGGCGGTCTACCGGCACCTCACCAACCCCGAGTGCCGGCAGTATCTCCTGCGGCAGGCGTTCGAGGAAGCCGTGCACACGCACACGTTCGAGTACATCTGCGAGAGCCTCGGCCTCGACGAGGGCGAGCTGTTCAACATGTACCGCGAGGTTCCCTCGATCACCGACAAGGCGGCGTGGGCGCTCGAATACACCCAGCACCTGGAGGACCCGTCGTTCCGCACCGGCACGCCGGAGGCCGACCAGGCGTTCCTGCGTGACCTGGTGGCGTTCTACGTCATCTTCGAGGGCATGTGGTTCTACACCGGCTTCGCGCAGATCCTGTCGCTCGGGCGGCGCAACAAGATGGTCGGGATCGCCGAGCAGTACCAATACATCCTGCGCGACGAGTCGATCCACCTCAACTTCGGCATCGACACGATCAACCAGATCAAGCTGGAGAACCCGCAGCTTTGGAGCGAGTCGTTCCAGGCCGAGGTGCGCACGATGCTGGCCGAGGCGTGTGAGCTGGAGGTCGCCTACGGCCGCGACACCATGCCACGTGGGATCCTCGGGCTCAACTCCGAGCTCTGCGAGCAGTACATGCACGTCATCACCAACCGGCGATGCGCGCAGCTCGGGCTCGAGCCGGTCTTCCCGGCCGCCGAGAATCCGTTCCCGTGGATGTCGGAGATGATGGATCTGAAGAAGGAGAAGAACTTCTTCGAGACCCGCGTGATCGAATACCAGTCCGGCGGCGCGCTGTCCTGGGACTAACGCGTCTGCCCCGCGTCGCCGTTGATCCGGTCCAGGATCACGGCGGCGCGGTCCGGCAGGCCGGCGGGCGGGACGTCGACGAGCTCGTAGCCGAACTCCCGGTAGACGTCCTCGTGGGTGCGCTCGAACGTCAACGAGTCCTCGAAACTGATCCGCCGGGCGGCTGTCGGCTCGACGTAGCCGAGATTGCGGACGAAGAAGACCTCGCGGGCGTAGAACCGCTTCGTCTCGAGCCGTTCGATCTCGGCCGCCAGCGCGGCGGGGATCGGATAGCCGAGATGGACCGCGAGCGCGTACGTGCAGATCGGCGAGCGGTCGTAGAACTGCGTGAGCCCGGTTGCCCCGGCGGTGCGTTGGCGCTGCTGTTGCAGGGCGAGGATCTCCTCGACGAACAACGGTGAACGCCACGGCTCGATCTCGCCGAGCGCGTGCCGCAGGGCGATCGTCGCCGTCGCCGCCTCTTCGACGACTGGGAACCCCTCGTGCTCCAGGTACCTCAGCAGTGCGGTCTTGCCCGAGCCGGGCGTGCCGGTCAGCACATACCTCATGGCGATCTTCCTTACGACGTGCGGCGATCCAGCGATCCGGTGCGCCGCGGCGATCAGAATCCGAACGAGTTGTGTGGTTCGGCGTCGATGCGGAACAACCGGGCCAGCCGCCCGATCGCGCCTTCGGCGTGCGGAGTGATGTGGCCCGCGTACGCCAGGTCGCGCGCCGACATGCCACCGAGGTAGAGCGAGCTCAGCGCCGCCACGGCGATCGTCACATCCGCCCGTTGATCGGTGGGACCGCAGGTCACCGAGTCGCCGTCCGTTCGCAGCAGCCAGGTCCCGTTGTTCGCCGGGCACATCCGGTCATCGTCGATGCGGAACGTCAGCTCGCCGGGCACGTCGTACGAGCGTTGCGTCAGGGCGACCGGCACGTCGAGAAGCCGTGCCCACAGGTTGTCCGATTGACGGGTGACGCGCATCGCCCGCGGGTTGGCGAGCATCCACCGCAGCGGCTCGTCCCGAGGACGTCCAGCCGCCACGACTGTCTTGGTGAGATCGAAGTCGATGAGCAGACTCCACAACGCGCGGTAGGCAACCGGATGGCTGGCCTCCAGCGCCTCGACGACCAGCGTCCCGGCCGCTTGGGCGGTCGGCGACCACGGCAACCGGAAGTTGGCGACGCCCTCCACCTCACCGTGCTGGTTTCGATACACGAGATACCGCAACGGCCCGTTCGTGCCGTCCGCGTCGTCCGAGAGCCGGTCCCAGTGCCCAGGCCTGGGCGCGAGCTCGCCGACCCGATCGCGGCGGACCGCCGCGTGGACCACGGGCCACGCCTGCTTCGCCTCCGCGGCACCGGTCAGCTCCAGCGACCCCGGCTCGGACTCGACCGGACGCAGGACTGCCTCGTGCCGGGCCAGTTCCCACCGAGTCCGGTAGGTCGCCGGTGAGTACCCGAAGCGGCCGTAGATGCTGCCCTCGCTCGCGCTGAGCATCGCAAGCGGTTCGCCCCGCTCCAGGGCGGCGTCGAACATGGCCTGCATCATCCTGCGCAAGTAGCCGCGTCGCCGATGCGTCGCGATCACGCCGGTGGCGGTGACGCCGGCCATCGTCACCGTCCGCCCACCGGGGACCGTCACGTCGAAGGAGATGGTGGCCGACGCGCCGACACACCTGCCGTCGTCGAAGGTCGCGATCGGGTGGAAGGACTCGTCCCTGACGTCGGCCTCCGCCCACTTCTCCAGCTGCGCCAGAGTCGCCGGAGGGTTCTGCGGTGCCCATGGGCCGAGGCCGCCATGCCACGCGGCGTCCGCCGGCTCCCAGCTGGGCAGCCCGTTCGCGTACGGCAGCACTCTGTAGTAGCCGGCCATCTCGTCCGGACGCGGCGGACGAACCTCAGTCATCGTGCGGGACATTCTCGACCTCTCCGATCGGGGTTTGCGGCAACTGATGCCGGCGGCCAGGCACACCGGCTCAGTGCACAGCGCTCTGGAAGCCGGCTCGATACGCGGTGGGGCTGGTGCCGACGATGCGCCTGAACCGTTCGCGAAATGCGGTCGGTGAGCCGAAACCGACCTCGGCGGCGATCCGGTCGACGGGCTGGCTGGTCGCTTCGAGCAGCTGCTGGGCCCTCCGGATCCGAGCACGCAACAACCACTGTAGCGGTGTGCTGCCGGTCTGCTCGCGGAAGCGGCGATTCAACGTGCGAGTGCTGAGGCAGGCCTGCGCGGCGATGTCCTCCAGGCTGAGATCCTTCGCACAGTTGTCGTCGAGCCAGGCCAAGAGGGGTTCCAGCACCGAGCCGCGCGGGGTGGGAGGCGGGTCGGTGACGATGAACTGCGCCTGCCCGCCCTCGCGCTCCAGCGGCATCACCGACATCCGCGCGGCAGCGGCGGCCACCGTCGCGCCGTAGTCGCGGCGGACGAGGTGCAGGCACAGGTCCAGGCCGGCCGCGGCGCCGGCGGAGGTGAGGAACTGCCCGTTGTCGACGTAGAGCACGTTCGGATCGACGTCGATCCTGGGGTACAGCTCGGCCAAGCGGGCGGCCGCCATCCAGTGTGTCGTCGCGCACAGGCCGTCCAGCAGACCGGTCGCCGCGAGCGTGAACGCGCCCGAGCAGATCGATGCGATCCGCGTACCGCCGGCGGCGGCCTGTCGCAGCGCGTCGATCACCGCACGTGAGGTGGCCCGCGGTTCGGAAAGCCCAGGAACGATGATCGTGCCGGCCTCGGCGAGCAGCTCCAGTCCGGCCGGCGGATGCAGGGTGAACCTGCCGGCGTCGATGCTGCGCTTCGGCCCGCAGACCTCGACGCGGTAAGCGGGCCGGCCGTCGGCCAGCCGTACCCGGCTGAACACCTCGATCGGCGTCGCCAGATCGAACGGGATCACCTTGTCCAGTGCGAGGACCGCCACCGTGTGCACGGCGACCAGCATAGGAGCGAGCTGGCGAGAATCCGTCGGAAGGTGGCAATCCAGCCAGTTCCGGAACGAGCCCGCCGGCGAATAGCGTCGGCGCGTGACGAAGCTCCTGCTCTCCATCCATGTCCTCGCGGCGATCCTCGCCGTCGGCCCGGTGGCGGTGGCGGCCAGCATGTTCCCCGCCGCCCTGCGCCGAGCGGACTCGAGCCTCACCATCCCGCGTAGCCTGCACCGGATCTGCCGGGTCTACGCCACGGTCGGCGTGGCGGTGCCGGTGTTCGGGCTGGCGACCGCCAGCAGTCTCGGCGTGCTCACAGACGCGTGGTTGCTGATCTCGATCGGGCTCACGACAGCGGCTGCCGCTGTGCTCGGCCTGCTGGTGCTGCCCGGCCAGCGCAGCGCGCTCGCCGGCGGTCCCGCGGCCGCCGGGCGGCTGGCGATGTACACCGGCACGTTCAACCTGCTCTGGGCCGTCGTCACCGTGCTGATGATCATCCGGCCCGGCTCGACGACGGGAGCCTGACCGCGATGAGCCCTGCCAGGCAAGCGCTTCGCGTCGTGGCATTCGTCGAGCTGGCGACGCTGCTGCTCCTCCTGATCAACCTCGCCACTGTGCACTGGGAGCCGATCTCGTCCCTGGCCGGCCCGACGCACGGTTGCGCGTACCTGCTCGTCGTCATCCTCACCTGGCGGCAGCCCGGCGCCGACCCGCGAACCAAAGCCATCGCTGTGCTCCCCGCCGTGGGCGGGTTGCTCGTGCTCCGCCGGCTACCGGACGGGCTACCTAACGAGCCGAGCGATACGTCAGGCGACGCAGCAGCACCTCGAACGGACCTCTGAGCCCGCGCCGCCGCATCAGCTCGGCCAGCCCGACCGTCAACAGCCACGTGCACACGGCGACCACCGCCGTCAGCGCGACGCCGATCCGCGAGCCCAGCCCGAAGAGGTACGGCGGGACAGCACCGCCCACACCACCGACTGCGACAGGTAGCAGCTCATCGAGCGCTGTCCCACCGCCGAGACCGCCCGGACGCCAGCGTGCGGTCCTTCCAGCGCACCGCGCCGGCGAACATCACCGCCAGCACGCCGTACGCCGCGATGATGTCGCCGTAGAAGAGCAGGAGGCCGTGCAGGAACCCGAACACGATCATCCACCGGCCGCGCCGCCGCAGCAGCTTGCGCGGCGCCGGCCACTCGACGCCGCGGGCCTGCTGGCGTTGGAAGATCTGCACCAGGCCTACCCGAACAAGGCTCCGGCTTTCGGAGGAGGAATCCCTTAAGGGCTCTACGGTCGCAGCACCGCGGCGCCGTTGACCCGGTCGGCGGCGAGGTCGTCGAGCGCCTGGTCCGCGCGGCTCAGGTCGTACGGCGTGACCGCCAGCCGCAGCCCGTGCGCGGTCGCGGCAGCCAGGAACGCCCGGCCGTCGTCGCGCGTGTTGGCCGTGACGCTGCGGATGGTGCGCTCCTGGAACAGGTGCCTGTCGTAGTTCAGGCTCGGGATGTCGGAGAGGTAGATCCCGGCGATGCTCAACGTCCCACCGCGGTCCAGCGCCTCGAGCGCGACCGGCACCAGCGTGCCGACGGGTGCGAACAGGATCGCCGCGTCGAGCGGAACCGGTGGCGCGTCGTAGGCGCCACCGGCCGACGCGGCGCCCAGCTCGAGCGCCAGCGCCTGGGCCGCGGTCGATCGGGTCAGCACGTGCACCTCCGCGCCTTCGGCGATCGCCACCTGCGCGGCCAGGTGCGCCGAGGCGCCGAAACCGTAGACGCCGAGCCGGCCGCCGGCCGGCAGGTCCGCGCGGCGCAGTGCGCGGAAACCGATGATCCCGGCGCACAGCAGCGGCGCCAGCTCGAGGTCGGAGTAGCCGTCCGGCAGCGCATAGGCGTAGCCGGCCGGCACGGTGGCATACTCGGCGTACCCGCCGTCGGCGTCCCACCCGGTGTACTGCGACGAGGGACAGAGATTCTCCTGCGCACGCAGGCAGTACGCGCACGAGCCGCAGGTGTGCCGCAGCCACGCGATCCCCACCCGCGAGCCGACGACCGACGAGTCCGCGACCCCGGCGCCCGCGGCGACCACCTCGCCGACGACCTCGTGGCCAGGCACGACCGGCCGCTTGTGCGGCGGCAGCTCGTGGTCGCGTACGTGCAGGTCGGTCCTGCACACGCCGCACGCCAGCACGCGCACCAGTAGCTCACCCGGCCCTGGCTCGGGCACCGGCAGCTCCACGGCCTCCAGCCGCTTCGGCCGGTCGACGATCCACGCCCGCATGCCCGGAGTCTAGGCCGTCGCGCTCCGCATCGTGTGACGATGCGGTGGTGCGCCCAGCTGCCCTGGAACGACCACTCTGGTGGTCCCGGTCAGCCAGGTCCGGAACATGGTGGCGGACTGCTTGTTCTCGCGGACGACGGTGGCGCGGGCGCTGCGGAGTTCGCCGCCGGCTGCCGCTCCGTCGAGACTTCCGAAGCCCGGCTTCTCGTTGCTGTGCTGGACGATCAACGGATCAAAGGCCCGACGGCCCTGAGCCTTCCAAGCGCTGTTCGTGCAGACGCTCGGCATACTCAGGTGCCACGCAGACCGGGGCGAAGTGGCTTCCAGGAGTGACGACGGGACCGGCGCGCCCGCCTACGTTCGGCTGTCATGGAGCCTTCGCTTCTGGTCACCGTGCTGGCCGCACCGATCCGGACCTCGACCTGGCGGCGCGTGGCGTACGCGGTCGTCGCGTTGCCTGGTGTGTTCGTCGCTCCGGTGTGGTCGGCACGGAGGTTGCTGGACGCCTCGGCCGGCGGACCGGTGCCGTCGGGGCGGCGGATCCTGCACGCGGTGGCGAGCATTCCGCTGAACCTGGTGACTCTGGTCGTGACCGGCTACGTGCTGGCCGGCATCGTGCTCAACCTGGCGTACCCGATCCGCGTCCACGGCTTTCCCGGTGTGCTGGCGGATCCGCTGACTCCGTCCGGCGCGCTCGACGGTGCGTGGGGCGGGCCGACGCTCGCAGGCGCGTGGGCATTCCACGGCCTGGTTGGGGGCGTTGTGCTGTTCGGCATCGGCGGGGCGTGGCTGATCCGCGGGCTGACGTGGCTGCAGCGGCGGCTGTTCGAACGGATGTCGCGGACGTGAGCCCGGGCCGGTGCGTGATATGACCGTTGGGTGAGCACCGAACCTGTCGCGATCGTCGTGCCGTTCCATCTGCTCGACCGGATGCCGGAGTCGGAGTTCCCGGTCACGGGCGAGCGCCTTGTCGCGCCGGAGCTTCCGGCCGCGGGCGCACCCTGGGAACGGCTCGCCGTGCTGTACGAAGCGGTGGCCCAGCAGGTCGCCGACGCTTCGTCGCAGGGCTCCGCGGTCGCCGTCCTGTCCGGCGACTGCACCACCTCGCTCGGCACGGTTGCCGGGTTGCAGCGCAGCGGGCGGTTCGACTCGCTCGGCGTGGTCTGGTTCGACGCCCACGGCGACCTGCACACGCCGCGGAGCACGACGTCGGGCTATCTCGGCGGCATGCCGCTGCGGATGCTGATCGGCGACGGCGATCCGACGGTGGCCGAGCGGACCGGCCTACGTCCGCTCGGTGCCTCGAACGTCGTCCTGGCCGACGCGCGCGACCTGGATCCACCGGAACGTGAGTACCTCGCGCACTCCCCCGTACGTCACGTCCCGGTCGAGGCGGTCGCCAGCCAGGAGGTGCTGCCGGACGGACCGCTCTACCTCCACGTCGACCTGGACGTCCTGGATCCGTCGCACGTGCCGGGGCTGAGCATCCCGGCCGCCGGCGGCACCGACCCGGCGACGCTCGCCGACGCGCTCGCCGCGGTGCTGACGACCGGGCGGGTGGCCGGCCTGGGAATCGCGTGCACGTGGACGCCGGGCCGCGACGCCGTACCCGCGGTACGCGGTCTGGTTTCCGAACTGCTCTCCCAGCTCTAGCCCTACTGGGACAAGGCCAGCGCCAGCGACCCCACCGCCAGCAACAGAAACGGCGCCGGATAGCCCAGCTGGTGGTAGACGCGGGCCCGGACCAGGGCGCCCACCGCGCCGACGAAGTACAGCACCAGGCCGGTCGCCGCCGCGACGCCGATCCAGTGGATGCCGAGCAAACCCAGCAGCAGCCCGATCGCCCCCGCGAGCTTCAGCAGACCCAGCATGGGCAGCCACGACTCCGGGATCCCCGCCTCGGCACCGTTCTTCAGCAGGAACGCGGGACGGACGACGTCGACACCTGCCGCGAACAGGTTGGCGACGACCGTCGCGACGGTGACGGCGACATAGGCGGCGAACATCGGCAGCTCCTCGGCAGACGGCTCTTCTGAAAGCCTGTCCGTGGCCCTGCCGCCCGTCCAATACCTGCTTCTATAACCTGATCGCATGGATGTGCACACCCGGCTGTTGCGCTACTTCGTGGCCGTGGCCGAGGAGGGCAACCTGACCCGTGCTGCGGAACGGCTCTACGTGTCGCAGCCGGCGTTGACCAAGCAGATCAAGCAGCTGGAGCAGCAGCTCGGCATGTCACTGTTCACCCGTTCCCGCGAAGGTATGACGCTTACCGAACCCGGCGAGGCTCTGGCTGCCCGGGTCCCGGACCTGCTGGCCGGCTGGGACCGCGTTCTCGGCGCGACGAAGGCGGCGGCCGACCAAGCCGCTCGCGTGCTGCGGGTCGGCTATCTCGCCAGCGCGGCGAACGAGGCCACTCAGCCGATCATCGCCGGATTCTCGGCGCTCCGGCCGGGGTGGCGGGTCGACATGCGGCAGGCCGACTGGTCGAACCCGACCGCCGGCCTGGCCGGCGGCGACGTCGACGTCGCGCTGCTACGGCTGCCGTTCCCCGGCCAGGACGCCCTGCGCGTGGCGGAGCTGCTGACCGAGGACCGCTGCGTCGCGATGTCGGCGGCCCACCCACTGGCCACCCGTGAACGCATCGACTTCCGCGAGCTGTGGGACGAGCCGTTCGTCGCCGCTCCACCGGAGTTGGGCGAGTGGCGCGACTACTGGCTCGCCACGGACGCACGGGAAGGCCGCCCACCCCAGATCGGTGCCGTCACCGAGCAGCAGTTCGACTGGCTGAACGCGATCGCCAACGGCTACGGCGTCGCACTGGCACCCGAGTCGGCGGCCCGCTTCTACCCCTACCCCGGCATCACCTACGTTCCGGTCACCGGTGTCAGCCCGGTGCGGGTCGCCGTCGCGTGGACGCCCGCCGCCGAGCGCAACCCCGTCGTCCGCGACTTCATCCAGTGCTGCCTGTTGGAATGCAGGCCCTAGACTTTGGCGGCTGGGAGGTGCTTCAGCAGGAAGATCGCCGGCTCGTCGGTGACGTGCTGGGCACCCTGGTCGTCGAGGTAGTGCCAGGCACCGCGGTACTCCATGGCCGCGTGGTATCCCAGCCGCTCGTACAGGCGTGCCGCCCGGGAGTTGTCCAGGTCGACGCTGATCCCGACCCGTCGGAAGCCGCGCCTTTCCGCCCTGGCCTCGGCCTCCCGGACGAGTGCCGTACCGATTCCGCGGCCTCGAAGTCGGGGCTCGACATGCAGCCCGTAGATCTCCGGACAGTCCGGGAACGCCGCCCGGACCGCGGGGTCCGTGCAGCCCTGCCAGAGCACCGCACCAGAACCGGCTAGCCTGGCTTCGAGCCAGCCGAGCAGGTAGGTCTCCTCGCCGGCCAGCTGCCGTTCCAGCTTCCGCGCGTGCTCACGGTTCAGGCCACTGGGTGACAGCCGCTCCAGCGCCTCCAAGTCGCCGGCCGTGCACTCCCGGATCAGCATCCGGGCAACCTACATCTACGGGCGGCCGAGTAGGCAGTCGCCGCAGAGGCCGCCGCCCGGGAGGCGGTAGTAGAGGCAGCACGAGCGGCGGACGAAGCCGCGAGTGGTGAGGTCGCACGTGCCGGCCAGTGGTCCGGTGGCGAGCTGGGTGCGGGCCAGTTCGTCGCACCGTTGGGCGAGCCCGGGCCTGACACGGCTCAGGACCTTGAGCGTTCCGACCAGCGCCGAGGCCGCGTTGCCGCGCAGGATGTGGGCGGAGAGGCCGATCTCGGTACGGATCGTGGTGGCCAGCGGCTCGAGCAGGTCAGGCCACACGTCGGAGACGGTGCCGTCGATGGTCGGGTCGTCGGCGTAGCAGCCTTCGGTGGGATGCCACCACGTGCGTTCCGGCACGAGCCCGATGCCCGTCCCGAGCAGGTGTGCGGCGACGACTGGGGACCAGAGCCGGGCCGCCAGGCCCTGGAAGAAGATCGAGGCGGCGACCCGCCGATCGGCGGTCGAGAGTCGCTCGCCGACGTAGGCGACCGACTGCTCGAGCGCCGCGCCGCCCGACCGCAGCTCTGCGAGCGAGACCGCTCCGGACGCGCCCGGCCGGCCGGCTGACATCGAGAAGTAGCCGCCGATGGTGGCTATCTCCGCGAGCAGCTCGGCCGGCGAACGTTCCATGCCGCAAGTCCTATCACCGCCGGTTGACCCGGGTCGACCACAACCCCAGCAACAGCAGCAGGACGAGCGCGGAGACCAGCGCCTGCCGCTCGATGAGACCCAGCGGCAGTACGTCGGACAGTCGCCGCCCGGACAGCCGGAGCACGCCGTAGACCGTCATGAACGTCGTCAGCGAGCCGAGCACGCCCAGCGCGGCGATCCGTACCGCGCGCGCCATCGCCGCACACCCCGCGCGGACCCGATGGGTGCGCGCGACCGCCAGCGCGGCGATCGGCAGGCTCAGGAACCCAACCAGGACGGCGGTTCGGTGGATGTCGCCGCCCAGCGTCGGCGCGCTGCCGGACGGGTCCTGCTGCACGACCGCGATCACCAGCAGGCAGACGCTCCACAGCCCGAACAGCGTCGCCTGCACCGGATGCCGGGCCAGCCCCGACCGCACGAGCGCGACGGTCATCACGCCGGACGCGTACGCCGCCAGCATGATCGCCGTGGTGAACAGCCAGCCACCAGGGTGGTAGGCGTAGTCGCTCAGCATCTTCGTGACCGGATTCAGTCCGGTGGGCTGCAGATGCTGGATGGTCAGCAGGACGGCGGCCAGCGCGAACATGCCGTACGCCGTCAACACAAGCCTGGCACGCGGCGGACTGCTGGTCCTGGTCGTGACGGTCGCCTGTGGCGCAGCGACGGGCATGGCCTGCAACGTGGTCGCACTCATCGGATTCCCCTCGACACGGCTGGAACGAGCACAACCAGAACGTATGAGGAAACGGGCCTGGCCAGCCATGCTGCGGACCGCCGAATCCGTTGTAGGGATAGCCCTATCGGGGACAACCCCTAAGGCATCACCGGGCTGGGTTCAGCCGTACCGATGCTGGAGAAGGACCCGCATGACCGCACCAACGACCGCCTTAGGGGGTGAAGAGCTTCCAGCGACCCTCGGAGATGACGTCGACGGTGCCGTCGCTCACCTTGATGGCGGTTTCGTCGTCGATCGCGTACGTCGGAGCGGGAATCCGTGCCGCCCACTTCTCCGCGTTCGCCAGGGAGGCGTCGGGGTGGTCGGGGTGCTCCAGGTGTGGGATCACCCCGAAGTCGACGAGTCCGGCTCCCTGTCCCGTGACCAGCGTCCTGTCGACATCACCCTGGGGCGTGGTGAAGACGATGTCCTCCGACTTCAGCGGTTCATCGGTCCCGCGGGGCGGTTCGGTGTAGGTCTCGACGAAGGTGGAGGTGGCAGCGATGCTTCCGGCGCTCACGCCCACGTAGACCGCCTCGGAGCGCAGCGTCGGCAGGAGATCGGTCAGGCCGCTGCGCCGCATCCAGTTGGCCAGGAACAGGGGGTCACCGCCCCCAACCAGCAGCGCGTCGGCGTCCCGGACGGCCGGCACCCAGGCAGACTCCTCGATGCTCGGCAGCACCGACAGCTCCAGGACACCCAACGACTTCCAGTCCAGCGCGCACAACGGCGACGGACCCGTGCCGCAAATCGCCCGCCACGCCATGCCGGGCCCGCCGGGGAAGGGGTAGAGGGCGGTGGGGATGAAGAGGGCGTTGGACTCGGCAACCGGTTTGCCCAACAGGTCGACCAGCGCGCCGTGGATGCTCGCGTTCTGGATGCCGGAGGAAGTAAGAAGAAGCCTCATGTCGCCTTTCCCTTGATTGTCCGGTGAACAGCCTCCCGCACGGCCGCTCACCTGTGCAACGAACGGCCTCGCCCTGATCCGACACCGTCGCCCAAGATCTTCCACCCCGCCGGGATGTAGGACTATCGGCCGATAGCTCGCGGCGGGCAGCCTGGCATACCGTCGGAGGCATGACAGTGTGGATCTGCGCGACCTGCGCCGTTGAATACCCCGACACCGCCGAGCCGCCGCGGCAGTGTCCGATCTGCGAAGACGAGCGGCAGTACGTCCGCCCGTCCGGGCAGCTGTGGACGACGTTGGACGAGCTGGCGCCCGGCCGGCACACCGTGGTCAGCGAGGTGGAGCCGGGCCTGTACGGCGTCACCGTCGAGCCGGAGGTGGGGATCGGGCAGCGCGCGCTGCTGCTTACCACGCCGCACGGCAACCTGCTCTGGGATCCCAACGGATTCGTCGACCAGGCGGCCGTCGAGCGGATCAACGAGCTCGGCGGGCTGGCCGCGATCGCCGCCAGTCATCCGCACATGTTCGGTGTGCAGGTCGAGTGGAGCAAGGCGTTCGGCGGGGTGCCGGTCTATGTCGCCGAGGCCGACAAACGCTGGTTGCAGCGCTCCGACGAGTCCGTGCGCTACTGGTCCGGCGCGTTCGACCTGTTCCCCGGCGTCACGCTGGTCCAGTGCGGCGGCCACTTTCCCGGCAGCGGCGCCGTGCACTGGCCGGACGGTGCGGACGGCCGCGGTGTGCTGCTCACCGGCGACACGATCATGCCGTCGCCGGACCAGCAGTGGGCGTCGTTCATGCGCAGCTACCCCAACCGCATCCCGCTGTCGGCGGGCGCTGTCCGCAAGGTCGTCGCCGCGGTCGAGCCGTATGACTACGACCGGCTGTACGGCAACTTCTCCGGCCAGATCGCCAAGGACGCCAAGGCGGCCGTCCAACGTTCCGCTGACCGCTACATCGGCTGGATCAGCGGCGACTTCGACGCCGATACCTAAGCCCTAGGGTTACGGGCCGGTTCTCAGGTTTCTCACAGGTCCACCTCAGCGGTGCTTCAGGCCGGGCAGCGAGAGTACGAACCATGAACGCAGCAGTGCTTGCTCCGCTTCCCGGCCTCACCGACCTGAACGAACCGGCGGCGGTTCTGCTGCACGGCTCCTACGCGATGCCCGACGCCAGCAAGGGCTACACGGTCGTGCACGTCCAGCAGGGCGTGATCACGGCGTTCGACGACCAGACGACGACCGTCACGAGCCCGGACGGCTACACGAGGACCTATCCCCTGGGCCGGCTCGAACGCGACACCGCGATGCTCTCCCACCGCGTTCCGATCGACGCCGGCACCAGGGTGACCGTAATGACGGCCAAGGGCGTGCACCGCTTCCTCGCCGTGAACGGCGCCAGCCCCGACCACAGCATCGGCGACCCGGTGCCGCCGCCCCTTCTCACCGGAGGTCTGCCGGCAACAGCTCGTCTCTGAGCCGCATTCCCAGCTTGTCGTAGTAGGGCTTCAGCTCGCGCTCGATCGCGTCCGCCTCGCCCTCGCCCAGTACGACGGCAGGCGGCACGCGCAGCTCCGGATGTTCTGCCAGCTTGATGCGCAGGTGTGTCGGCGGGTGCGTGGCATCAGCCCTCGCCCGCCGCTTCGCCGCCCGCAGCAGCCGCTCGCGTTCGACGGCGGGGAACTCACGGACGTACTCCCGCTGGACCTCCCACAGGTCGCGCCTGCTGGAGCGGAGTGCCTCGGTGGAGAGCCGGTTCATCACCAGTGGAGCCGCGAGCGCCATGGCGAAACTGGAGGCGGTCGCGTCACTGCCGCCCAGCTTGGAGCCCAGCCTGTCGGCGACGTACTCAGCCCGCTGGCCGGCGCGCAAGGTGATCAGGATGAGTGCGGTGAACAGCAGGCGCGCGGTAGGCCGATCACGAGTACCTTGCGTCGCCGCAACCCCACGGCGGTCGCCCTCGCGTTGAAGTCCGTATCGATCCCGATCGCGGCGAGGCGGGGCGCGCCCACCTCGGCGCGCATCCGATCCACCAGCGCGTGCAGCGTCGGCGCGGACTTCCGGCTGATCAGTACGGTGTCGTCGTCCAGTCGCCCGAACCGCGGCCGCATCAGCAGCGCGATCGCGGGCAGCAGCAGAATAGCGACCCAGGCGATCGGGTTCCGCCAGGCCATGGAGGCGATCCAGCCCGCGAGCACGAGCAGGCTGACGGTGAACAGGTGCACGACGACCGCGATCGCGAACGCCGACATCTCGGTCAGCCTGCCGCCAGTCCGAACGTCCGGCCCGCCGGCCAGCCCGTTGTAGAGCGACTCGGCGAGCCGATCCTCGATCCGCTGGCGGAACCTCGCCACCCGTCCCGGCCGCTTCCTGCGCTGCTCGGCCGGATCGACGTTCCAGTCACAACCTCGGCACCAGGCGCTGAACCTGGGTTCGCTGCGCACAAGCGGTGCCTGGCATTCCGGGCAGCGTTCACCGGCCCGGACCTCCCCTCCCGACATACGGGAGATCCTAGAGTCAACCAGACCTTGCGGAAGCGAAATCCGGAAGCTGGTCCGGCCACCAGCTCAGGCCCAGCGCCCACGCCTGCCGGAACGCCGTGGCGAGGTCGTCCGGAGTGAGCCGTGGGGCGATCTGCGCCAGCTCCGCGACCGTCGGCGCCGAGAGGTCCTGCTCGGCCAGCCGGGACGGCGTGAGCCACCGCTCGGTCGCCGACTCGTGCAGGCGTGCCATCCACAGCAGGTGCCGCCGGACGTGCCCGAGCGCGTCGTACGCCCGTTCCAGCTCGCCCCGCCGCAGGACGTTCCAGCCCAGCGCCCACCAGTTGGCGAAGCGCCCGCAGACCTCGGCCACGTCGGGGATCGGCGGCGAGAGCGGCACCTGCGAGAGCTCCGGCGCCAGCCCGCCGTCGCGGTCGACGACGATCATGTCCTCGACCGGTACGCCTCGCGCCGGCCAGATCCGTACCGTCGCCCGGTCGGACGCCGGCCAGAAGTGCAGCTCGACGCGTACCAGGTCGTCGAAGATCGCGACGTGCGCGCCGAACTCGTTCAGCACGACGAGCAGCGGCGTCCCGACCTGGGCGATCCACTCCTCCGCCCGCCAGACCGCCAGCTCGGCGTCGGAGACGAACACCCAGTACTCCACGTCGGAGTACCGGTCCCCCAGCCCAGCGGGCCGCGAACCGTAGGTCAGCGCCGACACCACCCGCTCGTCTGCCTGCAGCAGCGAGCGAAACGCCTGGTCAAGCCGGTCTTGCTGGCTCAGGACAACCTCCGTCGAGGACTAGAGTGCACCTCGTGACCAAGCCGAACCAGCGCCTGATCGACGACGTACGCGAGCGACTGGCCAAGGCCGCCGATCCGGCCAAGGCGGGTCCGATGCAGGCGTACATGAAATCAGCCATGCCCTACCGCGGCGTACAGACGCCCGGCGTCAAGGCGATCTGCAAGGGAGTCTTCGCCGGCCACCCGATCGACGACCGCGCGCGCTGGGAGGCGACCGTCCGCGCGCTGTTCGACGGCGCGACGTTCCGCGAGGAGCGGTACGTCGCGATCGCGCTCACCGGTCACAAGGCGTACGCGAAGTGGCAGGACGTCGAGACGCTGCCGTTGTACGACCACCTCGTCGTCACCGGCGCCTGGTGGGACTTCGTCGACCCGATCGCGACCCAGCGCGTCGGACCGATCCTGTTCACCCACCGCGGGCACGTGGAGCCGATCCTGCTGCTCTGGGCGCGGGACAACGACCACTGGCGGCGCCGGACGGCGATCCTCGCCCAGCTCAAGGCGAAGACAGCCACCGACATCGACCTGCTCGAGGAGTGCATCCGCCCGAGCCTCGGCGAGCAGGACCCAGTCAACAGGAATTTCTTTGTGCGCAAGGGCATCGGCTGGGCGCTGCGGGAGTACGCCAAGACCGATCCGGACTGGGTACGCGCCTACGTCGCCGAGCATCGCGACCAGCTGTCCGGTTTGTCCGCTCGGGAGGCGCTCAAGCATTTCTGATTATGCGGCTCCGCCGCGTGGTCACTGAGGCCCCGTAGCGGGCTTTGTTACCGGCGAGTAGCATCGGCACCAAGACCGGCGACCGAGCTGGAGGACCAGTGCCCAGACAAGTCCGAGATGTCGTGTTCGTCGACGGCGTGCGTACGCCGTTCGGCAAGGCGGGCGGCATGTACGCCGAGACCCGCTCCGACGACCTGGTGATCAAGTGCATCCGCGAGCTCCTGCGCCGCAACCCGGGCCTCCCGCCCGAACGCGTGGACGACGTGGCGATCGCCGCGACCACGCAGATCGGTGACCAGGGCCTGACCATCGGCCGGACCGCCGCTCTGCTGGCCGGCCTGCCGAAGTCCGTGCCTGGCTACGCCATCGACCGGATGTGCGCCGGCGCGATGACCGCCGTCACCACCACCGCTTCCGGGATCGCGTTCGGCGCCTACGACATCGCGATCGCCGGCGGTGTCGAGCACATGGGGCACCACCCGATGGGTGAAGGCGTCGACCCCAACCCGCGGATCCTGGCCGAGAAGCTGGTCGACCCGTCCGCGCTCGTGATGGGCCAGACCGCGGAGAACGTCCACGACCGCTACCCCGGCCTCAGCAAGGAACGTGCCGACGTCTTCGCGGCCGCGAGCCAGCACAAGCTCGCCAAGGCCTACGCCGACGGCATCATCCAGAAAGACCTCGTGCCGGTCGCGACCCGCAGCGTCGACGAGGGCTGGGGCCTGGCGACGCAGGACGAGCCGCCGCGTCCCGACACCACGGTCGAAGGCCTGGCCGGGCTGCGCACGCCGTTCCGCCCGCACGGCAAGGTCACCGCCGGCAACTCCGCGGGCCTCAACGACGGCGCCACCGCGTGCGTGCTGGCCGCCGAGGATGTCGCCCGCGAGCTGGGCCTCACACCGAAGCTTCGCCTGGTCTCCTACGCCTTCGCCGGCGTCGAGCCCGAGGTGATGGGCGTCGGACCGATCCCCTCCACTGAGAAGGCCCTCGCCAAGGCTGGCTTGACGATCGGTGAGATCGGCGCGATCGAGATCAACGAGGCGTTCGCCGTTCAGGTGCTGGCGTTCTGCGAGCACTTCGGTCTCTCCGACGACGACCACCGGATCAACCCGTACGGCGGCGCGATCGCCGTCGGCCACCCGCTGGCGTCCAGTGGCGTCCGGCTGATGTTGCAGCTGGCCAGGCAGTTCGAGGCGCATCCCGAGGTCCGGTACGGCCTGACGACGATGTGCGTCGGCATCGGCATGGGCGGCAGCGTGGTCTGGGAGAACCCCAACTGGGAGGGCGACAAGTGAGTGACGCAACTTCGACGGCCGCGGACCTCTTCCCCGACGAGGTCGTGACGCACGCCCGCGTACGCGAGGTGGCGATGCCCTACGGCGCCGGCACACTCGCGCTGATCACGCTCGACAACGGCTTCGACCACACCAAGCCCAACTCCTTCGGCCCGCGCGGGCTGGCGGAGCTGGAAGCCGCGCTCGACTCCGTGCTCGACCGGCCCGACATCGCGGCGGTCGCCGTCACGGGCAAGCCGTTCATCCTGGCCGCCGGCGCCGACATCACCGGCATGCCGCAGATCACCAGCCGCGAGCAGGCCGTCGAGATCACACGGTACGGCCACCAGGTGTTCGGAAAGCTCGGCGACGGGCGCAAGCCGACGTTCGGCTTCATCAACGGTGTCGCGATCGGCGGCGGGCTCGAGGTCGTGCTCAACTGCACGTACCGCACGATCCTGCCCAGCACACCGGCGGTCGCGTTCAGCGAGTGCTTCCTCGGGATCCTGCCCGGCTGGGGCGGCGCCTGGCTGTTGCCGAACCTCGTCGGGGCCGACACCGCGGTCAAGGTGATCGTGGAGAACGCGCTCAACACCAACCGCATGCTGCGCGGGCCCGAGGTCCTGAAGCTCGGCCTCGCCGACGCTGCCTTCGAGGGCGCCGACTTCCTGGAACGTTCGATCGACTGGGCGGCCCAGGTGCTGACCGGGCGGATCACGGTCGAGCGGCCGGCGATCGACCGCGGCCAGGCGTGGGACGCCGCCGTGGCTCGTGGCCGGGCGTTCGCCGACGCCAAGGTCAACGGCGCCGCGCCGGCGGCGTACCGCGCGCTCGACCTGATCGCGGCGGCCAAGACCGCGACGAAGGAAGAGGGTTTCGCGGCCGAGGACGAGGCCGAGGGCGACCTCATCATGAGCGAGGAGTTCCGGGCAGGGCTCTACTCCTTCGACCTGGTGCAGCGACGCGTACGCAAGCCGGTCGGGGCACCGGACAAGTCACTGGCGCGGCCGGTGACGAAGGTCGGCATCGTGGGCGCGGGGCTGATGGCCTCGCAACTCGCGCTGCTGTTCGCCCGGCGCCTGCTCGTACCCGTCGTGCTGACCGACCTCGACGACGAGCGGGTCGGCAAGGGCGTCGCGTACGTCCACGGCGAGATCGACAAGCTGCTGGGCAAGGGCCGGATCAGCCAGGACCAGGCCAACCGGATCAAGGGCCTGGTGACCGGCTCGACCGACAAGAGCGTCTACGCCGACTGCGACTTCGTACTCGAGGCAGTCTTTGAGGAGATGAAGGTCAAACAGCAGGTCGTCGCCGAGCTGGAGAAGATCGTCACGCCGGAGTGCGTGCTCGCGACCAACACCTCCGCGCTGTCGGTCACGACGATGGCCTCGGAGCTGGCGCATCCTGAACGCGTCGTGGGCTTCCACTTCTTCAACCCGGTGGCGATCCTGCCGCTGCTGGAGGTCGTCCGGGGCGAGCAGACCGACGATCCTTCGCTGGCGACGGCGTTCGCGGTGGCCAAGGAGCTGAAGAAGTCCGCCGTACTCGTGAAGGACGCGCCCGCGTTCGTCGTCAACCGCATCCTGACGCGGTTCATGGCCGAGGTCACCAAGTGCGTCGACGAGGGCACCCCGCTGGAGCTCGCCGACCAGGCCGTACTCAAGCTCGGGCTGCCGATGTCGCCGTTCGTGCTGCTGCAGCTGGTGGGCCCGGCGATCGCGCTGCACGCCAACGAGACGCTGCACGAGGCGTTCCCGGAGCGCTTCTACATCTCCGACAACCTCCGGCGGCTGGTGGCGGCCGGCAAGCCCGGCATCTGGTCGTGGGACGCGCAGGGCAAGCCCTACCTCGACGACTCGACGAAGGAGCTCTTCGAGGTCGGGTCGTCGGCGTCGACGGCCGAGCAGGTACGCGAGCGCGCGATGTCGGCGGTGGCCGACGAGGTGCGCCGCATGCTCGACGAGGGCGTGGTCGCCGAGGCGCACGACATCGACACCGCGATGATCCTGGGCGCCGGGTGGCCGTTCCACCTGGGCGGCGTGACGCCCTACCTCGACCGCACCGGCCTGTCGGAGCAGGTGACCGGCAAGCGCTTCTTGCCGCGCGGAGTCGCCAGCCTGCGGGGTTGACGGTTCCCGGCGATGGCCTGAGCCACGGGCGAAGGCTCAGGTAGATCGGGCCATCGCCGGGTAAGCCGCCCCACATGGCTCTTCTGCGCACCAAACCGATCGAACGCGCGATCGCCGACACCGAGGAGCCCGAGCACCGTCTCAGCAAGCGGCTCGGCGCCTGGGACCTCACGGTGTTCGGCGTCGGCGTCACGATCGGCGGTGGGCTGTTCGTGCTGACCGGACGGGCGGCCGCCGTCTACGCCGGACCGTCGATCGTGCTGTCGTTCGTGCTCGCCGCGGTCGCCTGCGGCATGGCCGCACTCTGCTACGCCGAACTGGCCTCGACCGTGCCTGTCGCGGGCTCGGCGTACACGTTCTCCTATGTCGCGCTCGGTGAGATCGTGGCGTGGCTGATCGGCTGGGACCTGATCCTGGAACTCTTCGTCGCGGCGGCGGCCGTCGCGGGAGGCTGGTCGGGCTACCTGCAGAACGTGCTGGCCGGCACTCCGCTGGAGATACCGACCGCGGTCGCCAACACGACCGAGGGCGTGGTCAACCTGCCTGCCGCGCTGCTGATCCTCGCGCTGACCGCGGTCCTGATCGGCGGCATCAAGCTGTCCAGCCGGGTCAACCAGGTCGCCGTGGCCGCCAAGGTCACCGCGGCTGTGCTGTTCGTGGTCGTCGGGGTGTTCTTCGTCAAGGCGAGCAACCTGACGCCGTTCGTCCCGCCGTCCGAGCCGAGCGAACGGGCGACCGGCGGAGCGCAGCCGCTGATCCAGGCCGTGTTCGGCCTGCAGCCCTCGGCGTTCGGGCCGGCCGGCATCGCGGCGGGCGCGGCAGTGGTGTTCTTCGCGTTCATCGGCTTCGACATCGTGGCGACGACGGCCGAGGAGGCCCGGCGGCCGCAGCGCGACATCCCGCTCGGCATCCTCGGCTCGCTGGCGATCTGCACGACGCTGTACGTGCTGGTGAGCCTCGTCGTGACCGGGATCCAGAGCTACCAGGACATCGACCCGGCCGACCCGGCACCACTCGCGACCGCGCTGGTGAACGCCGGACACTCGGGCCTGGCCAGGCTGGTCGCCGTCGGCGCGGCCGTCGGCATCATCGTGGTGGTCATGATCCTGCTGCTCGGTCAGACCCGGGTGGCGTTCGCGATGGCCCGGGACGGGCTGCTGCCGGGCGTGTTCGCCAAGGTGCACCCGAAGTGGCGCACGCCGTACGTCACGACACTGGTCGTCGGTGGGGCCGCGGCTCTGCTGGCCACGTTCACCTCGATCGAGGTGCTGGCCGAGCTGGTCAACATCGGAACGCTGTCGGCGTTCGTGCTGGTGAGCATCGCCGTGCCGGTGCTGCGCCGCACCCGGCCCGACCTGCCGCGCGCGTTCCGTACGCCGTGGGTCCCGGTCGTGCCGATCCTGTCGGTGCTGATCTGCGGCTACCTCATGCTCAACCTGGCGATCGAGACCTGGCTGCGGTTCCTGATCTGGATGGTGGTCGGCTTCGTCGTCTACTTCACCTACGGCCGGCGCCACTCCAGGCTCGGCAACGATCCGGGCTAGCGGCCCGGCCAGGCCACGTCGTCGATCGCGAGCCAGGGCGCGGCCGCCACGGCCGAGGGCGTGAGCCCCGCGATCGAGCGGATCTCGCGGTGCAGGTGGGACTGGTCGGCGTAGCCGCACTCGGCGGCGACGTATGCGGCGGGCTGACCCGCTGCGAGCCGGTGAGCCGCGTGGTCGAAGCGCACCAGCTGTGCGGCGCGTTTCGGGGTGAGGCCGACCTGCGACCGGAACCGCGACCACAGCCGCTTGCGGCTCCAGCCGACCGCTTCCGCCAGGCCGTCGATGCGCACCCGGCCCCGGCTCGCCCGCGTACGCCGCCAGGTGTGGGCGACCTCCGGATCGACCGGCGGACGGGCGCCGAGCCGCCGGCCGAGAGCTTCCGCCGCGATCGTGAACCGTTCGTCCCAGGACGTGGCTGCCCGCAGGCTCTCCTCGAACTGCCCGGCTCCCCGGCCCCAGACGTCCTCGAGTGCTGCCACGGTCCCCGTGAGCTCGGTCGCCCCACGCAGCACAGCGGCAGCGACGACCGGCGACAACCGGATCTGCACGCACTCGCCTCTCCAACCGCCGGTCCGAACCCCGGTCGGAAGCAGGCCGGCGACGAAGCTGCCCTGCCACGGCCGGCCATCGGCGTCGTGGACGATGCACCCGCCTTCGCTCAGGTCGACGATCAACGTGACGGACGGGTGCGCGATCATCGCGATCTCCACCAGCGCGGGGACCCGCTGCCGGAACCCGGCCATGCTGACTCCCGGCAGCCGGACGTCCGGACGAGGCACCGCGACGTCGACCAGCGACCAGTCGACTCCAGTCCCGTGTGACGGCATGACACCAGGCTAGGCCGCCGTGGCGGTCAGGCGGCCGCGAAGTCCAGCAGGAGCCGGCTGGTTTCGTCCGGGGCCTCGATCATGGGCACATGTCCGACGCCAGAGAGCGTCTCCACCCGTGCGTTCGGCACCGCGTCGTACTGACGCACAGATGCCGACGGGTCCCAGCGCGGGTCGGCGGCACCGAAGATGACCAGCATCGAGACGTCGAGGGCACTGAGGCGCTCGGCCACACCCCGCTCCGCTACGTACGCGGAGTTCTCGCGCAGCACCTTCCGGAACGTGCGGTACGTGATGTCCTTCAGGTCCGCGATCGCGTCGTCCGGGATGTCCACGTGGCGAGCCATCG
This sequence comes from Flindersiella endophytica, assembly GCF_054779015.1. Classification (NCBI taxonomy): domain Bacteria; kingdom Bacillati; phylum Actinomycetota; class Actinomycetes; order Propionibacteriales; family Nocardioidaceae; genus Flindersiella; species Flindersiella endophytica. The sequence goes on from NZ_BAAGYY010000013.1 coordinate 368,091, forward strand.
TCGCGCCGATTCCCTTGCGGATCATCGCGTCCGATCGTCGCGGCCACAGCAGCGGACCGAACGGAGGTGCCAGCAGCGCCCGGATGATGAACGGCTGCGGAAGGAGCGCGTCGAGGCTCGGGCCGGTGCTGACCAGTGCGAGCGACCCCACCAGGTCGGGCCGCCGCTCGGCGAGCGCGGTCGCGACGTAACCGCCGCTGGAGTGCCCCGCGATCGTGACGTCGCGAAGCCCGAGCTGGTCCAGCACTCCGGCTACCCGCGCCGCCTGCTCGGGCACGGCGTACGACGGTGCGGGCGCGGATCGTCCGCATCCGGGTAGGTCGACCCGGATCACGTGATGCGAGCCGGCCAGTGCCGGCACCATTGGGATCCAGCAGCTGCCCGAGGCCCCGGAGCCGTGGATCAGCACCAGCGGCGGCGCCTGTGGCAGGCCGTCCTGCACCACGTGAATTCCCTGCGACTGCTTGACATCGTGCTCAGCCATACGCGAGACGATGCCAAGCCGGCCGCCATCGGTATTGGACAAATGTCAGCGCAGTCAGTCGTCGGAGCCGGTCACGCCGGCCACCAGATCGGCGAACGACCAGCCCTCGGCGTCGGCCATCATCTCGTACATCGACTTGCCGTCGATGTGCTCGCGGATGATGTCGGCGTGGCCGGCGTGCCGGGCGAGCTCCTCGATCAGGTGCAGCAGCACCCAGCGCACCGACCAGCTCTCGACGTCCTTCGGGAACCACGGCGCCGGCGGAACCGGGACCGGCTGGTCGAGCGGAACGTCGCGCAGTCGCTCTTCGGTCTCGCGGGCGGCCTGCTCCGACTCGGCGAGCAGCTTCGCCACAGTTTCGCCGTCCGCGCGTACGAAGTCGTTGTGGTAGGCGGCCTCGTCCGCTTCGGTCGCCGGTTCCGGCTTGTGCTCCTGCAGCGCGGTGTCGATCCAGCCGCGCTCACAGGCCGTGACGTGCTTGAGCAGGCCGGCCAGGCTGAGGCCGCTCTTGGTCGGCGTGGACCAGGCCTCCTCCTCGGTGATGCCCTGGACGGCGTAACGCAGGCCGTCGCGCTGCTGGGCGAGGTAGGCGAACAGGCCGTCGCGCTCATCCTGAACTGGGCGGACCGTACCGGGCATCGTGTGCTCCTTGCTGGGTTGGGCTCTCTCGTTCGGAACACCAGCAGCATGACACCGCTTGCGGTCAAGTTCTGTCCTGAAATGGCGAACGGCCCGAAACAAGGTTGTTGATCGCTCCCGGTACGGTCAGCGGTGGAAGCGTTTCCATATTGACCGGACGTTGAAGACCTGAGAGTGAGGTGGGAGATGCCAGCACGCGTCCTCCTGACCGGTGGCGCCGGGCTGATCGGCACGCAGCTTCGAGCAGGCCTGACCGACTACCAGGTCAGGATCTCCGACCGAGATCTCTCGTCGGTCGAGCCGCGTGCCAACGAAGAGACCGCCGTAGCCGAGCTCGGCGACTTCGACGCCGTACGGAAAGCGGTTGATGGTTGCGACTATGTCGTCCACCTCGCCGCCGACCCGCGCGTCCACGCGCCCTGGAAGGACCTGCGCGTGCCGAACTTCGATGGCGTCTACCACGTCTTCGAGGCCGCCAAGCAGGCCGGCGTCCGCCGTGTCGTCTTCGCCAGCACCAACCACGTAACCGGCCTGCACGACCTCAACCAGCGCTGGCCGACGACTCCTGACGGCGACGTCGCACCCGACTCGCTCTACGGCGCCAGCAAGGCGTTCGGCGAGGCCTTGGGCCGGCTCTACTCCGAGACGTCGGACCTGTCGGTGCTCTGCCTGCGGATCGGCTGGGTCAACCACCACCAGCGGCCGCAGGACCCCGACTGGCTGCGCATGTGGCTCAGCTTCGACGACCTGCGGCAGCTGGTGCGCAAGTGCATCGAGGCCGACGACGGCTTGAAGTTCGGCATCTACTACGGCGTCTCCAACAACACGCCGATGCGCTACGACCTGTCCAACGCCGAGCGCGACCTCGGCTACGCACCGGCCGACGACTCCGCGAACGTGGCGGCGGCCGCAGCCGCTGCCAAGGACAGCTAGACGAGTGATTCCTAATTGATTTTGGTCGGCGTGGCTGGCCTGATCTGGGATGGGCGGAGGGTATTGATGTCGGTTTGTGAAGACTGACCTCAATACCCTCCTGACGGCACTGTACGTGTACGTCGATGACCATGTGCTTGGGGTGCGCCGAAGGCTGCCGGGGCGCCCGAAACGGCTGACCGATGCCGAACTGGTGTGCCTGGCTGTCGCCCAGGTCCTGCTGGGGTTCCCGTCTCAGCATCATTGGCTGCGGTTCTGCTCCACAGTGTTGGGTGGGATGTTCCCGTATCTGCCCAAGCAGCCGGGTTACTGCAAGCGTCTCAACGCCGCTGGGCCCTTGATCGCCCGGGTGCTGGCGGGTCTGGCGGCGCAGGTTTCGGCAGAGGCCGATGAGTTCCGGTTCATCGACGCGACCCCGATCCCCTGCGGTACCTCGGTCCCGACACGCAAACGCTCGGAACTGGCCGGCTTGGCCAATTACGGGTACTGCCGGGCGCTGTCACGCTGGTACTGGGGCGTCAAGCTGTACCTGATCACCACCGCGCACGGGATGCCGGTGGCCTGGTGCCTGGCCGATCCCAAGATCGGCGAGCGTGATGCCGCGATCGAGCTGATCGGGCATGCCCGCGATCACGGTCACCTCCCCACCGGGTGTGTGCTGATCGGTGACAAAGGCCTGGCCGGGCGGGAGTTCCAGTACCTGGCGGCGCTGGAAGATGTCACCTTCGTGCGTCCCGATCGCAAGAACGAACCCCGCCACACAGGCAACCTCGGCGGCATCCGCCAGCTCATCGAGTCCGTCTACGACACCCTCAAAGGCCAACTGTCCCTGGAACAGCACGGCGGACGAACCCCAGCCGGGCTCTACGCCCGCACCGCCCAACGCCTGCTCGCCCTCGCCACAGCCATCTGGCACAACCGCACCACCGGCACCCAGGTCGTCCGAACCCTGACCGCCTACGACCACCCATAAGGAATCACTCGCCTAGGCGTCCTCCCCCGCCGGATCCAGCGAGCCGTGGACGACGGTGCCACGGCTCAGCACCGCTTCCACGGTGAGCCGTTCCGACAGCACCACCAGGTCGGCGTCGAGGCCCGGCCGCAGGCTCCCGGTCCGGTCCCCCAGCCCGAGCAGCGTCGCGGGCGTGGTCGCCGCCGCGGTCGCGGCCTCCACCAGTGACAGCCCGACGCAGCGCACGGCGTGCCGCACCGTTGCGTCCATCGTGAGCGTGCTGCCCGCGAACGTGCCGTCGGCCAGCCGGACCTCGCCGCCGCGGGCGAACACCGGCACCGGCCCGAGCCGGAACTCGCCGTCGGTCATGCCGGCGGCGGGCGTGGCGTCGGTGATGAAGGCGATTCGATCCGGTCCTGCGGCGTTGACGGCGACGCGGACGGCCTCCTCGTGCACGTGGAAGCCGTCGTTGATCAGCTCACAGACCACGTTGTCGTCGGCCAGTGCGGCGCCCGCGGGCCCGGGATCACGGTGGTGGAACTGCCGCATGCCGTTGAACAGGTGGGTGGCCAGCCGCGCGCCGGCGGCGAACGCCGCCCTGGCCTCGTCGTAGCTCGCGTCCGTGTGGCCGACCGCGGCAATCACCCCGCGTGAGACCGCGTCGTGCACGAGGTCCAGCCCGCCCGGCAGCTCGGGCGCGAGCGTGACCACTCTGACGTGGCCGGAGCCCGCGTCCAGCAGGTGCCGCAGCCCCGGGCGGCTCGGCGCCAGCAAGTGGTCGCGATGGTGCGAGCCACGCTTGGCGGGGTTCAGGAACGGACCCTCGAGGTGGATGCCCGCGACCGAGTCCGCCCGGTCGTCACCGTCCATCAGCCCGGCGATCGTACGGACCGCGGCAGCCATCCTGTCGAGCTCGTCGGTGACCAGGCTCGCGAGCGTACGAGTCGTGCCGTGCCGGCGGTGGAACGCGATCGCCCGCAGGATCTCGTCCGGATCGGACGTCGTGATCTGGGCGCCGCCACCGCCGTGCATGTGGAGATCGACGAACCCCGGCAGGACATAACGCCCGGACAGGTCGAAAACGTCGCCGTCGACCGGAGGCACGTGGCCCGCGCCCACGGACACGATCCGCTGACCGGCGACCGTGAGCCAGCCGGGATCCAGCACTCGCCGCGGCGTCACGACGCGGGCGCCCACGAGTGCGTACACGATTGGAAAGTCTAGGAGTGGGTGTTGTCCAGCAGGCGGCGGAACAGGTTGGTCAGCCTGCCGGGCTTGCGCCCGTTGCCGTCGACCGGCCGCTCCCTGTGCTCGGACCCCTCGGCGTACGGCTGGAAACTGCCGCTGTGGGGGTACGGAACTTCGTGCTTCTCACGCGCGGTGGTGCTCATTTGAGATTGCCTCTCGGTGGTTCTGGCCCGACCCCCCGAGCGGTAAAACCCCAGTGTCTCCGCCCGGTTCGAACCGACCTCGAAGCATACGTACGGTGAACACCATCGCGCCAATAGCGGACGGCGAGCGTATGACTACGACCGCAAGGCGTTGGCGATCTCCTGCGCGATGCTCTCGGCACCCAGCCCGATCTCCTCGAGCAGCGCGGGCCGCTTGGCGTGGTGCAGGAAGCGCTGCGGGATGCCCAGCACGCGCAACGGCGTCGAGACGCTGCCGTCGGCCAGTGCGACCGCGAGCGCGGCGCCGCAGCCGCCCGTACGCCCGCTGTCCTCGACCGAGACCACCAGCTGGTAGCCGGCGGCCATGCGCACCAGTTCGGGGTTGACCGGCTTCACCCAGCGCGGGTCGACGACGGTGACGCCGATGCCCTGGTCGTCGAGCAGCTTGGCGACGTCGACGCCGGTGCGTGCGGTGGCGCCGTTGGCGACCAGCAGCACGTCCGCGGCGCCGTCACGGCTGAGGATGTCGACCCCGCCGACCTGCTCGACGGCGGCGATGTCGGCCTCGGCGGCGCCCTTCGGGAATCGCAGCACGGTCGGCCCGTCGGAGACCTGGACGGCCTCACGCAGCAACTCCTTCAGCCGCTCGCCGTCCCGCGGCGCGGCGACCCGCAGACCGGGCACGACCTGCAGGATCGACAGGTCCCACATGCCGTTGTGGCTTGGCCCGTCCTCGCCGGTGATACCGGCCCGGTCGAGTACGAACGTCGCCCGGCACCTGTGCAGCGCGACGTCCATCAGCAGCTGGTCGAACGCGCGGTTGAGGAACGTGGAGTAGATCGCGACCACCGGGTGCAGGCCGCCCATCGCGAGCCCGGCCGCGGAGGTCACGGCGTGCTGCTCGGCGATGCCGACGTCGAAGAACCGCTCCGGGAACTCCTCGGCGAAGGTGTTGAGCCCGGTCGGGAACTGCATCGCGGCCGTCACGGCCACCAGGTCCGGGCGCTCCCGGCCGATCTCGAGCAGCTCCTGGCTGAAGACGCTGGTCCAGGTGCCGGCGCGGTCGGAACGGATCTGGTGCAGACGGTCCTCCTCGTCGCGCTCGGCGACGTCGTAACCGCAGCCCTTCTTCGTCACGCAGTGCACCAGCACCGGCCCGCCGAATCCCTTCGCCTGCCGCAGCGCGTGCTCGACCGCGACCCGGTTGTGCCCGTCGATCGGGCCGATGTACTTCAGGCCGAGGTCCTCGAACAGGCCCTGCGGCGCCAGCATGTCCTTCAACCCGCGCTTGACGCCGTGCAGCACTTCGTAGACCGGCGGGCCGACCAGCGGCGTGCGGCCGAGCGAGGTCTTCACCAGGTCGAGCACCTGCTCGTAGCGGGGGTTGGTACGCAGGGCGTTGAGGTGCTCCGCGATGCCGCCGACGGTCGGGGTGTAGGACCAGCCGTTGTCGTTGATCACGATGACGAGCGGGCGGTCCTTGGCGGCGGCGATGTTGTTGAGCGCTTCCCAGGCCATGCCACCGGTGAGCGCCCCGTCGCCGACGACCGCGACGACGTTACGGTCCTCCTGGCGTAGTTCGTAGGCTTTTGCCAGGCCGTCGGCGTACGACAGCGCGGTCGAGGCGTGGGAGTTCTCGATCACGTCGTGCTCGGACTCGGCCCGGCTCGGATAACCCGAGATGCCGTCCTGCTGGCGCAGCGTGTCGAAGCTGTCGCGGCGGCCGGTGAGGATCTTGTGCACGTACGCCTGATGGCCGACGTCGAACAGGATCTTGTCGGTCGGCGACTCGAACACCCTGTGCAGAGCGATCGTCAACTCCACGACGCCGAGGTTAGGGCCGAGGTGCCCGCCGGTCCTCGAAACCGTGGCGACGAGCAGGTCGCGCACTTCCTGGGCGAGGTCGTCGAGCTCCTGGTCGGAAAGGTTGTCGAGGTCGCGTGGTCCGTCGATCCTGTTGAGCACACTCATGCTGTTGGACTCCTCCTCGTAACCGACGCGACAGATCCGAGTCTAAGTTGCCCGCGAGTAGGCCCGCCTACCGTGCTCAGTTTCGCCTCAGGTTCTCCACGGATCCGCCTCAAGTCCGTCACACTCCTGCCAGCTGTCCGAGCGGCCTCGCGCGTACGGCCGCCCAGCTTGGGCCTTCCCGTTTCGGCCGGTCAGGGCACCAGGCGTCAGACCGCTCTCATCATCGGACGGGCGCTGCCCAGGGTCTTTGCGGGCTCACCGCATGTGAGGAGTTTCACGAGCCAGATCCGGCCATCGCCGAGCACACACCCACGCTCGAGGCGAAATGAAGCCCTGAAAAACCCTTGGCAGCCGGCCCGCGGTCACGGGACCGGCTGCCAAAGCCAGGTTCACAGCGCTGATCCTATCCCTTCAGCGCGCCCGCCATCAGCCCGCGCATGAAGAACCGGCCAAGGATGATGTAGACCAGCAGCGTCGGCAGGGAGGCGAGGATCGCCGCCGCCATCTGCTGGCTGGGCTGGACCACCATCGAGCCGGCCAGGGTGTTCAGGGTCACCGTCGTCGGCCAGTTGTCGGAGTCGGTGAGGAAGACCGCGAACAGGAAGTCGTTCCACAGCGACGTGAACTGCCAGATCACCACGACCGCGAACGCCGGCGCGGAGTTCGGCAGGATGACCTGCGCGAACGTACGCAGCATCCCCGCACCGTCCACCCGCGCCGCCTCGATCAGCTCGTCGGGGATCGTCGCGAAGTAGTTGCGGAAGATGAGCGTGCAGATCGGGATGCCGTAGACCACGTGCGCCAGCATCAGGCCGTTGATGCTGCCGTAGAGATGCAGCGTCGTCATCACCTGCAACAACGGGATCATCACGGCCTGGTACGGAATGAACATCCCGAACAGGAACAGCGTGAACACCACGTCGGCGTACGGGAACCGCCACTTCGACAGCACGAAGCCGTTCAGCGACCCCAGCGCCGCCGAGATCAGCGATCCCGGAACCGCCAGCCGCACGCTGTTCCACAGGCCCGGCGCCAACGCGTCCCACGCGGCCTTCCAGGCCTCGGTCGTCCACGCGAGAGGGAGGTTCCACGCCCGCGTCGGGTCGTCGGACTCCACCAGTGGCTTGAAGCTCGTCACCAGCAGGACGTAGACCGGGATCAGGAAGACCACGACGAACGCCAGCAGCACCACGAGCTTCACGACCTGCGGTCGTTTTCCGGTACGGCGCGCACTCGCTTGCCCAGCTGGGCGTTCCAGGACTGCCGTCATGAGCGCCTCTCCGTCCGTACCGACCAGACGAGGTACGGGATGATGAACAACGCGACCGCCAGCAGGAGGTACGTGCCGATCGTCGCGCCCAGGGCGTCGTCGTGCCGGTCGAAGACCGCCTGCCACATGTAGACCGCGGGCACGTCGGCGACGATCTGCTGGCCCGCGACCGCCACGATCAGGTCGAAGACCTTCAGCGAGATGTGGCCGAGGATGATCAGCGCCGACAACGTGACCGGACGCAACTGCGGCAGGACGACGTAGCGGTAGACCTTCCACTCGCTGCAGCCGTCGACCCGCGCGGCCTCCCGCAACTCGTCCGGAACGCCGCGGAAGCCCGCCAGGAACAGCGCCATCACGTAGCCGGACATCTGCCAGATGGCGGGGATGGCCATCGCGGCCATCCCCCAGTCCTGGTTCTGCCACCAGTCGTTGGCCAGGAACCCCAAGCCCAGATGGCCGAACAGTGCGTTCAGTCCGACCGCACGCTCGGCCGGAGCCGGGTTCATCAGCCAGCGCCACACGATGCCGGTCGCGATGAACGAGATCGCCATCGGGAACAGGTAGATCGTGCGGAAGACGCCCTCGCCGTTGATTCCCTTGTCCATCAGGAGCGCGAGGAACCACCCGAGCAGGAGAGCGCCACCCACGAACACGACCGTGAACAGGACAGCGTGCTGGACGGCGAGGTTCCACCGCTGGTCCGACCACAACCCGGCGAAGTTGTCGAAGCCGACGAAGGTCGTCGGGTCGAGGTCGGAATGCTTGCCGGACAAGGCGACTCGGACGTTCCAGCCGATCAGGCCGTAGACGAACACGCCGATCAGGATGATCGACGGTGACACCAGCAACAGCCCGGGGATCCAGCTCCTCCAACGCCTTCGCCAGACCCCGGGTCGTGCTGTTGTCGTCGTGCTACGTCCCGCCGTGCTCTGCCGCCCGCTCACGTCGGTCTTGGACATGTCAGATCTGGCCGCTGTTCTGAGCCGCGGTGACCAGACCCTCCTGGAGCTTGGCCACGTCCTTGCTCTGCAGGAACAGGCCCAGCTGGCTGTCGATGTCGGTGTGCCAGCGGTTGTTGGCCGTCACCCCGTGCCAGTACGAGCCGGCGAGGTCGTCCTTCTTCCACTCGTCGAGCGCCCAGGCGAGGTAGTCCTTGTAGAGCGAGGTGTCGGCGTCCTTGCGAGCCGGGATCGAACCCTTCTTGGGGTTGAAGAGGTCCTGGCCTTCCTTGCTGCTGGCGACCTCGAGCCACTTGATCGTGCCGGCCCGGTTGGGCGCGCCCTTCGGCAGCGTGAAGCTGTCGGACAGCCACATGTACGTGCCATCGGTGCCCGGCGAGGCAACCCAGTCGAAGTCCTTCTTCGGGGTCTTCTTCAGGTCGCCGGTGAAGTAGCCGTAGGCCCAGTCACCCATGATGTTGAACGCGGCCTTGCCGTCGACGACGTTCTTCGCGGCGACCTGCCAGTCGGTCGAGGCGGCCTCGCTCTGCGCGTAGCCGACGATCGTGGCGTAGTTCTGCAGCGCCTTGGTGACCTCGGGGCTGCCCCAGTCGGCGCCCTTCTGCCACAGCTTGTTGTAGCCGTCGGTGCCGAGCGAGCCCAGCAGCACGCTCTCGAGCAGGTGGTCGGCGGTCCACTGCGCACCAAGCGAGATCGGGATCTTCTTGGTCTTCTGCTTGATGGTCTTGAGGTCCGCGACGAACTCGTCGACGGTGGTCGGCGGCGCGGCGATGCCGGCTTCCTTCAGCACGGCAGGGCTGTACCACAAGACGTTCGACCGGTGGATGTTGACGGGAACGGAGTAGACGTGCCCTTCGTAGGTGATCTGGTCGATCAGCTGCTGCGGGAATGCCTGGTTGAGCTTCTGGGTCTTGTAGAAGTCGTCGAGCGGCTCGAGCTTGCCGGACTTGATGTAGTCGAAGAGCTCGGCGCCGGCGTGACCCTGGAAGGAGTCCGGGGGCTTGTTGGCGCGCAGGCGGCCCGCGAGCACGTCCTGGGCATTGGTGCCCGACCCGCCCGCGACCGCGGAGTTCTTGATCTTCATGCCGCTGTTGTCGGCTTCGAACTTCTTGATCAGCTCGGCCAGACCGGCGCCTTCGCCACCTCCGGTCCACCAGGAGAAGATCTCCACCTGCTTGCTGTTCGCCTGGGTCTTCTGCCCGTCGTCACCACATGCGGCGAGCGTCATCAACCCCGCTACGGCCAGCAACGCTGCCAGCCGTCGACCCACGTTTCTACGCATTGACCTGCCCTTCCTTTAGGTCGGCATATTGTCTGCCGTCGGCAGGAGCTGGATCTGGATCTGGTTCGCCTTCGATTCCGCCTTCGAGATCCAGCCCGTCCGAGGGCAACGCGCCTCCGAGAACGGAGGAGGCGTTTCCGTGCACTTCTTCGGCCGCCAGCACCAGGGCTCCCAGTACCTCGGCCCGATCCGCGGTCTGTGCCGCGATCACTGGAGTCTTCGCCACCGAGATCACGGCGTACCGCGCCATCGCGGCACGCAGCGGCTCGATGAGCAGTTCGCCCGCGGCGGCGAGGTCGCCACCGACCACCACGCGCTCTGGGTTCACGACGTTGCACAGGTTGGCGGCGACGAAGCCGATGTGGCGGGCCGCGTCGGCCAGCACCCGCCGGCAGCCGCCGTCGCCTTCGACCGCGCGGGCCACGAGATCCTCGACCGTACGCAGGTCGGGGTGGCTGTGGCGGAGCAGCTCGAGGAGGTACGGCCCGCCGACCAGCGTCTCGAGGCAGCCGCGGTTGCCGCACGAGCAGATCGGCCCGGTCTCGTCGATCGTGAGGTGGCCGATCTCTCCGGCGCTGCCGGCGTGGCCGCGGTAGACCCGGCCGTCCATCACCAGGCCGGCGCCGAGGCCCGTCGCGGCCTTGATGTAGGCGAGGTTGCGGGCGCCTCTCCCGGCGCCGAACACGAGCTCGCCCCGGGCCCCGAGGTTGGCGTCGTTGTCGGCGTACACGGGTACTCCCAGTCGTTGACCTAGATCATGCCTGGGTTCGATGCTCGTCCAGCCAGGCAGGATCGGCCAAGAGTCCAACGCACTGCCGTCCACGGGCAGAGGGGCCGGAAGTCCGACGCCGGCCGCGCGGATGTCCTTGCGGACGCGGCCGATCTCCGCGAGCAGCTCGTCGACCAGGCTTTCGGCGGCGGCGAACGCCTCGCTGGAGGCCGCGCCGACGTCGCAGCGTTGCTTGCGTTCGGCCAGCACGGTGTAGCGCAGGTCGGCGATCGCGGCGCGAATGTGGCGGTGGCCGAAGTCGAGGCCGAGTACCAGGCCGTTGTCGGGCCGGATGCGTACCTCCTGGGCCCGGCGGCCGCCGCGTACGCCTGGTGCGACCTCGACAGCGCCGAGCGCGCAGAGGTGCTTGACGATGTTGGAGACCGAGGCTGGTGACAGGCCGGTGGCGCGCGCGATCTCCGCCTGGCTGAGGACGCCACGTTCTCGGACAGCGTGGAGAACTCGCTCGACATTCGCCGCGCGCAACGAGGCCTGGGAACCGGGTCGCGGATGCACCCTCGTAGGCAACTACCGACACATAGTTGTCGTCAAGAGTTTACGAAAAAAGAGCTGAAACGACTTACCATGCGTTCACGCTCTGAAGGTTGCGTTTCTGTCGGTGCTGGCTTCTATGCTGTCCGCCGTGACCACCACACCTGCCCCCACCCCGGGCGTGCACCGCGTCCCCGGTTGTCTCTTCTGCGAGATCGCGGACGGTGCGCGGCCGGCTCATGTCGTGTTGGACGAGCCAGAGCTGCTGGGGTTCCTCGATGTCCGGCCGGTGTTCAAGGGGCACGTGCTGCTGATCCCGCGTTCCCACGTCGACACACTGCTCGACCTGCCCGCGGGGTTGCGGTCGCCGTTCCTGGAAGCGACCCAGCGGCTGGCGCTGGCGATGGAAGACGGACTTGGCGCCAAGGGCTCGTTCGTGGCGACCAACACCAAGGTGAGCCAGAGCGTTCCGCACTTCCACATGCACGTGGTCCCGCGTACAAAAGGGGATGGATTGCGCGGTTTCTTCTGGCCACGTACGAAATACTCCGGCGATTCCGAGGCCGCTGACTATGCCAAACGGATCGGTGAAGCCTTAAGCTGACGTTGTGTCACTGTTTGGCCGGAACCGGACCAAGCCGTGATCGAAACGTGAACCTCGCACGGGGGTATCGATAGCGTCTGCGACCGAACTACACACACGACGCAGAACCCGGACTTCCGACAGCGAAGGGTGGCCAGTCGTCATGGGCCAGGTCCGTCCCAGAGCAGCGGTGCTCTCCACCATCGGCGCAGCGGGGATCGGCGCCAGCGCATACTTCGTGTGGCTGACCAGCCGCACACCAGAACAGATACCGCTGCGGAAGCTACTGTTCGTCGGCGACGTGACGGGAGACGCGACCTCCTACTGGCAGTCGATGGCCGCGCCTCTGGTCGTCATCAGTGCCCTCTGCCTGATCGGTGCCCTCGCCCTGTCGCGGCTGGTGCTCCTGATCGGCCTCCTCCTCGGCGCGACCACCGTGGGGCTGTGGGTCGCCACCGACCTGCTCGACGTCGAAGGCGGACTACAGCTCAACAGCATCGGGCGCACCGTGGGCGTGGGCGCCTGGGTATGCCTGGGCGCATTGGTAGTCCTCCTGATCGGCCTGGTGTCCCTACGCAGGCGCGGTGACGAAGAGGACGAGGAATACGACGAAGAAGAGGACGAGGGCCTCACCCGCCCTGTGCCCCCACGCACCACCGACCTCGCCCCCAGCGCGACGCCGTTCAGCCCGCTCCCGAAGTCGTACCAGAACGACGACTAGGGGTGTCCTGTAAGTGTCGGCGGATAGCGAGGACGCCCGGCGACACTTACAGGACACCCCCTAGCACCACCGGATCCGCGGAAGCGGCCTCGGAACTGCACCGTCGCCGGGCGGCTGGGTAGGAGCAGCCGGCCGGCGACGGCACGTTCGAATCGCGGCGGTTACGCCATCAGCGGTCGCTCGGTGGGCGGGATCGGGGCCGGCAGTGCCGTCTCGCCGCCGCGGAGCCAGGCGTCGACGCCGGCCGCGCAGGCACGGCCTTCGGCGATCGCCCACACGATCAGGGACTGGCCGCGGCCCGCGTCGCCGGCGACGAAGACCCCGGGAACGCTGGTCTCGTAGGACGACGAACGCTTGATGTTGCCCCGCTGGTCCAACTCGACCGCGAGCTGCTCGAGCAGCCCGGTCCGCTGCGGACCCACGAAGCCCATCGCGAACAGCACCAGCTCGGCTGGGATCTCCCGCTCGGTGCCCGGCACCGGCTCGAACTTCCCGTTGGCGAACTTCACCTCTGCCAGCCGCAGCGCGCGCACGTTGCCCGAGGAGTCTCCGAGGAACTCGGTCGTCGACACGGCGTAGATCCGGTCACCGCCTTCCTCGTGGGCGGACGACACCTTGAACGTCATCGGGTACGTCGGCCATGGCTGGTGCCCCGGCCGGTCCTCCGACGGCCGCGGCATGATCTCCAGCTGCGTCACCGACGCCGCACCCTGCCGGTGGGCCGTGCCCAGGCAGTCCGCCCCGGTGTCACCGCCACCGATGATGACGACGTGCTTGCCGGTCGCGGTGATCTGGTCGGCGACCGTCTCGCCCGCGGCCACGCGGTTCGCTTGCGGCAGGTAGTCCATCGCCTGGTGGATCCCACCCAGCTCGCGGCCGGTCACCGGCAGGTCGCGCGCCACCGTCGAGCCGATCGCCAGCACGACCGCGTCGTACCGCTCGCGCAGCTCCGCGCCGGTCAGGGCGGACCCGTCGAAGTCGCCGCCGGCGGTGCCGCCCACGTCGACGCCGGGCCGGAACACCGTGCCCTCCGCCTCCATCTGCGCCAGCCGCCGCTCGAGGTACTTCTTCTCCATCTTGAACTCGGGGATGCCGTAGCGCAGCAGCCCACCGATCTTGTCGGCCCGCTCGTAGACCGCCACCGTGTGCCCTGCCCGCGTCAGCTGCTGCGCCGCCGCCAGACCCGACGGCCCGGACCCGACGACGGCCACCGTCTTGCCGGTGAGCCACTGCGGAGACGACGGCCGGACCCAGCCCTCGTCCCACGCGCGGTCGATGATCGAGACCTCGACGTTCTTGATCGTGACCGCGCCGCCGGTGGTCTTCTCGTCGATCGCGAGTACGCAGGCGGTCTCGCACGGTGCCGGGCACAGCCGCCCGGTAAACTCCGGGAAGTTGTTGGTCGCGTGCAGCCGTTCGATCGCCGCCTGCCAGTCGTCGCGCCAGACCAGGTCGTTCCACTCCGGGATGAGGTTGCCCAGCGGGCAGCCCTGATGGCAGAACGGGATGCCGCAGTCCATGCAGCGGCCCGCCTGCTTGGAGATGATCGGCAGCAACGACCGGCCGATCCCGCCTGCGGGGTAGACCTCGTTCCAGTCCCGCACCCGCTCGTCGACCGGCCTGCGGTGGGCACCCTCTTTCGGGGTGGTCAGGAAGCCCTTCGGGTCAGCCATGCGCGGCCTCCATGATCGCCTCGTTGACGTCGCGCCCCTCGGCCTGCGCCTTCGCGGTTGCCTGGAGTACGCGCTTGTAGTCCTGCGGCATCACCTTGCCGAACCGCTCCACCGCCGACGACCAGTCGGCGAGCAGCGCGGCGGCCACCGGCGATTCCGTCTCCTCGTGATGCTGGGTGACCAGCCGGTGCAGCAGCTCGCGGTCCTCGTCGGTCAGCGGGTCGAGGTCGACCATCTCGGGGTTGACCCGCCGCGAGTCCAGGTCGAGGACGTACGCGACGCCGCCCGACATGCCGGCCGCGAAGTTGCGCCCGGTCCGCCCGAGCACCACCACCGTGCCGCCGGTCATGTACTCGCAGCCGTGGTCGCCCACGCCTTCGACGACCGCCGTCACGCCGGAGTTACGGACGCAGAACCGCTCGCCCACCAGGCCCCGGATGAACAGCGAGCCGCCGGTGGCGCCGTAGGCGATCACGTTGCCCGCGATGATGTTCTGCTCCGCGGCGAACGTCGCCGACCGGTGCGGCCGCACCACGACGTGCCCGCCGGACAAGCCCTTGGCGAGGTAGTCGTTGGTGTCGCCCTCCAGCCGCAGCGTAATCCCGTGCGGCACGAACGCGCCGAACGACTGTCCCGCCGAGCCGGTGAACGTCAGGTCGATGGTCCCCTCCGGCAGGCCTTCGCCGCCGTACTTCTTGGTGACCTCGTGCCCGAGCGTGGTGCCGACCGTGCGGTTGACGTTGCGGATCTCGAGCGAAGCCCGCACCGCCTCGCCGCTCTCCAGTGCGTCGTGGCAGAGCTGGATCAGGTGGTTGTCGAGCGCCTTCTCCAGGCCGTGGTCCTGCTCGGTGACGCAGCGCCGGGCGGCGCCCTGCGGCAGGTCCGGGACGACGAAGATCGGCGAAAGGTCGAGCCCGCTGGCCTTCCAGTGCTCGATCGCGTCGGTGACGTCGAGCATCTCGGCGTGCCCGACCGCCTCGTCGAGCGTACGGAAGCCCAGCTCGGCGAGGTATTCGCGGACCTCCTCGGCGATGAACTCGAAGAAGTTGACGACGAACTCCGGCTTGCCGTTGAACCGCTTGCGCAGCTCGGGGTTCTGCGTCGCGACACCGACCGGGCAGGTGTCGAGGTGACACACCCGCATCATGACGCAGCCGGAAACCACCAGCGGCGCGGTCGCGAACCCGAACTCCTCCGCGCCCAGCAACGCCGCGATCACGACGTCGCGGCCGGTCTTGAGCTGGCCGTCGGTCTGGACCACGATCCGCTCGCGCAGGCCGTTGAGCAGCAGCGTCTGCTGGGTCTCGGCCAGGCCGAGCTCCCACGGACCGCCGGCGTGCTTCAGCGACGTCAGCGGAGCAGCGCCGGTGCCACCGTCGTGACCGGAGATCAGTACGACGTCGGCGTGCGCCTTGGACACGCCGGCCGCGACCGTCCCGACCCCGACCTCGGCGACGAGCTTCACGTGCACTCGCGCGGCGGGGTTGGAGTTCTTCAGGTCGTGGATCAGCTGTGCGAGGTCCTCGATGGAGTAGATGTCGTGGTGCGGCGGCGGCGAGATCAGCCCGACACCCGGCGTGGAGTGCCGCGTGCGAGCGATCCATGGGTAGATCTTGTTGCCGGGCAGCTGGCCACCCTCGCCGGGCTTGGCACCCTGCGCCATCTTGATCTGCAGGTCGGTGGAGTGCGTGAGGTACTCCGCCGTGACGCCGAACCGCCCGCTCGCGACCTGCTTGATCGCGCTGCGCCGCTCCGGGTCGTGCAGCCGCTCCGGGTCTTCGCCGCCCTCACCGGTGTTGGATCGCGCGCCGAGCCGGTTCATCGCGATGGCCAGCGTCTGGTGCGCCTCCATCGAGATCGAGCCGTACGACATCGCGCCCGTCGAGAACTTCTTCACGATGCTCTCGACCGGCTCGACCTCGTCGATCGAGATCGGCTCGCGCAGGCCGTTGTTGAGCCTGAACAGCCCGCGCAGCGTCATCAGGCGCTGCGACTGCTCGTCGACGCGCGAGGTGTACTGCTTGAAGATGTCGTAGCGCCGCTCCCGCGTGGAGTGCTGCAGCCGGAACACCGTCTCGGGGTCGAACAGGTGCGGCTCGCCCTCGCGCCGCCATTGGTATTCGCCGCCGATCGCGAGCCGCCGGTGCGCCGGAACGGCGCCGTCGAGCGGGTACGCCACCCGGTGCCGCTTGCGGACCTCCTCGGCCAGCTGGTCGACGCTGACGCCACCGAGCCGTGACGTCGTACCGGTGAAGTACTTGTCGACGACATCGGAGCCGAGCCCGATCGCCTCGAAGATCTGGGCACCGGTGTAGGACGCGACCGTGGACACGCCCATCTTGCTCATGACCTTGAGCACGCCCTTGCCGAGCGCCTTCACCAGGTTGCGGACGGCCTTGTCGGGCCCCACGCCGTTGAGGAAGACACCCTCACGGGCGAGGTCCTCGACGCTCTCCATCGCGAGGTACGGGTTGACCGCCGCGGCGCCGTATCCGACGAGCAGCGCGACGTGGTGCACCTCGCGGACGTCGCCGGCCTCGACCACGAGACCGACCCGGGTGCGGGTCTTCTCGCGGATCAGGTGATGGTGGACCGCGCCGGTCAGCAGCAGCGACGGGATCGGCGCCAGCTCGGAGTTGGAGTGGCGGTCGGACAGGACGATGATCCGCGAGCCGTTGGCGATCGCGTTCGACACCTCGGCGCAGATCGCGTCCAGCCGGGCGGCCAGCGCCTCTCCCCCGCCGTCGACCTTGTAGAGGCCCTGGACGACGTGTGGTTGGAAGCCCGGGAGGTTGCCGTCCCTGTTGACGTGCAGGATCTTGGCCAGCTCGTCGTTGTCGATCACCGGGAACGGCAGCACGATCTGCCGGCACGACGACGCGCCGGCCGACAGGAGGTTGCCCTCCGGCCCGATCGTGCCGCGCAGCGAGGTGACCAGCTCCTCGCGGATCGCGTCCAGCGGCGGGTTGGTGACCTGTGCGAACAGCTGGATGAAGTAGTCGAACAGCAGCCGCGAACGGTCCGACAGCACGGCGACCGGCGTGTCACTGCCCATCGAGCCGATCGGCTCGGCGCCCTTCAGCGCCATCGGCGCGAGCAGCACGCGCAGCTCTTCCTCGGTGTAGCCGAACGTCTGCTGCCGGCGGCCGACCGAGGCGTGCGTGTGGACGACGTGCTCCCGCGGCGGGAGCTTGTCGAGGCTCAGCAGGCCAGCGTGCAGCCACTCTTCGTAAGGCTGCTCGCCCGCCAGCGTCTGCTTGATCTCCTCGTCCTCGATGATGCGGTGCTCCGCGGTGTCGACCAGGAACATCCGGCCGGGCTCGAGGCGGCCCTTGCGAACGATCGACGCCGGGTCGAGGTCGAGCACGCCGACCTCGGACGCCATCACGACCAGGCCGTCGTCGGTGACCCAGTAGCGGCTGGGACGCAGGCCGTTGCGGTCGAGGACGGCGCCGATCTGGGTGCCGTCGGTGAACGCGACCGAGGCCGGTCCGTCCCACGGCTCCATCAGGCAGGAGTGGAACTCGTAGAACGCGCGCCGCAGCGGGTCCATCTCGGCGTGGTTCTCCCACGCCTCGGGGATCATCATCAGCACGGAGTGCGGCAGCGAGCGACCGCCCATCTGCAGCAGCTCGAGCACCTCGTCGAACGTGGCCGAGTCGCTCGCGCCCGGCGTGCAGATCGGGTAGAGGCGCTTGAGGTCGCCGGGGATCAGGTCGCTTTCCAGCAAGGCTTCCCGGGCGCGCATCCAGTTGCGGTTGCCCATCACCGTGTTGATCTCGCCGTTGTGAGCGATGAAGCGGTACGGGTGGGCCAGCGGCCAGGACGGGAACGTGTTGGTCGAGAACCGCGAGTGCACCAGGGCGATCGCGCTGGCGACCCGGCTGTCGGACAGGTCCGGGAAGAACGGCTCGAGCTGACTCGTGGTCAGCATTCCCTTGTAGACGATCGTTCTCGACGAGAAGGACGGGAAGTACGCCGGCGTCTCGTGCTCCGCGCGCTTGCGCAGCGCGAACGCCTTGCGGTCCAGAGCGAGTCCGGACGTACCCGCGGGGTCGCTGACGAAGACCTGCTTGAACCTCGGGAGGACGGCTCGCGACGTCTTGCCCAGCAACTCCGGAACGACGGGGACCTCGCGCCAACCGGCGACGGTCAGGTCCTCCTCGGCGGCCAGCGCCTCGATCCGGGCGATGACGTCGGCTTCTGCCTCGTCGTCGTCGGGCAGGAAGGCCGTGCCGACGGCGTAGTGACCGGCCGGCGGCAAGTCGAACGGAGCGACGGCACGCAGGAACGCATCGGGCACCTGGAGCAACATGCCGGCACCGTCACCGGAGTCGGGCTCGGCGCCGGAAGCACCACGGTGGTCGAGATTGCGCAGGGCGGTGAAGGCGTGCTCGACGATCTGGTGGCTCGCTTGGCCACTCAGCGTCGCGACGAACGCGACACCGCATGCGTCGTGCTCGAACCTCGGGTCGTAAAGGCCTTGCTGGGTCGGCTGGGGGATGCCCTGCGGCGGGGGTATTCCGGGCATGGAGAACTCCCGTCGTCTGTTTGCATTTGGGGTGCACAAGGGACGACGTTGACCCCGGCGGTTTCGACGAGGCTATCAGACGCCGAACGATCATCCCACATAATGAGATGATTTCCGGTCTGGGCTGTCTCGTACCGTGGATTCTCTCTTAACGACCGGGAAATCTCCAAGGGTCTTGGGACCCTACTCAGGTTTCTCGGATTTGACCTCCGCATTAACTTTCTCGCCGTCGGCGGCCTCGGCCTCGTCGTCGGCCACCGGATCGGCCCGCTCACGGTCCGGGTCGGCGGCGGTGTCGCCGGGTTCGGCCTTCTCCTCGGAGCCGCCCTCGGACTTGTCGGAGTCGTCCGGCTCGGCCGCTTCAGCAGCGGCCTTCTCGGCTTCGCCGGGCGCCGTCGGCCGGGGCGGCTCGACGTCGGTCTCCACTCCCGGCCGCAGCAAGCCGGAGATGACGAGGTAGACGACCCCAGCGACGAACAGCACCATCGACGTCCACACGTTGAACCGCAGTCCAAGGATGTGATTGTGGACCTCGTCGATCCGCATGTACTCGATCCAGCCGCGACCGAGCGTGTACAGCGAGACGTACAACGCGAACCCACGGCCGTGCCCCAGCTTGAACCGCTTGATCGCCCAGAGCAGGACCAGGCAGACGCCGACGTCCCACAGGAACTCGTACAGGAACGTCGGGTGGAACGTGGCGTACTTCTCGTAGCCTTCAGGGCGGAAGCTCGGTGCGATCTCCAGGCCCCACGGCAGCGTGGTGGGCCTGCCCATCAGCTCCTGGTTGAACCAGTTGCCCCAGCGGCCGATCCCCTGCGCCAGCACGATGAACGGCACGACCGTGTCGGCCATCGCGGCCAGCGAGATCTTCTTGGTCCGGCAGCCGATCCAGGCACCGAGCGCGCCGAGCGCGACACCGCCCCAGATCCCGAGGCCGCCCTCCCAGACGTAGAAGGCCCGCCACGGGTTGGCGCCTTCGGCGAAGTAGAGCTGCCAGTCGGTGGCGACGTGGTAGAGCCGCGCACCCACCAGGCCGAACGGGACGGCCCAGATCGTGATGTCGTAGACCGTGCCGTGCTGGCCGCCGCGCTTCACCCACGCCCGGTTGCCCAGGACTGCCGCGACGATGACGCCGACGATGATGCAGAGCGCGTACGCCCGGATCGGGAGCGGGCCGAGGTGCCACACACCTTGCGACGGGCTGGGGATGAAGGCGAGGTTCACGCGGCAGACCTTACCGGGTTCGGCCGGCCCGCGTGGCCGGTGTCGGCCCTGCGTCAAGCCCTGCGTGAGACCCGGGGTGAGCCTCCAGACAGGCCACCGTCACTTCGCCTCCTGGACGAGCGTCCGGATGTCCTCCTCGAGGTCGCCCACCGGCGTGCCCTCGGGCCAGATCACCCGCCGCTGCTGGGCGGCGTCGAAACCGATCAGCTGGGCCCCGTGCCCGATCTCGTACCCCTCGCCGGTGTCCCGCCTCCCGGTGAGCGCGACACCGAGCGCACCGGTCACGTCGCGAAGCGTGGTGTCCGATCCGACCAGCCCGACGAACGCCGGGTCGAAACGGTCGAGGTAGCGCCGCAGCGTCGAGGGCTCGTCGCGTTCGGGGTCGACCGTCACGAACAGCACGCGGACGTGCCTGCGAACCTCCGGACCGACCCGGCGCAACGCCTGCGCGAGGTCGGCGACGACGGTCGAGCACACTTCGGGACAGTGGGTGTAGCCGAAGAACACCACGGTGACCGTCGAGCCCTTGGCCGCCGCCCGCAGCCGGAACGGACGGCCGGCGGTGTCGGTGAACGTCGCGTCGGGCAAGGCGACCTGCTCGGAGGGCACGCTCCCCCTCAGCTCGATCGTGGCAGCAGACTGCGCACCGACGGGCCGGGTAGCGGGCGCTGTGCATGCGGCGGCACCGAGCACCACCAGCACGCCGAGCACACCAATCCGTACAGCGAAGCCGGTCACGCAGGGAAAACCTCCGGGCACCCGCCCGAAGTTCCCCGCCACTCCGCCCCTGGCCCGCGAATGACCACGTTAACCACGCATTTAGCTGGTTAACCACGCCCCGGAGCGTGGCGAAGGTCCGCCTAGCGTGGTTAACGTGGTCATTCGCGGATCCGCCACACGTTGGCCCACGCGGCAGCGCCGCAAGAGGCACTGCGCCACGCTAGTAGGTGCCTCGCCACGGCCCGGGGCGTGGTTAACCCGCCAATTACGTGGTTAACGTGGTCATTCGCGGGGTTCTCGGGGTCGCGGGGGTGGCGGGAGCTCGGGCGGGCGGGTGGTCAGCGGCGGCGAACGCCCTCGGCGAGGTCGCGGGCCAGCTCGCCCACCGCCGCGGCCGCACCGGCCTCGTCGGAGGCGTCCAGGACACGCCGGACGAACGCCGATCCCACGATCACGGCGTCGGCGTAGGTAGCCACCTCGGCCGCCTGGTCGCCGTTGGACACCCCGAGCCCGACGCCGACCGGCAGTCCGGACACCGCACGCACCCGTTCCACCAGGTGCGGCGCGCCGGAGCTGGTCTGGGTCCGGGTGCCCGTCACGCCCATCACCGAGGCGGCGTAGATGAACCCGCGGCACGCCTCCGCCGTCAGCCGGATCCGCTCATCGGTCGACGACAGTGCCACTAGGAACACTTTGTCGAGTCCGTGCTGGTCGGCTGCGGCGAGCCACTCACCGGCCTCCTCCGGGATGAGGTCGGGCGTGATCAGCCCGGCACCGCCGGCCGAGGCCAGCTGCGAGGCGAACCGCTCGACGCCGTACCGCTCGATCGGGTTCCAGTACGTCATGACGAGCGTCGGCACGCCGAGCTTGGCGATCGCCTCGACGGTCCGCAGCACGTCAACGGTACGAGTGCCGGCGCGCAGGGCGCGGTCGGCGGCCTCCTGGATGGTCGGCCCGTCGATGACCGGGTCGGAGTAGGGCAGGCCGAGCTCGATGACGTCGACGCCGCCCTCGACCATCGCGCGCAGCGCGGAGATCGCGCCTTCGTACGACGGGTACCCGGCGGGCAGGTAGCCCACCAGTGCGGAACGCCCGTCCGCGCGCGCCTTCTCGATCGCCGCTCCTGCGCTCAAGAGGCGCTCCCCTCAGCGGGACCGGCTGCGTGCCGGCCTTCCGACGAACCGTTCGGCAGCAGGCCGAACCACCGGGCTGCGGTGTCCATGTCCTTGTCCCCGCGCCCGGAGAGGTTGACGATGATGATCGCCTCGGGCCCCAGCTGCTTGGCCAGCCGCAGCGCGCCCGCGACGCCGTGCGCCGACTCGATCGCCGGGATGATCCCCTCGGTACGGGTCAGCAGCTGGAACGCGTCCATCGCCTCGGCGTCGGTGACAGGCTCGTAGACCGCGCGACCGGAGGCCGAGAGGTAAGCGTGCTCCGGCCCGACGGCCGGATAGTCGAGCCCGGCCGAGATCGAGTGCGACTCCTTGGTCTGCCCGTCGTCGTCCTGCAGGACGTAGGTGCGGGCGCCGTGCAGCACGCCGATCTGGCCCTCGGTGATCGCGGCGGCGTGCCGGCCGGTGTCGACGCCGTCGCCGGCCGCTTCGTAGCCGTACAGCCCGACCGACTCGTCGCCGACGAACGCGGTGAACATGCCCATGGCGTTGGAGCCGCCGCCGACGCACGCGCAGACCGCGTCGGGCAGCCGGCCGAGCAGCTCCAGTGCCTGCGCCCGCGTCTCGTCCCCGATGCCGCGGCAGAAGTCGCGGACGATCACGGGGAACGGGTGCGGCCCGCCGACCGAGCCGATGAGGTAGTGCGTGTGGTCGACCGTGGCCACCCAGTCGCGTAACGCCTCGTTCATGGCATCCTTCAGCGTGCGGCTGCCGGTCTTCACCGGCACCACCTCGGCACCCAGCATGCGCATCCGCGCGACGTTGAGTGCCTGCCGCCTGGTGTCCTCCTCGCCCATGTAGACGAGGCATTCCAGGCCGAGGTAGGTCGCGGCCGTCGCGGCGGCGACACCGTGCTGACCGGCGCCGGTCTCGGCGATCACGCGCCGCTTGCCCATTCGCTTGGTCAGCAGCGCCTGGCCGAGCACGTTGCGAATCTTGTGTGCGCCGGTGTGGTTGAGGTCCTCGCGCTTGAGCAGGATCCGCGCGCCCGCGACCTCGGACAGCCGGGTGGCGTCGTAGAGCAGGCTCGGCAGGTTGCCGTACTCGCGCCCCATCCGGGCGAGCTCCGCGGTGAACGTCTCGTCCTGCTTGGCGTCGAGGTAGGCCTGCTCGAGCTCGTTGAGCGCGGCGACCAGAGCTTCGGGAATGAAGCGGCCGCCGAACGGACCCCAGTGCCCACTCGTATCCGGCCCGGCGAGACCCGCCGGGAGTGTGTCAGTCATGTGCCAGCTCTTACTCAGTCGTGTCGCAGCGCCGGATGCGCACCGGCCGCCACGAGGTCGGCCACGGCCGCGCGCGGGTTCTTCCCGGTCACCAGGCTCTCGCCGACGAGCACGGCATCGGCGCCGGCCCGGGCATATTCGATCACGTCGTGCGGCCCGCGGATACCGGATTCGGCGATCTTCACGATCCCCGCCGGAATCCTCGGAGCCAGCCTCGCGAACACTCCACGCTCGACCTCGAGCGTCTTCAGGTTACGCGCGTTGACGCCGATCAGCTTGGCGCCCGCATCGACCGCCCGCTCGACCTCTTCTTCGGTATGGCACTCGACCAGCGGGGTCAGGCCGATCGACTCGGCCCGCTCGACCAGCCCGATCAAGGCGTTCTGGTCCAGCGCCGCGACGATCAGCAGCACGAGGTCGGCGCCGTGCGCGCGAGCCTCCCACAGCTGGTAGCTCGTGACGATGAAGTCCTTGCGCAGAACGGGAACCTCGACCGCGGCCCGCACCGAGCGCAGGTCCTCGATCGTCCCGCCGAACCGGCGCTGCTCGGTCAGCACGCTGATGCACGCGGCACCGCCGGCTTGGTAGTCGGCGGCCAGCGAGGCCGGATCCGCGATCGCCGCCAGCGCGCCCTTGCTCGGGCTCGAACGCTTCACCTCGGCGATCACCGCGACACCATCAGCGCGGAACCGGGGCATCGGATCGATCGCGTAACCCTGCTGCCCAGCAGCTAACTTGAGGTCCTCGATCGAGACACGCTGCTGGCGGTCCGCGAGATCGGCGCGGACGCCATCGAGGATCTCATCGAGTACGCTCACGCGGTCGATCCTTCCTGCGCGGCTACGGGCGCGTGAGAAGGTTTCGCAGCCTGCGTAGCCGTACTGCCCTGTCGTACGACCGCCCTCACCCACGCCCACGGGGACAGTCGTCAGGGTAACGACGACCATGGGAACTCTTGACACCGGCCGGTCGTTTGGCGCGGTTCGAGGCTCGCGACCCTCTCCTGAACCAGCCCTGAAATGGCAAGACCCCGTGGCCGGAGCCACGGGGTCCCACTCGGCGACGTGGGGTCGGCACGTCGCGGAAGAGCGTTTACTGCGGAGTCTTGATCACCAGGGTCTTGATGATCTTGTCGGCGAACGTCTGCTTCTTGGCGTCCCACAGCGGCCAGAGGAAACCGATCGGGAAGCAGCCGAGGCCGGCGTCGAGCGCGTGGCAGATCGCGCGCACGAACGTCATGCCGGCGCCCAGAATCTGACCGTCGTCCTCGCGGACGAGCTTGATCTTCATCACGCCCTTGCCGATGGTCTGGCCGGTGCTGCCCTGCTTGAACACGACGTTCCACAGGTTGATGATGGCCGACGCGAGGTAGAGCACGCCCGCGATGATCATCACCACCGCACTCGGGCTACCGCTGGACGCGGTGACCATGACCAGGATGTACCCGATGATTGCCGGGATGCCGCCGATCAGGCCGTCGATGAGGTAGCCACCGGCGCGCAGCGGCCAGCTCGCGAGCTCCGGCGTTCCGCCGTAGCCGTACTGCTGGCCATAGGCCTGAGCGCCGTACTGGCCGTACTGCTGAGGCTGCTGGCCATAGCCCTGCTGCCCGTAGCCCTGCTGGCCTGGCTGGCCGTAACCCTGCTGACCGTAACCCTGCTGCTGGCCATATCCCTGCTGGCCGTATCCCTGCTGACCTTGCTGGCCCGGCTGGCCTTGCTGGCCGTAACCCGGCTGGCCTTGGCCGTATCCTTGCTGGCCCGGTTGACCCTGCTGGCCATAGCCCGGCTGACCCTGCCCGTAGCCCTGGCCACCCTGGCCGTAGGGCTGCTGGGGCTGCTGACCCTGCTGGCCGTAGCCCGGCTGGCCCTGTCCGTAGCCTTGCTGCGGGTCGTAGCCCCCAGGCGGCTGAGGCGTACTCACAACCGTCTCCTTCGTTGCAGTCAGCGAACTCCCGGCACGATAGCGAGCCTCCCCATGCAAGGGAATGCGTCACGCCAGGTGTTCGCACATTTTTTAGTGGAGATCACGCGTGAGTTACTGTGGGCGCATGTCCCGCTTCGCCGAGCCCACTGCAGGGTCGGGCCAGAGCCCTGGTCCGCAGCCTGGCGAGGCGCCGCGCGATCTTCCGTCCGACGTCACGCTACGCGGAATCGCGCTTGCCGGTGTCGGCGGCCTTGGATTGGCAGTTTGCTACAGCGTGTTCGACGTCGGAGTTCCCTGCCCGGTGCGCACACTCACCGGCTTCGACTGCCCCGGATGTGGCGCCACCAGAATGGCCTCGGCACTGCTGCACGGCGACTTCGGCGCGGCTCTCCACTACAACGCTCCGGTGCTGGTCGGCGGCCTCGTGGTCGGCTATCTCTGGCTCGCCTGGATGCTGCAGCGCTTCGGTATCGTCCGGCTCCCCCGGCCGCGGCTCGGCCCGCGGGCGCAGAAGGCGCTGTTGCCGGTTCTCGTCACGCTCGGCGTGCTCTGGGGAATTGTCCGGAACCTGCCGTGGGCGCCGTTCACGTCCCTCTACGTCTAGTCGCCCGGGTAGACAGGTCCGCATGAATACTTTGCGGATCGGCGTTGTCGGCGCCGGGTCCATCGTGCGGTCCCGGCACGTTCCCGGCTTCGCGAAACTTTCCGGCGTACGCCTCGAGGCGGTCGCCAACACCACCGAGGAGTCCAGCCGGCGGGCGGCCGAGGAGTTCGGCTTCGCGCGCACCCACCGGCACTGGCGCGACCTGGTGGCCGATCCCGACATCGACGCGGTTGTGATCGGCACCTGGCCGTACCTCCACGAGCCGATCTTCCTGGCGGCGCTCGACGACGGCAAACACGTCCTCACCCAGGCCAGGCTCGCGATGAACGCCGCCGAAGGCCGCACCATGCTGGCCGCCGCGCTGCGCCGGCCCGACCTGGTGTCGATGGTGGTGCCGTCGCCGTTCAGCCTGTGGGCCGACGCGTGCGTGCGCCGGCTGCTGACGTCGGGCGAGCTCGGCGAGCTGCGGCTGGTCCGGGCGTTCTGGGGTGGCGGCAACGGCGGGCTGGAGCCGGGCCCGGCGTGGCGCCTGGACCGGCGCTACAGCGGCAACAACGTCCTGTCGCTCGGAATCCTGTACGAGGGCATGGCGCGCTGGGTCGGGCACACGACGTGGGTGCAGGCCGCCGAGCAGAACGTCGCCGGCGCCGGCTCCACCCACTCCGCCACACCCGGAATCCCCGCCGATGTACCCGACCTGCTGTCGGTGATCGGTGAGCTGCCGGGAGGAGCGCGGCTGAGCCTCGACATGAGCCCGCACGCACGGTTCGGCGAGTCGAACGGCGTCTGGCTGTACGGCTCGGCCGGCTCGCTGTTCGTCGACCTGGCCGGCCAGGTGCTCACACTCCGGCGGGAGGGCGAGCAGGCCGCCGCCGAGGTGACGCCGGCCGCTGGCGAGCGCGGCGACTGGCGGGTCGAGGCGGAGTTCGTCGGCGCGATCCGCGGCGAGGAGCAGGTCCGCCTGACCGACGTCGCCACAGCCGTGCGCTACATGGAGTTCACCGACGCGGTTCGCCTCTCCGCCGCGACCGGTCACCGCGTCTCACTCGCCGAGGTCTAGGTCTGGGCGGAGCCGGACAGACGTAGGCCCAGGAGGCGCGGTAGTTACCTCCTGGGCCCGGTTGCTCGGCTTGTCAGCCCTGGCGAGCCTTCATGCGCGGATGGTTGCGGTTGAGGACGAGCACCCTCTTGCCGCGGCGTACGACCTGCGCTCCAGGCATCGACTTCAGCGACCGAAGCGAACTGCGAACCTTCACTGGTGGCTCCCTTCGCACTCGCCTTCGTCAACACCTGAAGGGGTTGCGGCATTCCGGCGGCCACGACCCCTAGCCGGCGACCACGCCGAGGTCGGCGCTGGTGAGGTGGGCGCGCACCTCGTCGGCGGCGGGATGGTCGAGATCGTCCAGGATCGACACGGCCCGCCGCCAGGCCGCGCGGGCGAGCCGCGTGCTGCCCATGCTGTGGTGGGTGTCACCGAGGCGGGTGAGCGTCTCGGCCTCGTGAAAGCGGTCGCCCAGGTCCAGGAACAGGTCGAACTCTGCCGCCATCGTCCCCCCACCGTCGTCCAGCGGACTCGAGATCCACGCAGGTTTCGTCCACGCCGAACGTGGCGGCACAACCGTGTCACGGAACCGCGTCCAATGATCTCAGTTCGGGGAGGAAGACTCCGCTCGCCGATTTGCTCTAGCGGCGCCCGCGCAGCACCTCGGCGAGTTGCTCGACCGCCCACTCCAGGTCGGCCGCCTCGACGACCAGTGGTGGCGCCAGCCGGATCGTCGAGCCGTGGGTGTCTTTCGCGAGTACGCCGCGTTCGGCCAGCGCGGCACAGACCTCGCGGCCGGAGCCGAGCGCCGGATCGATGTCGAGACCGGCCCACAGGCCGACGCCGCGAACCTCGAGCAGGCCCTGGCCGACGAGCGCACCGAGCCGGGCGTGCAGCAGGTCGCCGAGGCGCGCCGCCCTGGCCTGGTAGGTGCCCTGCCGCAGCAGTCCGACGACCTGACGGCCGACCGCGCACGCCAGCGGGTTGCCGCCGAACGTACTGCCGTGCTGGCCCGGCTGGACGACGCCGAGCACCTCGGGGTTGCCCACGACGGCCGACACGGGTACGACGCCGCCGCCGAGCGCCTTGCCGAGCACGATCAGGTCGGGCACGACACCGGAGTGTTCGCAGGCGAACGTCTTGCCCGTACGCCCGAGCCCGGACTGGATCTCGTCGGCGACGAACAGCACGCGGTTGTCGGCGCACAACTGGCGGACCTCACGCAGGTAGCCGGGTGGCGGCACGATCACGCCCGCCTCCCCCTGGATCGGCTCCAGCAGGACCGCGACCGTGTCGTCGTCGATGGCCGCGGCGATCGCGCCGGCGTCGCCGTAGGGCACGGTGACGAAGCCCGGCGTGTAGGGGCCGTAGTGGTCGTGCGCGTCCGGGTCGTCGGAGAAGCTCACGATCGTGATCGTGCGGCCGTGGAAGTTTCCGCCTGCGACGATGATCTTCGCGCGGCCGTCGGGCACGCCCTTGCGCTCGTAACCCCACTTGCGGGCGAGCTTCAGCGCGGTCTCGACCGCCTCCGCGCCGGTGTTCATCGGCAGCACCATCGGCGCCTCGACGCTCTGTCCGTTTCCGGGGGCCATCTTCGCGACGAGGTCCGACAGCTCCGCGACGAACGGGCCGAACTGGTCGTGGTGGAACGCGCGGCTGGTCAGCGTCAGCCGGTCCAGCTGGTCGCGCGCCGCCGCGACGATCTGCGGGTGGCGGTGGCCGAAGTTGAGCGCGGAGTAGCCCGCGAGGCAGTCGAGGTAACGGCGGCCCTGTACGTCGGTCACCCAGGCGCCCTCGGCCTCGGCGACGACGACCGGCAGCGGGTGGTAGTTGTGCGCGGCGTACTTCTCGGCCAGCTCGATGTGCTGGGCCGGCGTGATGCGGTGTTCCAGCGACGGTGGCAGCGTGGACGTCATCGGACTGGTCCTCTCACTTCGAGCGTGCAGCACTTCGGACCGCCGCCGGCCTTGCGTAGCTCCGACAGGTCGACGGTGATCGGCTCGAAACCGCGCTGGGAGTACTGCTCGGCGAGCTTGACGGCCTGCTCCGGCAGCACGACGTGCCTGCCGTCGGAGACCGCGTTCAGCCCGAACACCGCCGCGTCGTCGGCGCCGGCCTCGATCGCGTCCGGGAACAGCTGGCGCAGCCGCTTGCGGCTGCTCGGCGCGAACGCCCCGGGGAGGTAGGCGACCGTGCCGCGCTCCTCGTCGAGGACCGTGAGCGCGGTGTCGAGGTGGTAGTAGCGCGGGTCGATCAGCCGCAGCGTGACCACCGGACGGTCGATCAGCTTGGCCAGCTCGTTGTGCGCTTCGAGGTCGGAACGGAAGCCCGTGCCGGCCAGGACGTAGTCGTCGGTGACCAGGAAGTCGCCCTCGCCCTCGGCGATCGCCCTTGGGCGATGGACGGTGAAGCCGTCGCGGGCCTCGAACCAGCCTGCGTACGCCTCCTCTTCGGCCCGGCGCTGCGGATGCCGGAAGCGCGTCCCGAACACAACGCTGCGGTCGTCCATTCCGACGACCACCGCGCCGTTGGCGGCGAACACCATGTCGGGCAGGCCGGGCAGCGGGTCGATCAGGCTGACCCGGTGGCCCAGGTCGAGGTAGACCTGCCGCAGGTTCTCCCACTGCGCGACCGCGAGGCCGGGATCGACCGGCTTCTCGGGGTGCATCCAGGGGTTGATCGCGTACGTCACGGCGAAGTAGTCCGGACGACACATGAGGTAATGCCGTTGCTGCGCCATGAGGAAAGGCTAGAAACGGCGAGGCGCAAGCCCAAGCTGTCAAGCTTGCGCGTCAGCGACGATTCGTTGCGCAAATCCGGGCTTGCGCGGCTATTCGTTGTGCGCCACGATGCCGGGCCGCTCGAACAGCCTGGACAGCACCAGACCGCTCTTCGTGCGTACGACATACGGCTCGGAGTTGATCCGTTCCAGGACCTCCTCGAAGTGCTGGATGTCGGCCGCGCGGATGTGGACCAGCGCGTCGGCGTCGCCGGTCATCGTGCAGGCCGACACCACCTCGGGGAACGCGGCCATGCCGTCCCGGATGATCTTCGGCGAGGTGTGGCCCTGGCAGTAGAGCTCGACGTAGGCCTCGGTCGTCCAGCCCAGCTCGTGGGGGTCGACCTGCGCGGTGAAGCCCGTGATCACGCCGTCCTGCCGCAGCCGGTCCACGCGTCGCTTCACCGCGGGCGCGGACAGCCCGATCCGGGCGCCGATGTCGGCGAAGCTGGCCCGCCCGTCCTCCATCAGGCAGGCGAGGATTTTGTCGTCGAGCCGGTCCATGGTGGAAAGCGTAAGCTCTCCGGCCATGCATCCTGACCATCTCGTGGTCCTGGTCAATGGCATGCCGGCGGCCGGCAAGTCGACTTTGGCACCGCCGCTGGCCGCGGAGCTGGGGCTGCCGTTGTTCAGCAAGGACGTGATCAAGGAGACCCACGCCGACGTGTTCGGTGCCTCACCACCCGACGGCCGGTCGCAACGGGAGTGGAACCGGCTGTTCGGCCGGGCGGCGTCGGAGACGCTGTGGTCCCTGCTGGCGTACGCGTCGCGGGGTGCGGTGCTGGAGAGCTCGTGGCGCGCGGACGTCCGCCCGTTCGCCGCCGACGGCTTGGCCCGCGCCGGCGCGACGCGAGTGATCGAAGTCTGGTGCGACGTACCGCAGGAGCTCGCCTGGCAACGCTTCCGCGACCGCCGGCCGACCCGCCACCCCATCCACGGCGCCCCCATGACCGACGACGAGATGACCGAGATGGAGGGACACGCCGAACCCCTCGCCTTCGGCCCGGTGATCCGAGTCGACACCACCAAGCCGATCGACGTGCCAGCACTGGCCGCCCGGATCGCGAGTTGCTGACGCGGGCGGTGTCGTCGACGGCAACGAGACCCTGACAGCGCCCGCCGACCCGGCCGACGGGGACCCGAGGCGGGTGGCCTAGACGGCGGTCGCCTCGGTGATCTCAGCGGCCTCGGTGGACTCGGAGTGCTTGGCCCCGAGACCGGCCGCCGCCATGATCTTGCCGACGATCAGCGAGAGCACGACGCCGCCCCCGCCGCCGATGCCGAACAGCCACCAGTTGCCCAGCACGACCGCCACGCCTCCGACACACGAGGCGATGATCAGCAGGATCACCGTCGTCCACGCGGCAGGCGTCTTGCCCTCGTTGTCGTGGTGCTCGTTGTTCGACTCGCTAGCCATCAGCCTGCCAATCCCCTTCTGACATGTCTCGCGCCTATTCTGTCGCCGTCGTAGGAAGCTCAGACGGTCGGGTCCTCGCCGCGGTCGAGGGCGGCCCACGGATCGTCTTCCTTGGCCTGCTTGCGGGCCGGCGCGTCGTAGCGGGAGCCCATCGCGGGCCAGTGGGGGGAACGGATGGCCGCGAGCAGGCCGCCGGCGAGGAGGAGGACGCCGCCGGCCACCGAGATCCAGCTCCAGAACGTACGGTCCATCGCCGCGTTCGTGGCGCCGAGGAGGGCAGGGGGTTCGGCGGACCAGAAGACGCTGAGCCCGCACACGGCGAGCCCGGCCAGCGCCAGCAGCACGCCCACCACCCGGCGGCCAGCCCGCCGGGTCGCGAGCAGCGCGACGATTCCCGCCAGCCCGACGAGTCCGAGCGCCCGCGCACCAGGCGAGATCGCCGAGCCCTTCAGTGCGGCTTCTACCGACGACGGCACCGTCGCGTTCGCGCCCGGCACCGACGCCCAGGGCTGGGTTCCGGCGAGCAGCACCAAAGCCGAGCCTGCCAGCACCACCGCGAGCCCGACGATCAGCTCCCGGCGGCCGGTCATGGCCCCGGTCGTGGCCCCGGTCATGGCTGTGGCACGGAGAACGTCTCCGCGATCGCGATCGCCCGTAGTGCGGCAGCGGCCTTGTTACGGGTCTCCAGGTCCTCGGCCTCCGGGTCGGAGTCGGCGACGATGCCGCCGCCCGCCTGGACGTACGCCACGCCGTCGCGCAGCAAAGCGGTACGGATGGCGATCGCGGCGTCGAGGTCGCCGGCGAAGTCGAGGTAGCCCACCACGCCGCCGTAGAGTCCGCGCCGGGTCGGCTCGAGCGACTCGATGATCTCCATCGCCCGCGGCTTCGGCGCGCCCGACAGCGTGCCGGCCGGGAAACAGGCGCACAGCGCGTCGAACGCGGTCTGGTCCGGCGACAACCGCCCGACCACGGTCGACTCGAGGTGCATCACGTGGCTGTAGCGGCGTACGACCATGAAGTCGACCACCTCGACCGTGCCGGGCACGCTGACCCGGCCGAGGTCGTTGCGTCCGAGGTCGACCAGCATCAGGTGCTCGGCGCGTTCCTTCTCGTCGTCCAGCAGCTCCTGCTCCAGCGCGTGGTCGGTCTCCGGCGTCGAGCCGCGCGGCCGGGTGCCGGCGATCGGGTGGGTCATCACGTGGTCGCCGGTGACCGTGACCAGCGCCTCGGGCGAGGAGCCCACGATGTCGAAGTCGTCGAAGCGCAGGAGGTACATGTACGGGCTCGGGTTGGACAGCCGCAGCACGCGGTAGACGTCGAACGCACGCGCGCTCGTCTGCCGCTCGAACCGCTGCGACACCACGACCTGGAACGCCTCGCCGGCCCGAATCTCCTCCTTGGCCTGCTCGACCGCGGCCATGTGTTCGGCTTGCGTCCGCCGACGCTCGTACGCGGGCGGTGCCGCCAGGTCGACGCCGGTCACGAACGACGGCGTGGGCTCGCCGAGCGCCGCCGTCATCGTGTCGAGCCGGCGTACGGCGTCGGCCCAGGCCTCGTCGACGCGCTCGTCGCTGTCGTCCCAGTTGACGGCGTTCGCGATGAGCAGGACGGTGCCGTCGGAGTGGTCGAGCACCGCGATGTCGGTCGCGAACATCAGCGCCAGCTCTGGCAGGTGCAGGTCGTCGGTCGCGAGCGACGGCAGCCGCTCCAGCCGGCGTACGGAGTCGTAGCCGATGTAGCCGACCAGCCCGCTGGTCAGCGGTGGCAGGTCAGGGAAGCGCTCCGTGTGCAGCAACGCGAGAGACTCGCGGACGGCCGCCAGTGGATCCCCGCCGGACGGCAACCCGACCGGTGGCTTGCCGAGCCAGTGGGCCACGCCATCCCGCTCCACCAGCGTCGCGGCCGAGCGGACGCCGATGAAGGAGTAGCGCCCCCACACGCCGTGCTCCGCCGACTCGAACAGGAACGTCCCGGGCTCGTCGCGCGCCAGCTTGGCGTAGACGCCGAGCGGCGTCTCCGCGTCGGCGAGCAGGCGCCGGGTCACCGGGATCACGCGCCGGCTCTTGGCCAGCTCCCGGAACTCCTCCAGCGCGGGCGTGGTCGCGCCCAGCAGGCTCACGCGGCGGTCCCTTCCAGCAGTCCGGCGTCGAAGCAGGTGCGGTCTCCGGTGTGGCAGGCAGGGCCCTCCTGCTCGACCTCGAGCAGCAGCGCGTCGCCGTCGCAGTCGAGCCGGACCTCCTTGACCCACTGCCGGTTTCCGGACGTCTCGCCCTTCACCCAGTACTCCTGCCGGCTGCGGCTCCAGTACGTCGCCCGGCCGGTGGTCAGCGTGCGATGCAGCGCCTCGTCGTCCATCCAGCCGACCATCAGGACCTCTTTCGTGTCGTGCTGTTGGACGACGGCGACGACGAGGCCCTGGCTGTCGCGCTTCAGCCGTTCGGCGATCTTGGGGTCGAGGGAGCTCGCAGGCATGGGCCCAATTGTCCCGCGAGCCGCCAAGTGGCCTCAGCCGACCCGATAGACCAGCACCTGGCGGTCCGGTGTGCCGTAGACCTGCTTCCAGTCGGCCGGCACGCGCACCGGCTTTCCGTAGATCTGCTGGATGTAGAGCCGGCAGTGCGTACAAGGCGACGGGCTGTCGTTCTGCGCGCCGTAGACGAGCACGTAGTCGCCGGTTCGCGGCCGCGGCCCGTCGGGGTCCAGCTCCGCAAGCCGGCCCGTCCACACCGGCCGGCCGAACGGGTCGTTGACGAAGATCTGCAGCACCCGCAGCGTCCGGTCGTCGCCCCACAACGTCCGCACGTCGCCGCGGTGCTCACCCAGCCAGTCCCGGAACCCGCTGATGTGGTTGAACCCGACCACGCGATAGCCGACCGGAACGCCCCAGCGTGGCGCCGCCAGCCCGAGCGGCACGGCCGCGACGAGGAGCGTCGCCAGCGCGGCGACCAGCGCGACCCGCTGTTCCGGAACCAACTTCACCTTGCTGAGGACGTACTTCGCGCCGAGCCAGACGCAGGCGACCGAGGCCAGGATGATGGCCGGCACCAGCGGGAACCAGTAGCGCATCATGAACAGCCGCAGCTTCGGCGCGCCGGGGTCGACCAGCCCGCCCAGCAGCACCAGCGGCACGTACACCAGCGCGGCCCACACCAGGAAGATCCCCAGCCGGCGCCAGGCCACGATTCCGGCGGCGAACGTGGTGCCGAGCGCCGCCTGCAGCCAGGCCCCTTCAGGTACGGCACCGAGCCCGACGAGCACCCGGTCGAGGTACCACCGCCGGGGCTTGTTCTGGTACGTCGCCCGTGCCTCCTCGCGCAACGGGACGTTGCCGTGCCCGAGGATCGCCTTCACCCTCGTGAGCGGGTCGCCGTAGGCCAGCCCGCTCACGACCAGCTCGAGGACGACGTACGCGCCGATCGGTGCGGCCACCAGCAGCAAACCACGCCAGCCGACCCGCCGGAACAGGATCAGCCCCACCAGCGGCCAGACGAAGACGAGGTACTCGCGGACGGCATAGCTCCATGCCAGCAGCACGCCGACGCCGAGCAGCGCCAGGACCAGCCGCCGCCTGCTCCCCCACACCGCCGGCCGCCGTTGCCGGATCGCGATCGCCAGGGCCAGCGCCCAGCACAGCAGCGACGTGCCGAAGACGTCCGGCAGCAACTGCAGCAGGTCGCCGAGGATGACGTTGTTGCCGACGGTCAGCACCGCGGCCGCCAGACCGACGCCGCGGGCGAACAGCAGCGTGCCGATCGCGTAGACCGACAGCGCCAGCGACAGTCCGGCCAGCACGCTGAAGGAGTAGTAGGCGACCTGGCCGTACCCGAAGATCTCGATCAGCGCGCGCAGCGGGAACAGCAACCCGTATCTGGTGATCTGATGCAGGAAGTAGCCGTCGGTGGACGTCGGGAAGTCGCGCGCGACCTGGAAGTACTGGATCTGGTCGGACGGCACGGGCGAGGGCAGCAGCCGCAGCTCGAACACCACCACGGCGACCGCGAGCAGCCCGCCGACGGCGAGCGTCCAGGGCACCCGCCGTCGCCGCGGACGCCCCTGCAGGGCTTTCCGCATCACACCTTCTGTACGCACAAGATCACTGGCGGTGAGCACGGATCATTGTGACATGACCTCTCTGTGGCAGACGGCCAGGACATACCTGGATCTGGGCGCGAATCCGTTCATCGGGTTACAGCGGATGTACGAAAGACACGGCCAGGTCTGCCGGCTGGGTGCCGGAAAGGTCCGGGTCACCTACCTCCTCGGGCCGGAGGCGAACCGGTTCGTGCTCGCCAACTCCGGCCTGTTCCGGTGGCGGGAGGCGTTCGAGGCGGTGATCCCGGCGGGCGGAGAGTCGGCCCTGATCGTGAGCGACGGCGAGGACCACAAGCGGCGCCGGCGGCTGGTGCAGCCGGCCTTCCATCACAAGCGGGTCGCGGGTTATACCGACACGTTTCGCGCCAACGCCGACCGCGCGATCGACGAGCTTCGCGACGGCAACGTGCTGGACATCTATCAGGTGTTCCGGCGGGCGATCCGGCGCAGCACGATCCAGGCGCTGTTCGGCGACCGGCTGGCGGCCGACGAGGCCTACCTCGGTGCGCGGCTGCAGGTCGCGCTGGACCTGATCGACGGCTCGATCTGGCACGCGGTACGGCGGCTCGGCACGCCGGCCTGGAAGCGCGGGATGCGCGCTCGGGCCGACGTCGACAAGGTGGTCTTCGCCGAGATCGAGCGCCGCCGGGCGGATCCCTCGGCCGGCGACACCGACGTACTCGGCGCACTGATCGAGGCGGCCGACGAGGACGGCTCGCGGCTCACCGACGCCGAGGTACGCGACCAGGTCGTCAGCCTGATCGCCGCCGGCTACGAGACCACGTCGGCCGCGATGGCCTGGGCGATCCACGCGCTGCTGACGGCCGACGGTGAGTGGGCCAAGCTGCGTGCGGCGCTCGAGGCCGACCCGGCGGCGCCGTACCTCGAGGCCGTCGTCCAGGAGACCTTGCGGCTCTACCCGCCGGCAGTGGTCAGCGCGCGCTGGGTGGTCGAGCCGTTCGAGTACGCCGGCCACCAGATCCCGGCGGAGTCGTACGTCATCTTCAGCCCGTACGTCACCCACCGGCTCGCCGACGTGTGGGGACCCGAGCCCGAACGCTTCGACCCGGCACGCTGGCTTCCGGAGGACCCGCGGTACTTCAAGCCCGGACCGCACGAGTACCTCCCGTTCAGCGGCGGGCCGCACCGCTGCATCGGCGCCGGCTTCGCGACGACCGAACTGCGCGCCATGCTCGGCCGGCTGGTCACGCGAACCCAGCTCGAGCCGCTCCCCCGGCCGATCCGGCCGACCAGCCTGGCGGCGATGCGCCCGCGCGACGGCTTGTTCGTCCGGGTGACCGATATCCGGCCATAGGGTTGGCGCTGTGCTCACTCGGCTCGCGCGTCGCGACCTGCTGGTCGTGCTGGTGCTGGTGGCCTACGCCTGGATCGGGTCCGGTTTCGCGTCGATGACCTGGCCGGCGACGGTCGCCGTCGCGGTGCCCGCGGCACTGGTAGCGGTCGCGGTGCTGCGCCGGCCGGCAGGCGAACGCACCGGGCTAGGCACCGCGCTCCGGCGCACGACAATCGCCTGGGCGGTGCTGATCGGCGTCGGCCTCCTGTGGGAGGCGTGGGCGTTCTTCCACCAGCCCGCGCCGACCGTCAGCAGCTGGCACTACCCCACGCTGTCCGCGCTGCTCGATCCCGTACTCGACCACCGCGTGCTGCGGTTCGCGGGGTGGCTGATCTGGCTACAGGCCGGGCGCCGGCTGCTGGAAGGCCTGCGATGACCCGGGCGATTCAGATCTTGGGCTTCGTGGCGCTGTTCGCCGTCGCGGGCGTGCTCAGCCTGCTTGCCTGGCTGCGTCCGGAGGGCTGGGTGAGGTTCCGCGAGTCGGTCAGTGCCACCTGCCGTACCCGCTGGGCCCGTGCGGTCGTGCTGTTCGTGTGGGCCTGGCTCGGCTGGCACTTCCTGGCCAGATGAGTAAACAAACCTTCCGGCTGGCTTGACGAGTGGGTATCCGGTCGCCTACGAAGAGACGTGATCCGACCTCGCTTGATCGCCGCGGCACTGGTCATGGCAGTCTCCACATCTATGGCCGGACCCTTGATTGATCCGTTGACGGAGCCCGCCGAGGCCGCACCACAGGCGGACTTCTCTTCCTCGTTCGAAGCCGACGACCCCCAGCCGACCTGGACCAACACCGTCGAGATCGGTGGTGACGGCCGCAAGAAGACGGCCGGAGTCGGCGGGGTGTACGCACCCGGCATCCCCGGCAACGTCACCGACCAGGTGACGGAGGTGACGGCCAGCGGCGAGTACACCGAAGCCGGCGAGGTCAAGGAGAACCTGATCGACGGGGAGGCCTCCACCAAGTGGCTGGTGTTCGAGAACAGCGGCTGGGTGGTGTTCGAGCTGGCCGAGCCGGTCGCCGTCGTGCACTACGCGCTCACCTCCGCCAACGACGCGCCCGAGCGTGACCCTCGCGACTGGACGTTGCGGGGCTCGGCTGACGGTGAGGCATGGACCGACCTGGATCAGCAGACCGGGCAGGAGTGGAGCGAGCGGTTCCAGACCAAGGAGTACCGCTTCGAGAACACCCAGGCGTACAAGTTCTACCGGCTGGACATCGCCAGCGTGCAGAGCGGCGACATCCTGCAGCTGGCCGACGTGCAGCTGTCGAACGGCGACACCACACCGCCGCCCGCGTCCGACATGAAGAGCCTCGTCGACCGCGGGCCGTCCGCGTCGCCGACGGCCAAGGCCCGGGTGGGCTTCACCGGCGTACGCGCGTTCAAGTACTCCGGCCGGCACCTGTCGGAAAGCCGCGGATACTCCTACAACAAGGTGTTCGAGGTCGACGTCCCGGTCACGGCCGACACCGAGCTGTCGTACCTCGTGTTCCCGCAGCTGCCGGTGAACGACCTGACGTACGCCAGCACCTACACCGCGATCGACCTCGCGTTCGACGACGGCACGTACCTCTCGGAGCTCAGTGCGGTCGACCAGCACGGTGTGCGGCTCAACCCGCAGGCGCAGGGCAGGTCCAAGACCCTGTCGGTGAACCAGTGGAACCACAAGTCGTCGCGGATCGGCGCGGTGGCCGCGGGCAAGCGGATCCAGCGGATCCTGGTGGCGTACGACAACCCGGACGGGCCGCGGGTCTTCCAGGGCTGGTACGACGACATCCGGGTCGGTGCGGCCGCCGAGGTCTCCGGCGACACCCGGCTGTCGGACTACGTGCTCACGACGCGCGGCACCAACTCCACCGGCGGGTTCTCGCGCGGCAACAACATCCCGGCAACGGCCGTGCCGCATGGCTTCAACTTCTGGACGCCGATGACCAACGCCGGCTCGCAGAGCTGGCTGTATGAGTACCAGCGGGCGAACAACGCCGACAACCTGCCGGCCCTGCAGGCGTTCACCGTGTCGCACGAGCCGAGCCCGTGGATGGGCGACCGGCAGACGTTCCAGGTGATGCCGTCGGTGGCTGCCGGCAGGCCGACCGCGGACCGGGCCGAGCGCGCGCTGGCGTTCCGGCACGCGAACGAGGTTGCCCGGCCGTACTACTACGGCGTGCGGTTCGAGAACGGCCTGCGCACCGAGATCGCGCCGACCGACCACGCGGCGATCTTCCGGTTCCAGTTCCCCGGTGACGACGCCTCGCTGGTGTTCGACAACGTCAACAACAACGGCGGCGTCACGCTGGACGCGTCTGGTGGCGTGGTGACGGGCTACTCCGATGTCAAGAGCGGCTTGTCGACGGGCGCGACGCGGTTGTTCGTGTACGCGACGTTCTCCCGTCCGGTCACGGCGAGCGGCGCACCGGCGGACGCGTCCGGGCGTTCGAACGTCACGGGTTACCTGCGGTTCGACGCGGGCGCCGAGCGGACGGTCGAGATGCGGATCGCGACCTCGCTGCTGAGCGTCGAGCAGGCCAGGCGCAACCTCGAGCTCGAGATCGCCGCCGGCGACAGCTTCGACGAGGTGAAGCAGCGCGCACAGGCACAGTGGGACGACAAGCTCGGCGTCATCGAGATCGAGGGTGCGACCCACGACCAGTTCGTGACGTTCTACTCCAACCTCTACCGGCTGTTCCTCTATCCCAACTCGGGTTTCGAGAACACCGGCACCGCGGACGCCCCCGCCTACAAGTACGCCAGCCCGGTGTCGCCGAAAGCAGGCGACGACACTCCCACCCAGACCGGCGCGGAGATCGTCGACGGCAAGGTCTATGTGAACAACGGGTTCTGGGACACCTACCGCACGACCTGGCCGGCGTACGCGCTGCTCACGCCGTCGATGGCGGGCGAGCTGGTCGACGGCTTCGTCCAGCAGTACCGCGACGGTGGCTGGATCTCGCGCTGGTCCTCACCCGGCTACGCCAACCTGATGGTCGGCACCAGCTCCGACGTGGCGTTCGCCGACGCGTACCTCAAGGGCGTCGGCGGGTTCGACGTCAAAGCCGCCTACGACGCGGCGGTGAAGAACGCCAGCGTCGCGCCGCCGACGCCGAACGTCGGGCGGAAGGGCCTGTCGACCTCGGTCTTCCTCGGCTACACCACGACCGACACCGGCGAGGGCATGTCGTGGGCGATGGACGGCTACATCAACGACTTCGGCATCGCGAACCTGGCCAAGGCGTTGTCGGAGTCCCCCGACGCCAAGGCCGCGGATCGTAAGCGGTACAAGGAGGAAGCGGAGTACTTCCGCAACCGGGCGCGCAACTACGTCAACCTGTTCGACAAGTCGGTCGGGTTCTTCCAGGGGCGCAAGCCGGACGGCTCGTGGCGGCTGCCCACGTCGGAGTTCGACCCGGTGATCTGGGGCTACGACTACACCGAGACCAACGCGTGGAACATGGCCTTCCACGTGCCGCACGACGGGCAGGGCCTGGCGAACCTCTATGGCGGCAAGCCGAAACTGGCCGCGAAGCTCGACGCGTTCTTCAGTACGCCCGAGACCGGCTCGGCCGACATCGTGGGTTCCTACGGCGGCGTCATCCACGAGATGACCGAGGCGCGCGACGTACGGATGGGGATGTTCGGGTTCTCCAACCAGCCGGCGCACCACATCGCCTACATGTACGACTACGCCGGCCAGCCCTGGAAGGCGCAGGAGAAGGTGCGCGAGGTGCTGTCGCGGCTGTATCTCGGCAGCGAGATCGGCCAGGGCTACCCGGGCGACGAGGACAACGGCGAGATGTCGGCGTGGCAGGTGTTCTCCGCGCTGGGGTTCTATCCGCTGCAGATGGGCAGTCCTTACTACGCGGTCGGCTCGCCGCTGTTCAAGCAGGCGACTGTGCACTTGGAGAACGGCCGGTCGCTGGTGATCAAGGCGCCGTCGAACAGTGCACGGAACGTCTACGTGCAGGGCCTGAAGGTCAACGGCAAGCGTTACGGCAAGACGTACCTGCCGCACGACCTGCTGGCGCGCGGTGGAGTGCTCGAGTTCGACCTGGGCTCGTCGCCGTCGCGCTGGGGAACGGGCACGGGCAGCGCGCCGCCCTCACTGACGTCGGGCAGCCGGGTGCCCCGCCCACTCGCCGACCTGACGGGCGTGGGCTCCGGCACCCCGGCGACGCCGGAGGTGGCGCAGCTGTTCGACAACACCTCGGCGTCGCACCGGACCTTCGACGGCTCTTCGTTCGACATCGGCTACGTGCTGGACAAGCCGGGCAAGGCGACGTTCTACACACTGACGTCGAGCTCCGACGCGGGCGATCCGCGCGACTGGGCGCTGGAAGGCTCCACCGACGGCAAGAAGTGGACGACGCTGGACCGCCGCGAGGGCGAGACCTTCACCTGGCGGCTGCAGACCCGTCCGTTCAAGGTGGAGAAGCCGGGGACGTTCAGCCACTACCGCATCCGCGTGACGAACAACACCGGCGAGCCGACGACGTCACTGGCGGAGGTCGAGCTACTCGGTACCGGCTGACGACCGAGATGCTTCGGTCGGATGAGGGGGTCACCGAACGCGTGCGACGAACAACACAGTTGGCCGGGGGCGCGATGTCGCAGTCGGCGGTTGGGCGGGTCGCACCGTAGGGTGAGGAAGGTGACAGGAGACAGCACAGCGAACGGCACCGACTATTTCGCGCGCATGGAGCGGGCCGCGCTGGCGGACCTGTTCGACGAGCTCGGGCCGGAGGCTCCGACGCTCTGCGACGGCTGGCAGACCGCCGACCTCGCGGCTCACCTGGTCATTCGTGAGAACGAACCGATCGCCGCGGCCGGGATCATGGTGCCGGCGCTCGCGCAGCGCACTCGCGTCGCGATGAATCGGTTGTTGCATCACAGCGGTTATGCCACCGTCGTCGACATGTTCCGGAAGGGGCCGCAGCGCAAGTTCGCGCCGACTCGGCTGCCGTCCGTCGACAAGGGTGCCAACAGCGTCGAGTTCTTCATCCACCACGAGGACGTGCGGCGGGCCCAGCCCGACTGGAAGCCCCGCGTGCTGCCGGCCACCGCCGAGGCGCTGCTGTGGCGGCGGCTGTCGACGGCGGGGCGGGTGATGTTCCGCAAGAGCGTCGTCGGCGTCCTGCTGGCGTGGCCCGACGCCGCGACCATCCGGGCACGCAAGGGCGAGCCGACCGCGGTCGTCGAAGGGCAGCCGGGCGAGCTCACGTTGTACGCCACCGGCCGGCAACGGGTGGCCCGGGTCGAACTGCGGGGTCCGGCTGCGGCCACCGAAGCGCTTAGCCAAACCGCGCTCGGCTTGTAGGATCGGGCACGTACACACATAGAGACGACAGGGGAGCGCGAGAGCGCTGAGAGTGCGGCACCCGCCGCAGACCCTCGAACCTGATCTGGGTAATGCCAGCGCAGGGAGTCGGTCCGACCTTTGTCGTCGTCGAAGCTGCCCTGGGAGGGTGATTTCGATGGCGCCTGAAAATGACGCTGCGTTCGTTCCGTCCAATCCACCCAGCCTGCGCTGGCGTACGGTCGACATCGTGGTCGCGGCCGTGCTCGGTGTCGCGTTCGGTGTGGTCTTCGTCGCATGGAACAGCCTCTGGTCCGCGCTCAGCCCGGCGTTCGGGTGGTTCCCGCCGGCCCAGGCGATCATGTACGGCATGTGGCTGCTGCCGGGCGTGCTCGGCGGGCTGGTGGTCCGTAAACCCGGTGCCGCGGTCTTCACCGAGACCATCGCCGCGCTGGTGTCGATGTTCTTCGGCGCGGGCACCATCGTCCTCCTCTACGGCCTGGGGCAGGGACTGGCCGCCGAGCTCGGATTCGCGCTGTTCCGGTACCGCCGCTGGACACTTCCGGTGGCGCTGCTGTCCGGCGCGATCGCGGGTCTGGTGCCGGCGATCGCCGACCCGCTGTACTACTACGGCGACTGGAACGTCTCGTTCAAGCTCAGCTACGGCGTGATCGTCGTCGTGAGCACGATCGCGATCGCGGGACTGGGCAGCTGGGCGCTGGTACGGTCGCTGGCTCGCACCGGTGTGCTGGCGCCGTTCGCGTCCGGTCGCGAACAACGAGTCGCGTGAGTGCCGCCGCTGTCGAGGTTGCCGGGTGGGGCTTTCGGCATGCGGGGCGCAGGGCCTGGGCTCTGCGCAACCTCGACTTGACGATCGCGCCCGGCGAGCACGTGCTGCTGGCCGGGCCGTCGGGCGCGGGCAAGAGTACGTTGCTGGCCGCGCTCGCAGGACTGCTCGACCCCGACCACTCGGGGTCGCAGGAAGGCACGCTTTCGGTCGACGGGCCGGCCGGGATGATGTTCCAGGACCCCGAGACGCAGCTCGTGATGGCGCGGGCCGGCGACGACGTGGCGTTCGGGCTGGAGAACCACGCGGTACCGGCCGCGGAGATCTGGCCGCGGGTCGACGAGGCACTGGCGCTGGCCGGCTTCCCGTACGGTCGCGACCATCCGACCGGGCGGCTGTCGGGCGGCGAGAAGCAGCGCCTCGTCCTGGCCGGGGTGATGGCGCTGCGCCCGCGCGTCCTGCTGCTGGACGAGCCGACGGCGAACCTCGATCCGGCCGGCGCGGCGCTGGTTCGGGCGGCGGTCCGGGAGGTGCTCGAACGTACGGGCGCGACGCTGATCCTCGTCGAGCACCGGGTCGAGGAGTGGCTGCCGCTCATCGACCGGATGGTCGTGCTGGAGCCGGGTGGTGCCGTGGTGGCCGACGACGTCCCGGCGAAGCTGTTCGCGACGGCCGGCGGCGATCTGGCCGCGGCCGGCGTGTGGGTTCCGGGCTACGGCGTGGCCGGGCAGCGGCGGACGACCGCACCGCCGGGTGCTGACGTGCTGGCCGGGAGCGGGCTGTCGTACACCTATCCCGGCGCTCGTACGCCAGCGGTGGCCGATGCGTCGGTCGAGCTGGCGGCCGGTGAGGTGCTGGCGGTGACCGGGGCGAACGGGTCGGGAAAGTCGACGCTGGCGCTGCTGCTGTCGGGGCTGCTGAAGCCGGGCGCCGGCGCGGTCACGGCGGACGGCTCGGTGCGGCCGCTGCACAAGTGGCGGGCGCGCGAGCTGGTCCGGACCGTGGGATCGGTGTTCCAGGATCCGGAGCACCAGTTCCTGACGGCGTCGGTCGAGGCGGAGTTGGGGCTCGGGCCGCAGCGGGTGGGGCTGTCGCCGGCCGAGGTCCGCGGGCGGGTCGGTGAGCTGCTGGAACGGCTACGCCTGGCGCACCTGGCGGCCGCCAACCCGTTCACGTTGTCGGGTGGTGAGAAGCGCCGCCTGTCGGTGGCGACCGCCCTGGCGACGCAACCCGGTGTGCTGGTGCTCGACGAACCGACGTTCGGCCAGGACCTGCGCACCTGGACCGAGCTCCTCGACCTCCTCTCCACCCTCCGCGACGCCGGCCACGCCATCTGCTGCGTGAGCCACGACGAGCCGTTCGTCGCCGCGATCGCCGACCGCGAGCTCGCCGTCGCGGCGGGCCGCCTGCCGGCCGGAAGGAGGGCGGCGTGAGCGCGCTCGCCACTCCCCTCGTCGTCGACGCCGGCTCGGCTGTGCACCGGCTGAATCCGGTGACCAAGCTGGCGGCCACGCTGCTCGCCATGGTCGGCCTGCTGATCGCCGGCGATGTGGTGACGCCGTCCGTCGTCCTGGTCGCGGAGCTCGTGCTGGTCGCGGCGGCCGGGATCGGGTGGCGGACGCTGCTCCTGCGTACCGCTCCCCTCGTGCTCGGGTCGTTCGGGCTGCTCGTCTCCACGTTGCTGTTCGCCCAGAAGGCCGGTGGCACCCTCCTCGCCGAGGTCGGGCCGATCGAGGTGACCTCCGGCGGACTGGCCGCCGCGGCGGCGGTGTCGGTGCGGATCCTCGCGATCGCCCTGCCCGGCATCGTCGCGTTCGCCACGACGGATCCGACCGAGCTCGGGGACGCCCTGGTGCAGCACCTGCACGCGCCGCCGCGATTTACGTTCGGGGCGCTGGCGGCGTTCCGGCTGCTGCCACTGCTCGGCGACGAGTGGCAGCTGCTGTCGCTGGCGCGCCGGGCGCGCGGCATCGACGCCGGGCGCTCGCCCTTCAGCGCGATCCGGCTGTTCTTCTCCGCGGTGTTCGGGCTGCTGGTCGCCGCGATCCGGAAGGCGGTCAGGCTGGCCACGGCGATGGAGGCGCGGGGCTTCGGCCGTCGCGCGGACCGTACGCTGGCCAGGCCCAGCCCGCTGCGCGCCTCCGACGCGCTGTTCCTGGCGGCGACGGTCGCGGTGCTGGTGGGCGCCAACCTGATCAGTGTCGCTCTGGGTACGTGGTCACTCCTGTTCTGGTGAGCAAGCGTGCTCGCTCATGCAACACAATGGACACATTTGAGCAACAGGCAGGCAATCGGCCTTTGACAACCTGGTGGACGAACCTGACCAGGCGACCTCAAGGACTGCTGCCCGTGAGCTACAAGGCCGAATACATCTGGATCGACGGGACCGCGCCGACCGCGAAGCTGCGTTCGAAGACGAAGATCCTGTCCGATGGCGCTCCCCTGCCGATCTGGGGATTCGACGGTTCGAGCACGAACCAGGCCGAGGGCTCGGCGTCGGACTGCGTGCTCAAGCCGGTCTTCTCCTGTCCTGACCCGATCCGC
Source organism: Flindersiella endophytica (assembly GCF_054779015.1). Lineage (NCBI taxonomy): Bacteria > Bacillati > Actinomycetota > Actinomycetes > Propionibacteriales > Nocardioidaceae > Flindersiella > Flindersiella endophytica. The sequence goes on from NZ_BAAGYY010000013.1 coordinate 412,920, forward strand.
GGTGGCGACAACGTCCTCGTACTCTGCGAGGTACTCGACACCGACATGACGCCGCACCCGTCCAACACGCGGGCGAAGCTCACGGCGATCGCCGAGCAGTACGCGGACCAGGAGTCGTGGTTCGGCATCGAGCAGGAGTACACCTTCTTCAACGGCGAGCGCCCGCTCGGCTTCCCGGCGGTCGGTTTCCCGGCTCCGCAGGGCGGCTACTACTGCGGTGTCGGCGCCGACGAGATCTACGGCCGCGACATCGTTGAGAAGCACCTCGACAACTGCCTGACCGCCGGCCTGACGATCTCCGGCATCAACGCCGAGGTCATGCCCGGCCAGTGGGAGTTCCAGGTCGGCCCGCTCGGACCGGTCGAGGTCGCCGACCAGCTCTGGGTCGCCCGGTGGCTGCTCTACCGTACGGCCGAGGACTTCGGCGTCTCCGCGACGCTCGACCCGAAGCCGGTGAAGGGCGACTGGAACGGCGCCGGCGCGCACACGAACTTCTCCACCAAGGCGATGCGCGAGTCGTACGACGCGATCATCACCGCGTGTGAGGCGCTGGGCGAGAAGGCGCTCGAGCACGTCGAGAACTACGGCGCCGGCATCGATGACCGCCTCACCGGCCTGCACGAGACCGCGCCGTGGAACGAGTTCAGCTATGGCGTGTCCAACCGTGGCGCGTCCGTCCGGATCCCGTGGCAGGTTGAGGTCGACCAGAAGGGCTACATCGAGGACCGTCGCCCGAACGCCAACTGCGACCCGTACCTCGTCACGCGGATGATCGTCAGCACCTGCTGCAACGCCCTGGAGAAGGCCGAGCAGGTCTAGGCACCAACCACCTCCTTCTTCACCACGGCGCTCGGCCGGCACCTGCCGGCCGGGCGCCGTGTCGTGTCTCGGTCACGCCGCCCGCCTCTGCTGGTCCGGGCCATCGACCTCGAGCGGGAAGAGCGGGTCCTGCCAAGCCAGCGGGCGGGCGCGTCGGCGCCCTCCGATCGGGCCGGGAGACTGGCCGGAGCGGCGGATCGGGAAGTCGGAGCCGTTGATCGGGCGTTGGTAGCCGGCCGGGGCGTAGTGGACCCAGAGCTTCGCGGAGCAGTTGTAGCAGTCGGTGTGCAGGTGCCAGTCGGGCGTGACGGCGAGCACGACGGCGTCGGCCGGAATGTAGGCACCGCAGACCGTGCGGGCACCGGTCAGGCTGACGTGGATCTTGCTGGACCGCTCGCCGGGCGCCGGGCCGCCACCGCCGCTGTCCGGCCCATGGCGTGACCGGCTCCAGCGCACGATGGTGAGCTCCCGCCGGCGGCCGGCCCGCGCGGCGGGTCTGCGTGGACCCGGCATCGTGCTCGCGTCGGCGTAGAGCTCGGTGCGCCAGCTGTCTTCCTCGAACGTCTTGCGCAGCCAGCCCGAGGGCCCGGCATCCGGCTTGGGCCGCCGGCCGTCGGCCCGCAGTTGCGCCACCGTGCGCAGGTGCACAGGCGGCAGGTTGTCGTAGATCGGAACGTGGGTACTCATGGTGATCGTCTCCTCCCGTTGTGGTGACGGTCCAAGCATGAGGCAGACCACCGACATTCGCCGTCCGGCCCGAATCCCCCACGTCAAGCCGAGAGGAATCCCCGCACCAGCTCGCGATAGCGCTCCGGAACCTCCAGGTCCGGGAAGTGCCCGACGCCCGGCAACGCGGCCCGGACGAGGGTGCCGATCTCGCCATGCTCCGCCCGCGCGGCGCCGATCAACGTCCAGCTCGAGTGGCCCCAGTGGTCCCGGAGCTGGTCCAGGTCCTCGATCCGCTCGCTCCAGTGTGAACGGCGGCTGGCAGGACGGCGCCGTCGGCCAGGGAGACGTACTCCTCGCGGGTCACCGCTGGTCGGGCGGGGGCCAGGCGAGCTCCGGCAGGTTGACCACGATCGCCTCCTGGGTGGTGCGGGCGATCACCACGACCGCCTCCTCCGAGGGGTCGGGGTTCTCCTCGCGGTGTGGCACGTACGGCGGTACGAAGATGTAGTCACCCGGCCCGGCGGCGATCCGCCGTTCGACCGGCTCGTCGGCTTCGAGGTCCAGGAACACGAAGCACGGATGCCCGCTCACCACGTAGATCGCCGTCTCCGACTCGCCGTGATGGTGGTTCGCCGATGCGGTCGACGCCGCCACGTGGGTCTGACCCATCCACAGGTTGCGCGCGCCCACGCTCTTGCCCGAGATCGCCTCCAGCCGTCGCATTCCCGTGCTCTGCGCCGTGTCGCCCGTCAGCCCGGCGGGCATCACATGGTGCAGCTTGCGATGGAACGGATCCCACAGTTCACCCATGCCGCTCACCATAGAACGAGCGACTCCTCGAACACCCGGGTCAGCTCATCCGCACCGATCGGGACCGGCGCCGTCGACAGCAGCCGCTGCTGCTTCAGCGCCCCCTCCACCAAGTCGCCGATATCCGACGCCGAATAGCCCACGGCAGACAGCCCGTTCGGCATCCCGAGGTCACGCATCAGCCGCCGCAGCGCCTCCGGCAGCCGGTCCGGCTCCGGCAGCGACGACGTGTCCGGATCCAGCACCGAAGCGGCCCACAGCTGCCGCGAAGGCACCGCTTCGTACGTCAGGCGAAACGCCGCCGGCGCCGTCAGCACCACCGCCATCCCGTGCGGCACCATCGCCTCGTCCTGCGGATAGTCCGCCGGCCGGTACGACCGCACCCGCCCGGCGATCGGGTACGCACACGCGTGCGGCACGTGCACGCCGGCGTTCCCGAACCCCATCCCGGCGTACAGCGCCGCCTGGTGCATCGCCGACCGCGCCGAGACGTCCGACCCCGACAGCACCGCCGTACGGAACGACCGGGCCAGCAGTGGCACCGTGTGCTCGATCCACAGGTCGGAGATCGGGTTCGCTCCGCAGTACGCCACCCGCTGCTCCGGCCGCCGCGCGGGATAGGAGTCCCACGGCCGGGCGGTGTACGACTCCAGCGCGTGACACAGCACGTCGAACCCCGACGACGCCGTGACCAGCGGCGGCAGGCTCACCGTCACCGACGGGTCGACGATCGCGAGTACGGGACGTAGCCGTGCGTGCGAGATGCCTGTCTTCACCTTCAGGTCCAGCAGGTCCATCACGGCGACCGTCGTGCACTCCGCGCCGGTGCCCGCCGTCGTCGGCACGGCCACCAGGGGCCGCAGCGGCCCGGGCGGCGCCTGCCCGCCGCCAACCGGTTGGTTGATGTAGTCGAGCAACGTGCCACCGTGGGTGGTCAGCAGGTTCACGACCTTGCCCGTGTCGATCGTCGAACCGCCTCCGACCGGAACGAAACCGTCGAACGGGCCGTGCTCACGGGCGAACGAGATCGCCGCGTTCATGCTCACGTCGGTGGGCTCCACGTGCACCGAGTCGAACACCACCGACTCCACGCCGTGTGCCGCCAGCGAGTCGACCACCCGCTTCGGTGCACCCGTCGAGGCCACACCCGGATCGGTCAGCACGAGGACACGCCGGGCGCCCAACTGCGCGACGTCGTACCCGATCTCGTCGAGTGCGCCGTTACCGAACTTCACCGCCGGCGCGGCCCACGTGAACACCGTCTCTACAGCCGTCATAGGAAAACACCCTCCCAGATAACGTTTTGCGCTCCAGAATGCGTCGCTCTGGTCTAGATCCGAACAATTCCGGCAGTTGGCTCAGCCCGACTCGGTACGGTCGGAGAACGTGGCTACTTCCTCACTAGGTTCGCTTCGATCCTTGGACGCCGACGCCGTCCTGCTCGACCTCGACGGCACCCTCGTCGATTCTTCTCCAGCACTCCTGCGCTGCTGGTCGACCTGGGCGGCCGAATACGGCATCGGCAAGGACGAGTTCGGCGCCGTCGTCGGGCACGGCCTCACCTCGGCGGCGATCGTTCGCGCGCTCGTGCCCGCTGACCAGGCCGTTTCTGCGCAGCGCCGGATCGACGAGCTGGAAGCCACCGACCTGACCGACATCCAGGCCCTTCCCGGTGCTCGCGAGTTCACCAGCGCGCTGCCCTCGGGGCGGTGGGCGATCGTCACGTCGGGCAACGCCGCCGTGGCCACCGCGCGCGCCAAGGCAGCCGGCATCTCTCACGAGGTCATGGTCACCGCCGACGACGTACGCGAGGGCAAGCCGCACCCCGAGCCCTACCTCCTCGGCGCCAAGCTGCTCGGCGTTCCCCCTGCACGCTGCGTGGTCGTCGAAGACGCTCCGGCCGGCCTGACCGCCGCCAGGGCTGCCGGCATGCGCGGCATCGCCGTGACCACCCATCACGCGGCGAGCGAGCTCGACGCCGACCTCGTTGTGGAGGGCCTCCACAAACTTCGCGTAACGGTTGACGGCCAGGCCCTTCGCATTCAGGCGGTGAAGCGGGCATGATCAATCCGTGCTCACTGTGTCGAATTTGCGGCCCCGCCGCGGGGTGTTCACGGCAGCGCTCGCACTTGTTCTGCTAGCGGTCGGATCGATCGGATCGGCCTGCTCGGCGGGCAGCACGGGCAACCAGTCCAGCGACAAGGGGACGACGCCCGGCAAGGAGCTGTCGGTCGGGTTCGCCGCCGAGCCGCTGAGCCTCGACTTCACCTCCGACAACGGCGCCGCGATCCCGCAGGCGTTGCTCGTCAACGTTTACGAGGGTCTGGTCAATCTCGACGCGAACGGCGACATCAAGCCGTTGCTCGCCAAGGACTGGGCGGTGAGCGCGGACCGCAAGACCTACACGTTCCACCTGCGCGAGGGTGTGAAGTTCTCCGACGGCAAGCCGTTCACCGCCGAGGACGCCGCGTTCAGCATCAACCGCGTGAAGACCGACTGGAAGATCGACATCAAGTCGGCGATGGAAGTGGTTGACAGCGCGAAGGCGGTCGACCCCACCACGTTGGAGGTCGTGCTCAAGCAGCCGAGCAACCTGTGGCTGTTCAAGATGACCACCCGGATCGGCGCGATGTTCTCGCGCACGGGCGTGTCCGGGCTGAAGACCAAGGCGATCGGCACCGGGCCGTACATCGTCCAGCGCTGGACCCGTGGCACGTCGATCGTGCTGGCCCGCAACCCCGGCTACTGGGGCCCGAAGCCGGCGCTCGACAAGGTGACGCTGAAGTACTACAAGGACCCCAACGCGATGAACAACGCGTTGCGCACCGGCGGCCTCGACGTCGTCAGCACGCTGCAGGCGCCCGAGAGCCTGTCCCAGTTCTCCGACAAGAGCAAGTACCAAGTGATCGAGGGCACGACCAACGGCGAGGTCGTGCTGTCGTTCAACAACGCCAGGCCGCCGTTCACCGACAAGCGGGTCCGGCAGGCGATCCGGTACGCCCTTGACCACAAGGCGATTCTCGACACCGCGTGGGCCGGGCACGGCGAGCTGATCGGCTCGATGGTGCCGCCGACCGACCCGTGGTACGAAGACCTCACCGGTCTCTATCCGCACGATCCGGCCAAGGCCCGCGCTCTGCTGCGGGCCGCCGGCAAGCCGAAGCTGACACTGCGGCTGCGGATCCCCAACCTGCCCTACGCCGTCTCGACCGCGCAGGTCGTGAAGTCGCAGCTGGCCGACGTCGGGATCACGGCGAAGATCGAGCCGCTGGAGTTCCCCGCGGTGTGGCTGGACGAGGTGTTCAAGAAGGCCGACTACGACATGTCGATCATCGCCCACGTCGAGCCGCGCGACATCACCAGCTGGGGCATTCCGGCGTACTACTGGAAGTACGACAGCAAGCCGTTCCAGGAGCTGCTGGCCAAGGCCGACGCCGGCACCGAGCAGGAGCAGGTCACCTACATGAAGCAGGCGGCCCGGCTGCTGTCGGAGGATGCCGCGGGCGACTTCCTGTTCCTGTTCCCGAACCTCATGGTCGCGACGCCGCAGGTGAAGGGGCTCCCCAAGAACGCCGTCTCGGAGGCGTTCGACCTGACCACGGTCTCCAAGGGCTGACCCGAGGTCACCGTGGTCCTGCGGCTGCTGAGGCGTACCGGCGTGTTCGTCGCGACATTGTTCGCGGCGACGCTGCTCGTGTTCGGCTTCATGGCCGTGCTGCCCGGCGATCCCGCCGAGGTGGTGCTGGGCACCAACGCCACGCCGGAGGCGGTCGAACAGCTGCGCGGCGAGTTCGGCACCGACCGGCCGCTCCTCGTGCGCTATCTCGACTGGGTCGGCGGGCTGCTCACCGGCGACTTCGGGCGGTCGTACGTCACCGGTGACCTGATCGGCCCGCAGGTCGTCGACCGGCTCGGGGTCACGGCGTGGGTCGTGGTCACCGCGATGGTGCTGGCGCTGGTGATCGCCGTCCCGATGGGCACCGTAATGGCGGTACGACACCGGCACCCGTCGGGGGCGGTGCTGTCGGTGCTGAGCCAGCTGGGCATCGCCGTACCCGCGTTCCTGACCGGGCTGCTGGCCGTGGCGTTCTTCGCGGTGAGGCTGTCCTGGCTGCCGTCGGGCGGCTGGGTCGCGCCTGTCGACGGGTTCGGGCAGTTCGTCCGGCACCTGGTGCTGCCGGTGGCGGCGCTCGGGCTGGCCCAGGCGGCGGTGCTGGCGCGGTACGTCCGCTCGGCTGTGCTCGACGTGCAGCGCGAGGACTACCTCCGAACGGCCCGGGCGAAAGGCCTGACGCCTTACCGCGCGCTGTTGCGGCACGGCCTGCGCAACGCCGCGATCCCCGTCGGCACCGTGCTCGGGCTGCAGCTGGCTACGTTGCTGGTGGGCGCGATCGTGGTCGAGCAGGTCTTCGTCATCCCCGGTCTCGGCAGCCTGCTGCTCGACGGAGTGGCCAACCGCGACCTGCTGCTCGTGCAGGGCGTGGTGATGGTACTCGTGGTCGCGGTGCTCGTCGTCAACTACCTCGTCGACATCTTCTACACCCTCGTCGACCCACGGCTGCGAACGGCTGGGCCAGGAAGAGGCACAGCATGAGGCTCCTGGTGAACAGACGGCTGAGCCCGTCGCTCGTCGCCGGCGGCGTGCTGGTCGCGCTGGTGTTGCTGGCCGCGCTCGTCTCGTTCGTGTGGACGCCGGGCGACCCCTTCCGCGTCGACTCCTCGGCCCGGCTGCTCGGTCCGGGCGCCGGGCACTGGCTCGGCACCGACAAGTTCGGCCGTGACGAGGCCAGTCGGATCCTGATCGGCGCGCGTACGACGCTGTTCGTGGGCGTGGTCGCCGTCGGTGTGGCCGCGCTGCTCGGCACGCCGCTCGGCATCCTCGCCGGCATGTCGCGCGGCCGGCTCGGCGGCTTCGTGATGCGAGCGGTGGATCTCGCGCTGGCGTTCCCGGCGCTGCTGCTGGCCATCATGTTCGGCGCGGTGTTCGGCGCGAGCACGCTCACGGCGATGGTCGCGATCGGGCTGGCGACCGCGCCGGCGTTCGCGCGGATCGTCCGGGCCGGAACTCTGCAGGTGATGAGCACGGAGTACGTCCTGGCGGCGCGCTCGGCCGGGCGACGGCCGTGGGGGATCGCCGTCAAGCACGTACTGCCGAACGTCACCGGGCTGGTGATCGTGCAGTCGTCGGTGAGCTTCGCGATCGCCGTGCTGGCCGAGGCCGGGCTGTCGTTCCTCGGCTTCGGCACCGCTCCCCCGACGCCTTCCTGGGGCCGGATGCTGCAGGAAGCGCAGGAGCTGGTGTTCGACCACCCGCTGCTGGCGGTCTGGCCGGGCGTCGCGATCGCGCTCGCGGTGCTCGGCTTCAACCTCGCCGGCGACGGGTTGCGCGACATCTACGACCCGCGGCTGGACTCACGATGACAGATTCGGGACCAGTGCTTTCGGTTGCCGGGCTGGGCGTCCAGCTGACCGGCGGGACGTCGCTCGTACGCGACGTCTCGTTCGACCTCGCGGCCGGTGACCGGGTCGGCCTGATCGGCGAGTCCGGCTCGGGCAAGTCGCTGACCGCGCTCGCGCTGATGGGTCTGCTGGCCGACGGGCTGGCCGCCTCCGGCGACGTCGAGCTGGCCGGTACGCCGGGAAACCTGCTCACGCTGCCGGAACGGGCCCGGGCTCGGCTGCGCGGCAGTCAGCTGGGCATGGTGTTCCAGGAGCCGTTGTCCGCCCTGAACCCCGTGATGCGGGTCGGCGACCAGGTGGCCGAGGCACTGCGCGTGCACGACACCGTGCGCGGCCGATCGGCCGCGGCCCGGCGCGCGGTCGAGCTGCTCGACCAGGTGCGGCTGCCCGACCCGGAGCGCTCGGCCCGCGCGTACCCCCACCAGCTGTCCGGCGGCCAGCGGCAACGCGTGATGATCGCGATGGCGCTGGCCAACGACCCGGCGGTGCTGATCTGCGACGAGCCGACCAGCGCGCTCGACGTCACCGTGCAGGCCCAGATCCTCGAGCTGGTCACGGCCGCGACCGCCGAACGCGACACCGGACTGCTGTTCATCACCCACGACCTCGCGGTCGTCGCGACCGTGTGTACGCGGGTCCTGGTGATGCGGGACGGTGAGGTCGTGGAGTCCGGCCCGGTCGGCGACGTCTTCCGCGACCCGAGGCATCCGTACACGCGGGCGCTGGTGTCGGCGGTCGACCTGTCGGCGGCCGCGCCCGCGCAGGCGTCGGCCGAGGCCGGGCGGCCACAGATCCGGCTGTCGGGCGTCACCCGTACCTACAAACGCCGGCGGGCCTCGCTGTTCGACGCGGCGCCGGAGATCCACGCGCTGCGTGGCATCGACCTCGACATCCCGGCGGGTGGACGGTTCGGCATCGTCGGCGAGTCCGGGTCCGGCAAGTCCACGCTCGTCCGCCTGATCGCCGCGCTCGACCGGCCGACCGCCGGCTCCATCCAGCTCGACGGCCGCGAGGTCGCCGGGCTGCCGGAGCGCAAGGTGCGCTTCGTCCGCGAGAACCTACAGATGGTCTTCCAGGACCCGACAGGCTCGCTCGACCCGCGGCTGAAGGTCCGCGAGATCGTGGCTGAGCCCTTGATCGCCCTGAAGCACGAGAACATCGTGCCGACTGTCAACGAGCTGCTGTCGGCCGTCGGGCTGCCGGCCGACGCCGCCGATCGCTATCCCCACCAGTTCTCCGGCGGGCAGCGGCAGCGGATCTCGATCGCGCGGGCACTGGCACCGCGCCCGAAGGTCCTGCTCGCCGACGAGCCGGTGAGCGCGCTGGACGCGCCCATCCGCGCGCAGATCCTCGACCTGCTGCTCCGGCTGGCCGACGAGTACGAGCTCACGCTGGTGCTGGTCTCCCACGACCTCGCGGTGATCCGGCACGTCTGTTCGCACGTCGCGGTGCTGCACGAGGGCGGTGTGGTCGAGTTCGGTCCGGCGCGGGAGGTGTACGACAACCCGCGGCATCCGTACACGCGGCGCCTGCTCACCGCCGTACCCACGCTGGACAAGGCGCTGGCCGGTGTCACCGCCGCGGAGCTGATCCTGGAGGCGAACGACGGTGGAGGCTGACGGCATCGACCCAGCCGGCGTGGTCGCGTTCACGCGCGAGCTGGTACGCGTCCGGAGCGTCCACGAGCCCGAGACGGGTTCGGCGGAGGCGCCGGCGGCTGCCCTGGTCGAGGCGAAGATGCGGGAGTTCGGCTGGTCGCCGGTCCTCACCGAGGTCGCGCCGGGCCGGCCGAACGTCGTCGCGGTGCTCGAAGGCGAGGGCGGGCCGGGACCGACGCTGCTGTTCGAGGGACACACCGACGTCGTCACCGAAGGCGACGCGGCCGACTGGACCGTGCCGCCGTACGAGGGCCGGGTCGCCGGCGGCAGGTTGTACGGACGCGGGGCCGCCGACATGAAGAGCGGGCTGGCCGCGGTCATCTTCGCCGCGCGGGCGGTGCAGCTCGCCGGGCCGTTCCGCGGTCGCATCGTCGTGGCCGCGCTCGCCGACGAGGAAGGCATGATGCTGGGCGCGAAGGCGTTCGCGGCCGATCCGCTGGCAGCCGAGATCGACGGCGCGATCATCGCCGAGCCCGAGGCCGGCGAGATCTGCGCGGTGGCCAAGGGATCGCTGCGCCTGCGGATCGACCTGCACGGAACGATGGCGCACGGTGCGATGCCCGAGCAGGGACGCAACCCGATCGTCGCCACCGGGCGGATCCTCGCCGGCCTGGACCGGCTGCAGGCCGAGCTGCGAGCCGCGCATGGCCGGCACCCTCACCTGGGGCAGGTGCACCTCACACCGACCGTGCTGCGGGCCGGCGACACCGACCAGCTGAACGTGATCCCGGCCCACTGCCTGCTTGGCGTCGACGTGCGTACCGTGCCGGGCGTCGACCACACCGAACTGACCGCGCGCGTGGCCGGGCTGGCCGAACGAGCCGGCGCGGAGGTGGGCGTACGTACGGCCGTGTCGGTGATCGACGACCGGCCGGCGGTCGACACCCCGGCCGACCACCCGGTGATCGCGGCCCTGGCCGAGGCCCACCTGCACGTCACCGGCCAACCACCGGTGTTCGGCGGCGTGCCCGGCGCCACCGACGGCACCATCCTCACCCGCGACGCCGGGATCCCCACCGTGGTCTACGGACCGGGCGGCAAGTGGATCGCCCACCAGGCCGACGAGTACGTCGAGATCGACGAGATCGTCTCGTGCACAAGGGTGTTCGCCCAAGCCGCCAGGATCTTCCTCGGCCAGGAGATCTAGGCGAAGGCAGCCTCGGTGAGGCCGTCCTCCTGGCCGGGCGGCCACTCGACCAGCTCGATGCGGTAGCCGTCCGGGTCGGTGATCCAGGCTGTCTTCGGGCCGTCCGGGCCGCCGGGGAGCTCCATCGGGCCAGGCTCCAGCCCGGCTGCGGTCAGCGACTCGAGGATGTCGGCCAGCACGTCGTACTGGATCGCGAGGTGGTCGAAGCCGGTGCCCACGTCCACCGGGCCGTCGGCCGGACGGTGGACCAGCTCGAGCGACACCGACGGCTCGTCGGGGAGCTTGAGCATCGTGAGCTGGGAGCCGTCGTCGAACGGGACCACGCCGAGCGCCTTGTATCCCAGCGCGGTGTAGAACGCGAGTGACTTCTCGAGGTCGGTGACTCGCAGGCCGATGAGGATCGTCTTCTGCATAAGGACAAGGATCCAACCGCTCCAGCCCGGCGGCGTCAAGCACCCGTTGTCCCGCTCGTCGCGTATTTCGGCCCGGCGGGCGCCGTCGAGACAGTAGGCTCCACGTGCCATGAGAAGCCTGCAGGACCAGATCAGCGGAGTCGTGCTCACACCGGATGCGCCGGCTTACGACCAGGCGCGCACCGTGTGGAACGCGATGGTCGACCGCAAGCCCCGGCTGATCGTGCGCTGTGCCGATCCTGCCGACGTGGCCTCCGCGATCCGGTACGCGCGCGAGAACGAGCTCGAGATCGGCGTCCGCTGCGGCGGCCACAGCGTCATCGGGCACGCGATTCCCGACGACGGGCTGGTCATCGACCTGGCGATGCTGAACGACGTCCGGATCGACCCGATCCGGCGCCGTGCCCGGGTGCGGGGTGGTGCACTGCTGGGCTCCCTGGACCGCGCCGGTGAGCCGCACGGGCTGGCCACGACGGCCGGCAACGTCTCGCACACCGGCGTCGGCGGCCTCACGCTCGGTGGCGGGATGGGCTGGCTGGCCCGCCAGTACGGCCTGACCTGCGACAACGTCCTCTCGTTCGAGGTGGTGACGGCGGAGGGCCACACCGTGCGCGCCAGTGCCACGGAGAATCCCGGGCTGTACTGGGGGCTTCGCGGTGGCGGCGGAAACTTCGGAGTCGTCACCGAGTTCGAGTTCCAGCTGCACCAGGTCACCGGACCGGCCACGGTGGCGAACCTCCTGTTCCCACTCGACGCGGCTGTCGAAGCACTCCGCGGCTGGCGCGAGCTGGCGGCGGCCGCCCCCAGGCAGGCGACGCTGACCGCCTGGGTCGGCGAGGTCGCGGGCGAACCGCGGGTGGGCCTGGGTTTCGTCTACGTGGGCGAGCACCCTCACGACCTGCTGGCCGGGCTGCGTGCCCTCGGCCGGCCGGTCGACGAGCAGGTGCGGCAGCTGTCGTACGTCGAGCTGCAACGGATGGACGACGACATCGAGGGCCACGCCTTTCGCCGCTACTGGAAGGGCCACTACTTCCGCGACCTGCCTGACGCCGCGATCGAGGCGTTCGTCCTGCGGGGCACCCCGGACGGCCGCGGAACGGGCCTGCCGAATGCCAGCTTGCAGGTCTACGGCGGCGCCATCGCCGACGTCCCGGACGATGCCACGGCGTTCAGCCATCGCGACACGTTCGTGGAGTTCGTGTCCGCCTCGAAATGGACGGACCCGGCCGAGGACGACCTGCGGATAGCCGCCGCGCGGCAGTACGGCACCTCACTCGCGCCCTACGCCAGCGGAGCGTACGTCAACGCCCTCACCGACGAAGGAGCCGGCGGAGTGCGGCGCGCCTACAGCCCCGAGAAGCTGGCGAAGCTCGCCGCGCTGAAAGCCACCTGGGATCCCGGCAACGTGTTCCACCTCAACCACAACATCGTGCCCAGCCCGCCCGGCACGCCCGGCTAGACGAGCGTGTACGTCAGTCCCGAGCCGTTCTGCACCTCCACCGCGCGGCTGTTCACCTGGTCGTGGATCGTGCCGAGGTTGCCGGACTGCGTGCCGTACGCCCCTACGATCCAGCCCGTTGCCGTCGCCTGGTCGTCGACGACGTAGAGATGCGTGCCCGCGACGACCGCGTTGCGCTCGAAGTCGAACGCCCGGTGCAGCGTCGCCGTCTTCGAGGTACGCCGGGCGGTGAGCGTGCCGTACTGCAGCCGGGTCGCGTCCGACACGAAGTAGCCCAGGTCGTCGGTGTCGGTCGCCTGTAGCAGATCCAGCAGGAACGTGCCGCCCTGCAGGTTGAAGCCGGCCGACGGCGCGTTGGTCACGACGACATCGGTCAGGTGCACCGTGGCCGACGCGTTGCTCGACACGCCACGTGAGCCCGGCCGGTCGACGTCGACGTTGCTGAAGAACACCTCGCCGGCACTGTCGATCTCGATGCCGAACGTGTTGCCGGACTGGCCCCCTGCCAGCGCGCCGCCGTTGTAGACGAAGCCGTTCTGGAAGCGCACGTTGGTCGGAACGCGCGTGTTGTAACTGCTCTCGTAGCCCACCTTGAGGCCGCTGACCGCGCTCCAGTTCACGCCGAAGTGGTCGATCGTGACATCGCTCTGCCCGATCACCGTGATGCCACGGGCCTTGGAACTCTCGACCGTGATGTCGCTGGCGAAGCCGCCGGTGTAGGCCGGACCACCGGCGTAGTTGACGAACGCCAGCCCGTCGTCTCCCGTGTTGGTGGTCCACACCTCGTCCGCATAACCGTCCTGGCAGTTGGCGAAGTGCAGGCCGTCGGCCATCGTGTTGGTGATCCGGATGTTCGTGGCACGCGGCCGTGCGCAGTGATAGAACAACAGGCCCGCACCGGCCGAGCCGTTGATGTTCGCGCCGTTCACCTGGGTGTCGGTGGTCTCGAGGAAGATGACGATCTCCTGCGAGTCCGGCTGGCGCACGGTCGGCAGCGTGGTGAACGTCGCGACCAGGTTGCTGAAGACCGCACCCGTTCCGCCCTGGAAGTTCAGCCCGCGCCTGGTGGGATCGGTGAAGACCAGCCGGGCGCCGGCCTGCATCGTCCACTGGCCGGTGTAGTTCAGCAGCACGATGAACGAGCCGCTGTTGTCGATCCGGTAGTCGCCGGGCGGGAACGTCACCGCCTGGCCGGAGCTGTTGCCGAGCGCGCCGATCAGGTTCACGCGGTTGGTCTGCGGGCTGTTCCCCGGCGCGATGCCGAGGTCGGGCGCGGGCACCGGGTCCGCGGCCTCGGCCGGTGCCGGCCGCGAGAGCCCGTACCCCGCCAGGCCCGCCACACCCATCGTGCCGAGCGTCAGGAAAGCCTTGCGTGAGATCGCTGCCATGCTGGTTGCTCCCGCCTACTCGATGACGAGCTCCTGGATGAGTGCGCGCTGCTGGTCGTCGATCGCGATGCCGGTCGCGCCGACGCCGCTGAACGTGTTGCCGGACACCACCAGCCGGTCGAGCACGCTGTAGTCGGCGCTCACCGGCGTGGGGCCGCCGACCCAGACACCGGCGTACGGCGTCCCGCTGATCGTGTTGCCCGTGATGGCGAGGTCGCCGCTGGTCCTGCCCTCCGACAGGCCGTGCACGGCGATCGCGCCCGGCAGGTAGCTGAGCCGGCCGCCGTTGACGCCGGTCAGCGTGTTGCCGGTGAGCTCGATCCGCTTGGGCGGGTAGTGCGAGCAGCGCTCGTAGACATAGAGCCCGGCGAGGTACGTCGAGCGAACGTCGTTGCCGTCGACCACCACGTGGTGCCCGCCGACCACACCGATGCCGGCGCCCTCGCGCGTGCCGTCGACGCGGTTGCCGCTGATCCGGACGTACTGCGGCTCGACCTCGATGCTGCCGACCCACGAGGTCTCGATCGCGTTGTCGCGGCTCTGCCGGACGTCGCAGCCCTCCACGACGGTCTGCCGGCAGGCGGCCAGCTCGATGCCGTACGTTCCCGCCTGCTCGACCCGGCAGCCGGAGACCCGCACACCTCGCGAGGAGTCGATCCGGATGCCCGGACCACTGGACCGGACGGCGGTCACGCCCGACACGACCGACGAACGGGCGGCGGAGAACTCCAGCAGCGCACGGTTCCGGCGCACCGTCGGCTGCGAGCGTAGCTCGAGTCGCAGCCCGCTGACCGAGCAGTTCTCGACGTCGACGAACCGCAGACCCTGGTGGTCGGCGCTGCCGAAGACCAGCACGGAGTTGTCGCCGTCGCCCCTGACGTGGACGTTGCTCCGGCCCGCGACCAGCAGGTGGTGCCGGATCCGGGTGAAGGCGAGCGAGTCCTTTCCAGGCAACGGATCCAGCCGGTAACGCCCGGCCGGCACACGCAGCACGCCACCCGTCGCCGGAAGGCTCGCCAGGGCTTTAGCGAACGCCTGCAGGTCGTTGGCACGTCCGTCACCACGGGCACCGAACGACCGGACGTCGACGGTGCGGGGCAGCGTCGCCGGGAGCGCCGGCGGCTCCTCCCAGCCGGTCTCGTCACCGGCCCGGCGGAACTCCCGGTACACGTCGCGGTACGACGGTCTGACGTCCTTCACGGTGAACCCGTCGAAATCTCCGGCGACCGAACCGTTGACCACCGGAGGCGTCGACACGAGATTGCCGTCGCTGGTGGCCGCGGTGAGGTCGCCGTCGACCAGCACGCTCGCCGTGCCCGTGTCGAGAATCTTGTTGTCCTCCAGGACGATCCCGTCGATCGTGCTGCGACCCTCGACGTGGATGCCGGACTCGGTCGTGTCCTGCACGTCGTTGTCACGGACGACGAAGTCCGTGCCGGTGACGGGATACCAGCCGTCGAACCCGAACGTCATGCCGTGGACCTCGGAACCGTAGACCCGGTTGCGTTCGAGCGTGAGGCCGCGTACCTCCATCATCACCGCCAGAGCGGCCTGGAAGCCGCCGGTGCCGAACCGGTAGAACGCGTTGTCCTCCCGCTGCGCGAGGTTGCCGCGGATCACGACGTTGTCGCGTACGAAGCTGTCGTACAACGGCGCCGGCGGCCAGTCGGCGAACCCGCCGACGGTGGAGAAGATGCCCGCGTTCCCGGCCGCCTCGACCCAGTTGTGCTCGGTGACCTGCCCGGCGCCGCCGAGCGTCACTCCCCTGCCCCACGGCACGAAGACGACGGTGTTGTGGACGAACCGGACGCCGGTGAGGATCGACGGGTCGGGCGTCGACCGGGTGTTGGTGACGTTGCCGACGCAGTCGTCGTAGCAGTTCTCCACCCAGTTGTAGGCCGCCACCGAGTCCGAGCAGCTCTCGAAGTGGATGGCGTCGGCGGCGACGTTGCGCAGCACGCAGTCGACGACCCAGTAGCCCTTGCCCTGGTTCATCCAGATGCCGGGCTGTCCCTGGTCGACGGTCACGCCGACGAACTGCGCACGGTCCTGCTGGGAGAACGACAACGTGTAGTGCGGCTTGGAGTTGCGCGCCAGGTAGTACGGCGTCCAGCTGAACGAGAGCGCGCGGAACGAGAGCTCGGCCGAGTTGCCGAGCGACCAGCCCTGCACGTGACCGTAGTCGCCGCCTCCGATCGCGGGCTGCTCGAAGACGATCGCCGAGTCCTCGCCCTCGCCGACGAAGTGGATGTTGTGCAGCGTGCGCCGCCAGTGGTACGGCGTGGGAGCGGCCGGTGGCGGGAAGACGTAGCGGCCCGGCGGGACGTAGACGATGCCGCCACCCTGGGCGTCCAGGGCGTCTACGGCACGGTCGAACGCGGCGCGCTCGGGCGTGTGGCCGTCACCGGTGGCGCCGTAGTCGCGGACGTTCACGACCGGCATCGAGGCGTAGTCGATGCGCGGCATGCCCTCCAGGCCGGGCCGGGCGTAGAAACTGTCCGGGAGGTTGGCCACGCGGCGGGTCCCGGCGAGCGCCTGGCGGGCGGGCAGCAGACCGGCGGCGGCCGCACCAGCGGTCACCAGGCCGGTGCGACGAAGGAACGTGCGCCGATCAGAGTGTGCTGTCATGGCCCGGAACGTAGGCTTCACGCTTTAATGTGTCAATGGCACGACAACGTCCGAAGGAGGCCGTCGCCGATGAGCCCGGACCGAGACGACGCGGTGCCGCTGTATCACCGCATCAGGGAAGAGCTGCGGGCCGCGATCGAGCGCCGGGAGTACGCGCCCAGCACGCCGTTCATCACGCAGCGCGAGCTGTGTGATCGTTACGGCGTCAGCTCGACGACGGCGATTCGTGCGTTAAACGATCTGGTTGCCGAGGGCATCCTGGTCCGGCGGCGCGGGCAGGGCACGTTCGTGGCCGAGCAGCCGGAGCCGGGCGCGGCACCACCGCACCGCGTCCGTACGGAGGGCGCGACGATCGGGTGCCTCGTCCACGGCCTGGAGGGTCCGCACGGCACCCGGGTGGTGTCCGGCGTGGAGACGATGTGCGCGGAGCTCGGCTACCGCATGCTGCTCGTCGACTCCTACGGCTCGGCTGAGCGCGAGGCGAAGGCGCTGGAGGAGTTCGCCCGGGCCGGCGTCGCCGGGGTGGTCGCGTACCCCGCGCAGGGCCGCGTCAACACGGCGGCGTACAGCGAACTGAACGCCCGGATCCCGCTGGTGCTGACCGACCGTTATCTGCCGGAGCTCGCCACCGATGTGGTCATGCCCGACCACTTCGCGGTCGGCTACCAGGTGACGACCCATCTGATCGCGCTCGGCCACACGCGGATCGCGACGCTGTGGAGCGAGACCGACTGCACCAGCGTCCAGGACCGGCTCACCGGGCACAAGCAGGCGCTGCGGGAGCACAGCCTGCCGGTACGGCCCGAGCTGACGGTCGTACGCCGGTTCTGGAGCCAGGCGGACGGCACCGACCAGTCCGTGCTGCGCGACCTGCTCGACGGACCGGAGCCGCCGTCTGTGCTGTTGTGCGCCAACGGGTTCGTGCTCGCGGCCGCGGCGTACGACCTCGTCCGGCTCGGCGTGGAGTTCCCGGACCGGATCGAGCTGGCCGGCATGGACAACGCGGGCCCGCTCGAACCACTGCCGATCACCACGGTCGCGGCCGTGCTCCCGTCGAAGGAGATGGGCCGCGAGGCGATGCGCCTGCTGGCCTCCCGGATCGCAAGCGGCGAACGGCATCCGCAGCAGCACGTCGTGCTGCCGATCTCCCTGAGCACCCGCGCGGCCGCGGTCGGATACCTGCGGGCCGTTGTGGGCGGGCAGCACCAGGAAGCCGTGCCGTTGTGGCGGCAGCGGCTATAACTCGTCGTGGCCGGTAGGTTCGACGGGTGGACTACTCGACGATGTTCCGGCTGGACGGGCGTAAGGCTGTCGTTGTCGGCGCGGGCAGCGGGATCGGGCGGGAGGCGGCGCTGGCGCTCGCGGCGCAGGGTGCCTCCGTGGTGTGCTCCGACCGCGACCCGGCCGCGGCGGGTTCGACCGCCTCGGCGATCGGCGGCGACGCGAGCCCTTATCCGCTTGACGTTCTGGACCGCTCGGCGGTGGCCCGGGCCCCTGACGAGCTCGGCGAGGTGGACGTGCTCGTGTTCACGCCGGCGACGAACGTACGCAAGCGGCTGCTGGACTACCAGCCCGAGGAGTACGACCAGGTGGTGAACCTCAACCTGCGTGGGGCGTTCGACCTGGTGCGCGCGTTCGGCCGGGGCATGGTGGAGCGCCGGCGCGGCAGCATCATCGGCTGCTCCTCGATCCGCAGCGTCAACGTCGAACCCGGGCAGGGCGTCTACGCCGCCACGAAGTCGGGGCTGGTGCAGTTGCTGCGTACGGCCGCGGCGGAGTTCGGGCCGTCGGGTGTCCGCGCCAACGCGATCGCGCCGGGTGTGGTCGACACACCGCTGACCGCCCAGATCAAGGCCAACGGCCCGTGGTACCAGGCCTACGCCGACAAGAGCGCGCTCGGCCGGTGGGCGTCGCCGTCTGAGATGGCGGGCGCGATCGTCTTCCTGGCTTCGGATGCGGCCAGCTACGTCACCGGGACGGTGCTGTTCGTCGACGGCGGCTGGACCGCGGTCGACGGGCGCTTCGACCCGCCCTCCTGATGCCGGTTTCCGGCGGGCCGCCGCGGTTGCGTGCCCTCGGCGGGTTCGGTGCGTTCGGGCTGTTCTGGGGTGCCTGGGGTGCGATCCTCCCCGCGGTGAAGAGCGAAGCCGGCGTGACCGAGGCGCAGCTCGGGCTGGCCCTGGTGATGATCGGCCTCGGTGCGCTGGTGTCGATGCGCTTCACCGGCTATCTGATCGACCGGTACGGCGGCGTGGTGCTGCCCGCGGCGATGGTGCTGTTCGGACTGTGCGGGCTGCTGCCGGCGTTCGCGGGCTCCGTGGTCACGCTCAGCCTCGCGCTGTTCCTGCTCGGCGCGACGTCGGGTGCCGCGGACGTGGCGATCAACGCCGCCTGCTCGCGCGCCGAGCTGCTCACCGGACGGCCGGTGATGAACCTCGCCCACGGCTGCTTCTCGATCGCCGTCGTGGTGGCGAGCTTGGGTACGGCCGGTTTGCGTGCTGCGGGCGCCGGCTCGCTTCCGGTGCTCGGGCTGGCGTTCGCCGTGATCGTGCTGGTCGTCGTGTTCCTGCTGGCTCCAGGCGCCCGGGCACCGCTGGCCGCTCCCGGCGAGACGCCCGGAGCGAGACCGCGGCGCAGGCTGGAGCCTGCCCTGCTCGTCTTCGGCGGGCTGTGCGCACTCGCGTACCTGGTGGAGAACGCCTGGCAGAGCTGGAGCGCCGTCCACCTGGACGCCTCGCTGGGCGCGGCTCCCGCGCTGGCGTCCAGCGCCCCGGCCGTCTTCGCCGCCGCGGCCGCTGCCGGGCGGTTCGGCGGGAACGCCCTGCTGCGTAAGGTCCAGCCGGTCCAGCTCCTGGTCGCCGGTGGTGGCATCGCGGCGGCCGGATCCGCGCTGGCCGCGTTCGCCGGCAACCCGTGGCTCGCGCTGGCTGGCATCGGTGCCGCCGGGCTCGGGACCTCGGTCTGCGCTCCGACGATCATCGGCATGGCCGGCACGTGGGCCGGGCCCAACGGGCAGGCCGGTGCGATCTCGACGGTGACCACGATCGCGTACCTCGGGTTCCTCCTCGGGCCTGGTGCGGTGGGAGCCATGTCCGGCGTGTGGTCGTTGCCGATCGCTCTCGGCGCGGTCGCGGCGCTGGCCGTCCTGGTCGCCGCGTTCGCGCCAGTGGCCGCACGCTCCGGAGCGAACCAACGGGCCTGAGCGGCCGGCGCCGCCACGAGATCCTCCGCGACAGGCGAGGCGAGACCTCCAGCCCCCGGCGACGCCTGGACGTCCTCGCGCCGGTGCCGGCCGCGGCGGACACCAGCAGCATCGCTCCCGACGCCGCTCGCTGCGCGACCGTGGCCCGGGCAGGGTACCGGTGCCGCACGATCGGGTCGGGCGCTGCGGGTTCTCCGTTCTGACAGATTGTGGAGCTAGGCAAGCCTTGCCTAAGTTATGCTTCAGCCACCATCTCGCTGAAGGACACCCTCTGCCATGAGCAAACGCTTCCCCATGGTCACCGCGGCCTTGCTGACCGTCGCATTGGTTGGTGCGGTGACGGCATGTGGCTCCGGCACGCAGCAGACCGGCACGACGGAGAACAGCCGGCCGTTCTCCTACAAGTCAGGCAATGGCCAGGTCGTCAAGCTCGACAAGACGCCGAAGCGGATCATCGCCCACTCTTATGCCGCCGCGGCGCTGATGGAGTTCGGCATCATGCCGATCGCGGTCTGGACCGACGGTGCGGTCAAGGACGACGTCGGGCTGCAGAACGCCAACCTCGACGGCGTCGAGGTGATCGGCCACGAGTGGGGCAAGATCGACGTCGAACGGGCTGCCGCGCTCGAGCCCGACCTGATCGTCGGTGACTGGTGGCCGGCCGAGAAGGCGTACTCCGGCATGGAAGCCGGCGTCGAGGAGCGCAGCAAGCAGATCGGCACGCTCGCGCCGGTGGTCGGTCCCGCGCAGGGCGACTCGATCGTCGACCTGATCGAGGGGTACGAGCGGCTCGCGAAAGCCCTCGGCGCGAACGTCGACACCGGCAAGGCCGCCAAGGCGAAGGCGAACTTCGCGCGCGCCCGCAATGACTTCACCGAAGCCGCCAGGGCCAAGCCCGGCCTGACCGCGCTGGCGATCAGCCCGTACGACGACAAGTACGCCGTCGCCGTCCCGAAGTACGCGCCCGAGCTGCTGGACTTCCAGAAGTGGGGCCTGGACGTGACCGACCCGGCCAAGCCCGACCCGGAGTTTCCGTACTGGCAGACGCTCAGCTTCGAGAACGCCGACACCTACCAGCCCGACCTGCTGTTGTTCGACGACCGCAACTATCCGGCGAACTTCGACCTGCTGAAGAAGCAGCCGATCGCCAAGAGCATCAAGGCGTACGCCGCCGGCGCGTACGTCAAGTGGCCGGCCTACTGGCTGCACACCTACACCGACTACGCCCAGCAGCTCGACAAGCTGACCGCCGCGATCGAGAAAGCGGACCCGTCGCTCACATGATCGGTAGGAACGACGCGGGCCGGATCGCCGGTCTGGTCGGCCTCGCCGGCGTCCTGCTCGTCGTGTGCTTCTTCAGCATCACGATGGGCTCCCGCTCGATCACGCTCGCCACGATCTGGGACGCGTTCGTACACTTCGATCCCGGTTCGGCGGCCGAGACCGTCGTCCGGCAGATGCGCGTGCCGCGGACGCTGATCGGCCTGATCGCCGGCGCAGCACTCGGCGTCAGCGGCGCGATCTTGCAGGGCGTGACGCGTAACCCGCTCGCCGATCCCGGAATCCTGGGGATCAACGCGGGCGCCGCTGCGTTCATCGTGTTCTCGATCATGGTGCTTGGGACGCAGAGCGTCAGCATCCACATCTGGCTCGGCTTCCTCGGTGCCGGTGCGGCGACAGTGCTGGTCTACGGCATCGCGTCGTTCGGGCGCGAAGGCGCCACGCCGGTCAAGCTCGCGCTGGCCGGCGCCGCGGTGACAGCCGGGCTCTCGTCGATCACCGCCGCGATCGTGATGACCAACATCGAGGCGCTGAACGCCTTGCGTTTCTGGCAGGTCGGCTCGCTGGCCGGCCGATACCTGCCGGTGTTGTGGCAGACGGCTCCCTTCATGCTGCTCGGACTGATCGTCGCCCTCGGCGCCGGGCGTGCGCTGAACGGGCTCGCGCTCGGCGAGGACGTCGCCGTCGCCCTCGGCCAGCGCGTACGCCGGACCCGCGCGGTGCTGTTCGTCACGGTCACGGTGTTGTGCGGCGCGGCCACCGCCGCGTGCGGGCCGATCACGTTCCTCGGCCTGGTCGTGCCGCACCTGGCTCGGCTGATCTGCGGTGCGGACTACCGCTGGATCCTGCCGTACTCGATCCTGCTGACGCCGATCGTATTGCTGGCCGCCGACATCACCGGCCGAGTCGTGCTGGCACCCGACGAGCTGCAGGTCGGCGTCGTGCTCGGGGTGCTCGGCGCGCCCGCGTTCGTCGCGCTCGTCCGCTTCCGGGACCTGGTGAAGCTGTGAGGACGACCATCACCGACGCCGCTCCCCTGGTCCGCGCGCACCGCATGCGGCGGCGGCGCCGGGTCGTGCTCGTGACCGTCGTGCTGGCGGCGATCGCGTTCGGCCTGTTCGTGCTGACCATGATGATCGGCAGCTTCCCGCTCACCGCGTGGGAAGTCGTCGCGTCGACGTTCCGGCTGCGCGAGGATCCGTCGGTCGACTTCATCGTGCACGACCTGCGGCTGCCGGTCGCCGCCGCGGCGCTCGGCGTCGGGCTCGCACTGGGCGCGGCCGGCTCGACGTTCCAGAAACTCCTGGCCAACCCGCTCGCCTCGCCGGACTTCGTAGGGATCTCGTCCGGCGCGAGCCTGTTCGCGGTGGCGTCGATCATCCTGTTCCACGCGAGCAGCGCGTGGATCTCGGGCTCGGCGCTGGCCGGCGCGCTGCTGAGCTCGGCGCTGATCTACCTGCTGGCGTGGAAGGACGGCATCTCCGGCTACCGCTTCATCCTGATCGGCATCGGGGTGTCGGAGTTCCTGCTGTCGATCGCGGCCTACCTGATCGCACGCGCCGACCTGTACGACGCGCGCGAGGCGATGACCTGGCTGGTGGGCTCGGTCGGGCAGGCCGGGCCCGGCGAGCTGCGTACGTTGCTGGTGACGCTGGTCGTCCTCTTGCCCGCGGCGATGCTGCTGGACCGCCCGCTGCGCGCGCTGGAGCTCGGAGACGACGCGGCCAAGGCACTCGGCACCAGGGTGGAGCCGGCGCGGCTCGGCCTGATCGCGGTGGCGATCGTGCTGGTGGCGTTCGCGACGGCGGTCGCCGGACCGATCATGTTCGTCGCGCTGGTGTCCGGGCCGATCGCACGGCGGCTGCTCGGCCCGACGTCCGGCGGGTTGCCGGCGTCCGCGTTCGTCGGCGCGATCGTGGTCCTCGGCGCGGACCTGGTGACGCAGCACCTGCTGCCCGTCGCACTGCCGACAGGAGTCGTCACCGGCGCGATCGGTGCGCCGTACCTGATCTGGCTGCTGATCACCGTCAACCGGGAAGGACGCGGCGGATGACCGCACATGACCTGCGTGCCCGCTCACTGAGCCTGGGGTACGCCGAGGCGGACGTCATCCGCGACCTGTCCGTCGAGATCCCCGACGGCAAGATCACCGCGATCGTCGGGGCGAACGCGAGCGGGAAGTCCACGTTGCTACGCGGGCTGGCGCGGCTGCTGTCTCCGAGGGCCGGCGAGGTGCTGCTGGACGGCACCTCGGTCCAGGCGATGCGCAGCGTCGAGGTGGCGAAGGTGCTCGGGCTGCTGCCGCAGTCGCCGGTCGCACCGGACGGCATCACGGTCGGCGACCTGGTGGGGCGCGGACGCTATCCGCACCAGGGCTGGTTCCGCCGCTGGAACGGCTCCGACGACGCGGCCGTGTCCTCTGCGCTGGCCGCGACCGACACCGCCGAGCTGATCGACCGGCCGCTGTCGTCGTTGTCGGGCGGGCAGCGGCAACGCGTGTGGGTGGCGATGGCGCTGGCCCAGGACACCGACATCCTGCTGCTGGACGAACCGACGACGTTCCTCGACATCTGCCACCAGGTGGACCTGCTCGACCTGCTGACCGACCTGAACCGTGCGTCCGCCAAGACGATCGTGCTGGTCCTGCACGACCTGAACCTCGCCTGCCGCTACG
The DNA here is from genome assembly GCF_054779015.1 of Flindersiella endophytica. Taxonomy (NCBI): domain Bacteria; kingdom Bacillati; phylum Actinomycetota; class Actinomycetes; order Propionibacteriales; family Nocardioidaceae; genus Flindersiella; species Flindersiella endophytica. The sequence continues at coordinate 436,528 of NZ_BAAGYY010000013.1, forward strand.
CCGACCACCTCCTGGCGATGAAAGCCGGCGAGATCGTCGCCGAAGGTCCGCCGTCAGACGTCATCACCGCGGCCACAGTGACCGACGTCTTCGGGCTGGCCTGCGTAGTGGTCGACGACCCGATCAGCGCCACCCCGATGGTCGTCCCCCGCGGCCGCCATCGATCCGTCGGCGAAAACGAGCGGCGCCCACACCACCCGGCGCACTAGAGTCGACCGCGATCCGTCCGTCGAGCAGAAGGTAGCACCGGTTTTGTTGGACTCCACGCTCCGCACCAGCCCGGCCACGAGGGCCTGAGCTCGATCAGAGCACGCCCTCGGAGGGACGCGTAACGCCCTCCGGCACTGCTGGTGTGTCGTGGCGCAGGCCACGGGTCCAGCGCTGGCGAACAGCGCTTCACTCGAGCGGTCCCGGAGTCCTTCATGCCCTTGTTCGCGCGGGTGTTCGCCCGCGACTTCAACCCTGACTACCGTCGCCTGTGGCTGGCATCGGCCACCACCAACCTCGGCGACGGCGTGCTGGGAGCGACCGGTCCGCTTCTCGTCGCTTCCCTGACCTCCGAGCCAGGCCTGGTCGGCCTGGCCGTACTCGTTCAGCAGCTGCCCTGGCTGCTGTTCGGCCTGCTCAGCGGCGCCCTGGTCGACCGGTGGGATCGACGGCGGCTGATCGCGGTCGTCGACGTCTGCCGGGCGGTGGCGATGGCCGTGCTCACGCTCACCATCGTCACCGGCCAGGTGAATCTCGTCGTGGCCTACGTGGCGCTGTTCCTGCTCGGCGCCGGTGAGACGCTGGCCGACGGCGCCGTCGGTGGGCTCGTGGTGCTGACCGTGCCGGCGGAACGGCTCGGCGACGCCAACGCGCGGCTGATGGCGACCACGATCATCGGCAACCAGCTGGCCGGGCCGCCGCTCGGCGCGTTCCTGTTCGCACTCGGCCACGCGTACCCTTCGGCGTTCCAGGCGATCACGTACGCCGCGACCGCGATTCTGCTGGCCAGGCTCACGGTTCGGCAACCGCGGGCCGGCCGATCGCCGGCCGGGAAGACCAGCGTGTGGGCCGACATCATTGCGGGCCTGCGATGGCTGAACCGCCGGCCCGCACTGAGGCTGCTGGTCGCCACGGGCGGCGTGATGAACCTGACGTTCATGCTCGGGTTCGCCACCTGGGTGCTCTACGCCACCGAGGTGCTGGGCCTCAGCGCGTTCGGGTTCGGGCTGCTGGCGACCTGTTCGGCCGTCGGTGGGCTGGCCGGGCCGTGGGTCTATCGCCGCATCGAACCGATCCTGGGCGCGGTCGGCGTGCTGCGGATCGGCCTGTGCTTCGAGGCGATCGTCCACCTCGTGCTGGCGGCGCATCCCGGTGGCGTGTGGGTCGTCGCACCGACGATGGCCTTGTTCGGCACGCACTCCATCATGTTCGGCGCGGCCGAAACGACCGTGAGCCAACGGGTGACGCCGTTCGAGCTGCTCGGCCGGGTGAACAGCGTGCGCCAGTTCGTCTCCCTCGGCGTCGTCCCGATCGGAGGAGCCCTGGGCGCGCTGATCGCCCAAAAACTCAACCTCACAACGGGATTCTGGATCGCGGGCGCGGCGATGCTCGTCGTCGCCGCCGTCGCCTGGCGGCCGCTCGCGGTGCTGCGTCCAGACTGACCGGCAGGTGACTCCTGGCGGTTATCGCAGGAGGGCGTGGAGGCGGAGGAGGTTGTCGCGGTCCATCAGGTAGTCGATACCGGCCTGCGTGTCGGGCCAGTCGAAGCGTTGACCGGTCCGCAGGGTGGCGCCCGCTCGCCAGACGGCCATCAGCAGATCGTAGACGCTGGCCCGGGCCTCGTCGGGCGCTCCTCCGTACCCCTCGTAGAAGGCCGGCGGGACCAGGCCCGCCGGCCGGAAGTCGAGCTTCATGACGTCCCACCACGGATCGCCAGCGCGGGCGTCGTCCCAGTCCAGCCATCCCGCGCACGACCATGAACCGTCCTCGCCCCGGCTGAGGATGGCGTTGTGAGGCAGCGGATCGTTGTGGAGCAGCCGGGATCCGGCAGTCAGCGAGACGGCGTGGCCGGCCGCCTCCGCGAGCTCGTCGAGCACCGGATCGTCGATGTGGTCGCCAACCTGCCCAAGGATCGTCTCGAGGTCGGATGCCAGGCTGGCGGTCGCCCACCGTCCCCAGCTCTGCGAGAAGGGCACCACTCGGTCGCCGACGATCTCGCCGGCTGCGGGCAGCTCGATCTCGTGGATGCGCCGCAGGGTGGCGCCGAACGCGCGCCAGGCAGCCCTCTGCTCGGTGGGCGAGCACTCGACCAGGACCCGCTCCAGCGTCACGCCTTCGACCCACGGCAGCAAGGTCCCGGAGCGGCCCTCGCAGGACGCCGCCGCCAGGATCGGCGGCGCGGGGACGTCGTGCCTGCGAAGCAGCGCATGCAGCCAGGTCTCCTTGAGCAACCTGCCGGGATCCTCGCCGCCGCCGTGAACGCGGGCAACGAACCGTTGGCCGCCCTCGGACTCGACGACGAACACGTCGTTGGACGACACCCGGAACAAGTCGACCCGGCAACTGCAAGGCAGCCCGGCATCGGCCACCAGACGCGCGAGAAGCGGTTCCGGCGACGCGGATTCTCCCGACATCCTCCGATCATCTACGCAGGAGGTCGGACATCGCCAGCGAGTTTGCGCGCCCGCGACACTTCGAGCTCCGCCGGGCTACGCCGCCGGCCCGGCGGAGCTCCAGTGCCGCAAGGGCCTACGGCTGCAGGTAGACCCGGCTGTAGTCGAACTCGTAGTACGTTCCGCTCAGTGCCGAGGCCGGCAGCGAGTGGTTGACAGACGCCACCTGTGTGTGGCCCCAGCCCGCGTCGATCAGGAAGCTCATGTTGATCGGGGTGCCGCCGGCGGTGCCGTGGACCGTCCAGTTGATCGTGCCGTGCTGGACCTCGTGGCCGTCCATGTAGACGCTGAACGTGTTGTCCTTGCGGTACAGCCATTGCCAGGTGTGGTACTGCGTCGCGTCGAAGCTGGTGACGCCGCCGGCCGCCATTCCGTCCGGCCAGGAGGAGTAGTTGATGGCGTCGGAGCCGCAGACGCTGTTGGAGTGCCACAACCGGCCGTCGTAGTTGGTGAAACCGCCGCCGTTGTCGAAGCCGAACGACTCGACGACGTCCATCTCGGCACCGCAGTCCCAGATGTTGCCGGACGTCCAGAGCGCGAACCAGAAGTACGGCGGCGTGACCATCCGCACCCTGGTCTCCCAGAGAATGTCCTGTCCCAGCAGGGATCCGCCGTTCGGCAGCGTCCACTTGGCCTGGATCGAGCCGTTGCCGACGTTGTGCTGGGTCGGCGTGACCGTCGTCGCGCCGTCCAGGGGGATGAGGAGCGTCTTCATGGAGGTGGAGGTGTACTGGCGGACAGGATTGGCCGGATCCTCGACCGGCTGTCCCGACAGTGCCGTGGCTGCGGTGGGCGCCACGATCTTCGAGCCGTAGTTGGTGCCGTTCATGATCGTGCCGAACTGGTCGTGGAACTGGAACTCTCCGGCCAGCGCCGTGTTGTCGCCGATGTTGCCGGACGTTCCGAAGTCCCAGTTCTTCGTCAGCGTGAACGCCTCGTCCTTGAACGCGCCCGCTGGGCGCGGCGCCGGCGCGTGCCTGGCGGACTCGGTGCCGGCAGCCGATGCCGCCGCCGGAACGGCTGCCGCCGCGCCTGTGCCGCTCCACACGGCCGCCGCGACGGTGAGCAGGGCCAGTGGGCCCGTGAGTCGGATGCTTCGCGTCACTCTCTTCTTCGTCATCGTGCAGAACCTCTTGGTCGATTTGGTCTCTGCGTGCTGGGCTGGAGGAACCATTACTGTTAGCGCTAACAGACGTTCACAGGCTAGGACTGCTCATCAGCCGCGTCAACGGACTACGGTTACGGAAGAAGAGCACGAGGAAGGTTTCACCGATGCCGGGCAGGGTCGACCGCCAGAACCCCACGCTCGCCGACGTCGCCGCGCTTGCAGGCGTCTCGCACATGACGGTGTCGCGGGTGATCAACAAGGCGCCGCACGTCAGCGAGCACACCAGGCAGCTGGTCGAGCAGGCGATCGCACAGACCGGCTACGTCGCGCACCACGCCGGCCGCAGCCTGGTGACCCGGCGGACCAACTCCGTCGCGTTCGTCGTCGCCGAGTCGCAGCAACGCTTCTTCGACGACCCCGTCTTCGGCGCGATGATGCTCGGCGCCAACGAACGCCTCGCCGCCGAAGGCATGCAGCTGGTGTCGATCGTCTGCACGACCGAGGCCGACCACGCGCGGGCGTCGCAGTACATCCGGGGCGGGCACGTCGACGGCGCGCTGCTCGCCTCGTTCCGGCGAGGCGACCCACTGCTCTACGACCTCGCGACCGCACACGTCCCGGTCGTGATGGCAGGGCGGCCGCCACGGTCGCGGCGGATCCCGTACGTCGACGTCGACAATCGGCAGGCCGCGCGCGACATCGTGAAGCACCTCGCCGTCACGGGGTCCAGGCGGATCGCCACGATCACCGGGCCGCTGGACATGAGCTCCGGAAAGCACCGCCTGCAAGGCTTTCTCGACCTGCTGGAGCTCGAGTCCTCATCGGAGCTGGTGGCCCGCGGCGAGTACACCCGTGCGTCCGGCCACGCGGCGATGCTCGAGCTGCTGGGTCGGGTGCCCGACCTCGACGCGGTGTTCGCCGCCAACGACTCGATGGCCGCGGGCGCGCTGGACGCCCTGCGCGCGGCCGGCCGCCGAGTGCCGGACGACGTACGGGTCGCCGGCTTCGACGACTCCCCCATCGCGACAGCCACCCGACCGCAGCTGACGACCGTACGCCAGCCGCTGGACGAGATCGGCCGGAACATGGCCGACCTGATCGTCCGTCAGATCGCCGGCTCCACCGACGTCGGCCCGGTCATCCTCCCCACCAGCCTCATCATCCGCGAGTCCGCCTAGCCGTCCATCGTCTCGCCGACCCCTGCCAGCCTCGGGAGCCCAAGCGTGCCCGGGCCGAACATGACCGAGCCGACACCGGTCAGCCCTGAGCTGAGGATCGCGCGCAGGACGTGCACGGCTCCGTCGCCCCCGTTCTCGGAGTCCGCGGCGATCGCGAGCTCGGCACGGCGATCCCGGTTGAAGTCCCGGAACGCCAGCTCCGATCCGAACCTGTCGTACGCCTCCGCGGCACCGGGCAAGCCGGCGGTGTCCTGGTGGAACAGCAGGACATGCCCGAAGTCGAGCCCCGCGCTTCCGCTCGCACTGAACAGTGCGAGCAAACGTGGTTTCATGACGCTCGCTTCAGTCCAAGCCGCCGAACACGGCCTGCGAAGGAGTGATGCCGAGCTGACGTGGACCGAACATGACCGACCCCTGGCCGGTCAGGCCTGTGCTGGTGGACTTGAGCACGAACACAGCACCCTCGTCCTCGACGGTCCCGTCCTCGAGGGCGGCACTGGCGATCAGGTTCGCCCGCCCGTCGGTCACTTTGTCCAACTCGCGAAACAGCAGGTCGAGTCCGAGATTGTCGCCCGCTTCCACCGCGTCCGGTACACCTGCCGAGTTCTGGGTGAAGTGGTTCGTCCGGCCGAAGTCCAGGCCGCCCCCGCCGCCGTAGATGACGGTGATCGTGCCGGCGTCCAGCCCAGCGGCGGTGGTCCCGACATCTTCACCGCCGCACCCAATCGCCAGCTCGGCGAAACCGTCGCCGTCGGCGTCGCCGATGGCCAGCTTGACGCCGAACCGGTCGTCTGGCTCGGCCGTGTCAGGCACACCGGCCGTGTCCTGCGTGATCAGGGTGAAGCCGCGACCAGTATCCAAACCCCCGCTCGACCCGTACCAGAGCCGCGCGAGGCCTGCGCTCCTGATGCCCGAAGGCCCAACCGTGGTGTTGGCCGCGGCGACATCGGCGAAACCGTCACCGTCGACGTCGCCTACAGCGGTCTGGGATGATCCGGGAGTGGTGACTCGCTGAGCGGGAGTCGCCACGAGGCCCTCAGCCGAGCCGGTATACAGGGTGAGCCCACCCGTCGAGCCGTTGAACTCGGCTCCAACCAACAGGTCGCTGAATCCGTCGCCGGTGACGTCACCTGCCGATAGCTCACCTGGGACAGCGGTATGCGTTATCCACGTGATGTCGAGTTTGCTGCGGAAGCCCGCGCCAGGACCACCGGCTATGACCTGGAGCGGTGCCGGGTCGTACTGGCCAGACCCGACCACGATGTCGGCGTAGCCGTCGTTGTCGAAGTCGGCGGACACGACGTCACGGCAGTACGCACTGATCGGTTGTGCCGTGGGCGGCACCAGCTCGTAGCCACGGTTCAACCCGGTCGCGCTTCCGAACGCCAGCATCAACACGCCGGTCTCATACGGTGCCCGGCGCTCGTCTGGCGCACAGATCGCGATGTCGGAGTATCCGTCACGTTGAAGTCACCTGAGGTGTGGTTGGCACCGAAGAACTCCAGGCGCGCTGCCGTTCCGGGCACCCAGCTGATGCCCTGCTGCAGTCGCTGGCGTTTCGTGGTATCCAGACCGGTTGTGCCGCCGTAGACGATCGCCACGACACCGGCGGCGACGAGGTCGTTCACGGTCGCGTTGGCCGCGCTAACCGCGAGGTCCGGATAGCCGTCGCCGTTGTAGTCGCCTGGCTTGGCAGGCGTGGCGGCGGCCGTTCCAGGCACGGAGACGAACAAGGTGCCCGCTGCTACGCCACAGGCAGCGAGCAGCGTGAGGACACGACGGGACAAGCTCACGGTGGTTTCCCCCCACAGGAAAGCGATAGCCGAAGTCGCCACGGCATAAGCCCATCGCGTACGCTCCGACCACGTGAACCGAGGTTTTGAGTTGCTGATCCTGGACAACGACGGTGTGCTCGTCGACAGCGAGCCCATCGCCAACCGGGTGTTGTCGAGCCTGCTGACGGAGTACGGCGACCCGACGACGTTCGAGGAGACGGTCGAGCGCTACATGGGCACCAGCCTCGCCCACACCCGGGAGGTCGTGGAGGCCAGGCTCGGCCGCCCGCTGCCCGCCGATCTCGAGGATCGCTACCACCAGGAGCTGTTCGAGCGCATGCGTGCCGAGCTGCGGCCGATCAACGGCATCGAGGCGGCGCTCGACGCGATCGATCTGCCGACCTGTGTGGCGTCCAGCGGCACCCATGAGCGCATCGAGTACGCCCTGAAGACGACCGGCCTCTATCCCCGGTTCGCCGGCCGGATCTTCAGCGCGCAGGACGTCGAACGCGGCAAGCCGTTCCCCGACCTCTTCCTGTACGCCGCCGAGCACCTTGGTGCCGACCCCAGGGCGTGCGTCGTCGTCGAGGACAGCCCGTACGGCGTGCAGGCCGCCAAGGCCGCCGGCATGACCGTCATCGGCTACGCCGCGATGACTCCGGCCGAGCGGCTCATCGAGGCCGACACGCTGATCACGACGATGGCCGACCTGCCGGCGGCTCTGCTCGCCTGATCATGCCTGTCGCCATCATGCGCGGCTGGTCGCCACAGTTCGGCGCCGCACAGTGGAACGTGTCGCAGTGCATCATGAACACGTCACCTGCCTGACCGCACAGCTCCACCACACGCAGCGGTACGCCATCGGCCTCGCCGCCTTCGTCGAGGTACCGTCGCACGCGGTCCACGCCTGGCGCGGCGTCGCGTTCCCACAGCGCCCGCAGCCACGGATGCTCCGCACCCAGCTTCTGCCGGAGCCGCTTCGGGTGCGGGCCGTCGTCGCCGGCATCGGCGTAGTCACGCAGCAGCCGATGCGAGCCGGTCAGGACGAGCGTCGCCCCACCGCTGGGCTCGATGTCGTTCAGCAGCGCGAAATACTGCACGGCCCGCACTCCGGAAGCGCCGTCGAACCAGGTGAAGTCGTTGTGCCACGCGGTCGTCGGCACGTCCCACGGCTCGCCGTCTCGCCGGGGGAACGTGACGAGCAGCCCGGCCCAGCGCCTGGGCTCCTCCCACTCCCCCAGCAGATCGTTCAGCGCCGAACGCACCGTCAGGCTGCCGATCCGGGCGAACTCGTGCCGCCGGGCGAGCTTCTGCAGGCCGGACAGGCGTTGCTCGACCAGCCAGGTGTCGGGATCGGCCGGCTTCATCCCGTGCGCCTCTGCCGCGTGCTCCCAGATCCGGTCGCACATCAGCGCGGTGTCGGCGGTCCGGATCGCGCCCGGCAGTCGCAGCAGCCCGCAGCGTTCGAACTCCTCATGTTGCTCCGTCGTCAGCATGCGGTCTCCTTCCTCGAAAGCGCCCCGGAAAAGAGAACGCCCGGGAGCCAGGGAGATCCGATGCGCGAATCTCCCTGACTCCCGGGCGTTGGAAGTCGAGTCTCCCCCGGGAGCAGGTCAGTCGTCGTCTACGACTGTAGGCCGGTGGCGTGCCGCACGCGAGCGATTTAACGCACGGCGTAGCCGGCCGCGCGCAGAGCGGCCTTCACCTCACCGATCCGCAGGTCGCCGAAGTGGAAGACGCTCGCGGCCAGCACCGCGTCGGCGCCGGCGGCGATCGCCGGCGGGAAGTGCTCGGGCTTGCCGGCTCCCCCGCTCGCGATCAGCGGAACGTCGACCACCTTGCGCACCGCCGCGATCATCTCCAGGTCGAAGCCGTTCTTGGTGCCGTCGGCGTCCATCGAGTTGAGCAGGATCTCGCCCGCACCCAGCCCGGCGCCACGCTTGGCCCACTCGACCGCGTCGATGCCGGTGCCCTTGCGCCCGCCGTGGGTGGTGACTTCGTAGCCGGACGGCGTGGGCTTGACGTGGTCGGGCAGCCGCCGGGCGTCGACGGACAGCACCAGCACCTGCGACCCGAACCGCTGCGCGATCTCGTGGACGACCTCGGGCCGCGCGATCGCGGCGGTGTTGACCGCCACCTTGTCGGCGCCGAGACGCAGCAGCCGGTCGACGTCCTCGACCGTACGCACCCCGCCACCGACGGTCAGCGGGATGAAGACCTGCTCCGCCGTCCGGCGTACGACGTCGAACGTGGTGTCACGCGCCTCCAGCGAGGCCGACACGTCGAGGAACGTCAACTCGTCGGCGCTCTCGGCGTCGTAGAGCTTCGCGAGCTCGACAGGGTCGCCGGCGTCGCGCAGGTCGGCGAAGTTGACGCCCTTCACCACCCTGCCGGCGTCGACGTCGAGGCAAGGGATCACGCGTACGGCTAGGCTCACAAATCCCGAGGATATCGGGAGCGAACTCGCGCGAACTCAGCCGAGCCTGCGGCGATAAGCGGTGCGAAGACGCAAGGAGGCATCGATGACGGTGCACCGGCCACGCACCGACGCCGCACTGGCCGCCGAGATCCGCGACGATCCCGACCATACGTTCGGCCTGCTGTTCGAGCACTACAGCCCGCTGATCTACAACTACGCGTTCCGGCAGACCGCTTCCTGGGACCTCGCCGAGGAGATCACCTCGACGGTGTTCCTCGAAGCCTGGCGCAGTCGCCACCGGCTGCGCGTCGAGAACGACTCGGTTCTGCCGTGGTTGTACGGCATCGCGACCAACGTGTGCCGTCGCCAGCGGCGCACGCTGTTCCGCCGCGGGCACGCCATCCGCCGGCTGCCACCAGTGCTCGACGAGCCCGACCACGCCGATGACGTGGCGGGCCGGCTCGACGACGAGCGGCGGATGGCGGACGTACTGGCCGTCATCGACCGGTTGCCAACGGTCGAACGGGATGTGGTCGTCCTGGTGGTCTGGGAAGAGCTGGACTACCGGTCCGCCGCTGTCGCACTCGGCGTCCCCATCGGCACTGTCCGGTCCCGGCTGAACCGGGCCCGGCGGCGCTTGTCGACCTCCCTTGCCGCACCACATGTCCAGGAGCAGCAATGAACGATCTATCGCCACCGCCACGGCGGTCGATCCCGGAGTACCGGAGGATCCGCATGCGCGACGAGCTCGACAACGAGATGCACAGCATCGGCAGGCGAGACAGCCGGCTGCGTAGGTTCGGCGTTCCGATCGTGGCGGCCGCGGCCGTCGTAGGCCTGGCGGCCGGCGGGTACGCCCTGTTCGGGGGCAACGGCCGCGAGATCAACCCTGCCGGCGACCGGTCCACAGCGTCGGCGACGCCCACAACGACCCCCACCACGCCCACCACGACGAGTCCGCCGAAGACCCAGCATCCGACTCCGAACCGGCCACCTACCAAGCAGACCGATCCGGACCAGCCCACCAAGTCCCTGCCCGCATCCGACGCGAACCGGGCGTACCGGATCTGCATCGGGCTCGCCCGCGACCACGGCGATGTCATGGGTGAGCCGGTCAGTGGACTGTCCGGCAAGCTCGCGATCGAGAACGACGAGGGCATCACGGCAGTCGTCGCGAACAGCACCGACGCCTACACCTGCAACGTCAAGCCCGACACCGCGGTCTCCCCTCCGCGTCCGCTGGACTCGGCGGTATCTCCGGAGACGTTCGCCATCGCCAACAACGTCACCAGCAACGTGCTGCCGGGCGATCGTGGTGACATGTTCTGGGGCGGCGGTGGCCTCCCCAACGGTGTCAACAGCATCACCTACACCTTCGCCGACGGCCACCACGAGCAGGCGACCGTCAAGAACGGTTTCTGGGCGATGCAGTACTTCTCCGCCGGACCGATGAACGGCGCCTCGTCGGATCCGGTCAAGGTGAGCGTGGACGGCCCGGGCGGCCAGCGAGAGCTGACGCTGCGGTGGGGCGACCACACGTGCAACCAGGTCAGCCACGGCTGCTGACCCCGCCATTCGCCACAGGCCAGTGCCGGTCATCGCCATCTGGTGTTCGAGCACCGTTGGTGTTTCTCAGCCAGGGTGATGACCATGAAGTCGCAACGAGTTCTGCGCCGTGCCGCAATCGCTGTCGCGGCGACCGCCACACTGCTCCTGGCCGGACCGGCCGCCTCCGGTTCCGGCCTGAGCGGTGACGACGTTCGGATGAACCAGATCCAGTTCATGGGTGCGCACAACGCCTACCACCGCGAGATGCAGCTGCCCGAGGTCACCGAGTCGCTGAAGATCGACCCCGGCCTGCCGTCGTGGGCGTACTACTCGCACGCCTCGATCCCGACCCAGCTGCAGCGCCAGCACGTCCGGCACGTCGAGATCGACATCTATCCCGACCCGGACGGCGGGCTCTACTCCAACCCGCTGCCTCGCCAGCGGCTCGGCCTGCCGCCGCTGGAAGGCATGTCGGAGCCGGGGTTCAAGGTGATGCACGTCGCCGACGTCGACTACAACACCAGCTGCCGTACGTTCGTCGTCTGCATGCGGCAGGTACGGGACTGGTCGCGGGCGCACGAGTCGCACGTTCCGATCGTCATCCAGATCGAGCTGAAGCAGACCGACGACCGCTGGGAGCAGCTCGGTGGCGCGGTCGCCCCGCCCTGGGACGCCAAGCTGCTCGACGACGTGGACAAGGAGATCCGCTCGGTCTTCACCGAGCAGGAGCTGATCACGCCGGACGACCTGCTGAAGCCGGGCCTCACGCTGGAGCAGTCGGTGCTGACGTACGGCTGGCCGAAGCTGTCGTGGGCGCGCGGCAAGGTGATGTTCTTCTTCGACAACGTGGGCACGGGCGGGTCGTACCTGCCGATGTACCTCGACGGGCATCCGAACCTCACCGGCCGTGCGGTGTTCGCGCAGGGCGGCCCGGGCGACCCGTACGCCGCGGTGATGCAGGTCAACGACCCGCGCGGCGACAACTCCGCGAAGATCGCCGACCTCGTGCGGCGCGGCTACTTCGTTCGTACACGCTCGGACGAGGGCCAGAAGACGATCCGCGACAACGACCTCACGCGGAACGACGTCGCGCTGGGATCGGGTGCGCAGTTGCTGACCACGGACTACCCGTCGGTGGGGATGACGGCGAGGTGGAACAGCGACTTCGTGGCCGAGTTGCCGGGCGGAATCCCGGTGCGCTGCAACCCGGTGAACGCACCCCGCGGCTGCAAGGCGTCGACGCTCGAGCCCTGACCCGCCGAACACCGGTGGAGTTTCGTATGAAGGGCACCCCCATGGGCGTGCCCTTCATACGAGGAAGATCAGCCGGCGGACGGCAGGCGCTTCGTCACGAGGTCCCAGATGCGGTGGGACAGGGCGAGCTTCGACCCCTGCGGTACGGGCGTCTCGGAGCCGTCGGCGCCGAGGATCACGGCTTCGTTGTCGGCCGACTCGAAGCCCTTGGCGGCGCCTACCTCGTTGACCACGAGGAGGTCGCAGCCCTTGCGCGCGAGCTTGGCGCGGCCGTAGTCGAGCACGCTCGACGTCTCGTCGCCGGTCTCCGCGCCGAACCCGACGACCACCAGTCCGGCGTGCGGACGGTCGTGTGACAGCTCGGCGAGGATGTCGGGGTTCTGCACCAGCTCGACCACGGGCGCGGAGCCGTCGTCGGCCTTCTTGATCTTGTGCTGAACGACGTCGGCCGGGCGGAAGTCGGCCGGCGCGGCCGCCATCACCACGGCGTCGGCATCGGCGGCCGCGGCCAGGACGGCCTCCCGCAGGTCGCGAGTCGACACGACCGGCACGAGCTTGATGCCCGCGGGCTCCGGTAGCGAGACGTTGGCCGCCACCAGCGTCACCTCGGCGCCACGTGCGACCGCGGCCTGGGCCAGGGCGTACCCCTGCCGTCCGGACGAGCGGTTGCCGAGGTAGCGCACGGGGTCCAGGAACTCACGGGTGCCGCCGGCGCTCACGACGACCCGGCGCCCGGCCAGGTCCTGTGGGAGGCCGGCGCCGCGGGCCAGCACCGTCGTGGCCAGCTCGAACAGCTGTTCCGGCTCCGGGAGCCGGCCCTTGCCGGTGTCGGATCCGGTGAGCCGCCCGCTCGCCGGTTCGACGACGAGCACACCGCGCGAACGCAGCGTGGCGACGTTGGCCTGGGTGGCGGCGTGCTCCCACATCTCGGTGTGCATCGCCGGCGCCATCACGACCGGACAGCGGGCGGTCAGCAAGGTCGAGGTCAGCAGGTCGTCGGCCTGGCCGTGGGCCGCCCGCGCCAGCAGGTCGGCCGTCGCCGGCACGACGAGCACCAGGTCGGCCTGCTGCCCGAGGCGTACGTGCGGGACCTCGTGCACGTCGTCCCAGACCTCGGTGTGCACCGGCTGGTGCGACAGCGCGGCCCAGGTGGCGGCGCCAACGAACTGCAGCGCACTATCCGTGGGTACGACCCGGACCTCGTGCCCGGCCTCGACCAGGAGGCGCAGCAGCGTGCAGGCCTTGTACGCAGCGATGCCGCCCGATACACCCAGCACCACCCGGCGGGCGGCGCTGGAGTCGGACGGCATCGGCTGGAGCTTCTGGTGAACTCAGAGCGACTCAGGAAGCCGGCGGAACATCGGGCGTCGGCTCGATGTCCTCGCAGGTCAGCAGCCCTTCGTCGATCTCGCGCATGGCGATCGAGAGCGGCTTCTCCTGCACGTGGGTGTCGACCAGCGGACCGACGTACTCGAGCAGGCCCTCACCGAGCTGGGCGTAGTAGGCGTTGATCTGACGAGCGCGCTTCGCGGAGAACAAGACCAGCTTGTACTTCGAGTCGCACTTGGTGAGCAGGTCGTCGATCGGCGGGTTCGTGATGCCCTCGGCGACGGGATTGGTGCCGGTCAAGCTCAAGCCTCCGGTTGACGTGTGAATACCACGGCGGCACAAGGCGACCGCTGCGGGCGGAACGGAATCAAGGCTACCAACTACGTGCACACCGTTAGGACCGCGGTGTTGCCACACCGTCTGGCAGCCTGGATGCCGCACCGCCCAGCGCAGTTTCGCGGCTCCTGAATCAGGACTCTCAGGACTCGTCGAACTCTGCCTTGAGCGCAGCGACCTGCTTGTCACCGAGACCACGCACGCGGCGGGTGTCGGCGATTCCGATCTTGTCCATGATCTGCTTGGCCCGGACCTTGCCGACGCCAGGCATGGCGCAGAGCAGGTCCATGACCTTCATCTTGCCGATGACCTCGTTGGAGTCGCGCCCTGCGGCGACGATCTCGGACAACGAGGCACCAGAGTGCTTCAGACGGTTCTTTACCTCGGCGCGCTCCCGGCGGGCCTGCGCCGCCTTTTCGAGCGCAGCCTGGCGAGCCTCAGGAGTTAGTTGTGGCAGCGGCACGAACGGTCACCTCGGGTGCATCACGACTGTTGGATGGTGGGCATATCTTGTAACGCGTTCCCGGGGGTCAACCCCCCGGCTAGGCAACCTACCCACCCCAGTGGAACCCGGTACACCCGGGTCCCACCGAAGCGTGGTGGGCCAACCCTTTTGAGCTGGTCTGGCCCAGTGGTACGGATCAGGAGCAGCGGTCCTGAATGTCCTTCTGGATGCTGGTCGACGCGCTCTGGATGTCGCCGATCTTGCTCGCCGCCGAGGACGGGTCCTCGTCGAGCGCCTTCATGGCGTCGGCGAACGTCTGCCAGTCATCCTTCACCTCGTCAGGCGCCACGTCAGCGATCTCCTGGAACTTCTCGGCGCTGGAGCCCGCCTTGCCGGCGGTCGCCTGCGACATGAAGTCGTTGCCCAGCTCCTTGACCTTGTCGCAGTATTCCTTGTCGGCGCTGGAGCAGGCACTGAGTGCGCCCAGGGCGAGCACGACCGATGCGAGGAAAACCCCCGTACGACGCATTTTGTCTCCTTTTCCAATGAAATAGGTCGATCGCGCACTCTATCGCAGGCCAGGGACATCGCGTTCGAGCTAGGACGTGGCGTTCAGGTCGATGCCGCAACGGTCCTTGGTGTCGGTCTCCAAGGTCTTGGTGTCGGTCTCGACCTGCTTCGACAGCGACTGGACCTTCTTCGCGTCGACGCTCTTCGGGTCCTTTTGGTACTTGTCGGCCATATCGAGCAGTTCGGACATGGTCTTCCACTCGTCCTGAACGTCGCTCGGCGCGGCGTCGCTGATCTCCTTGAACTTCGTCCGAGCCGTCTCCATGGCCTTGGCGTCCTTGAAGTTCGCGCCCTGGAGGGTCTTGTCGTTCTGAGCGTCCTTGAGCAAGCCGCAGTACTTGTCGTCGCCACTCGAGCAGCCTGTGACGCCGGCGAAGGCCAGTGCGATGGTCACGAGGATCAACCCCGTACGCCGCATGTGTTCCCTCTCCCTAGATTTATGTCTGAGTCGGGAGAAGTTACTACATGTCCGGGTTAGGGACGACTCGACCCGTACGCGATGAAAGGCGTGTTGGCGAAGTCGGGCTTGCCGTACCGGAACGGCTGACCGTCAGGCGTCAGAACGATGCCGCCGGCGGCCTGCAGCACTGCGTGGCCGGCCGCGGTGTCCCACTCCATGGTGCGGCCGAACCGGGGGTACAGGTCGGCCGCGCCCTCTGCGATCCGGCAGAACTTCAGCGAACTGCCTGCCTGCACGCGCTCGGCGACCTGGACGCCGGCCAGCCACTCCTCGGTGGCCGCGTCGAGGTGGCTGCGGCTGACCAGCACGCGGCTGCCGTCCGGTCCGGGCGCGACGACGCCGAGTGGCTTGGCGCCAGTGGCTGCCTGGTCGCGTACCTCGGCGACGCCACGGCCGCCGACGTAGGTCAGGCCGAGCACAGGTGTGTGCACGACGCCGAGCACCGGCTCACCGGCCTCGACGAGCGCGATGTTGACCGTGAACTCGCCGTTGCGCGACAGGAACTCCTTGGTGCCGTCGAGCGGGTCGACCAGGAAGAACGCGGCGCCAGGCTCGAGCACCGGTATCCGCCCCGCGGCGACGCTCTCCTCGGCCACGACGGGGATGTCGGGGGCGATCTCGGCCAGTCCGGCCAGGATCACCGCCTCGGCGCGCAGATCGGCTTCTGTGACGGGCGAGGAGTCGGCCTTGACCTGGACACCCTGTTCGTCGGCGGCGTACACCTCGAGGATGGCCCGTCCAGCGGCTTCGGTGAGGTCGGCGATGGCAGCTAGCACGACGCCCGAGCCTACCGGCCGATCCTCGGCCGGCCCGAAGCACAGACGACCACGTTCACGCGTGCCTGGTGCTTTCGGTGGCACGGTGAACGTGGTCGTTCGCGATGACCAGTGTCAGGTGGTCGGAAGAGCGGCTCGGCGGGTCAGCTGCCGGCGCACTTCTTGGCGTCCTCGGTGATGTTCGTGGTCGCGGCGTTGAGCTTGTTCGACAGCTCCGTGAGCTTCTTGGTGTCGGCGTTCGCCGGGTCTTCCTGTGCGTCGACCGACAGCTGGACGATGTCGGCGAGGAGCTGCCAGTCTTCCTTGCTGGCCGGCGGCGCGGAGTCGGCGAGCTCCTGGTACTTGTCGGCGAACTTCTGGTCCGGCTTGCTCATGCCCGACATGATGTCGCCGCTGAAGCCCGCGAGCTTCGTGCAGAACTCCTTGTAGTCGGCCGGCACGTTGTCGCCGATCTCCGGCGTCGTCGGGGTGTCCGAAGCCGTCTCGGACTCGGTCGGAGTGGGCGTGGCCTCCGAGCTCGGAGAGCTGGTCTCCGAGCTGGTCTCCTGTGCCGTCGGTTCATCGGTGTTGCCGCAGCCGGTCAGCGTGGCCGCCAGCGCGAAGCCGGCGATCGCGACGAGTGTTCCCATGCGTCGCATGTTTTGAGTCGTCCTCCCAGAAGACTTGGGGCCTGCGTGCCCCCGTTGGTGTGTTCATGTCCCCGTGACCGGATGCAGCGTCCGGAATCGGACGTTGGCCACGACCCGGAACACCATAGTGCCTGCGAGCAGGGCTTCGCCCCCCGCCCGTATGGAACGGGATCAGCCGGGCAAATCGGCTGAGATCTGGGCAGCCGCTGCTCGGAGGCTGTCGATGGACGGCCCGTGCGCGAGCAGGCCGCGGGAGGTCGCGGGCAGGACGTTCTTGATGGCCGCGCCGAAGATCCTGGTGAGATCGGCGGGCGTTCCGCCCTGGGCGCCGAAGCCGGGTGCCAGCAGCGGGCCGTTGACTCGGGCGAAGTCGATGCCGGCCGCTTCGTCACCGACCGTGGCGCCGACGACCGCGCCGAGGCTGCCCATCGGCTCGGCACCGGCGTTGGCCTCGGCCAGCCGGTCGAGGATGGTGGCCGCGACCGTACGTCCGTCGGCGGCGGCTCTGGCGGCCTGGACCTCCGGGCCTTCGGGGTTGGAGGTGAGCGCCAGCACGAACACGCCGGCGCCGTGCTTGGCGGCCGCGTCGTAGAACGGCTGCAGCGAACCGAACCCGAGGAACGGGTTCACCGTCAGCGCATCAGCAAACAACGGCGACGCGGGGTCGAGGTAGGCGTCGGCGTAGGCCTGCACGGTCGACCCGATGTCCCCGCGCTTGGCGTCGAGCAGGACGAGCGCGCCCCCCGCCCGCGCCGCGGCGATCGTCTTCTCGAGTACGGCGATGCCGCGGCTGCCGTGCCGCTCGAAGAACGCCGACTGCGGCTTGAAGATCGCAACACGGTCAGCAAGCGCCTCGGTAACCGTGAGCGCGAACCGCTCCAGCCCAGTGGGATCGTCGGGCAACCCCCACTTGGACAACAGCGAAGCATGCGGATCAATGCCGACGCACAACGCCCCGCGCGCGTCGATGGCGGCCCGCAACCGGGCACCGAAAGTAGCGGTCATCTGGTTTCCTCGTCTGGATCGGCCGATCGGCCGGAGGCGATGGACAGGTCGAAGCCGGCCGCCACAGGCGTGGCTCGCACAGCCAGCGTGGCAGGCACAACCGTTGCTGGCGCGGCCAGTGCGGCTCGCGTGGCTGGCACAGCTCGCGTGGCATGCGGAGCCGCGGCCGGTGTGGGAGCCACGGCGGAGTGCGCGGTCACGGCGGTTCCTCAGAAGGGCCAGCGGGCTGCCCCGGAGGCGCGGCCGGGTCGAAGCCGGGTTGGGGCGGCAAGGGAGGCGCGCCGGGGGTTGTAGGCGGCAGCGCGCTGCCATCGCCTCCGGGCCAACCGTCAACGGCCGGCGGCGGTGACATCGGGCCACCCTGGCCACTCGGCCACCCCGCGGGCGGCGGGCCTCCAGTCCACGCCGGGCCGGTGGGGACGGGTGGGCCGGCCATCGCGGGCGGGGGGTTCGGGGGCTGCTCCCCCGCCTCCAGTTCGTCGGCTGGGTCTGGGGTGGGGTCCCTACGGAGCATCGGGATCCGGGCGCGCAGCTCCTCGATCCGGCGGCGGATGGCCGCCGCCTTCTCGGCGGCGTCCTCGAGGTCGTTGCCGTCCTCGGCTTGGACGACCGGGATGCCGCGGGCCGCCGCCATTTCGCGGAGGCAGTGGTCGGCGCCGTGGACCTGGGCCAGGACCGCCGAGGCCAGGAGGCCGCCCTGCAGCTCCTTCTCCTTGCGTACCCAGCCCTTGTAGACGATCTCCGACACCACCCGGCCGTCCCTGGTCACCTGGTCGGTGGCTCCGTCCAGATCGCGGGCGCCGTCGACCAGGCCGAGGACGAACTCGAGCTCGTCCTCCAGCGCGACCATCGACAGCACGACCAGCAGGTCGACCGCCTTGCCGACGGCCCACTTGCGGCCGGGCACCGGCGGGAGGTACTGCCGGAGCCGGTCGACCTCGCGTTCGAGCACGGCGCCGCTGATCATGTCGGAGACCCGGCGGGTACGTAGGGCCACCACCTTGTCCCACTCGATCTCGTCGCCGTCGAAGCCGACCTTCCGCGGGCCGATGTGGACAGCGCCGAAGCCGTCGAGCAGGCCGAGGGCCTTGACCGCGATGTCGGGCACGTGCGGCACCTTGTCGACCAGCGAGGCGAGCGAGACCTCCCACGGCTCCGTGAGGTACGGGGTCGGCGCTTGGAACAGCCGGCTCAAGTGGGTCGCCAGCTCGTCGATGTCCGGCATCTCCGGCATCCCCGGCAGGCCGGGCAGCTTCGGCAGCCTGCGCCCGCGCTCCTTCGGCCGCTCCTGCACGGCGCCGGACGACGCGCCGTCCGCCGGCGAAGGTTCGTCGGCCGGTTCGTCGACCGGCTTCAGCTTGCCCAGCAGCGGCAGCTCGCCGAGCTCCGGAAGCGCCGGCATGCTCGGCATCCGGAACCGCCGCTTGGGCGCCCCTGGCTGTTCGGTCTCGTCTGACATGTGCCGCGACCCCCTGTTACGAGCGCATCTCGGTGGCCCAGGATTGTAGAGAGCGAACGCCGACGTTGCGCTGACGCATCGCCTCGATCCCCTGCACCGCCGCCCCCAGGCCCTGCACCGTCGTGATCGACACGACGCCGGCGGTGATCGCGGCCGTTCGGATCTCGTAGCCGTCGATCCGAGGGCTGCCGCCCGACGTCGACCCGCGCGGGGTGTTGACGATCAGGTCGACCTCGCCGGCGGCGATCCGCTGCACGATCGTCGGTTCGCCATCCGGACCGACTCCCTGGCTGGCCTTCCGGACGACCGACGCCGACACGCCGTTACGTCGCAGCACCTGCGCGGTCCCGGCCGTCGCGAGGATCTCGAAACCGAGGTCGGCCAGCCGCTTCACCGGGAAGATCATGTGCCGCTTGTCGCGGTTGGCGACCGAGACGAACACCCGCCCGGAGAGCGGCAGCTGCCCGTAGACACCCGCCTGCGACTTCGCGAACGCCACCCCGAAGCCGGCGTCGATGCCCATCACCTCACCGGTGGAGCGCATCTCGGGCCCGAGGAGCGTGTCGACCGTTTCACCGTCGCCCATCCGGAAGCGGTTGAACGGCATCACGGCTTCCTTCACCGCGACCGGCGCACCCGCCGGCACGTCGCCTCCGTCACCGGTCAGGGGCAGCAGGCCCTCCGAACGCAGCGAGGCGATCGACGCGCCCAGCATCACCCGGGCCGCGGCCTTGGCCAGCGGCGTCGCCGTCGCCTTGGAGACGAACGGGACCGTACGCGACGCCCGTGGGTTGGCCTCCAGGACGTACAGCACGTCACCGACCAGGGCGTACTGCACGTTCAGCAGCCCCCGCACGCCCACCCCGGCCGCGATCGCCTCGGTCGAACGCCGGATCCGCTCGATCTCCTCGATACCGAGCGTCGTCGGCGGCAGCGCGCACGCCGAGTCACCGGAGTGGATGCCGGCCTCCTCGATGTGCTCCATCACGCCGCCCAGGAAGAGCTCGGACCCGTCGTACAGCGCGTCGACGTCGATCTCGACCGCATCGTCCAGGAATCGGTCGACCAGCACAGGGTGCTCCGGCGAGATCGCCGTGGCCCGCTCGATGTAGGACTCCAGCGCGGAGTCGTCGTAGACGATCTCCATGCCACGCCCGCCGAGGACGTACGACGGCCGTACGAGCACCGGATAGCCGATCTCGTCGGCGATCAGCTCGGCCTCCTCGAACGACGTCGCCATGCCGTGCTTCGGCGCAGGCAGCGAAGCCTCCGCCAGCACCCGCCCGAACGCCCCGCGCTCCTCGGCGAGGTGGATCGCCGACGGCGACGTCCCGACGATCGGCACCCCCGCGTCGGCCAGGCCGGCGGCCAGCCCGAGCGGCGTCTGCCCGCCGAGCTGCACCACGACGCCGGCGATCGGCCCTGCCTGCGTCTCGGCGTAGACGATCTCGAGGACGTCCTCGAGCGTCAGCGGCTCGAAGTAGAGCCGGTCGGACGTGTCGTAGTCGGTCGACACCGTCTCGGGGTTGCAGTTGATCATCACGGTCTCGTAGCCGGCGTCGTGCAGGGCCATCGCCGCGTGCACGCAGGAGTAGTCGAACTCGATCCCCTGCCCGATGCGGTTCGGCCCCGAGCCGAGGATCAGCACCGCCGGCCGTTCGCGCGGAGCGACCTCGGTCTCCTCGTCGTAGGAGGAGTAGTGATACGGCGTCCGGGCCGCGAACTCCGCCGCACACGTGTCGACGGTCTTGTAGGCCGGCCGGATCCCCAGCGCCCACCGCACGCCGCGCACCACAGCCTCGTCGAGGTTACGCAGCGCGCCGATCTGCGCGTCGGAGAAGCCGTGCCGCTTGGCCCTGCGCAACAGCTCAGGCGTGAGCTCGGCCGCCGCCTCGACCTCCTGCGCGACCTCGTGCAGCAGCATCAGCTGGTCCAGGAACCACGGGTCGATCTTGGTCGCGTCGAACAGCTCCTCGATCGTCGCGCCCGCCCGGATCGCCTGCACCACAACGCCGATCCGGCCGTCGTGCGGGGTTCGGATCCGTTCGAGCAAGTCGTCCTTGGCACCCGGAGCGCCGGTCCAGCGCAGCACGGCGTCGCGCTTCTCGATCGAACGCAGCGCCTTCTGCAGCGCCTCGGTGAAGTTACGCCCGATCGACATCGCCTCGCCCACGCTCTTCATGTGCGTGGTGAGCGTCGCGTCGGCGTGCGGGAACTTCTCGAACGCGAACCGCGGCACCTTCACCACGACGTAGTCGAGCGTCGGCTCGAACGAGGCCGGCGTCTCGGCCGTGATGTCGTTGGGGATCTCGTCAAGCGTGTACCCCAGCGCGACCTTCGCCGCGATCTTCGCGATCGGGAAGCCTGTGGCCTTGGACGCCAGCGCGCTCGACCGCGACACCCGCGGGTTCATCTCGATCACGATCATCCGGCCGTCGGCGGGGTTGACCGCGAACTGGATGTTGCAGCCGCCGGTGTCGACGCCGACCTCACGGATCACGCCGATCGCGATGTCACGCATGTGCTGGTACTCGCGGTCGGTCAGCGTCATCGCCGGTGCGACCGTGATCGAGTCGCCGGTGTGGACGCCCATCGGGTCGAGGTTCTCGATCGAGCAGACGATGACCACGTTGTCGGCACGGTCGCGCATGACCTCGAGCTCGTACTCCTTCCAGCCGAGGATCGACTCCTCCAGGAGCACCTCGGTGGTCGGGCTCGCGGCCAGGCCGGCGCCGGCGATCCGGCGCAGGTCGCCGGCGTTGTAGGCGAGGCCGGAGCCGAGCCCGCCCATCGTGAACGACGGCCGCACCACGACGGGGTAGTTGAGCTCCTCGGCCGCGGCCAGGCACTCGTCCAGCGAGTGACAGATCCGGCTCGCGGCGACCTCGGCGCCGAGCTTCCCGACGATCCGCTTGAACGACTCGCGGTTCTCGCCGCGCTGGATCGCCTCGATCGACGCGCCGATCAGCTCCACGCCGTACTTCGCCAGAACGCCGGACTCCGACAGCGCGACCGCGGTGTTGAGCGCGGTCTGGCCACCGAGCGTCGCGAGCAGCGCGTCCGGGCGTTCCTTCTCGATCACCTTCTCGACGAACTCGGGCGTGATCGGCTCGACGTAGGTGGCGTCGGCGAACTCCGGGTCGGTCATGATCGTCGCTGGGTTGGAGTTGACCAGGACGACCCGCAGGCCCTCCTCCTTCAGCACGCGGCACGCTTGGGTACCGGAGTAGTCGAACTCGCAGGCCTGGCCGATCACGATCGGGCCGGAGCCGATCACCAGGACGGACTGGACGTCGGAACGCTTCGGCATCAGGCGGCCCCCTGCCTCGCCTGTGCCGACTCCATGAGATCGACGAAACGGTCGAACAGGTAGGCGGCGTCGTGTGGTCCGGCGGCGGCTTCCGGGTGGTACTGCACGGAGAAGGCTGTCAAGGCGTCCTTGTCGTCGCGAAGTTCGAGACCCTCGACCACGTTGTCGTTGAGGCAGATGTGGCTGACCGTGGCGTTGCCGAAGTCGGTGCGCGCCGGCTGGTCGAGCGGCGCGTCGACCGCGCTGTGCTCATGTTCGCGGCCCGCCTGGCCACTCATCGCCGGCAGTTCGGCATGGGTTCCAGGCCAGGCGACCGCGAAGCCGTGATTGTGGGCGGTGACCTCGACCTTGCCGGTCGTACGGTCCTGCACGGGCTGGTTGATGCCGCGGTGGCCGTACTTCAGCTTGTAGGTGCCGAAGCCCAGCGCCAGGCCGAAGACCTGGTTGCCGAGGCAGATGCCGAAGAACGGCTTGCCTGCGCGCAGCACCCCGCGCAGCACCTCGACCGGATGTTCGAGCGGCTCGGGGTCGCCGGGGCCGTTGGACATGAACACGCCGTCGGGGTTGGTCGCGAGCACCTCGTCGAGCGTCGCCGTGGACGGCAGCACGTGCACCTCGATGCCGCGCTCGGCCATCCGGTGGGGCGTCATCGACTTGATCCCGAGGTCGACGGCCGCGACCGTGAGCCGCTTCTCGCCCTGAGCGGGCACGACGTAGGAGTCGGGCGTGGTCACCTCGTCGGCGAGCGCGGCGCCCACCATCCGCGGCGAGGCCAGCACTCGTTCGAGCAGCGCCTGGGGTTCGGTCTCGACCGAGGAGATGCCGGCGCGCATCGAGCCGCGCTCGCGCAGGTGGCGGGTGAGCGCCCGGGTGTCGACGCCGCTGATCCCGACGATGCCGTCGGCGCGTAGCGCGTCGTCGAGCGAGCGGCGCGACCGCCAGTTGGACGGAACGCGGGCCGGGTCGCGTACGACGTAGCCGGCGACCCAGATCCGGCGGGACTCCGGATCCTCGTCGTTGGCGCCGGTGTTGCCGATGTGTGGTGCGGTCATCGTGACGATCTGCCCGCGGTAGGACGGGTCGGTCAGCGTCTCCTGGTAACCGGTCATGCCGGTCGCGAAGACCGCCTCGCCGAACGTCTCACCTGTCGCGCCGTAGGACTCACCGCGGAACACCCGGCCGTCTTCGAGTACGAGCAGAGCCGGGCCAGGAGTAGGCGTGGGCGCAGGGCTCACTGAATCTTCCCTTCCAAAACTGTCGGCCGGCCACGCAGGAACGTCGCCACGACCTTGCCGGGCAGCTCGCGGCCGGCGTACGGCGTGTTGCGCGAGCGACCGGCCAGGCCGGCCGGATCGACCTTCCAGGGTACGTTCGGGTCGTAGAGCGTGACGTTGGCCGGAGCGCCGGCCCGCAGGCCGAGACCTTGTGAGTCGAGTCCGCCGATCCGGGCGGGGGCGGCCGACAGTCGTTCGGCCACCGTCGCCCAGTCGATCAGACCGGTGTCAATCATCGCCTGCTGGACGACGGGCAGCGCGGTCTCCAGACCGACCATGCCCATGGCGGCGGCCGGCCACTCGCACTCCTTGTCCTCCACCGGGTGCGGTGCGTGGTCGGTGGCCACGCAGTCGATCGTGCCGTCGGCCAGCGCCTCCCGCAGCGCGGTCACGTCGGTGGCCGAGCGCAACGGTGGGTTGACCTTGTAGATCGGGTCGAAGCTCGCGACCAGCTCGTCGGTGAGCAGCAGGTGGTGCGGGGTGACCTCAGCGGTCACGGGGTAGCCCTTGGCCTTGGCCCAGCGCAGGATCTCGACCGAGCCGGCCGTGGAGACGTGGCAGACGTGCACGCGGGAGCCGACGTGCGCGGCGAGCAGGACGTCGCGGGCGATGATCGCCTCCTCGGCGACCGCCGGCCAGCCGGTGAGGCCGAGCACGCCGGACAGCCGGCCCTCGTTCATCTGCGCGCCCTCGGTGAGCCGGGGCTCCTGGGCGTGCTGGGCGATCACGCCACCGAACGCCTTGACGTACTCCAGCGCACGCCGCATCAGCACGGCGTCGGACACGCAGTCGCCGTCGTCGCTGAACACGCGGACGTTGGCGGCGCTGGTGGCCATCGCGCCGAGCTCGGCGAGCTGCTTGCCGGCCCGGCCGACAGTGACCGCGCCGATGGGCTGCACGTCGCAGTGGCCGGCCTCGCGGCCGAGCCGGTAGACCTGCTCGACGACACCCGCGGTATCGGCGGCCGGGTCGGTGTTGGGCATCGCGAACACGGCGGTGAACCCGCCGACGGCCGCGGCCTGGGTGCCGGTCTCGACGGTCTCGGCATCCTCGCGGCCGGGCTCGCGGAGGTGGGTGTGCAGGTCGACCAGCCCGGGCAGCGCGACCAGGCCGTCGGCCTCGACCTGAGTGGCGCCTTCGGCGGAGAACCCGGTGCCGAGCTCGGCGATCACGCCGCCGGACAGCAGCAGGTCGGTGGGCTCGCCGCCGAGCAGCCGCGCGCCCTTGATCAGAAACTTCTCGTCGGCCATCACGACTCCTCGATGCGAAGCGGGTGGGTGGGTGCAGCGTCGGTCATCGGCGCCATGCTCTCGGCCGGCAGCAGCCCGGCAGGCCCGCCGCTGTGCGAACGCGGGCCGGTGGCCTCGAGACCGAGCGACGGCCGGACGGTGCGGCAGCCGCACCCCAGACGGGCGGCGTGCGGCATCAGATCTCCCCCTCGCCCGCGAGGAGCCGGTAGAGGACCGCCATCCGGATCGCGACGCCGTTGCTGACCTGCTCGACGATCACCGAGCGGGCGGAGTCGGCGACGTCGGCGGAGATCTCCATGCCGCGGTTCATCGGGCCGGGGTGCATGACCAGGGCGTGGTCGGGCAGCATCGCCATCCGGTTGCTGGTCAGGCCGTAGCGCCGGCTGTACTCGCGGGCGCTCGGGAAGTAGGCCGCCGTCATCCGCTCGCGCTGCACCCGCAGCATCATCACGACGTCGGTCTTCGGCAGCACGGCGTCGAGGTCGTACCCGATCTCGCAGGACCACGCCTCCGCACCCAGCGGCAGCAGGGTCGGCGGGCCGACCAGTGTGACCTGGGCACCGAGCGTGGCCAGCAACAGGACGTTGGACCGCGCGACCCGGCTGTGCAGGATGTCGCCGACGATCGCGACCCGGCGGCCGGTGAGGCTGTTGCCGAGGTGCCGTCGCATCGTGAAGGCGTCAAGGAGCGCTTGCGTCGGATGCTCGTGCGCGCCGTCGCCGGCGTTGAGCACGCTGCTGCGGATCCAGCCCGCGGTGGCGAGGCGGTGGGCGGCACCCGGCGAGGGGTGCCGGACGACCACGGCGTCGGCGCCCATGGCCTCGAGCGTGAGCGCGGTGTCCTTCAGGCTCTCGCCCTTCGCGACGCTCGAGCCCTTGGCGGAGAAGTTGATCACGTCGGCCGACAGCCGCTTCTCGGCCGCCTCGAACGACACGCGCGTGCGGGTCGAGTCCTCGAAGAACAGGTTGACGACGGTACGGCCGCGCAGCGTCGGCAGCTTCTTGATCGGGCGGTCGACGATCGTGCGCAACTCCTCGGCCGTGTCGAGGATCGACAGTGCCTCGTCCTGGGAGAGGTCGCCGGTGGAAAGCAGGTGTTTCACGCGGATTCGCCCTCCTTGTCGTGTTCCTTCTCTTTCGAGATGAGCACGGCATCGCGCCCGTCGCGCTCCGAGAGCAGCACGGTGACTCGCTCGCCGGTGGCCGTCGGAAGGTTCTTGCCCACGAAGTCGGCGCGGATCGGCAGTTCCCGGTGACCGCGGTCGACCAGGACGCCGAGTTGTACGGCGCGTGGCCGGCCCAGGTCGTCGAGAGCCGTCAGCGCGGCCCGGATCGTCCGGCCGGAGAACAGCACGTCGTCGACGAGTACGACGATCTTGCCGTCAACTCCGCCTGGCGGCAGCTCCGTGTGAGCGGGGACGCGAGCGGGCCGGATGCGTACGTCGTCGCGGTACATCGTGACGTCGAGCGCCCCGACCGCGGCCTCCGGCGGCTCGATCTGGCCGATTCGGTCACCGAGCCGGCGGGCGAGCTCCACTCCCCTGGTCTGGATGCCGAGCAGCACCAGGTCATGGGAACCCTTGTTGCGTTCGAGAATCTGATGTGCGATCCGGGTCAACGCCCGGGAGATGTCGGCCTCGTCGAGGACCTCGCGCCCAGTCAGATGCTGGGCAATCTTCGCAGCCACGGCTGGACCTCCTTCCCCGCCTCGCAGGACGGGTCGTTAAAGGATGTCTGAGTAAAACTTCCGTCATGACGGTATCAGGACAGTGCCGGGATCTGGCGCTCGGTGAGCGTCGTAGCAGGCCGTGTCGGGCTGTGCCGACCATGGACGCGAGCCACTTTTGTGCGCCGGGTCACGTCCACTGCTCGCCAAGGCGACTTGACGAAATCGTCGCAGCGAGTTACGGTCACTCTCCGTGATACACGTGGGCACGGCGGCACCGTCGCCCATGCCAAGCAGGAAGTGAGGCACGGATGCCGAGCGACTACGCAAGGTCTCTGGGCGCGAAGTTGCGCGCCATCAGGCAACAGCAAGGGCTCTCCCTCCACGGGGTCGAGCAGAAGTCCAAGGGCCGCTGGAAGGCGGTTGTCGTCGGCTCTTACGAGCGCGGCGACCGGGCGGTGACAGTGCAGAAGCTGTCCGAGCTCGCGGATTTCTACGGCGTACCCATCACCGAGCTCCTCCCGGGCGTTGGCCCGATGGGTGCGGCATCGGAGCCGCCGCCCAAGTTGGTGCTCGACCTGGAACGACTGGGTGAGCTCGAGGGTGTCGAGGTCGCGCCACTGGCGCGCTACGCCGCCACAATCCAGGCCCAGCGCGGCGACTACAACGGCAAAGTGCTGTCCATCCGCAAGGAGGACCTGCGCACGCTCGCTGTCATCTACGACGAGCGTCCCAGCGTGCTTGCCGACCGGCTCGCCGCCTGGGGTGTACTCAACGCAGACGCCGCCGAAGCCGTCGCAGACGACGAGAGCTAGTTCTCTCAGAGCCCGCCGGGCGACCTCCCTTTCGCCGGCGGCTCACAGTTAGCGCGAGTGGCCACGTTGGCCGTTCAGGTGCCCTTTCCGCATCTGGCCAACGTGGCCATTTTGCTTTCGGACTCCCCTACACTGAGCCACGTTGTCGTCGCTGAGCGGAGAGACGGATGCGGCTGGTACGTCGTTCCGGGGCTCTGCTCACGCTGCTCTGGCGCGCCGACCGGCGCCGGAGCCTCTGGCTGGCCGGCCTGGCGGTCCTGATCGGGATCCTGCCCAACGCGGTCGTGCTGGTCACGGGCGTTTTCCTGGCCGCCGTACCGGGTGCGCTCGCAGCCGGCCTCGGGTCGCCCAACGGCCGGACGGCCCTGCTCGCGCTCGTACTACTCAGCGTGGGGGTCGGCGCGTCCGGCACCGCGCTGGCGGCTGCCCGCTACCTCGGCCACGCGCTCGGATCCCGTTACGCCGGCACGCTCAGTGCGGCCGTCGCCCGGTCCTGCCTGGCGCCGCCGCATCTCACCCACCTCGAGGACGCCCGTACCGCCGGCGAGGTCGAGAGCCTCACCGACTTCGAACGCTCCGGCCTGCACTCCCAGCTCGTTCCCAGCCTGCGGATGGTCGTCTCCCGCCGGGTCGGTGGCGTCGGCGCGGCGCTCCTGCTGCTGCCGCTGGGCTGGTGGGCACCGCTGGTGATCGCCGCCGGCTGGATCGCTGCCGGCGCCGGACTGTCACGCTGGATGGAGCGTGGATTCGCGGCCGCCCGGGCGGAGGGCGGCGACCGGCTGCGGCGCGCGGAGTACGTCCGATCGCTTGCCGTACGGCCAGAACCGGCCAAGGAGATCCGGATCTTCGGCCTGGCCGGCTGGCTTCGCGGCGAGTACGTCTCTACCTGGCACGCCGCGATGGCCGCGGTCTGGCAGGCCCGCCGGATCGGCTCGCGGGGCCTGGCGCTGGGAACGCTGGCACTGGTCGCGGCTCACGCCGTGGCTCTGACGGCTCTCGTCCGGCAGGCGATGGCCGGCAGGCTCGGCATCGGAGCGGTAACGGTCGTCTGCCTGGCGCTGCTGTCCACCGAAGACCTCGGCTTCCTCGGCGACGCCCAGTGGCGCGTGGGCCGGGCGGCGTCGATCGCGCAGCAGGTACTCGACCTGGAGCACCGCCTGACCGGCCAAGCCCTCGATCGCGGCGGCCGGCCGACCCCGGCAACGGCTACGGCTGCCGCTCCGCCTCCGGCCCCGGACGGGCCAGCCGGGATCACGCTGACCGGCGTCCGGTTCGGCTACCGCGGCTCGCCCACTCCCGTACTCCACGGGCTCGATCTCCACATCCGCCCCGGCGAGTCGGTGGCTGTCGTCGGCGTGAACGGCGCCGGCAAGACCACGCTGATGAAGCTGATCTGCGGCCTCTACGACCCCGATCAGGGCACGGTGGCCGTCGACACAGCGCGGGTCGGCGTGATCTTCCAGGACTTCGTGCGCTACGAGCTCCCGCTCCGCGACAACGTGGGCTTCGGCA
Source organism: Flindersiella endophytica (assembly GCF_054779015.1). Taxonomy (NCBI): domain Bacteria; kingdom Bacillati; phylum Actinomycetota; class Actinomycetes; order Propionibacteriales; family Nocardioidaceae; genus Flindersiella; species Flindersiella endophytica. The sequence continues at coordinate 465,305 of NZ_BAAGYY010000013.1, forward strand.
GCCTCCACCTGCGTACCGACGAGCAGGAGCTCACCGCCGCGCTGCGCGACGCCGGCGCCGCCGACCTGCTCGCCGACCTCCCGCACGGCTGGCAGACCGTGCTCGCACCCCACTACGCCCGAGGCGCCGACCTGTCCGGCGGCCAGTGGCAGAAGGTGGCGCTCGCCCGAGCGCTCCTGGCCGTCCGCGGCGGCGCCGGCCTGCTGATCCTCGACGAGCCCACGGCGAGCCTCGACATCCGCGCCGAGGCCGAGCTGTTCGATCGCTTCCTCGAACTCACCGCGGATGTGACGACGATCCTCGTGTCGCACCGGCTGTCCAGCGTCCGGCACGCCGGCCGGATCGTCGTGCTCGACGGCGGCCGGATCGTCGAGGACGGCAGCCACGACGAGCTGCTGGCTGCCGGCGGCCCGTACGCCACGATGTTCCGCCTGCAGGCCGACCGGTTCGCCGAAGCGGAGGCGTGAATGCGCGACCGCCTCGCCGAGCTCGGCCTGCTGATCCGCACCGCCGTCCGCACCGATCCGTGGCGGTCGCTCGGCACCCTGCTCGAGCCTGCCGGCCGCCTGATGTACCCCGTGATCGCCTGGTGCATCGGCCTGCTCGTCAACGGCATCGTCGACCGCGACGAGCCGCTGACGATCGGTGCGGCGGCAGGCATGCTGGTCGCGATCACCCTTCGCTACGTCGCCGCGTACGCCGGTACGAGCATCCGGGCCGGCCTCGCCGAGCGGGTCGGGCTGGCGTTCGACACCGAGATCGTGCGGCTGACCGGTGAGCTGCCCGGCCTGGAGCACCACGAGCACGTGGAGTACGCCGACCGGCTGGAGCTGCTCCGCCAGCAGCAAGGTGTGCTCGGCCAGTCGTTGAACGCGCTGATCGGCACCGCGAACGCCGTCGTCGGTGCCCTTGGCACGCTGGTCGTGCTTGCCCTCCTCCACCCGGCCGTCCTGCTGCTGGTGCTGTTCGCGCTGCCGACGATCCCGATCGCCGGGCGGCAGCAGCGCTGGCACGCCGACGCCGAGACCCGCTCGGCCACACCCGGCCGGCTGGCCAGGCACCTGCGCCACCTCACGACCGACGCCAAGGCGGGCATGGAGCTGCGGATGTTCGGGGTGCGCGAGGAGATCCTCGGCCGGCTGGAGACCGCCTGGGAGGAGTCCCGCCGCCCGCTGGACCGGGCCGAGCTGAAGGCAGCCGGCCTGGCGTCACTGCGTTCGGTGATCTTCCTGCTGGGCTACCTGCTGGCCGTCGGGTTCGTGCTCTGGCGCGCGACCCGCGGCTACGGCTCGGCCGGCACCGTCGCGACGGCGGTCGTGGTGTGCCAGCAGGTCCAGACGCAGGTGATCACGCCGGCCTACAGCGTGGTCAACCTCGGCCAGGCCCTGCGCGCGGCCGGCCGGTTGCGCTGGCTGCAGGCCTATGCCGCGGCGCGAGCCGCCGAAGCCGAGCAGGCTCCGGTGCCTCCGCCGGACCGGCTGCGGGACGCGATCGCCTTCCACCACGTGAGCTTCCGCTACCCCGGTACGTCCCACGACGTGCTGCGGGACGTCTCGGTCCGGATCCCGGCCGGCAGTGTGGTCGCGGTCGTCGGCGAGAACGGCGCCGGCAAGACCACGCTCGTCAAGCTGCTCGGCAAGCTCTACACACCCACCTCTGGCCAGGTGCTCGTCGACGGCACCGACCTGGCCCGGATCGACGTCACGGCCTGGCGACAACGGCTGTCCGCCGCCTTCCAGGACTTCGTACGCTTCGAGTTCTCCGCCGGCCGCGCCGTCGGCCTCGGTGACCTGCCCAACCTGGACGACGCGGAGGCCCAGCGCACCGCGCTGGCCCGGGCCGGCGTACCCGGCCTGGAAACAGCGCTCCCGTACGGCCTGCGAACCCAGCTCGGGTCGACCTGGCCGCAAGGTGTCGAGTTGTCGACCGGCCAGTGGCAGCAGCTCGCGCTGGGCCGCGCACTGCTGCGCGAGCGCCCGCTACTGCTGTGCTTCGACGAGCCGACCGCCAGCCTGGACGCGCCGACCGAGCACGCGCTGTTCGAGCGCTACATCGCAGAAGCGCACAAACGCCGATCGGACGGTGGAGTCACGGTGCTGGTCTCGCACCGCTTCTCCACCGTCCGATCGGCGGATCTGATCCTCGTGCTGGACGCCGGCCGCCTGGTCGAGCAGGGCGACCACCAGACGCTGCTACGCGCCGGCGGCCTGTACGCCGAGCTCTACACCCTGCAGGCCGAGTCCTACCGCTAGCCGCGGCTGCTTACCCGATGAAGCCCTCGGACTTCAGCCAGGTCCGCGCCACGTCCTTCGGGTCCTTGCCGTCGACGTCGACCTCGGCGTTCAGCTTCTGCAGCGCCTCGGTCGTCAGCTTCTTGCTGATCGGGTTGAACACGTCCGCCAGCTCGGGGTACTTCTTGTAGACCGACTCGCGGATGTTCATCGACGCGTTGTAGATCGGGAAGAACTTCTTGTCGTCGTCCAGCACCTTGAGGCCGAGGCCCTTGATCCGGCCGTCGCTGGTGAACACCTCACCGAAGTTGCAGGCACCCTTGTCGGTCTGGTCGTAGATGACGCCGGTGTCCATGTTGAGGATCTGCTTGGCCGGGATGTCCGCACGGTTCAGGCCGTAGGTCTTGAGGAACGGCTCGAACCCGTCGTCGCGGCTCTCGAACTCCGACTCGATGCAGAACGACTGCTCCTTCTTCGGCAGCGACGCCAGCTGCGAGTCCTTGGTGATGCCGAGCTCCTTCGCCTTCTCCTCGCGGATCGCGAAGGCGTAGGTGTTGTTCAGCGGAGTCTCGTCGAGCCAGACGATCTTGTTGTCGGCCAAGTCCTCGTCGCGGACCTGCTGCGCGAGCTCCTTGGGATCGGTGATCTGCTCGTCGTGCTTCAGGTGGGTCACCCAACCGGTACCGGTGTACTCCCAGTACATGTCGATGCCGCCGGTCGTCAGGGCCTTGCGGGTGGCGGCCGTACCGGAGATGTTCGTCTTGTCGGTCACCTTCGCCCCGGCGGCTTCCAGCGCGGCGACGGCGATCTGGCCGAGCACGAGCTGCTCGGTGAACTCCTTCGAGCCGACCTTCAGGTTGACGCCATCGAGGTTGTCGATCTTCTTGATCGAGCCTTCCTTGACGGGTCCGTTGTCACCTGCCTCGGGTGCCTGCCCACCCAGGCCACAGCCGGCCGCCAGCATGGCGACCGCGGCTGCGGCGACACCGACCATGCGCCCCGCCCGAACAGTTCTGGTTCTCATCAGTCTTCTCATCTCACCCATCTACTTCTCAATCGCTCCAGTTCCTCGCGGGTGCGCCTGTCTCAGTCTCAGACTCCCTTCGGCCGCGCGATCTGCTGGATGACCTGCCCCATCCAGTCGATCAGCAAAGCCAGCGCCGCGACCAGAAGACCGCCGACGACGATCACTGGTGTCCGGTTCAACTTCAGTCCCGTCACGATCATCAGGCCGAGCCCGCCACCGTTGACGAACGCCGCCAGCGTCGCGGTTCCGACCAGCAGCACCAGAGCCGTACGGATGCCGGTCAGGATCACCGGCACGGCCAGCGGCAGCTCGATCCGGAACATCACCTTCGCGGCCGACATGCCCATGCCCCGCCCAGCCTCGATCAGCCTCGGGTCGATGCCCTGCAGACCGGTGATCGTGTTGCGCAGCACGGGCAGGACGGCGTAGGCCGTGAGGCCGGCGATCGCTCCGCTCACGGTGGCCCGTCCGGTCAGGATGACGATCAGCACCAGCAGGCCGACCGATGGCGCGGCCTGCCCGATGTTGGCGATACCGACGAAGAACGGTGCGAGCACGCGGGTGCGCCGGCGGGTGACGAGGATGCCGAGCGGCACCGCGATCACCAGCACCAGCACCGTCGAAACGGCCGTGAGCAGGAGATGCTGGCCCATGCGGGTGCCGATCAGGTTGAGCGTGATCTGCCGGGACGCGACAGCGTCGAGGTCGGCTGTCCCGGAGAAGATCAGGACACCGATGAACAGCGCGACCGCGACCAGAGGCTGCGCGATCCAGCCGATGATCGACCGCCGCCCACCTTCGCGTTCCTCCGGCTCGGTGTCGACGACGAGTGTCGTGGCACTCATGACGGGCTCCCGCTGGGTTGGCCGGCGTCCTCGCGCATCTCGTTGATCGCCGCCATGATCGTCTCGACCCGGATGACGCCTTGGTAGGTGTCACGCCGGCCGGTGACGACGACTACTCCGTGGTTCGAGGTGAGCATCAGGTCGAGTGCGTCGTTGAGCGTCGCCTGTGTGCCGACCGTCTCGAGGTCCTCGTCGGCCGCGCGTGGCTGCAGGGCCGCCGGGCCGCGAGCCAGCTCGCGCAGCGAGACCCAGCGCAACGGGCGTTTCCGGTCGTCGAGCACGATGCAGTGCTGGCGGCCGGCCTCACGGACGCGACGGGCCGCGTCCTCCGGGTCGGAGCCGACGTCGGCGGTGACCGCCTCGTCGAGCGAGACGCTGCTGACCCGCTGCAGGGACAGCTGCTTGAGCGCCGCGCCGGCGCCGACGAACGCCGCAACGGAGTCGTCGGCCGGGTTGGCGAGGATCTCGGCGGGCGTGTCGTACTGCACGATCCGCGAACCGGTCGCCAGCACGGCGATCCGGTCGCCGAGCTTGACGGCTTCGTCGAAGTCGTGCGTGACGAAGATGATGGTCTTGCCGAGCTCTTCCTGGATCTTCAGCAGCTCGTCCTGGAGACGCTGCCGGGTGATCGGGTCGACCGCACCGAACGGCTCGTCCATCAACAGCACGGGCGGGTCGGCGGCCAGCGCGCGGGCGACGCCGACGCGCTGCTGCTGCCCACCGGACAGCTGCTTCGGATAACGGTTGCGGAACTGCGCGGGGTCGAGACCCACCAGGTCGAGCAACTCGTCGGTGCGTTCGGAGATCCGGCTGCTGTTCCACCCGAGCAGGCCGGGAACGACACCGACGTTGGTGGCGACGGTCATGTGCGGGAACAGACCGCCGGCCTGGATGACGTAACCGATGTGACGGCGGAGCTCGTCGGGGTTCCGCGTCAGCACATCGTCGCCGTCGAGTAGGATCTTGCCGCTCGTGGGCTCGATCAGGCGGTTGACCATCTTCATCGTCGTGGTCTTGCCGCAGCCGGACGGACCGACCAGGACCACGATCTCCCCGGCCGGAATCGTCATGTTGACGTTGTTGACAGCGGCTTCCGATTGGCCTGGATAGCGTTTGGTGAGCTCGACCAATTCGATCTCAACGCCGCTGACGCCGTTCTCCGTTTGGTTAGTCGCAGTCTCAGGCACGGATACCCCTTGAAATAGTTACTCGGCCGACCAGGACCAGAATCGCGTCGAATAGCAGCGCGAGAACGGCGATACCGAGCGTTCCGGCCAGGGCCTGGTTCAGTGAATTCGCCCCACCGAGCCGGGCCAGCCCGCTGAAGATACCGGCACCGAGGCCGGGACCCTGGACATAAGCCGCGATAGCGGCGATGCCCATCGCCATCTGGGTCGAGATCCGGACGCCGGCCAGGATGACCGGCCAGGCCAACGGCAGCTCGATCCGGACGAGGGCGCGCACGCGGCTCATGCCCATGCCCCGAGCCGACTCAACGACGGCGCTGTCGACGCCGGCGAGCCCGACGACAGCGTTCCGAAGGATCGGCAGGATCGAGTAGAACACCAGCGTCACCACGGTGGGCATGACTCCGAGGCCGAACGGCACGATCAGCAGAGCGAGCAATGCGAACGAAGGAATCGTGAGCCCGACGGCGGACAACGCCGTGGCCAAGTTGACGACCCGCTCGTTTCGATAGACAGCGGCCGCCAACAGGACAGCGATCACGGCTGCGATCAGGATGCATTGTGCGACCAGCAGGGCGTGCTGAGTTCCCTCGAAAATCAGGACTTCGCGCCGATAGGAGAGGAAGTCCCAGAAAGTCATCGGCCACCTCCTCTCCTCTTTTAGCTAGATGCGCCCACACGTGTCACGTAGCCGAACGACGACGTGACGATGGGTCAAGTCAGGTCTACCCGAAATTGCTTCCCAAGACAATGCCCGATATGTCCTCGGAGAGCAAGCGGCCACCCCGCGAACTCGCCACGTGTTCGCGTTATGCCCTGACAATCCTACGCTCGGTCAGAGCTTGATCACGGTACCGAAGACCCCGACCTCGAAGGGTGACGGCGCGTGGACGGCGGCGCGTCAGCGGGCGGTGACGGTCGCTGCGAACCGTTCGCGACAACCGGTCCCGAGCTCAACCATGGTCTGCTGGCCGCAGCGCGTGGCGTGACACCGAAGCACCTACCGCTGAGCATCTGAGGAATCCGAGTGCGACGACCATCAGAGCCATCCCCGGGCGGATGGCACTGCGCGACCCGCAAGGCACGATTGACAGTGAACCTACGCTGGCCAAGAGCGCCTTACCCTCTCCAATAAACCAGCGATAGCGGCCGAAAACAAGACTTGAATTCGCCGCGCCAATTGCCGAATGTTGTCCTTCGAAACCACGACTTCCGCGAGGAGGACGCGTGCCGGAAGACTCGATACCGCCGAAACTGATCGTCGTCTGTGGCCCGATGGGCGGCTACGGCAAGACCACGCTCGCCCATGCGATCGCCCGCGCGATCGGCTGCCCGGCCATCTGCCGCGACGAGATCAAGGAGGGGATGGTGCACTCCCATCCAGGATTCGTCGCCGGGCCGGGTGACCCGCTGACCGAGCGGACCTTTCCGCTCTTCTTCGAGGTGCTCGCTCTGCTCCTGCGGGCAGGGGTGACGGTCGTCGCCGAGGCGGCGTTCCGCGGTCCCGTGTGGCAGCCGCGACTGGAGCCGCTCAGCGAGCTGGCGGAGCTGCGGATCGTCCAGTGCACGCTCGACCCGCACCTCGCTCACACCAGGAACGTCGCCCGCGCGGCGTCGAACCCGGTCCGGGAGGCGCACACCGGCCCGCAAGCCAGGCCGGGGCCAGACGCGGGGACGTTCGACGCCATCGTCCTACCGGTGCCCCAGCTGGTCGTCGACACGACCGACGGCTACGACCCCGGCCTCGATGCCATCGTCGGCTTCGTCAGCCGGGATGAGAAACAGGACAAGTAGATTGAGGGAGTGAGCGAAACCACGCAGGATCTCGTCGTCGCCATCGCGAGACGCCACGGGGTGGCTCCTGGGCAGGTCCGGCTCGCCCCGCAGCAGGGACAGGTCAATCTCGTCTACTTCCTGGGCACCGACCTCGTGCTCCGGCTGCCCCGCCCGAGCGTCGACCACGCGGTCTCGCTGCTCTCGAAGGAAGCCGCGGTCATCCCCACGGCGCGAGCCGCGGGGGTACGCACCCCCGAGCTCGTCCACTACGACGCCACGCATCCGTACCTTCTGCTCGAACGCGTCCATCACCGCGACCTGGCCAGCCTCGACGCCGATCCGGCCGACACCCAGGGCGCGTACCGGGAGCTCGGGCGCACCCTGGCTCACCTGCACACCAACACCCGCACCGGCGCGAAGGAGCTCTCCGGCCGGCCCGACCTGGACGACGACGCCGGCTTCGACCCGCGCCGGCTGATCGACGCACTCGGGGGCTCGGGACACCTCGACCCGACACAGGCCCGCTGGTTGCTGGCGTGGTTCGACCACTTGGAGCCCTACCGGCCCGCCGATCCGCCGTTCGTGCTGCTGCATGCCGACGCCGGCCCGCCGAACCTGCTGGTCGACCCGGCCGCCACGACGCTGGAGGCGCTGATCGACTGGGGCAAGGCGGCCTGGGGTGATCCGGCCCGCGACTTCGTCAACGTGCCGCTGCGCGCCGTGCCGTACGTGCCTCGCGGTCCAGCAGTAGAGGCTGTGGCGAGCCCGGCGAAGGGTTAGTGGCGGGCGGTCTTCTGCTCGAGCAGTTTCGCCAGCAATCCGTTCACGAACCCTGGCGACTCGTCGGTCGAGAGCTCGCGGGCGAGCCTGACGGCCTCGCTGATCGCCACCGCATCCGGCACGGCTTCCGCGTACATCAGCTCGTACGCCCCGATCCGCAGCACCGAACGGTCGACGGGCGGCATCCGGTCGAGTGTCCACCCGATGGCGTACTCCGTCAGCAGCTTGTCGAGCTCCTCGGCCTGCGCGTCGATGCCCTCGACGAGTGTCACGGTGTATTCGTTGACGGGTGGATCCGCGGTCATCAGCCGCTCGGCGAGGATCTCCAGCCGAGGCAGGCCGCGCATCTCCGCTTCGTAGAGAATGTCGACGGCCCGTTTGCGGGCCTTGCCCCTGGCCGGCACTAGGTCGGGTCTCCTGGATAGGGCCGGTCAAGCGCGCGGCGCATCCGCGCCGCGCTGCCAAGCCGGCGGAGGGAAACTGGAGGGGCCTCCTGCGACCGACGCCGACGCAGGCAGCGTGGATGCGGGCCGCGCGCCAGAGGCGCACATTCAATAGAGCGCGTCCGACGAAGTCGCGTCAGGCGATATCTAGGAGACACGACCTAGACCCTGCCGAGATACTCGCCGCTGCGCGTGTCGACCTTGACCCGCTCGCCGGTGGTCAGGAACAGCGGCACCTGGAGCTCGTAGCCCGTCTCCAGCCGAGCCGGCTTGGTGCCGCCGGTGGAGCGGTCGCCCTGCAGGCCGGGCTCGGTGTATTCGACGGTGAGCTCGACGGACGCGGGCAGCTCGATGTAGAGCGGCAGGCCATCGTGCATCGCCACGATCGCGTTCTGGTTCTCGAGCAGGAAGTGGGAAGCCTCACCCACGACGTCCTGCGACAGCGGCAGCTGGTCGTAGGTCGAGGCGTCCATGAAGACGTACGACTCGCCGTCGTTGTAGAGGTAGGTCATCTCGCGCTTGTCGACGTTGGCCACGTCGACCTTCACGTCGGCGTTGAACGTCTTGTCGACCACCTTGCCGGACAGTACGTTCTTCAGCTTGGTGCGCACGACGGCGCCGCCCTTGCCGGGCTTGTGATGCTGGAACCACACGACGCTCCACAGCTGGCCGTCGAGGTTGAGCACCATGCCGTTCTTGAGGTCGTTCGTCGTCGCCACGGAAGCCTTCCGGTCTGGGTCGATCCTAGGAGAGTGCAGCGGTCGAGTTTACCCTCTGCGGTCGCCTCGTTGTCGCCGGGCAGGAGGGAGTCACAGGGTACGCTCCCGGCATGGCCGAGTCGTCGTCTGCTCCGCAGTCCAACCAGCCGCCTCGTCCCCGGCAGAACCAGCCGGCGAAGAAGGGCAACCCGCTTGGCTGCCTCCTGCCGCTGGGGATCGCCGCGTTCTTCTTCGCGCAGCAATATCTGCCGTCCTGGTCGTGGGTCATCGTGTTCGGGTTCATCTTCGTCGCGATCTTCGCCTCGTCCGCGAGCAACGCGAAGAAGAAGCGGCAGCGGGCGGGCTACCCGCCGGGAGTTCAGCCCGGGGTTCCGGCACAGCAGGGCGGGCCGCAGATCGCCAGCACGCAGTTCCCGCCGCCCCAGCCTCAGCCGCAGTACCGGCCGCAGTACGTCGTGCCTCCGCCTCCTCCGCCGCAGCAGATCCAGGTGCAGCGGCCGCAGCCCAAGCCCCAGCCGGCACCGCAACCCAGGCCGCAGCCGCGACCGCAGGCTCAGCCCCAGTCGCGCACTCAGCCCCAGCCGCGGTCTCAGCCTCAGCCGCGACCGCGGATGCGGCCGGTGCCCGGCACCGAGCACCTGGCCCCCGCCCTGATCGGACGAGTCACCGATCTCAAGCTCAAGGGCCAGACGGTCGAAGCGATCGAGACGCTGCGCGAGGCGACGGCCATGGAGCTGTACGAAGCCAGCCAGATCGTCCGTAGGCTGGGCCAGCCCGCCCAGGACCCGAGCATGGAGGCCGCGCGCGACCTCGACACCGACTTCGGCGACCTCGACACGTTCGACACGTCCGATCCGTACCAAAAGGCCGACGACGAACTCGAGCGCAAGTGGAAGAAGGCTGACGAGGAGCTCGACCGCGCCTGGCAGCGCGAGCTGGAGCTCGACCGCGAGAAGTGGAACGACTGAGGAGCCGGCAAGCGGGTGGGGGCGGGCTTCAGCCCAGGCGCTCCTCGCCCTTGACGGTCGACTCACCGGGAACGACGGTCGGGCCGGTGCCGGTGCCGGCGTTCGCCGCACCTGGCGCGCCGGCCTCGGAGCCGGGCGGGCGGTGACCCTTACGGATCTGCTCGACCAGGAACTCCGCGGCGGCCTGCTGCAGGCCCTGTGCGTTGCGTAGTTCGGCGACCGCGGCCAGTTTGTTTCCGACGCTCAGGTGGAAGATGATGCGTGCGACCAGAGCGGGGTCGATCGAACGGCGCAGGAGTTCCTTCTGGTCCTGGCTGAGTGAAGACACGGTGCTGATGATCCGCCCGCGCATGAAATAGACGGCGAAGCCGATGACGATCGCTGCCAGGATGAGGAACTTCACGGTGGCGATCGTACGCCCGAATCGGCCGCGACGCGTAGTTCCGTGCCCGATTTGGCCGGGCTGATTCTTCGGCCGGGACGCTCAGCCCAGCGACCTGACGAACTTCTGGGCGTCCAGGATGCCCATCCCCGTCTCGTCGCAGACCAGACGGATCGCGAGCGTCTCCTGCCCGGAGTCGCGCAGCTCACGGGCGCGCGCGGCCAGGTCAGAGCTTCCAGCCGGCACCTGAGGCTGGGCTGCCGGCGGCTCGGCGGCGGTGACCGGCGGCTCGTACCCACCCTCGATCGCCTCGACCAGGTCCTTGGCCTCCTTCAGGCCCATCCCCGGCCGGCCGGCTCGCAGCTCCTTGATCGCCTGGATCTTCTTGTTCTCCCCCAGCAGCTGCCGGACGCGGAACAGCAGGTCAGGAGTCAGCTCGACGTCGTGGGACCCACCCGTCCGCAGCCCGCCGGTGGGTGGGGGCTCGTGACCCGCCTGGAGCGCCTCCACGTAGTCCTTGGCGTCCTTCAGGCCCATCCCCGGCCGGCTGTCGCGAAGCACCTTGATCGCCTGGATCTTCTTGCCCTCGCCCAGCAGCTGCCGGATCTGGAACATCGTGTCCTCCGGCACCTCGCCCACCGCTGGCGGCGGCGAGCTCGACCTGCCCGACGCGCGCGCCACCGCGACTCCGATGCCTACGAAGACGACGACGATCACGATGACAAGGACCACGGACGGTTGCATGCGGGCAGCCTAGACGATCTGTTCCAAGGGGTCGCCGGTCAAGCGCGCGGCGCATGGCGCCGCGCTGGCAAGGCGGAGGAGGAGCCAGGAGGGGCCTCCGGCGATCGACGACAACGCAGCCAGCGTGGATGCCAGGCGTCGCGCGTCAGGCGACCCCTTGGAATAGATCGTCTAGTAGCCTCGCGGTGTGCGAGTACTGGTGCTCAACGGACCCAACCTCAACCGGCTCGGCACGCGCGAGCCCGATGTCTACGGCGCCACGACGTACGCCGACCTGGCCGCCGACTGCGCCAAGACCGGCTCCGAGCTCGGCCTGGACGTCGAGGTCAGGCAGACCAACGACGAGGCCGAGCTGATCGGCTGGCTGCACGAGGCGATCGACGAGCGGCTGCCGGTGGTGCTCAACCCCGCGGCGTTCACGCACTACTCCTACGCCGTCCACGACGCCTGCAAGCAGCTGGTCGCGCCCTTGATCGAGGTCCACCTGAGCAACCCGCACGCCCGTGAGGCGTTCCGGCAGACCAGCGTGGTCTCCAGCGTCGCCACGGGCACGATCGCGGGCTTCGGACTCGACTCCTACCGGCTCGCGCTGAGGGCCGTCGCGAGCCTCACCGGCAACGAGAGCTAGCTGCCGAGCAGCGCCAGCTCCGCCTCGCTCAGCCGCAACGCACCCGCAGCGACATTCTCCTCCAGGTGCGCCACGTTGCCCGTGCCGGGAATCGCGAGCACGTGCGGTCCCTGCGCCAGCGTCCACGCCAGCCGCACCTGGGCGGCCGACACACCGTGTGCCTCGGCGACGGCCAGCACGTTGGCCTCCCGCTCAGCCTCGGCCGCACCCGACTCCCGGCCCTCACCGGCGATCGCGAAGTACGGAACGAACGCCACGGCCTGCTCCCCGCACACCTGCAGCACCTCGTCGTCGCCGGCACCACGAGAGTCCAGCGCATAGCGGTTCTGCACGCACACCACTGGCGCGATCGCCCGCGCCTCGGCCAGTTGCTCCACGCTCACGTTCGACAGTCCGAGCTGCCGGATCAGGCCTTCGTTCCGCAGCTCGGCCAGCGCCCCGAACAACTCCGCCACCGGACGCTCCCGGCTGTTCATCCGCAGGTTCACCAGGTCGAGGTGGCCGCGGCCGAGCTGCCGGAGGTTCTCCTCCACCTGGCCCCGCAAGCGATCGGGCGTCGCCCAGGTCAGCCACTCGCCGGACGTGTCCCGCCCCGGCCCGACCTTCGTGGCGATCACCAGGTCGTCGGGGTACGGGCCGAGAGCGGTGTTGATCAGCTCGTTGGCCGAGAGCAGCCGCGAGAAATAGAACGCGGCGGTGTCGATGTGGTTGACGCCGAGCTCGACGGCACGGCGCAGCACGGCGATCGACTGCTGCCGATCCCTCGGCGGGCCGCGGTGGAACCCCTCCCAGCCAGTCAGGCGCAGCGCGCCGAAGCCGAGCCGGTTGACCTCGAGATCGCCGAGGTTCCAGGTGCCTGCAGCGGAAGCGGTAGTCGTCACCGGCCAAGTGTGCCGGAGACGGCGGCGTACGCGCCCTCCAATATCTCCGGCGCGGGTCCCTCGAACAGCGCAGGCTTGGCCAGCCCGTCGAGAACGATGAACCTCAGCAGGTCACCGCGGGTCTTCTTGTCGAGCCGCATGCCGGCCAGCAGCTCCGGCCAGGCCTCGGCGGGGTACGACACCGGCAGCCCGAGCGCCGCCAGCACCGAGCGGTGCCGGGCGGCCGTCGCCTCGTCGAGCCGCCCGGCCAGCCGGGCCAGCTCCGCGACGAACACCATGCCCACCGAGACCGCCGCGCCGTGCCGCCAGCGGTATGCCTCCAGCCGCTCGATCGCGTGCGCCAGCGTGTGGCCGTAGTTGAGCACCTCGCGCCCCGGTCCGCCGCCGCTGAGCGCCGCCGACTCGGTGAGGTCGGCCGCCACGACGTCGGCCTTGACCTGGATCGAACGCTCGACCAGCTCGCGTACGAACGGGCCGGCCGGATCCTTCGCCGCGGCCACGTCGGACTCGATCAGGTCGAGGATCACCGGATCGGCGATGAAACCGCACTTCACAACCTCGGCCAGGCCGGGCAGGAACTCCTCGGCGGGCAGCCCGGCCAGCACGTCGAGGTCGCAGAGAACGCCGGCCGGCTCGTGGAACGCGCCGACGAGGTTCTTGCCCTCGGCGGTGTTGATGCCGGTCTTGCCGCCGACCGCCGCGTCGACCATGCCGAGCACGGTCGTCGGCACCTGCACCACGCGCACCCCGCGCAGCCAGGTCGCGGCGACGAAGCCGGCCAGGTCGGTGGTCGCGCCACCTCCGACGCCGATCACCACGTCCGTACGCGTGAAGCCGGCCCGGCCGAGCGCGGCCCAGCACTCCGCGGCGACGACAGCCGTCTTGGCGGCTTCCGCGTCGGGCACCTCGATCAGCTCGACCTCATATCCGTGACCGGACGACTCGAGGTCTCGCGCGAGAGCCGTCGCCAGCCCGTCCAGCACCCCGGCGTAGATCACGGCGATCCGCCGGACTCCGTTGCCGAGCAGGGCGTAGAGCTCGCTGAGCACGCCGTGGCCGACCACGACGTCGTACGGCTTCGCGGTCGCGACGTGGATCCGGGTCGGGGCACTCACCGTCCGAGCTCCTTCAGTACGTCGGCCGCGACTTCCTCAGGCGTCCGGCCGTCGGTGTCGACCGTGACGGTGGCGACCGCTTCGTACAGCGGGCGCCGCTCGTCCATCAGCTGCTTGAGCCGCCCGCGGACGTTGCCGAACAGCAGTGGACGGGACACGCCCAGCCCTTCGCGCTTCACCGCGTCGGCCAGCCCCACCTCGAGCAGGACGACGGTGTGCGCGGCGAGGTCGGCGCGCGTGTCGGGGTCGAGTACGGCGCCGCCGCCGAGCGCGAGCACGCCGTCGTGCGACTCCAGCGCCGCGACGATGGCTGCGCGCTCCAGCTTGCGGAAGTGCGGCTCGCCGTGCTCGACGAAGATCTCCGGGATCGTCTGGCCGGCCTCGGCCTCGATGTCGGAGTCGGTGTCGCGGAACGCCACGCCCAGCTCGGCCGCGACCAGCGTGCCGACGGTGGTCTTGCCCGAGCCGGGCGGTCCGACCACGACCACGCGAGGCGCCATCAGCGCACGCTCCTGTCCGTGAGGATCTTCAGCTCGGCGAAGTAGGACTCGCAGTTGCGCCGGGTCTCGGCCAGCGAGTCGCCGCCGAACTTCTCCAGGCAGGCGTCGGCCAGCACCAGCGCGACCATCGCCTCGGCCACCACACCGGCCGCCGGCACCGCGCAGACGTCGGACCGCTGATGGTGCGCTCGCGCTTCCTCGCCGGTGGCGACGTCGACGGTGCGCAGCGCGCGCGGAATGGTCGAGATCGGCTTCATCGCGGCCCGGACCCGCAGGGTCTCGCCCGTGCTCATGCCGCCCTCGGTGCCGCCGGACTTGCCGGACGTACGCCGGATGCCGTCGTCTCCGGGCACCATCTCGTCCTGCGCGGCCGAGCCACGGGTGCGGGCCAGCTCGAATCCGTCGCCGACCTCGACGCCCTTGATCGCCTGGATGCCCATCAGGGCGGCGGCCAGCCGGGCGTCCAGCCTGCGGTCCCAGTGGACGTGGCTGCCGAGTCCCGGTGGCAGGCCCCACACGACGACCTCGACGACGCCTCCGAGCGTGTCGCCCTCCTTGTGGGCGGCGTCGACCTCGGCGACCATCGCCTGGCTGGTCTCGGGGTCGAGCGTGCGCAGCGGGTCGGCGTCGACGCGTTCGAGGTCGTCGGGCTTGGGGACGAGACCGTGCGGCGCCCGTACCGTACCGAGCTCGACGACGTGGCTGAGCAGCGTGACGCCGTAGGCCTGCTGGAGGAACTGACGGGCCACCGTGCCGAGCGCGACCCGGGCCGCGGTCTCGCGGGCGCTGGCGCGCTCCAGGATCGGCCGCGACTCGTCGAAGCCGTACTTCTGCATGCCCGCCAGGTCGGCGTGGCCGGGCCGCGGGCGGGTCAACGGGGCGTTGCGGGCGAGGCTGGCCAGCTCCTCCGGATCGACCGGACCGGGAGCCATCACCTTCTCCCACTTGGGCCACTCGGTGTTGCCCACGCGAATCGCGACCGGGCTGCCGAGCGTGAGGCCATGGCGGAAGCCGCCGATGAACTCCAGCTCGTCGCGTTCGAACGACATACGGGCACCGCGGCCGTAGCCGAGGCGGCGCCGGGCGAGCTGGCCCGCCACGTCGTCGTCCGTAACCCGGACGCCGGCGGGCAGCCCTTCAAGAATCGCGACGAGTGCGGGGCCATGCGACTCCCCCGCGGTCAACCAACGGAGCATGCCGCAATCCTTTCAGACCGGTTCGACAGCGGGTTCCGCAGTCGCCCGGGAGCGGCGGCGACGGATGAACCGGACGAGCTCGACGACCATCGTCACGGCGATGCCGAAGCCGATGCCGGCCGCGACTCCGCGCCACGGGTGGTCCCGGAACACGAGCCCGCCGAGGTAGCCGACCAGGGACGAGTAGATGCCCCAGGTGACCGCCGCGACGGCGACGTAGGGGGCGAACGACCGGAGCGGGTAGCCCACGAAGCCCGCCATCAGCGTCACGCCCGTACGCCCGCCCGGGACGTACCGGCCGATGATCAGGATCTGGGCCCCGCGGCGCTCGAGCTGGCGCGCGGACCAGTCCAGGGTCCGCCTCCGGCGGCTGCCCTCCGGGATCCACCGCATCAGGCGCGTGCCGGCCAGGCGGCCGATCAGCAGCGACGTGTGGTCTCCGGCGAACGCGGCGACCATCGCGACCAGCATCACCAGTGGCAGCTCCGGCGTCCCGGTCACCGCGAACACACCGGCGACGACCACCACGCCCTCGCTCGGGATGCCGGGCAGGAACGCGTCGACGTAGACCAGCGTGAACAGCACGAGGTAGAACCACGGCGAGCGCAGCACGCTCGTCGCCACCTCGAGCACGGCATCCGACACGCCTGGAACGCTACCCTGGCAAGGTCAGCGCCGGCCGGGCCCGCCTGGAAGGACGCCTTTCATGAGCACGTCCCGACGCCAGTTCCTCACAGCCTCCGGAGTCGCCGCCGCGGCCACTGTGTTCAGCGCCGGCCCAGCCACGCCCGCCCTCGCCACCGGTCCGTCCGTCCGCGGCGCGGATCTGTCGTTCCTGCTGCAGATGGAGGCCGCCGGAGTCCGATACACCGACGGTGGTGCCGTCACGCCCGCCGAGCGGATCCTGGTCGCCAACGGCGCGAACTGGTCGCGGCAGCGGGTCTGGGTCGACCCGCCTTCGGGCTACAGCAACGCCTCCAGCGCGCTGGCCACCGCGCGCCGGACGAAGGCCGCCGGCCTGCGGCTGCTGCTCGACCCGCACTACTCCGACTTCTGGGCCGATCCGGCCCACCAGGCCACGCCTGGCGCGTGGCGCAACCAGAACTTCTCGACGCTCACCGCGACCGTGCGTACGTACACGCAGAACCTGGTGGCGAGCTTCGCCGCGCAGGGCACGCCGGTCGACATGATCCAGATCGGCAACGAGACGGTGGACGGGTTCCTGTGGCCGCTCGGCGAGATCTACCGGAGCGACGGCGAGCACTGGAGTGAGTACACCACGCTCGTGAAGGCCTGCATCGCCGGCGCGAAGGCGGCCAGCTCGACGGTGCGGATCATGATGCACATCGACCGCGGCGGCTCCAACGGCGACTGCCGCTACTTCTACGACCACCTGCGTACCTGGAGCGTGCCGTACGACGTGATCGGCCTGTCGTACTACCCGATGTGGCACGGGTCGCTGGCGTCCTTGCGCGCGAACCTCAACGACCTCGGGCCGCGCTACGGCAAGGACATCGTGGTGGTCGAGACGGCCTACCCGTGGACGCTCTCGAACGGCGACGGCGAGGGCAACCTGGTCAGCAGCGCAAGCCAACTGCCGGACGCCGGTACCTACCCGCCGACGCCGGCCGGGCAGGCGGGGTACCTGCGGGCGGTGCAGCAGATCCTCCTCGGCGTGCCGGGCGGCCGCGGTCTGGGCTGGTTCTACTGGGAGCCGGAGTGGCTGCCGGGCGTGGGCTGGCAACCGGGCGCCGGCAACCCGAACGACAACCTCACCCTGTTCGACCGCAACGGCGCCGCCCTGCCGGGAATCGACACGTACGCAGGCGTCTGAGCTTCCGAGGGATCCGCCCTGCGTGGTAACCGGCTAGGGCAGATGGCCGACGTACCACGCGATCAGGTCGGGGCCGGAGAGGGCGGCCAGGAGGAAGCCCACCAGCAGGAACGGGCCGAACGGTACGGCCGACTTGCGGCCCGCGCGGCGGGCGAGCACCAGGCCGAGGCTCACCAGCCCGCCGAGGCAGAACGCCAGCACCAGGCCCAGCAGGACGTTCGCCGCGCCGAACCAGCCGGTGGCCAGGCCGAGCAGGCCGGCCAGCTTGACGTCACCGAAGCCCATGCCGGCGGGGTAGATCAGCACGGCGACGGCGAAGAGGGCCCACAGCGCGGCGCCGCAGATCATGGCGCGCAGCAGCGCGCCCCACTCGCCGCTCGCCAGCGCGCCGATCGTCAACAGGACCAGGACGATGGGGTACGCCGGGAGGACGATCGCGTTCGGGAGGAGGTGGACGCGGATGTCGACGTAGGCCAGCACGACACCTGCCGCGATCAGGAACAGCCAGGCCGGCAGCGCCGGATGCCAGCCGATCCGCCAGGCCACCAAGCCCGCGCACACCGCCGCCGCGAAGCCGGCGGCGTAGCGCAGCCTCGGCCACTGCGCCAGCTCGGTGTACGGCGGCTTGTCCTCGATCGGCGTCGGGTCCACGTCGGCCTCGCCCGCCGGAGTGAGGGCGGCCGCAGCCGCCCCGTCGTCCGCCTGGATCTCCGGCACCGGCTCCGGCAGCCGGCGCACCCACGCCGGTGCGAGCCCGCCCGCGAGCGCACCCAGCACGACGCATCCGCCGATCAGCGCGACCTGGGTGGCTTCCACAGGCCGAGAGCCTACCCAGAGCCACCGTCGTTACAGCGTGTACGGCAGGACGAGCCGCTTGTCCGGGTCGTAACGCGACCTGACCTCGCGCAGCCGCTGCGTGCTCGAACCGAAGTACGTCGACCCGTCCGGGCGCGACGCCTCGAGGTAGTTGACGTACGCGCCCGTCGACCACCGGGACATCCGCCGGTGCGCGCCGGCGATCCACGACTGCGCCGCGTCGCCCCCGGCTCGGCCGCGCTCGGCATACCACTGGATCGAGCCGAACGCCCGCCGCCACGGGAACGCCGACTTCCGCAGCGGCACGCGTCCGACGGCGCCGCCGTACGGGTCGACGATCGCGGCGACGTCGAGGCCGGCGGACCGGGCCGCGTCGATCGAGGACACCAGCGCGTCGATCCCCTCCGCCGGAAGGGCTCTCCCGAGGATGTCGCTGCCCGCCCAGAACGTCACCCGCTGCGTCCCGCCGTCCGGCCCGAGCACCCTGCCGGCGTGGCTGAAGCTGCCACCGGACGGCGGCGTGCCGACCGCGTTGACCAGCCGCCGCAGCACGGTGTCCGGGTCGTTGTCGAAGTCCGCGCCGTAGACCACGGCCGTGCGCCCACTGTCGGGATCGCTGTTGAGGTGGAGGTTCGCCCACACGCGGTCGCCGTGCGAGGTGAGCCAGCGCTGCCATGCGGCAGCGACCTTGGCCGCCCGCGACCACGACCATTCGGCACGGAAGATGCCGACCGAACTCTGCTTGTACGTGTCGAGCCGGAACCGCGTGACCACGGCGGCGGTGCCGCCACCGCCGCCCCTGCACGCCCAGAACAGGTCCGGCTCCCGGCCTTCGTCGATCGTCCGCCGTCGCCCGTCGAGCGTGACCACCTCGAGCTCGGCGATCGTGTCGCAGGTCAGGCCGTGCGCGCGGGACGCCAGCCCGATGCCCCCGCCCAGCGCCAGCCCGGCCAGCCCCACCGTCGGGCAGGTCCCGGCGGGAACGGCCCGTCCGCTCGTGCCCAGCTGGTCGTACACGTCCGACAGCCGCGCGCCGGCGCCGATCCACGCGCTGTCCCCGTCGAGCTCCACGCCGTCCAGGTCGCGCAGGTCGAGCACGACGCCGTGGCGCAGGACGGACGCGCCGACGTAGGAGTGGCCGCCCGAACGTGCGGTCGCCCGCAGCCCGAACCGGCTGACGAAACGCAACGCCTCGGCAACGTCGCCGGCGTTTCCACACTGCACGACCACGGCCGGCCGGACGTCATCGAAGCGCGGGCTGTACAGCTCGTGCGCGTCGGCATATCCGGAGTCGCCCGGACGGACGAGCCGGCCGGAAAGCCCTCGTGACAAGGCGTTCCAGTCCGACGCACGCGGCGGGCGTGCGGGAGTCGGTGTCGGGGTCGGCGTGGCGCTGGGAGTAGGAGTCGACGTAGCCGTCGCGCTCCGGGTAGGGGTCGGCGACGCCGACGGTTGCCCGCGGTCACCAGAACATCCGGTGACGACGCTGATCCCCGTGAGCGCGCCCGCACGGAGCAGAGCTCTACGCTTCAGCAGCCGACTTCCTTTCCGACAGGGCGGTTTCGCCGGCCGCTCGCATCACCGCCAGCGGCGCGGGCACGTGCTCGGTCATCAGCTCGACCTGCAGCGCGGCCTGGTGGACCAGCAGGTCGAGTCCACCGACTACGACGCGCCCGGCCCCCTCCGCGGTTGCCCCGAGCCGCGTCGGCCACGGCTCGTACAGCGCGTCGAACACCACGTCGACCATCCCGGCCAGATCGCGGGCGACCGGCGCCGCGGCGGCATCGGGCACGGTCGAGACCGCGACGTCGGCGGTGCACCCGCGCTTCCATTCACTGTCCAGGTGAACGACGGTGAGCTTGACGTCCAGCTCGGCCGCGAGCCGTTCCAGCTCACCCGCCCGCGAGGGATCGCGGGCGATCGCCGTCGCCGTACGCAGCCCGAGCTCGGCCAGGCCGGCCAGGGCGGAGCACGCGGTCGCACCGACGCCGAGCAGGAGCGCGGCCTCGATCTCCTCGACGCCCCGCTCGCGCAGCGCGGCGACCACGCCGGGCACGTCGGTGTTGGTGCCGTGGACCCGGCGCTCGTCGTCGATCACCACGGTGTTGACCGCGCCGACCAGCGTCGCCAGCTCGCTCACGGTGTCGCAGAGCCCGATCGCGACCCGCTTCAGCGGCATCGTCAACGACAGGCCACGCCACTCCTCGCCGAGCCCGGCGAGGAACCCCGCCAAACCGTCCTCGGCCACCTCGAACGCGTCGTAACGCCACTCCGGCAGCCCAAGCGCGGCGTACGCGCTGCGGTGCAGGACGGGCGACAGCGAGTGCGCGATCGGCGAGCCGAGCACCGCACAGCGCCGGGACTGCGGATTCAACATGGCTCAAGCATGGCGTTCAGCAGCGGTCCTTGTGCTTGCGGCACCACGCCTGGAACTCCTTCACGTTCTTTTCGTGCTCCGCGCTCGACGACGCGAACTTCGTCTCCCCGGTGTCGGGGTTGACCGCGACGAAGTAGAGCCAGCCGCCGTCGGCCGGGTTCAACGCGGCCTCCAGCGCCTTCGCGCCGGGGCTGTTGATCGGTCCCGGTGGCAGACCCGCGTGAACGTAGGTGTTGTACGGCGACTTGTTCGCGCGGTCGGCACGGGTCGTCGCGACGTTGCCGGCCTTGCCGACGGCGTAGTGGACGGTGGAGTCGAACTGCAGCTTCCGCAGCCAGGGGTGCTGCTTGTCGCTCAGCCGGTTGTAGATGACGCGGGCGACCTTCGGGAAGTCGTCAGGTTGCCGGACCTCGGCCTCGATCAGGCTCGCGATCGTCACCACCTGCAACGGCGAGTAGCCCAGCTCCTTGGCACGCGCCTCCAGGTCGAGCCGGACGGCCTCTTCCTTGTAGCGCTTGACCATGTCGAACAGGACGGCCTCGGCGGTGGTGCCCGGGTCGGTCGGGTACCTCGCGGGGAACAGGAAGCCCTCCGGCCGTCCCTTGGCGTACGAGGGCAGCTCGAGGCTGTCCGGCTGCTTGAGCACGGCGTCGAAGTCGGCCTTCGGCAAGCCTGTGCCCGTGGCCAGTTCCTGGATCGCGGACGTCAGCCGCCGGCCTTCCGGAACCGTGACCTCGGAACGCTCGCGGGCGTTCGGATCGAGCAGCAACGCCAGCGCGGCCTCGCCGGACATCTGCACACGCAGCTGGTAGTAGCCCGGCTGGATGGAGCGCGACCTCGGCTCGCGCTTGGCCGCCTTGATGAACGCCTCGGCGCTCTTCACGACGTCCTTCTCTTCCAGCGTGTAGCCGATGTCGGTCGCGGTCTGGCTGTTGGTGACCTGGATCGTCACGCTGCCGGATCCCTGCCCGGTGTAGTCGGGTGTCGCGAACGCGGACTCGAGCCATTCGCGGCCCTTGATGGCCACGAGGCCCGCGCCGCCCAGCAGCACGACAGCGGCGATCAGGACGGCCAGGCAGCTCCGTGTGCGGTTGCGGTGCTTGACCCGCACGCCGGAAGTTTGGAACCCAAGTTGGCTCACCGGTGTTCCTTCGTCTCTTCTCCGTCGGTTGGACGGACCAACTCCCCTGGTGGCTTCCCCGTGGCGCGCTCAGAGTCGAGTGCGCTTTGGAGGATAACGGCAGCCGCTGCGGCGTCGATACGGGATCGAGATTTTTTTTCGGACACTCCACGCAAACGGTATGCCTGCTGGGCACTGACGGTGGACAGACGCTCGTCCACCATGCGCACCGGGACAGGAGCGACGGCCCTGGCGAGCGCCGTGGCGTACGCGCGTGCCTTGGCCGCGGCCGGCCCTTCCCGCCCGGACAGGCCGAGCGGGAGGCCGACCACGACCTCGACTGCTTCGTACTCCTCGCAGAGCGACGCGAGCTGCTTCAGATCGGTCTGGCGGGACTGGTCACGGCGTACGGTTTCGACAGGCACGGCCAGCGTGCCCTGGGGGTCGCAACGGGCTACGCCGACGCGTACGTCACCGACGTCGACTCCCAGCCGGATCCCCAGGCGCATCGTGGTGGTCGCCAGCGTCAGCCGCCCGCGACCTGCGTGGCGATCGCGCGCTCGACGTGCAGCAGCGCGGCCTCGGACTGCGCCGGGTCGGTGCCACCGCCCTGCGCGACGTCGGCCTTGCCACCGCCACCGCCGCCCAGCACGCCCGCTGCGATCTTGACCAGCGCACCGGCCGCGAGCCGCCAGCGCTGGCCGGCCTCGTTGACCGCGATCACGACCGACGGACGGCCGCCAGCCGCGCCGATGATGGCCACGACGGAGGGCCGGTCGCCGGGCAGCCGGCCGCGAACATCGAGCGCGAGCTTGCGCAGGTCGTTGGCGGTGGCACCCTCGGGCACGACGTGGCCGACGTAGGAAACGCCGTAGACGTCCTTCGGGTTGGCGGCGAGCTCGCCGGCCGCGGCCAGCACCTGCTGGACGCGAATGCGCTCCAGCTCCTTCTCGGCCGCCCGCAGCCGATCCACCAGCGTCTCGATCCGGTCCGGCAGTTCCTCCGGCCGGGCCTTCAGCGACTCCGACAGCTGGTTGACCAGGACGTGCTCGCGGGCCAGGAAGCGGTAGGCGTCGGCGCCGACCAGCGCCTCGACCCGGCGTACACCGGTGCCGATCGACGACTCGGAGAGCAGCTTGACGATGCCGAGCTGCCCGGACCGGCCGGCGTGGGTGCCACCGCACAGCTCGCGAGCCCATTCACCGACCGAGACCACGCGGACCTCGTTGCCGTACTTCTCGCCGAACAGCGCCATCGCACCAGCCGAGCGAGCCTCGGCGATCGGCATCACCTCGGCGTGGACGGGCAGGTCGGCCAGCAGCAGCTCGTTGACCCGCTCCTCGGCCTCTGCCAGCACGCTGGGCGGCACCGGGCCGGTGGCCGTGAAGTCGAACCGGAAGCGGCCTGGAGCGTTCTCAGAGCCCGCCTGGGCGGCAGTCTCGCCGAGCGCCTCGCGGAACGCCTTGTGGACCATGTGCGTGGCGGTGTGCGCCCGAGAGATCGCCCGCCGGCGTTCGATGTCGACGGCGGCGTGACCGGCCAGGCGCGGATGCACCTCACCGGACAGCACCTTGGCCTGGTGGACGATCAGGCCGGTGAGCGGCGACTGGACGTCGTGGACCTGTACGCGCGCGCCGTTGGCGAACTCGATCACGCCCTCGTCGGCGAGCTGGCCGCCGCTCTCGGCGTAGAACGGCGTGCGGTCGAGGACCAGCTCCACCGTGTCGCCCTCACGCGCCGCGGCGACCGGCGAGCCGTCGAGCAGCAGGCCGGCGACCATCGCCTCCGACCGCGCCTCGTCGTAACCGGTGAACTCCACCGGACGGCCGAGTGCGTCGGCGACCGTGCGGTAGGCGGTGGTGTCGGCGTGCAGTGCCTTCTTGGACTGCGCATCGGCCTTCGCCCGCTGCCGCTGCTCGGTCATCAGGCGGCGGAAGCCCTCCTCGTCGACAGCCAGGCCGCGCTCGGCCGCCATCTCGAGGGTCAGGTCGATGGGGAAGCCGAACGTGTCGTGCAGCTCGAACGCCTTGGCGCCCGCGAGCGTGCTGCCGCCGCTCGACTTGGTCTCCTGGACAGCCAGGTCGAAGATCTGAGTGCCAGACTTCAGCGTCTGCCGGAACGCCTCCTCCTCGGCGTAGACCGTCGCGCTGATCCGAGCCCAGTCCTGCTCCAGCTCGGGGTAGGACTCCTTCATCCGGGACACGCTGACCGGCAGCAGCTCCGTCATCGTCGGCTCGTCGACGCCGAGCAGGCGCATCGCCCGCACGGCTCGCCGGATGACGCGGCGGAGAACGTAGCCACGGCCTTCGTTGCCCGGCGTCACACCGTCGCCGACGATCATCAGGGCGGAGCGGACGTGGTCGGCGACCACGCGCAGGCGCACGTCGTCGTCGTGGTTGCTGCCGTACTTGCGACCCGACATCTCGGCCGCGCGGTCGAGGACGGGGTAGACCTCGTCGATCTCGTAGAGGTTGTCGACACCCTGCATGAGGAACGCCATGCGCTCCAGGCCCATGCCGGTGTCGATGTTCTTGGCCGGGAGCTCACCGAGGATCGGGAAGTTCTCCTTGCCGGTGCCCTCGCCGCGCTCGTACTGCATGAAGACGAGGTTCCAGAACTCCAGGAACCGGTCACCGCCGGTGTCGGCGATCGGGCCGCCGTCAGGGCCGTACTCCGGTCCGCGGTCGAGGTGGAGCTCGGAGCAGGGGCCGCAGGGGCCGGGCACGCCCATCGACCAGAAGTTGTCGGCCATGCCCATGCGCTGCACGCGCTGCGCGGGCAGGCCGATCCGGCGCGTCCAGATGTCGAACGCCTCGTCGTCCTCGTGGTAGACCGTCACCCAGATCCGGTTGGGATCGAGGCCGAAGCCACCGTCGGACTCGCTGCGTACGGTCAGCTCCCAGGCCAGCTCGATGGCGCGCTGCTTGAAGTAGTCGCCGAAGCTGAAGTTGCCGTTCATCTGGAAGAACGTGCCGTGCCGCGTGGTCTTGCCGACCTCCTCGATGTCGAGGGTGCGGACACACTTCTGGACGCTGGTAGCTCGGGGGAACGGAGGGGCCTGCTGACCGAGCAGGTACGGCTTGAACTGCACCATTCCGGCGTTGACGAACAGCAGATTGGGGTCGTCGAGCAGGAGCGAGGCCGAGGGCACGACCGTGTGGCCGCGCTCCCCGAAGAACCTCAGAAATCGCCGGCGAATCTCCGCCGTCTCCATCAGTCTTCCGTCCTCCACATCGCGTCCGGATCCCTGGCCAGCCGGGCAGCTGCCGCGGAGTCCAGGCCGGAGTGTCCATTGGGTTGGTGCTCGCCCATCACAGCGTCACGGAGCTCGTTCTCGCGTTCTGCCATGCCGGCGCGGACCTCGTCGGTGAAGCCACGGACCGAGTCCGCGACGTTGTTGGCCGCGCTGGTCAACTGCTTGACCACGCCCTGGGGCGTAAACGCGGCCGCCTTGGAGGACAGCTTACGTACGACGAGGATGCCAGCGGCTGCCCCGAGGATCAGCCAGAAGATTCGCTTCATGCTCTGCTACCGCCCTTGCTGCGCCGGTTCTTGAGCTCTGCCTTCACCAGGCGTTCGACGTCCTTGTGCTGGCTGTGGCGAACCGCCTTGCGTACGCCATAGGAGAACGCGGCGATCTTCACCAGCGGGCCGCCCAGCGTCGCCGCGAACAGCGACGACAAGCCGGCCACGTTGCCGGAGACCTCTTGGACGTTCGTCGTGATCGCATCGACGCGTTCGAGCTGCGTGTTGGTCGAGGTCATCGTCGTGGTGGCCTCGGTCAGCAGCGGAACGGCCTCGTCTGCGACACCGCGAACGAGCTGACGTGTCTCGTCGAGCACCTTGCCTAACTTCAGGATCGGGTAGGCGAGCAACCCAACGAGAAGAAGCAACGCCGCGGCCGCGATCAGGCCCGCTATCCCACCGGCAGTCATGGCGCCCAAACCTATCGCTCATGGTGGTCGCGGGGTGGGCTGCCCCGGGTGTTTGTCCACAGGGGGTGGGTGTAAGCGGGGTGTGGTGGGTCGTGCCTGTCAGTGGTGGGGCCCTCCTATGGGTGGCGGCTCCGCTACTCACTCCTCGCCGGCGAGGATCTTGCGGATCTTCTCGACTCGTTCGGCGTAGCCGCGTTCTGCTCCGTGGCGCGTTGGTTCGTAGTAGGTGCGGCCGGCGACCGCGTCGGGGGCGTATTGCTGGGCGGTCACGCCGCGGGGGTCGTCGTGGGCGTATTTGTAGGTTTCGCCGTGGCCCAGCTTCTTCGCGCCCTTGTAGTGGGCGTCGCGCAGGTGGGCGGGGACGGCGCCGATGCGGCCGGCCCGGACGTCTTCCAGGGCCGATCCGATCGCCTTCACGACTGCGTTGGACTTCGGGGCCAGGGCGAGGTGGATCACCGCCTGCGCCAGGTTGATCGCGGCCTCTGGCAGGCCCACGAAGGAGGCTGCCTGGTGGGCGGCGACCGCCACCTGGAGGGCCGTCGGGTCGGCCATGCCGATGTCCTCGCTCGCGAGGATCACCAGCCGGCGGGCGATGAAGCGCGGGTCCTCCCCCGCCTCGACCATGCGGGCGAGGTAGTGGAGCGAAGCGTCGACGTCGCTTCCTCGTAACGACTTGATCAGCGCCGAGGCCACGTCGTAGTGCTGGTCGCCGTCGCGGTCGTAGCGGACGGCGGCCTTGTCGACGGCTGTTGCGAGGGTTTCGACGTCGACGACCGTGACGCCCTTGGACAGGGCGGCGCCCGCGCCTGCCTCGAGGTAGGTCAGGGCGCGGCGGGCGTCGCCGCCGGACAGGCGGATCAGGTGTTCTTCGGCCGCGGGTTCCAACGTCACCGCGCCCGCGAGGCCTCGCTCGTCGGTCAGAGCGCGGTCGACGACGGACTTGATCGCGTCCTCGTCGAGGATCTCGAGGCGCAGCAGGAGCGAACGCGACAGCAGCGGCGAGATCACCGAGAAGAAGGGGTTCTCGGTCGTCGCCGCGATCAGCGTGACCCAGCGGTTCTCGACGCCCGGAAGGAGGGCGTCCTGCTGGGCCTTGGAGAAGCGGTGCACCTCGTCGACGAAGAGGACCGTCTCGCGGCGCTGGTTGAGCTGCCGCCGCGCGCGGTCGATGACCGCGCGGACGTCCTTGACACCGGCCGTCACCGCCGACAACTCGACGAACTCGCGGTTGGTCTGGCGGCTCACGATCGCGGCGAGGGTGGTCTTGCCGGAGCCCGGCGGGCCCCACAGCAGCAGCGACATCGGCTGGTCGCCCTCCACCAGCCGGCGCAACGGCGAGCCCGGGGCGAGCAGCTGCGACTGTCCGACCAGCTCGTCGAGGGTGCGCGGGCGCATGCGTACGGCCAGCGGCGCCGACTCGTGGTCGGCATCTGCCAGACTGCCCAGCCCGGCCGCACCGGAGCCCGGCACACGAGCCGGAGGCGTGCTGGGCACGTCGAACAACGCATCGCTCACGCTGCCACCCTAGACGGCGGCACGGACACCCGGCCTACTCGGGACTCTGACGGATGACCTGCGCCGATCCGTCCAACCAGCGGTCGACGACACGGTTGAACAGGTAGTGCAACAGGTTGATCGTGAGGATCGCAGGCGCGACGATCGCCACCGTGCCGGGGAACTCCGCCTCCAGCAGCAACGCCAGGATGATCGCCGTGATGCCGTTCTGCTGAGCGAACGCAAGGTGCACACGATCCCGGCCGTCCAGCCCCAGCGTCAACAGCAGACCTACGCAGATCTGGGCGAGGAACGCGGCGCCGCCGAGCAGCAGGCCGTCGACCAGGTTGACCCCCGGCACCAGCAGGATCCCGAGCATCACGAGCGAGATCAGGAACGCCGCCGGTACTGCCAGTTGGGCGATCCGATCCAGGTCGGGCCGGAAGAACAGCCCTGCCACGGCCAGTCCCGGTAACAGAAAGAACCCGACGGCCACCGCGATCAGGACGATGAGCACCACCCACGCCCAGGCTTGGTGCCGCCGGACCAGCCTCCAGACGGCATACGCGGCCAGCACGAGTCCGGCGTTCAGGCCGAGGTCGAGGAGGTACCCGGTCAGGTCGGTGCCGTGCAGCATGGGCTGGCCGCCCGGCCGGTGCATCATGCTCGCGGCCAGGACCGACGCGTACAGCGCGAGGACGACCGTCAGCGGATCGTCGAACGAGGACCAGGAGCCGAGAATCGCCTTGGCCCGCTCCGACAGCCGCGGATGCCGCATCACCTGGGCCACCGACAGCGGATCGATCTGGGCCACCGCGACTCCGAGCACCAGGAACAACGGTGTCCCCAGTAAAAGCGCCAGGGAGCCACCGATCAGAACGGCCTTCAACACCACGCCGACCGTGATCGCCAGCAGGATGATCCGCAGGTTCTGTTTGGCGGCCCGCCGGTCGATGGCGTACGTGCTCGCGAACAGTCCGACCGCGAGCAGCGCCGAGATCGCGTAGAAGTAGAGCTGCGAACTCTCCAGGCCGGAAAGACCGAGCAGTTTCCCGATGAGCAGCCCCACGCCGACGAAGGCGAGAGAGAGCAGCAGTTGGACCACCCCGGTCGCTCAGCGTTCCAGCTGGCTGATGGGTGGCAACCCGAACTGGGTGGTCCGGATCATGTCCACCAGGCCGCTGAGCTTGCGGTCGGTCGCGTTCACCTTCGGCTGGTCGAGCGTAACGCCGATGAGGTACTTGTCCCAGTCCACGAGGAAGTAGTAGACCGCCCCCTTCTCGACGTCGAGCACCGTACGGATCAACTGGCCGCCCTCGATGTCCTTGAACGAGGCGTTCAGCCGGTTGATCAGCCATTCCAGCCGGCGGCCGGCCCGTTCGTAGGCCGAACGGCGCTCCTCCCTGTCGGTGTTGACGAAGTAAGGGCTCAACCGGCCGGCCTCCAGCACGTCGATGTGGAAGTGGCAGACGCCCTGGACGTAGTAGGCGAGGTACTGCAGGTCGTGTTCGCTCAACTCCGCCTCACAGAGCTCACGGACGCCCTGGCTGCCGGCACCGATGCCGTCCTCGGCCTCCCAGATCGTGACGTCCGTCTGCTGGCCGGTCTCCTCACGGGGCTGGTGTCTCCGGTCGGGTGCCATCACCGCTGTCCCTTCCGTCCGCGTCCGGCTGGCCGGCGAATCCAGTGGCCCAGCGCCTGGCGCAGGGACGCGGACCCGGCCAGTACGCCGAGCAACGTCAATCCGAAGATCGACGAGATGAGCACAGGGTCGGAATCACCCTGGGTGGCGGCGCGTACGGTGACCGCCGCACCGATCGCCAGCAGCAGGAAGTTGAGTACGACGCCGCCCCGCGCTCGTTCGGGCGACCGCATTGCGGAGTCGACGAGGTTCCACTCCGGTGGGGCCGAGCCGTTCACCGCGTGGGCATCCGGGACCAGCTCTGCCGCGACTGGCCGCAGGTTGGCGATGAAGGGCGAGTCCTTCGACGGAAGGTCTCCCACCAGCGTCGCACGGGCGGTGTCGAAATCGAACGGAACGGCCGCCAGGCACTCGGTCTGGAACAGCCCGGTGGCGGACTGCCGGAGCACTGAGGGGTCCTCGAAGGCCTTGTTCACGATGAACCCGACAAGCTTGTCTGCCAGGTCGTGGCTGTGGAGCACCTCGACCAGGTGTTGCGAGCTCTGCAGGGAGGTGACGTCGGGTTCGACCACGAGGAGGATCTCGTCGACTTGCTCGCAGATCGCCAGCGACTCGTCGTCGATTCCGCCGCGGCAGTCGACGATGACCCATTCCCCGGTCTCCTTCAACCGGTCCACCAGGATTCCGAGCAGGTGCGGATAACGCTTCTGGTCGACATCGCGGAGCAGCCGGCTGTGGGCTCCGACCGGCAGCAGCAGGCACTGGGCGTTCTCCTGGTCGACGCCCCCACCGACGGGCCGCAGTAACGACCTGACCGACACCTGGCGATGTTGCTCGATCGCCAGCGCGAAGTCGGAGAAGCCGTCCCCTTTGCCGTGGGCCTGCTTCAGCCCGAGGTAGTACGACAGGCCGGCCGTGATCGGGTCACCGTCCATCAGGATGACCTGCTGGTGGTACCGGCCGATCTCCTCACCGATGAGCATCGCCAGGCCGACCGTGATCAAGGTCTTGCCGCTACCGCCCTTGCCCGAGACGACCGCCATCGACCGTGGCACGCCGGCTGTGTAGGGCGCCGTCATCGGGCGGTCCCTTCCTGCTCCCTGGCGGGATCGTCAGCCTGCTCCGTGGCGGGATCTCCGGCGGGCTGGACGGCCTCCGCGCGCCTCACCAGCTCCTGTACGACTTCGCGGTGCTCGTCGACGATCGGATCGGTCCTGTGCAGGACCTGCCCGCCGATCTCGACGAGCGTCCAGAGCAGGGTTGAAAGCACCACGCTGGCGAACGAGCTCAGCACGCACAAGGCGGGGAACTGGCCAGGGTCGACACCGAACCGGGTGACGAACATGGCGTACGCCGCCGGACCGCTGAGCAGGCCAAGCGCGCTCAGCACCAGGATCAGGGCGACGAATCCGAACACGACCTCATCGCCACGCGCCTGCAGGCGGATCAGGCCGGGCAGCCGGATTCCGAGGAAGCTGTCCGGACGGAGCTTGTCCTTCTGGGTTCGCCGCGGCAGGCGCAGTACGCCGGCCAGGATCCGGCCGCTGACAATGACCGAGACCACCAACAAGCCGAGCCAGGAGAACAGGAACAGCCCGCTGTCCTTCAACTGCTCTCGTGGTATGGCCTCCGCCCGGGTTCCCAACACGATTTGACCCCCCTCGTCGTGGACACCTGAATCGTAAGGCCCAACTCATTTCCATGGTCTGGTTTCACCACGATCAGTTACACGGTCGTAGCCGGTAGGAGGCGCGGCTGTCGCGGGTGAGCTCGCCGTGCGGTTCAGCCGCGGTCAGGTCAGGCGGACCCGCGGGTCGACCAGGCTGTAGACGAGGTCTACGACGATGTTCACGGTCACCACCAGCGCGGCCCCGAACAGCACGGTGCCCATGATCAACGGCAGGTCGCCCGTACGCACCGACGTCAGCGCGAGGTAGCCCACGCCCTTCAGGTCGAAGAGGAACTCGGTGAACACCATGCCGCCGAAGAAGCCGGCCAGGTCGAGCCCGAGGATCGTCAGCACCGGCCCGATCCCGGCGCGCAACGCGTGCCGGACGCTGACCCGCAGCGGCGACAGGCCCTTGGCTCGCGCCGTCCGTACGAAGTCCTCCCCCAGCGCCTCTACCATCGACGCGCGCGCGAACCGGGCGTAGCTGGTCGAGTTGTACAAGCCGACCACCACCCACGCGAGCACGAGCCCACCGGCCCACGCGAGCGGCCCCTCCTGCAGCAGCGGGTGGTATCCCGGCCGCGGGAACAGGTTCAGCTGCGCCGACAGCACCAGGAACGCCATCACGGCCACGACGTAGTACGGCACCGAGCTCACTGCCAGCGACAGTCCGACCAGTGCCTTGTCGAGCTTGGTCCCCCGGTTCAGCGCGGCCAGCACACCGAGGCTCACGCCGACCGTCACGAAGATGGCCATCCCTCCGATCGCGATCGAGACCGTGACCGGGATGTTCTCCTTCATGATCTGCAGCACCGGCCGGTCCTGGGCGAACGAGTAGCCGAGGCACGGCGCCGGGCACTCCTTCACCCAGCCTCCGGCGCGCAGCTCCCGCCCGGCGACGATGCCGCGCATGAACTCGCCGTACTGCCGCAGCACCGGCTCGTCCAGCTCGAGACTCGCCCGGATCGCCTGGTAGCGCACCTCCGGGCAGCGCTCGTCACCACACAGCGCGGCGGCCGGATCCTGCGGGCCGAGGAAGAAGAACGCGAACGAGCCGGAGGCCACCACGAACAGCACCGCGATCGCGGTGACGACCCGGCGGGTGAGGTAACCGAGCAGCTGCCCGTACGACTGCACGGCTCACGTCCTCGTCTTCGGGTCGAAAGCGTCGCGTACGGCGTCACCGAGCAGGTTCAGCGCCAGCACGAGCACCGCGATGCCGATGACCGGCTGCATGAGGTACTCCGGGTACGCGTCGAACCAGCCTCGCGCGTCCGAGATCGTCCGTCCCCACGACGGCGTCGGCTCCACGACTCCGATGCCGAGCAGCGACAGGCCGGCCTCCGCGCCGATGTAGGTCGGCAGCGCCAGCGAGAACGCCACGATGATCGGTCCGAGCAGGTTCGGCAGCAGCTCGCGGAACAACACCTGGTGCGTCCGTACGCCGATCGCGTGCGCCGCCTGTACGAAGTCGCGCTCGCGCAGGGACAGCACCTCCCCGCGGATCAGCCGGGCGGTACCCGTCCAGCCGAAAAGCGTGAGCACGGCGACCAGGATGACCAGCCGGACGGGACCCAGCACGGCTCCGGACGCCCCACGGAAGTAGGTGCTGACGACCGGCACCGCGGCGATCGCGACCAGCATCATCGGCAGTGACAGCAGTACGTCGATCAGCCTGGAGATCACCAGGTCGACGAGTCCGCCGAAGTAGCCGGCCAGCAGGCCGGCGACCGTCCCGATCACCGTGGTCAGCACAGCGGTGCTGAACCCGATCGCGAGCGAGATCCGGCAGCCCAGCACCCAGCGCGCGAACAGGTCACGACCGGTGTTCGGCTCCAGCCCGAACGGATGCTCCAGCCCGACACCGACCATCGGGAAGCCGAAGTCGTCGGTGAGCTCGGGATGGAAGCCGGTCGGGTCGGTGCCGGTGACCGCGATGATCACGTCGGCGAAGATCGCGATCAGCACGAACACGCCGACGACGGCCGCGCACGCCAGCGCGATCCGGTCGGCGAACAGCCGCGCCACCGCGATGCGCAGGGTGGAACGCGACGGGGTGCCGGCGCGGGCACCCTCGCCGCGAACAGCCAGGGTCATGAATCAGATCGCAGTGCCCGGAAGCTCGGTCTCGGCAGCGGTTACCTCCTCGACCAGCGCCTCGCTCGCCGCGACGTCCTCGGCGGTCGGAGGAGCGGCGAAGTGGCACGCGACCTTGTGCCCGTCGGCGAGCATCCGCAGCGGCGGCTCCTCCGTCGCGCAGATCTCCTGAGCCTTCCAGCAGCGGGTACGGAACCGGCAGCCCGAGGGCGGGTCGATCGGGCTCGGCACGTCGCCGAACAGCTTGATCCGCTCGCGGCGCCCACCGACCTTGGCCTGACCGACGTCGGGAACCGCCGACAGCAGGGCCTGGGTGTAGGGATGGTGGGGCTGGGCGTACAGCCGCTCGCGCGGGCCGTACTCCACGATCTTGCCGAGGTACATCACAGCGATGTCGGTGCAGAACTGCCGGACCACCGACAGGTCGTGCGCGATGAACACGAACGAGATCCCCTGCTCCCGCTGCAGGTCGCCCAGCAGGTTCATCACCTGCGCCTGGATCGACACGTCCAGCGCGCTGACCGGCTCGTCGGCAACGATCAGCTTCGGGCGGACGGCCAGCGCCCGGGCGATGCCGATCCGCTGTCGCTGGCCACCGGAGAACTCACTTGGATAGCGGTTGTAGTGCTCGGGGTTCAGGCCGACCCGCTCGAGAAGCTCTTGCACCTGGCTCAGGACCTGGTTCTTCGGCACGATGTTATGCACGCGAAGCGGCGTGCCGACGATCGCGCCGACCGTGTGCCGCGGGTTCAGCGAGGAGTACGGGTCCTGGAAGATGATCTGGATCTCGCGGCGGTACGGCAGCATCGCCTTGCGCGACAGGCCCGAGATGTCCTTGCCCTCGAACTCGATCGAGCCACCGGTCGGATCCTCCAGCCGGGTGAGCAGCCGCCCGGTGGTGGTCTTGCCGCAGCCCGACTCACCGACCAGGCCGACCGTGCCACCACGCTTGAGGTCGAAGGAGATCCCGTCGACGGCTTGCACCTGGCCGATCACGCGCCGGACCAGGCCGGTCGAGCGGACCGGGAAGTGCTTGACGAGGTTCTTCACCTGAAGCAGCGGTGCGGTCCCGTTGCTGGCCGGAGTGGCCTCGGCCACGTTAGTCGTCTCACTCACGCTCATCATTGACCCTTCTCAGCCGAGCCTCGGCAAGATCTCTTCGACAAAGATCTCGTCGGGATTCGGCAAGTGGCAACGGACCAAGTGTCCCGCTCCGCGTCCGCCCGGCCGAAGGTCGGGTAGGTCGTCGACGCACCGGTTGTCCGGCAGCCGCTTGGCGTAGGCGCACCGGGGGTTGAACGGGCAGCCCGACGGCGGGTTCAGCAGGCTCGGCGGGTTGCCCGGGATTGGCGTCAGCCGCGCGGACGGGTCGGCGGTCAGCGACGGCACCGACGTCAGCAGGCCCCAGGTGTAGGGGTGCTCCGGGTGAGTGAGGATCTCCTTGCCGGGGCCGTACTCGACGCAGCGCCCGGCGTACATGACCAGCACGTCGTCGGCCATCTCGGCGACCACGCCCAGGTCGTGGGTGATGATGATGATCGCCGACCCGAACTCGCGCTGCAGGTCCTGCAGCAGGTCCAGGATCTGCGCCTGCACCGTGACGTCCAGCGCCGTGGTCGGCTCGTCGGCGATCAGCAGCTTCGGGTCGTTGACGAGCGACATCGCGATCATCGCCCGCTGCCGCATACCGCCGGAGAACTGGTGGGGGAAGTCGTCGACGCGCCGGTTCGGCTGCGGAATGCCCACACGGTCGAGCATCTCGATCGCCCGCTGCTTCGCCTTCTTCTTGCCGGCACCGGGGTGGTGCTGCAAGTAGGCCTCGGAGATCTGGTCGCCGATCCGGTAGAACGGGTGGAGCGACGACAGCGGGTCCTGGAAGATCATCGCCGCGACGTTGCCGCGGATCCGCCGCATCTGCTGGTCGGACATGCCCACGACGTCGTCGCCGCCGACCGAGATGGTGCCGGTGATCGAGGTCCGGCGGTAGTCGTGCAGGCCCATGATCGCCATGCTCGACACGCTCTTGCCCGAGCCGGACTCGCCGACGATGCCCAGCGTCTTGCCGAGATCGACGGAGTAGCTCAGGTCTGTGACCGCCTGCACGATGCCGTCCGCCGTCGGGAACCGGACGGTGAGGCCCTCCACCCGCAGGAACGAGCCATCGTGGTCGCGGGTGGCCGCGACGGTTCCGGTTGTCTCTGTGCCCGCTTCAGGGCTCATGTCAGGGCTCATACCAGGCGCACCCTCGGGTCGACGAAACTGTAGGCGACGTCGACCACGATGTTCGCGATCACGATCAACGCCGATGCGAGCATGACGGTGCCCATCACCACGGGCAGGTCACCGCTCTGAACAGACTGCAGTGAAAGCCGTCCGAGTCCGTCGAGCTGGAACACCTGCTCGGTGAAGACCGCGCCGACCAGTACGCCCGCGAGGTCCAGGCCGAAGATCGTGATGATCGGGGCGATGGCGGCGCGCAGGGCGTGCTTGACGTAGACCTTGCGGTTGGCCAAGCCCTTGGCCCTGGCTGTTCGCACGTAGTCCTCGCCAAGGGTTTCCACCATGGAACCCCGGCTGAACCGTGCGTACTGGGTCGTGTTGTAGAGCCCCAGCACAACCCAGGCCAGCAGCAAGCCCTTGACCCATCCGATCAGGCTGCCGCCCTCACCGAACAAGGGTTGATAGCCCGTTCGCGGGAAGAGCTGCCAGGCCACGGCCAGGTAGAGATAGGCCAGGATCGCGATGACGATGTACGGGATCGAACTGATCGCGATCGAGACGCCCACGAGGCCCTTGTCCATGAGCGTGCCGCGTTTGACCGCGGCGATGGTGCCGAGCGTGACACCGACGATCAGGAAGATGGCGGCTCCACCGAGGGCGATCGAGACCGTCACCGGGATGCGTTCGGCCATGATCTGGGTGACCGGCCGGTCCTGCCGGAACGAATAACCGAAGCAGGGGGCCGGGCACTCCTTCTTCCATTCGCCGGCGCGCAGCTCGCGCCCGACGAAGATGCCGCCCATGAAGTCGGTGTACTGCTTGACCTTCGGCTGATCCAAGCCGAGGGCGCGTTCGATGCGTTCGATCCGCTCTGGAGGGCAGTTCCGCGTGCCGCACTGCGACTCAGCCGGGTTTACCGGCCCGAGATAGAACAGCGCGAACGTCGAGATCGAGATAGCGAACAGCACGAGAACGCCGCTCAGCAGCCGCCTGATGATGTAGCCAGTCATGACCCGGGTTCTTCCTGCTTGACTGTTACAAGTCTTTTAGAGGTCTTTCAACTGATGTGAGTCGGACGAGATCAGGGGTGGGAAGAGCTCTCGCCCTTCCCACCCCCTGAAACCGGCTACTTCTTGACGTACATCTCGCTGAAGCTCGGCATACCGGCGAACTCGTTCCAAACGACGTTGCCGATCTTCGAGCCGTGCACGATGACGTTTCCACCGGCACCGGTCGGGATCACCGGGATGTACTCCTCCATGAGCTTCTTGTCCAGAGCCGCCCACTGAGTGGACGCCTGCTCGGCCGGAAGCTTCATGATCCGGTTGACGTCGTCCTGCAGCCACTGGAACTCAGGCAGCAGCGGGTACGACGGGTTCGGGCCGCCCGCGTCCAACGACTGCTTCGGCAGCCACTGAGCCGGGAACACCGACGAAGCGGAGTTCCAGTCCAGGCACCAGCCACCGGAGCGGATGTTGGCCTTGCTGTCCTTGTTGCTGTTCAGCGAACGGATCTCGGCAGCCGCGGCCGGGATCGCCTGGACCTTGAAGCCGGCGGCCTCGAGGCCCTTCTTGCGAGCCAGCGAAGCGTCGACCGCAAGCGGGTTCTCCTGGTTGTAGTACCAGGTCAGCTTGTAGTTGAGAGCGTTCGCCTGCTGGAGCAGCTTCTTGGCCTCGTCGGGCTTGCCCGGGCCAGTGCCGCCCGTACCGAACACGTCGTACTTCTGGACGCCCTTCAACACCGGCGTCAGGATGCCCCACGACGGGTCCCACGTCACGCCAGGAATGGCACCACCAGCGGTGTTGACCTGGTCGTACGGGTAGGCGACACCGATCGCCTTACGAACGTTCTTGTCCTTGATCTTGCGCAGGTCAAGGTAGAGGTAGTTCGTGCAGGTGTCCGAGCCCTGGACCATGCGGTCCCCGGCCTTCTCCTTCGCCAGCGTGTAGTCCTCAGGGCTCAGGCTGGTGTAGGTGGTGGTCGTCTGGTCCGGACCGTGGTCCTCGATCAGCGCCTTGTTGAACACCGTGGAGTCCTGGGCGAACTTGAACGTGAAGCCGTCGGGGTACTGGTGACGCACCGGGTCGGTCTTCGGGTCCCAGTTCGGGTTCTTCACCAGCTGCAGCTCGACGCCCGGCGTGTACTTCTTGAACATGTACGGGCCGGTGGCCATCGGGTGGTTGCCGTAGTCGGTCTTGGTGTCCTTGGCCTTCGGGATACCGGTGAACGACGGGAACGCCGCGTAGAAGCCCATCTCCGAGAACGGCTGCGCCAGTTTGACCGACACCGTCTTGTCGTCCGGAGTCGTGACCGCCGGGAAGTTGTCGCCGTCCTTGAACGGCCCCTTGTACTTGTCGCCGCCGGCGTAGAACTGCGGCGAGTACGGCGGGCCGTCGGGCAGCTCCTCGATCGCCAGCTGCCGCTTCATCGCGTACGCGATGTCAGCCGCCTTGACCGGCGAGCCGTCCTCGTACTTCAGGCCGTCACGAAGCGTCCACTCCCACTGGGTGAAGTCCTTGTTCGGACGACCCAGGTCGGTGGCCATGTCGGGCACCAGCACCGACTTGCCGTTGACGATCTTGTACGTGGTGAGACCTCGGGTCACCAGCGACATGATCTGCAGCGCGTCGGTGTAGTAGACCCGGGTCGGGTCGAAGGTGTCCGGCACGGAGTCGGTCACGACCGTGATCGTGCCGCCCTTCACCGCACCCTTGACCTCCGCGGCCGGCGCTGGAGCGTCCGCCCACGTGGAGCCGATCTCGGCTGCCTTGGAGCTCTGGCTGGGCTTTGGCGTGTCCGTGCTCCCCCGCTCGGAGGGAGACCCGCACGCCGCGGCCGCAATGGCTACGACGCTGGCGAGGACCGCCAGTCTCTTCCATCGCATTAAAGTGTTTCCTACCTTTCTTAACCGTCGATCCTCAGGCCGGTGTGAGACATCGTCACGGTCACCGCCGAGTCTTCGGGTCGAAGGCGTCGCGCACCGCGTCACCGAGCAAGTTCAGCGACAGGGTGAGCAAGGCCAGACCCAAGAGTGGAAGCCAGAGATACTCCGGCATGATCTGGACGTAGGACTGGGCGGACGAGATCATGCGCCCCCAGGATGGCGTCGGCTCGATCAGGCCGACACCGAGGAACGAGAGTCCGGCCTCCGCGCCGATGTACGCCGGCAGCGCCAGCGACAGCGACACGACGATCGGCGCGATGAGGTTCGGCAGCAACTCCCTGAGCATGATCGCGCGGGTGGGTACGCCGATCGCTCGGGCCGCCTGCACGAACTCGCTCTCGCGCAGGGAGAACACCTGACCTCGGATCAGCCGGGCTGTGCCCGTCCAGCCGAAGAACAGCAGGATGCCCACCAGCGTCCACAGCCGCGCGGTCGCGACCGCCTCTTCGCCCGCGTCCTGCATCCAGGAGCCGACGATCGGCGCCAGCGCGATCGCCATCAGCAGGAACGGCAGCGAGAGGAGGTAGTCGATGACCCAGGAGATCACCCGGTCGACCCAGCCGCCGAGGAAGCCGGCGGCCAGACCGATCAGCACACCGAGAGTGGTGGTGCCGACCGCGGCGGCGAAACCGACAATCATCGAATAGCGCGCGCCCATCACCCAGCGGGCGAAGATGTCGCGGCCCGTGCGCGGCTCGACCCCGAACGGGTGCTCCGCCGACCAGCCGATCTTCGGCAACGAGGTCTGCGGGTCGATCAGGATGTAGTTCTGGTCGAGGTTGGTGTGGGTGATCTTGATCAGGACGTCAGCGAGGAACGCGATCAGGATGAAGACGATGACCACCACGGCGCAGACCACAGCGATCTTGTCCTTGCGCAGTCGCTCGAAGGCGATGCGGGTCGGCGACTTGCTCTCGACTGCCGATGCTTGCCTGACCGGGGTCCCCGGCCCTTCTACCGCTACATCGAGCAATGGTTCAGCCATTAGCTGCCTGTCTGCCTTCCTGCCCCGCGAGCCAGGGGTCTTTGGCCCATCTGTCGCAAGACACTAAACGATCGCGTTTCTGATGGCACCAAAACCCGGGTTACGATTTGTAAACGCTTGACATCACAAAAAGTGCACGCGTTGACACTTTACGAAACCGGCTTGGCTGTGCTTTCCCCACCCGTCTTCGCAGGAGGCGCGTCGATACCGGCCTCCTTGCGTTGGGCAGGCGTGATCACAGACGGTGCTCCGGTCAGCGGATCGGACCCCGAAGCCGTCTTCGGGAACGCGATCACGTCGCGGATCGACTCGGTGCCGGCCAGCAGAGCGCATACCCGGTCGAGGCCCATCGCGATGCCGCCGTGGGGCGGAGGACCGTAGGCGAACGCCTCGAGCAGGAAGCCGAACTGGCTCCTGGCCTCCTCCTCCGACAGCCCGATCACCTCGAACACACGCTGCTGCATCGCGCTGTCGTGGATACGGATCGAGCCGCCGCCCAGCTCAGTGCCGTTCAGCACGATGTCGTAGGCCTGCGACAACGCCTGGCCGGGGTCGTCGGCGAAGCGGTCCGCCCACTCGGCGCTGGGAGCCGTGAACGGATGGTGGATCGCCGTCCAGCCGGCCGACCCGTCGGGCAGCTCGATCTTCTCGAACATGGGTGCGTCGACGACCCAGACGAACTCCCAGCGGTCGTGGTCGATCAGGCCACAGCGTTCGCCTATTTCCAACCGGGTGGCGGCCAGCAGCCCGAGCGCCTCGGACCGGCTGCCGGCGGCGAAGAAGACACAGTCGCCGGGCTTGGCACCGGCGTGGTCGGCCAGGCCGGCGCGCTCGGAGTCCGAGAGGTTCTTGGCCACCGGACCTGACAGCTCGCCGTCCGAACCGACCAGAACGTACGCGAGTCCCTTGGCGCCCCGGGACTTCGCCCACTCCTGCCACGCGTCGAGCTCCTTGCGGGCCTGGGAGGCGCCGCCCGGCATGACGACCGCGCCGACATGTTCCTTGCCCTGAAAAACGCGGAACGGTGTTTGCGAGAAATACTCCGTGAAATCGACCAATTCGCACCCAAAGCGCAAATCCGGACGGTCAATGCCGTACCGGCGCATTGCTTCGGCATATGTCATTCGCGGAATTGGCAGCTTGATGTCATAGCCCGCTACCTCCGACCACAGCTTGGCGAGCACCTGCTCGGTGAGGGCGATGATGTCGTCCTGCGAGCCGAACGACATCTCGACGTCGAGCTGGGTGAACTCCGGCTGCCGGTCGGCGCGGAAGTCCTCGTCGCGGAAGCAGCGCGCGATCTGGTAGTAGCGCTCCAGGCCGGCGACCATCAGCAGCTGCTTGAACAGCTGCGGCGACTGCGGCAGGGCGTACCAGTGCCCTGGCTGCAGGCGCACCGGCACCAGGAAGTCGCGGGCGCCCTCCGGAGTGGAGCGGGTGAGGTAGGGCGTCTCGACGTCGAGGAAGTCGTTCTCGTCCATGACGTCGCGGATCAGGTGCGTGACTTTGGAACGAAGCCGGAGGTTCGCGGCCATCTCGGCGCGGCGGAGGTCGAGGTAGCGGTACTTCAGCCGGATCTCCTCGTTCACCGGCGTGGCGTGGTGCTCCTCCACCGGGAACGGGAGTGGCGCGGCCGTGCTCAGCACGTCGACCTCGGAGGCCACGACCTCGACCTCGCCCGTGGGCAGGTTGGGGTTCTCGTTGCCCTCGGGTCGGCGGTTGACCTCGCCGACGATCCGCAGGCAGTACTCCTGCCGCAGCCCGTGCGCCGCACTCTCGTCGCGGATCACCACCTGCACGATGCCCGAGGCATCGCGCAGGTCGATGAATGCCACTCCCCCGTGGTCGCGGCGCCGGGCCACCCAACCGGTGAGAGTGACGATCTCGCCGATCTGGCCGGCGCGTACGGAACCGCATTCATGCGTACGAATCACTCAAACTCCTGTTCCTGAGATGTGCGGGCGCAAGTCTTCCACTGGTGGCATCCAGGTCTCGGCATCAGCCCGCACCTGGTCGCCGGAGCGGATGTCGCGGACCTCGTTGCCGCCATCGGCCTGGGGGAACCAGACGTACGGTATGCCCCGGCGGTCGGCGAAGCGGATCTGCTTGCCGTACTTGCTGGGCTCGGGCATGACCTCGGCCGGGATGCCGCGGGCACGCAGGGCCGCCGCGATCCGCATGGAGGCCGGACGGGACTCCGCGTCGGGTAGCGCGACCAGCACGCAGGTCGGGACCGAGCGGGTGGCGGTCAGCAGGCCCTTGCCGACGATCCGGCCCATCAGACGGGTGACGCCGACCGAGATGCCGACACCGGGGTACGTCGTGTTCGCCGCCGAGGAGGTGTCCGTGGCGAGCGAGTCGTAGCGGCCGCCGGAGCAGATCGAGCCGAGTCCTTCGTGGCCCGACAGCAGCGTCTCGTAGACCGTGCCGGTGTAGTAGTCGAGCCCGCGCGCGATCCGCAGGTCGGCGACCAGCAGGCCGGGGGCGTACTCCGCCGCGGTTTCGACGACGCGGGTCAGCTCTTCCAGGCCCTCGTCGAGCAGGGGGTCGGAAACGCCGAGCGCGCGTACCCGGTCGGCGAACGAGCCGTCCGGGCTGGAGATCTCCGCCAGCGTCAGGCAGGCCCGGGCCTGGGCCTCGGTGCAGCCCTGCTCGACCAGGGCGGCGGCCACGTTGTCGGGGCCGATCTTGTCGAGCTTGTCGACCGTACGCAGGACGGCTTGGGTGTCCTTGATGCCGAGGCCGCGGTAGAACCCCTCGGGGATCTTGCGGTTGTTGGTCTGGATCAGGATCGGCGGCAGCGGCAACCCGGCGAGCGCCTCGGCGACCACGAGCGGCAGCTCGACCTCGTAGTGGAACGGGAGGCTGTCCTTGTCGACGATGTCGATGTCGGCCTGGGTGAACTCGCGGTAGCGGCCCTCCTGCGGGCGTTCGCCGCGCCAGGCGCGCTGGATCTGGTAGCGGCGGAACGGGAACTGCAGTTTGCCGGCGTTCTCCAGGACGTACCGCGCGAACGGCACGGTCATGTCGAAGTGCAGGCCAAGGCCCCCGGAAATGTCACCGTCGTCGGAGCTGTCGTCGGACTGCAGCCGGCGCAGGAGGTAGATCTCCTTGTCGGTCTCGCCCTTGGACAGCAGGCGGTCCAGCGGCTCGACTGCGCGCGTCTCGATCGACGCGAAGCCGTAGAGCTCGAACGTGGACCGCAGCCGGTCGAGCAGTGCCTGCTCGACGATGCGGTCGGCGGGCAGCCATTCGGGATAGCCCGATAGCGGTGTCGGTTTGCTCATTGTTTGTGTACGTCGCTCCTGTGCGGGCGCCGGGATTGTCCTTTGGTAAGCGTTACGCCGCGAGACCCTGCAGATAGGGATTGGTGCGGCGTTCCCGGCCGATGGTCGTCTGGTCGCCGTGGCCGGGCAGCACCACGGTCCGGTCGTCGAGCGGCAGCACCTTGGTCGCAAGGCTGCGCAGCATCGCCGGATGGTCACCGCCCGGCAGGTCGGTGCGTCCGATCGAGCCAGCGAACAACAGATCGCCGGCGAACATCAGCTCGGGACTGTGCTCGTCGCCGGCTGGGTCGTCGCTGGGCACGCGGAACGTCACCGACCCCCTGGTATGGCCAGGGGTGTAGTCGACGACGAACCTCAGACCGGCCGGTTCGAGCACCGTCTCGTCGGCGAGCTCACGAACGTCGTCGGGCTCGGCGAACGTCTCACCGCCACCGAGCAGCGCTCCGGCCCACTCCTTCGGCAGGCCGGCCAGCGGGTCGGCGAGCATGGGCCGGTCAGCGGCGTGCACCCAGCACGTCGCGTCGTAGGCGCCGGTCACCGGCAGCACCGACCACATGTGGTCAATGTGCCCATGGGTCAGCAGGACCGCAACTGGTTTGAGCCTGTACTCGCGTACGGTCTCGGCGACCACGGGGGCGGCATCCTGGCCGGGGTCGATGACCACGCACTCGGCGCCGGGTTCGGTCGCGACTACATAACAGTTCGCGGCGAACACTCCGGTCGGGCCGTACCAAACCCGGGGGCGACCCTCGACCCCGAAGGCGGTCAGGAGCACAGTCAGTCCTCTTTGCGCGCATTTGTCGGGCTTCTGACCGAGCCTCGCCGGCACAGCCACCCGTCCTACTGGTCGGTCACAGCCTAAACGGCGGGGACTGCTGCGGATTCACCCCCAGCAACACAAGCTCCAACC
Organism: Flindersiella endophytica; assembly: GCF_054779015.1. Lineage (NCBI taxonomy): Bacteria > Bacillati > Actinomycetota > Actinomycetes > Propionibacteriales > Nocardioidaceae > Flindersiella > Flindersiella endophytica. Next base: position 508,057 of record NZ_BAAGYY010000013.1, read on the forward strand.
CCTAGACTGACTCTCCGTCGTCACAGCCGGAAGGTATGTCTGTCAGAGACTCGTAGGGATAAGCAGGGGACGGGTATACGTGGTCAACAAGAAGCAGCGTCAGCGGGCACTGGCCAGGCAGAAGTGGGAACGCCAGCAAGCACGCCGGGTGGAGCAGCGCCGCAAGGCCAGGCGCCGGGGCGTCATCGGGGGTGCCGTGGTGGCGGTTCTCGCGGTCGGACTCGGTTCGATGGGCGTCTGGTGGGCGGTCCGGGACGACGGGACAGCAGCGCCCAACCCGTCGACGACCGCGACCACGCCGGCCGCGACGCCGTCCGTACCCGTGGACCTGCCGCTGCTGACGACACCCACGCCGACGACCTCGACCACCCCGAAGGCTTCGCCTTCGCCGACCGCCACGGGCGCGCGATGACAAGCGGCAGGCCGGCGGTCTCGGTTCGGAAAATCATGGCGGCAGCAGGGCCGTCATCACGTACGGTGAGAAGTCAACGTTCGGACGGCTCGCGGAGATTCGGTAAAAGCTTCGGGGGCGGCCGACCCGGGACACAACTGATCGTCCAAGATGTCAAGGTCACTGTTACGTGACACTTGTGCACAAGCCATGGAGAAGCAGTGAGCGCAACCTCTGAGGAGCCCTGGGGCCGAGTCGACGACGATGGGACGGTCTACGTCCGCACCGCCGACGGCGAACGTGCCGTGGGGTCCTGGCAGGTCGGCGATCCGGAGGGGGCCCTGGCCTTCTACCGCCGCAAGTACGAAGCTCTCAGCGTTGAGATCGAACTGCTGGCATCCCGGCTCGAAAGCGGTGTGCTCGCGCCCGACGACGCGGAGAAGTCGCTGCGCAAGGAGCGCCGCAACGTCGAGCAGGCCCAGGCGGTCGGAGATCTCGACGCGCTCCTGCGCCGCCTGTCGGCGCTCGACGAGGTGGTGTCCAAGCGCCGTGTCGAACGGCGGGAGGAGCGCAAGCGCCAGCTCGACGAGGCTCGCACTGCCAAGCAGGCGATCGCGGCCGAAGCGGAGACGCTGGCGGCCGGCTCCGACTGGCGGCACGGTGTGGGCCGGTTCCGGGAGTTGCTCGACCAGTGGAAGGCGCTCCCCCGCCTCGACAAGGCGACCGACGACCAGCTGTGGCGTACCTTCTCGACCGCTCGGACGGCCTACACACGGCGGCGCAAGCAGCACTTCGCGGAGCTCAACGCGAAGCGCGAAGACTCCCGGGTGGTCAAGGAACAGCTGGTCAAGGAGGCCGAAGAGCTCTCCGACTCGACCGAGTGGGGCCGGACTTCCGGACGCTTCCGTGACCTGATGGCGCGGTGGAAGGCGGCCGGCGCCGCTCCGCGGGATGTCGAGGACCAGCTGTGGAAGCGGTTCCGGGCGGCCCAGGACCGCTTCTTCGCGGCGCGGAACGAGACGCAGGCGGCGCAGGACACGGAGTTCAGCGCCAACCTGGAGGTCAAAGAAGAGCTGCTCACCGAGGCGGAGGCGCTGCTTCCGGTGCGTGACCATCGGTCGGCGCGGGAGGCGTACCGAGGGATCCTCGAGCGCTGGGACGCCGTCGGGCGGGTACCGAAGACTGCTGTCCGGTCTGTCGAGGGGCGGCTGCGGAAGGTCGACGAGGCGATCAAGGCGTCGGAGTCCTCCGAGTGGCGGCGGACGAACCCCGAGACGCGGGCTCGGGCGAACGCGACGTTGACGCAGCTGCATGACTCCATCGCCGAACTGGAGCGCGACGTCGAGAAGGCGCGCACCCGAGGGGACGCGCGGAAGGAACGGCAGGCCCAGGAGGCGCTGGAGGCGCGGAGGGCTTGGCTGGCTGAGGTGGAGAAGACGCTCGGCGAGTTCGCGTAGGCGTACGGGCTGGGGGTGTCCCAGGGGCTGGGGTCTGTCTTTGTCGGGGGCCTGTCCCAGTGGCCCGGTTGCCGTTTTCGGGCGTGGCCGGCGTCGCGGCCTCCACTACGGCATGCTTTCGTCGGATGGTGGGCCGGTCGGCGTTGTTCGACGCGTGCCTGGCCTGTGCGCCAGCACAGTCTGATTCCTGGCTTCCCGGAACCCCACCCGTCGGACGCGACATGCTTGCATTTGGCCGGCGATGCCCAGGGGCGCAAGGCCAAAACCAAAGCAGACCGAAGGCCGGCAGCCTTGCGGCCCTGGGCAGCGTCGGCTAAACCTTCGGTGGCGCGTCCGGCGGGTGAGGGGCCGGGAAGCCCCCGGTTCCGAGCCCTGAGTGTCCGACCCG